>JACJXC010000006.1 GCA_020636835.1 Bacteroidales bacterium
CATATCGGTAACCTCCTCGGGGCGCTCGTCGATTAGGAGCACAATCATGTAAACCTCGGGGTGGTTGGCAGCTATGGAGTTGGCAATATCCTTTAAAAGAATTGTTTTACCGGTTTTGGGTTGAGCAACAATAAGTCCGCGCTGACCCTTGCCAATGGGGGCAAACATGTCCACAATTCTGGCCGAGAGTAGGTTGGTGTTATTCCCAATGAGGTTGAACTTTTCGTTGGGGAATAGGGGGGTTAGGTAGTCGAAGGGAACCCTATCGCGGATAAACTCGGGGTCGCGCCCGTTTATGTGTAACACCTTAATTAAGGGGAAGAATTTTTCGCCCTCTTTGGGTGGCCGTATGGTTCCTGTAACGGTATCGCCTGTTTTTAGGCCGAAAAGTTTGATTTGCGATTGCGAAACGTACACATCGTCTGGTGAGCTAAGGTAGTTGTAGTCCGACGAGCGTAGGAATCCGTAGCCATCGGGCATTATTTCGAGCACCCCGGTGGTGCTCACAATACCATCAAATTCAAACCTGTCGGTATTGTTTCGGCGTTCAAAGGTTTTGCGGGGATTAATCTCGCGCGGTTGTGCTTGTTGTTCACTTTCCGTATTTGTTTCGATGTTTGCTTGGTTTGCCTCCACCGATGTTTGGGTTTCGGGTTTAACTTCGGCTTCGGAAATTATCTCCTTGGGGGTGGTGCTTGCTTCGGGGATTTCGGTGTACGCGTCCTCTATGTTGGCGGATTCTTCTAGTTTTGTTTCTAAATCAACCTCGGGGAGTAGTACTGTTTTTTTGTTGAATGATGCGGAGCTTTCCACCTTGGGGAGTTGTAAGTTGGGATTCGATGGGGGTGTGGCTCTTTCAGGGTTTTGCTCGTTTCTGAAGCTGTTGCTTGAGTATTCCTTCCGAATCTCTTTGCCCCTGGCGAAGCGTTTGCGTTTTGCACGCTCTTCGCTTTCTGTTTTATCGATGGGTGATGCTGTTTTGGGTTCGATTGTTCCCTCTGGAGAATTGTTGGGTTGTACCGTTTTTTCCATAGGTTTCGACACGGGTTTCTCAGTGTGTTTCTGAACTGGTTTCTCGGGTCGCTCTTTTTTTACTTCGGCCTTACGCTCGCTGTTTTTGTTTTTGTCTTCGAGTGATGCGTTTATGGCTTGCTGATCCAGTATCTTGTACACAAGATCTTGTTTCTTTAAGGTTTCCGCTTTTTTGATGTTTAATTCTTTAGCTATCTCCTTCAGCTCAGGCAGTAGCTTCTTGTTGAGTTCAAGAATATCGTACATAAATTATTGAAATTGAGGTGCTTGTTTTGTGATTTTAAAGAAATGAAAAATGAGTTGATTGTTTTGAATCGAAAAAGAGTTTGGAGTACTCTTCGAAAATCAATGCAAATATAGTAATATTATTTTAAATACGATTTAACGTTGCTTTTTTTAGTTAGGGGTGTTTTGATGACGATAAGGGGGGGCGCCATTTCGTCCAAATATTATTGCTGTTTGTCAAAATGCATTTAAACGGTCGTTGAATTGAATTCCAGTAATCAAAACATTTTTAGAGTTATATTTGGATATTTGGTTTAATTGATTGTTAAAAAATATTAAGAAAAAGTATTTTTTTTTAATAAATGTATATATATTCAAGAATTATTTAAAACCTGACTTTCGGTATGAGGCAATTGAAAATTATAAAGCAAGTGACTAACCGCGAGGCGGTTTCGCTCGATAAGTATTTGCATGAGATAGGTAAGGTTGATTTGTTAAACGCCGACGAGGAGGTTACCCTGGCCCGAAAGTTGAAAGAGGGCGACCAAGTTGCAATGGCTAAATTGGTTAAAGCTAATCTGCGTTTTGTGGTTTCCGTTGCCAAGCAGTACCAGAATCAGGGGCTTAGTTTGCCCGATCTGATTAACGAGGGTAATTTAGGGTTGATCAAGGCTGCTCAGCGGTTCGACGAAACCCGTGGGTTCAAGTTTATTTCTTACGCGGTGTGGTGGATCCGTCAGTCTATTTTGCAAGCCTTGGCCGAGCAGGCTCGCATAGTAAAGTTGCCTCTCAATAAAATTGGTTCTATTAATAAGGTTAACCGTGCATTAACCGAACTTGAGCAAAAGTTTGAACGTGAGCCGACTATCATGGAGCTGTCCGAAACACTCGCGTTAGCCCCCGAGGATATTAAGGAGGCGCTTCGCAGTAATAGCCGGCATATTTCGATGGATGCCCCACTCACACAGGATGACGATGGGAATATGTACGATGTAATTCTGTCGCCCGATTCTCCCATGCCCGACAGGGGATTACTAAACGAGAGCTTACGCCGCGAAATTGAGCGTGCGCTTGCCACGCTAACCCCACGCGAGGCCAATATTATTCGGTTGTACTTCGGTCTTAACGGCAAGCACCCTCATACTTTGGAGGAGATAGGCGAGGAGTTTGATTTAACCCGCGAGCGGGTGCGCCAAATCAAGGAGAAAGCGTTGAAACGATTAAAGCAAGCCACCCGTAGCAAGATTCTTAAGGGCTATTTAGGCTAGTTCAAAAAAGATTTAAATACATACTGAGACAAGTAACCGGTGGTTGGTTGCTTGTTTTTTTGTGCTGCATCGCTCCAACACTCCATTCCTCCATTAAAAATTTTAGAATTCTCACAAATCACTTACCTTTACAGCGTCATTCTACATAAACAACAATCAACAAAGCGTATGAATCATCTTGTATCTCCATCAATGCTATCGGCCGATTTTGGCAATCTATCCTGCGATATCGAAATGATTAATAAGAGTCAGGCCGATTGGTTCCACCTCGATATTATGGACGGTGTTTTTGTTCCGAATATTTCGTTTGGATTCCCAGTGGTGGAGCGCATTAAGAGTTTGGCTAAGAAGCCACTGGATGTTCATTTGATGATTGTTGACCCCGACCGTTACTTGGAGCGCTTCCGCGATGCTGGTGCCGACTGGCTTACTGTGCACTACGAGGCTTGCACTCATCTGCACAGAACATTAAGCCAAATTCGCAAACTTGGCATGAAGGCGGGTGTTTCGCTTAATCCTCATACTCCCGTTGAGGTTCTTGCTGATATTCTGGAAGAAACCGATTTGGTTCTTTTGATGTCGGTTAATCCTGGGTTTGGTGGACAAAAGTTTATTCAAAACACCTATAGTAAGGTTGAACGCTTAAGGGCAATGATTGATGCTCGCAAACTTGACACGTTAATTCAGGTTGATGGCGGTGTTGATACAAACAATGCGGCTCAACTTTACAAGGCTGGTGTAAATGTTCTTGTTGCCGGTAATGCTGTTTTCAAGGCCGATAACCCATTAGCGGTAATTGAGCAGTTGAAGAAGGCCTAAAATCTAGATAGCCAGTTAAATATCATCTGTTTGCCATTCGGAGTCAAGATTGATTCTGGGTGAAATTGTACTCCGCAAACATCCAATTCATTGTGGCAAAGAGCCATTATTTCTTTATTTTCATCGGTTGCTGTAACTCTTAAACAAGCTGGAAGAGTTACTGGATTTACAACCCAGGAGTGATACCGCCCAGCCTCAAACTGTTTGGGAATATTATTGAAAAGGTAATGCACAGGCTCCACTATTGCCATTTTTGTGGCTATTCCGTGATAAACACTGCTTAAGTTCAGCAATGAGCCACCAAAAGACTCTGCAATAGCCTGTTGTCCTAGGCAAACACCTAGTATTCTTTTTGTTTGAGAGTATTCCTTTATTATAGGTAAAAGGTTTCCAGTCTCACAGGGTATTCCTGGCCCGGGCGAAAGAATTATGCCTTCGTACAGAGCCACATCTTCAACCGGTATTTGGTCGTTACGGAAAACATCAACCTGATGCATACCAAACTCTTCAACATAGTGTACTAGGTTGAATGTGAACGAGTCGTAATTGTCAAGTATAAGTATTCGAGCCATTTTTTGTGTGTATCTGGCAGCAAATTTACTAATATCTATGTGTTAAATTACTCTTTTTAAATGATAGGCGAGGATTTCGAAGTCGGCATTTGAAAAAATCAACGTAACTTTGAATATTAAAATTCTTGTCATGCTAAGACGCTTGTGAGTTCCTTCGCTTCGCTCAGGATGACAAAAGCCAATATTTCAATGGAAATAATACAAGTAAAAGGCAAAGTATCCGAATCGACAATAATTGTTGGGGAAAGTATTTTAAATCTATCGAAATACATACCTAGCAAGGGCGTGTTTATTATAACCGATGAGAATGTAGATAAACTTTATAGTGATAAATTCTCCAATTTCCCAAAGTTTGTGGTAAAAGCTGGTGAAGCATCAAAAAATCTACTTTCAACTTCGGAGATTTACCGTTGGTTGCTTGATGCTGGTGCCGATAGAAGTTCCTTTGTTGTTGGAATTGGTGGCGGAGTGGTTTGCGATATCGCAGGCTTTGTGGCATCTACCTATATGCGTGGCGTAGAGTTCGGCTTTGTGGCTACAAGCCTACTTGCTCAGGTTGACGCCAGTGTTGGCGGCAAAAATGGAGTTGATTTGGATGGTTACAAGAACATTGTGGGAACATTCAATCAGCCCAAGTTTGTTATTTGCGATACATCGATGCTGAAAACCTTGCCTGCGGTTGAACTTTCCAATGGTTTTGCCGAAATGGTTAAGCACTGCTTAATTGCCGATGCCAATGATTTTTCTTTTATGGAGGAAAATATCGGAAAGTTGATGAATCGTGATGTTGACGTTATTACTCATCTGGTGGCAAAATCGGTTCGGATTAAGGCTAGCATTGTAACTGCCGATGAACACGAGAAGGGCGAGCGTAAGAAGTTGAACCTCGGTCATACATGGGGACATGCAGTGGAGAAAATATTGAGTTTACCGCACGGGCAAAGTGTTAGCATTGGACTTGAGTTTTCAGCACGTTTATCAGCAGAAAAGGGACTACTCGAAAAACGCGATTATATGCGATTGATGAACTTGCTGCGAGAACTTCAACTGCCAATCTGCACAAGTATTAATCCTTTACACATATTCGATGCCTTAACCAAGGATAAAAAGAAAATTGACGACTCCATTGATTTTATTCTGATGAAAGGGATTGGAAATGTTGTAATTGAAAGGTTACAGTTGAATGAGATTAAAAACTTTATTGAACACTGATAATATCAATGGAGCACAGATGACACAAATTGAACAAATTATCGCAGATTTATTCTTCACTTTGTGTGCCTTTGTGCATCCTTAGTGTTACTTTGTGTTTAATATCTTTGATATAGCGAAACTCGGATTTATTTGTGTTTGTCTGTAAAATCTGTGTCATTAGTGTTCAAACAAAAAAATATGCATCCAAAAATTTGTTTAACCATAGGGAATATTACTTACGATGAGTCGCTAATGCATCTCAACAATGTTTCGTTGGCCGAAATCAGAATGGATTTGTTGGATTTTTCCGACGAACAGTTTTCCTCGGTTTTCAGTCAGAGTAAACATGCAATTGCCACCTATCGTTCCGATAACCATTTCGACGTTTTGTTCTCAAAGTATAGGCAAGCAATTGAACTTGGTTGTACCTGTGTTGATATAGATATAAATGTACCCGAAGTTTATCGCGATAAAATTGCCGATTTGGCGCACAGTATGAATCGCAAGGTGATTCTGTCGTACCATAATTACGAGAAAACACCTTTGAAAAAGCAATTGACTCAAACCATCGAAAAGATGTTCAGTTCGGGTGCCGACATTGCTAAACTTGCCTGTATGGCAAAAAGTCTTGATGATTGCGCCAGAATCCTAGGTTTTTACGAGAATCACACTAAACTTGTAGCATTCTGTATGGGCGAAATTGGAAAAATCACCCGCTTATCCGCACCATTGCTTGGCGCACCGTTTACCTACGCATCAATTAAAGGCAAAGAGGTGGCGCCTGGACAAATGAGTTACAGCGAGGTTGAGAGTTTTTTGGAGAGGATGGAAGCGGAAAGTTAGAAGATGAAAGAAGGAAGTTGGGAGTATAAAGTCCTTGTCACCATATTTAATGAGTCTCCAGTCACAAAATTGAATTTATGAATCACCAGTCATCAAGAAAATATTACGCCGTTTTTGGCAAGCCAATCCTTCACAGCCGAAGCCCGCAACTTTTCAACTCGGTTTTTGAAAAGTCGGGAATAGATGCATACTACACCCGAATTAGGGCGTTGAGTGGGACTGATGTGATTGAAATAATAAAAAACCTGAATATTTCGGGGGCTAACATTACCACTCCATTCAAAGAGGAGGTGATGCCTTATCTGGATTTTATCTCCGACGATGCTAAACAAATTGGTGGAGTTAACACCATTGTTAATGCCGATGGTAGATTATCGGGTTACAATACCGACCATTTCGGAGTTACCCGTTCGCTTATAGAATCGGGATTGAAATTGGATGGACTGAAGTGCCTTATACTTGGTGCAGGCCCTGCGGCTAGGGCTGCTGTTTATGGCTTAGTGAAAAATGGGGCAGAGGTTACTGTTTCCAACCGTACTCACACTAAAGCACAACTTATTGCTAACGATTTTGGGTGTAGGGCTTTGGAAATTGATAAAATCAAATCTGAAATTGGCGGTTTTGATGTTGTGGTATCAACCCTATTGCCCAATGCCAACCCAATTAGCGATGTTAACTTGCCATCCCGACTAACTATTCTCGATGCCAACTATCGAGTTTCAAATGTCGAAACCTACGCCGAAGCTTTTAACTGCAAATTAATATCGGGAAAGCGCTGGCTTATCAATCAGGCTGTTGAGTCGTATAGGTACTATTTTGGTGCTGAACCGGATGTTATGTTGATGGAGAAAGGCCTTAATGTTGAGTTAGAGAAGAGCTCAATTAATGCAATCCCATACTCATCGGGTGCTAGGCTTGCGAGTTTGATAAATGCAGATATTGTTATATCGCTTCCTGCAGCGCAGGTAGGATGTTTAAATACTTTTTTAGATGAAGAGGTTTGTAAAGTCTTCGGTAGTTAGCGGTGTTGTGCAGGCTCCTGCATCCAAAAGCGTTGCTCAAAGGGCAATTGCGCTTGCATCGATGGCCGATGGACGTTCTGAAATTTTAAACGTTGGCAATAGCGACGATTGCCAAGCGGCAATTCGTGTTTGCAAGGATTTGGGAGCAACTTTTGATGGAGATGCCAATCATTTAATTGTTGATGGTGGACTAAAGTTACCAGCAACGCCATTGAACTGTGGTGAGTCGGGATTGAGCATTCGGATGTTCTCGCCAATTGCTTCAACACTTAATGGCGATATAACTTTGATAGGCGAAGGCTCCTTGAAGAATAGACCGATGCAGATAATTACCGAAGCGTTGACTCCGCTTGGCGTTGAGTGTTCAACTACAAATGGTTTTTTGCCAATACAGGTAAAAGGGCCATTAAAAGGTGGGCAAATTAGCGTAGATGGCTCATTAAGTTCGCAAGTGCTTACGGGTTTGCTTATGGCTTCACCAATGGCAAGTTCCGATGTAACAATACTGGTTGATAATCTCAAAAGCATTCCCTACGTGCAGTTAACTATCGATATGATGCGTAAGTTTGGTGTTGATGTTGATAATATCAATAATTCGGAATTCAGAATTAAAGCGCCTCAGCAGTACAAACCCTGCAAGTATAATGTTGAGGGCGATTGGAGCGGTGCTGCATTTTTGCTTGTTGCTGGCGCAATTGCTGGAGAGGTTGAGGTTACGAACCTTAACCCACGCTCGCTTCAGGCCGATAGGGCAATTATCAATGCTTTAATGTGGTGTGGTGCTTACGTTTCCATTCGCGAGAATAGCATTTTAGTAAAAAAGGAGAGTTTGACTGGCTTTGATTTCGACGCCACGCATTGTCCGGATTTGTTCCCTCCGTTAGTAGCACTTGCTTCGCATTGTGTTGGAGAATCGAAAATTCTGGGCGTTGGCCGACTAAAGGTAAAGGAGAGCGATAGGGCTGCAACGCTTATGGAGGAATTCACTAAATTGGGAATCAATATTAAGGTGCAGGACGATTTAATGATAATTCAAGGAGGAAAGCCACAATCGGCTAAGGTTCAATCGTATGGCGACCATCGTATTGCAATGGCTTGTGCAGTTGCAGCGTTAAACGGAAATTGCGAGGTTGAGATTGATGGCGCCGAAGCAGTATCGAAGAGCTACCCGGATTTCTTTGAGGATCTGGGAAGAATAAGTAGATGAGCAAGTTAGTTTGTTGTTTTTTACCACAAAGGCGCACTAAGGAGTTTCACAAAGGAACACAAAGTGAAAGAAATGAATAAAGAAGAAGTATTTAAAAGGATTTTAGACTGCTCTTTTCAAGTTCATAATGCGCTTGGGCCTGGACTGCTCGAAAGCGCTTACGAAGAGTGCCTGTACTATGAATTAACTCAAAGTGGCTTAAAAGTTGAAAAGCAAAAGGCTTTACCATTAGTGTACAAAGAAGTAAAACTAGAAACTGGATACCGGATTGATTTAATTGTTGAAAACAGCATAATCATTGAGATAAAATCAGTTGAGTCATTAACAGATATTCATTTGGCTCAAATCTTAACATACTTAAAACTGTCAAATTGCAAATTGGGCTTATTGGTAAACTTCAATGTAAGGCATTTAAAAGATGGTATAAAAAGGGTAATTTTATAATGTCTTCCTTTGTGCACCTTTGTGATTTACTTCGTGCGCCTTTGTGGTTAAACTCTTATTTAACGTGTAATTTTAGTTATGGAACAATTAAAAAATCAAATATCTTAATCACTTAGTTACATGAATTCATTCGGACGAATATTCAGAATATCAATCTTTGGTGAATCGCACGGCCCAGCAGTTGGGGTTACTATTGATGGCGTAAAACCAGGATTACCCTTACAGTTAGATGATTTTACACACGATATTTCTCGTCGTAAATCGGGCGCAAAAGGAACCACACCGCGTGTTGAGGACGATATTCCCGAGGTAATCTCTGGTTGGTTCAATGGTTTTACCACAGGGGCACCACTTACAATCATATTCAGAAACTCCAATACTCAATCGGGCGATTACGAGCGCATAAAGGATTTACCACGACCTGGACACGCTGACTTTGTTGCCCATCATAAATTCAATGGATACAACGATTACCGTGGTGGTGGACATTTCTCCGGTCGCTTAACCCTTGCGCTGGTTGTCGCTGGCGTTGTTGCAAAAAAGATGATAGAGCCAATAAACATAAATGCCAAGTTGATTTCAGTTGGAGGAAGTGGCGATATAGAGGGAACAATCAGCAAGGCGCTCGAAAGTGGCGATTCTGTTGGAGGTATTGTGGAGTGTAGAGCAAACAATTTACCTGTTGGACTAGGCGAGCCATTCTTCGATTCGGTAGAGTCGTTAATCAGCCATATCGTTTTTGCTGTTCCAGCAATAAAGGGAATTGAGTTTGGTTCAGGTTTTTCAGCAGCAACAATGACGGGCTCTCAGCATAACGATAAATTCATTGACGCCCAGGGCACAACAACCACCAACAACGCTGGAGGAATATCTGGTGGAATAACCAATGGTAACGAGTTGGTTTTCCGAGTTGCCGTTAAACCCACATCGAGCATCGGTATTCAGCAGCAAACTGTAAATATGGCCAATGGCAAAGTGGAAAATCTGGATATCGAAGGTCGTCACGATGCCTGCATCGCATTGCGTGTTCCTGTGGTTATTGAGGCGGTTACCGCAATTGTGATGGTCGATTTGATGCGCTGAAGAGAAACGCTTTTGTAATTTACTTGATGTTATTTGACCAGTTGTGGAGTTTGTATGTATTTTGCCATTTTGTAATCAATTGAATCGGATTATCCCCTGCCTGGATGTGATTTGGACTTAAATTGTGAATAAATTAAATCTATTTGGTCAATTTGCTTTCAATTCGTAAGTTGTCTTTTTGCTGTGATTTTTGTATTCTGTACATTTTCAACAAGTTAGCCCTAATTTGTAGCGTTTTCAAATTGCTGTAAAGCATGGATAATGTAATTGAATTGTTATAACTTTGCATCAATTTTCAAAAAAATCGTTGTTCATCATAAAACTCACAAAGACAAATGACAAAGACTAAAAAATTCATTTCTTGTGATGGTAACTATGCTGCAGCGCACATCGCTTACATGTTTAGCGAGGTTGCTGCAATTTACCCCATCACCCCCTCATCAACAATGGCTGAGTATGTGGACGAATGGTCGGCATTCGGTCGTAAGAACATTTTTGGCGATACCGTAAAGGTTGCCGAAATGCAAAGCGAGGCTGGTGCAGCTGGTGCTGTACACGGTTCACTGCAATCAGGCGCATTAACCACCACCTATACCGCATCGCAGGGTTTGCTACTAATGATTCCTAACATGTACAAAATAAATGGCGAGTTACTTCCTGGCGTTTTCCATGTTTCGGCTCGTAGTTTTGGCTCTCAGGCACTCGATCTTTGAGACCATAGCGATGTTATGAGCGCTCGTCAAACTGGTTTTGCAATGCTGGCAACCGGTAGCGTTCAGGAGGTTATGGATTTAGCCGCTGTTGCTCATCTTGTTTCCATTAAGTCGCGTGTACCTTTCTGTTCATTTCTTCGATGGTTTCAGAACTTCTCACGAGATTCAGAAAGTTGAAATGCTCGAGAACGAAGATTTGGCCCACTTTGTTGATCAAAAGCACTACAGCATTCCGCGACAGAGCCTCTTAACCCAGAGCATCCTGTTACCCGCGGTACTGCTCAAAACCCTGACATCTCACTTCCAATCGCGCGAGGCTGCTAACAAGTTCTACTGATGTAGTTCCCGATATGGTTGAGGAGTACATGAAGGAAATCAACAAGTTAACTGGTCGCGAGTATCACCCATTCGATTACTATGGCGATAAAAACGCTGAAAACGTTGATTGCAATGGGATCGGTTACCGATAATTTAAAGAAGTAGTTGATCACCTTATGGCAAAAGGCGAGAAGGTTGGTATTGTTTGTGTTCACCTATACCGTCCATTCTCGGCTAAATACTTCTTCAACGCAATGCCTAAGTCGGTTAAGCGCATTTGCGTTTTGATCGTACCAAAGAGCCTGGTGCTAATGTGATGTCCATTATACTTAGATGTAAAAGATCTATTCTACGGAAAGGAGAATGCTCCTATTATCGTAGGTAGGTCGCTACGGATTGAGTTCCAAAGGATACAACTCCTGCTCAGATGATTGCCGTTTTCGACAATCTTAAGATGAAAGAGCCAAAATCAATTCACTGTTGGTATTGTTGATGATGTTACTTTCAAATCGTTGCCTGTAGGTGCCGAAATCAACCCATCCTAAAGGAACATTCCAGGCTAAGTTCTACGGCTTGGGTTCCGATGGTACCGTTAGTGCAAATAAGAACTCAATCAAGATTATTGGCGATAATACTGATAAGTATAGCCGTTTACTTTGCTTACGACTCCAAGAAATCTGGAGGTATCACTGTGTCGCACTTACGCTTTGGCGATCAGCCAATCCGTTCGCCATACCTTGTAAATACTCCTGATTTTGTAGCATGCCACGTTCCTTCTTACTTAGGTAAGTATGATGTGCTTAAAGGGTTGCGTAAGAATGGTACATTCTTGCTTAACACTATCTGGGATGTTGAGGAAACCAAGGAAAAACTTCCTAACTCCATTAAGAAGTATTTGTCGAGAATAGTATCAATTTCTATATTATCAATGCAACTAAAATTGCGGAAGAAATTGGTCTTGAAACCGTACCAATACTATCATGCGAGCGCATTCTTCAAAATTGCAGAGGTAATTCTTACGATGTTGCCGTTAAGCAGATGAAGAAGGCCATCGAGAAGTCTTGATGGTCGTAAAGGCGAGGAAGTACTTAAGATGAACGACGCTGCTGTTGATAAGGGTGGCGAGGCTATCAAAATTGCAGTTCCTGCCGATTGGGCTAGTTTGGTTCCCGAAAACAGCAGCCATTGCTGGGCTCCTGAGTTTATCAATAATGTTGTTAATCCTATCAACATGCAGAAGGGCGACGACCTTCCAGAGCGCATTCAATGGCCGCGAGGATGGTACTTTCCCTGCAGGTACAACTCAGTACGAAAAACGTGGAATTGCTGTTCACGTTCCCGAGTGGAATGCCGATAACTGTATTCAGTGTAACCAGTGTCCTATGTTTGTCCTCATGCAGCAATTCGTCCATTCCTATTGACCGATGAAGAATTAAAGAATGTTCTTCGCCGAACCAAACCGTTAAGGGTAATGGGCCTCTAAAGAGTTTAACTTCCGTATGCAAGTAAGCGCTTTAGATTGTACCGGCTGCGAAACTGCGTTGATGTTTGTCCTGCTAAACAAAGGCTTTGGTAATGCAGCCTCGAAAGTCAAATGGCTTGTGCCTGCTCGTTTCGACTACATGCACGAGAAGGTTGGTTACAAGGATGTTCTGGAAAGATAAATCTGTTAAGAATAGCCAATTTGCTCAACCCTATTCGAGTTCAGGTGGCGCTTGCGCTGGTTGCGGCGAAACTCCTTATTTAAGGCACTTACTCAATTGTTCGGCGAAAGAATGATTGTTGCCAATGCAACCGGTTGTTCTTCGATTTACGGAGGCTCATCTTCAACTCCTTACTGTACCAATAGTGAAGGACATGGTCCTGCTTGGGCTAACTCTTTGTTCGAGGATAATGCTGAGTACGGTTTTGCATTGCTACTGGTGTTGAGAAGATGCTGATCAAAGTGTTGCACTTAAACTTAACGAAGGTATTAATAATGGATTTGCCGATGCAACCAGGAAGCCGCTAAGGAATGGTTGGCTGGCAGTGCAATGCCGAGCAATCTAAAGTTGCTTCGTCGAAATTAGTTGCTGCTCTGCAAAAGGATGGTAGCGCTTTGGCGAAGGATTTGATTGAGTACAAACAGTATTTCGAGAAGAAATCGGTTTGGATCTTTGGTGGCGATGGTTGGGCTTACGATATTGGATATGGTGGATTGGATCACGTTCTTTCTACTGGTGCCGATGTTAACGTTCTAGTTGTTGACACCGAGGTTTACTCAAATACCGGAGGTCAAGCTTCTAAATCTACTCCAGTTGCTGCTGTGGCTAAGTTTGCCGCTTCAGGCAAGAGGGTTCGTAAGAAAGACCTTGGTATGATGGCTATGTCGTATGGCTATGTTTACGTGGCTCAGGTAGCCATGGGGGCCGATCAGAACCAGTATTTCAAAGCGCTTAAAGAGGCCGAGGCTTATCCTGGACCATCGTTAATCATTGCTTACGCTCCATGTATTAACCATGGAATCCGTAAGGGTATGGGATCGACCCAGAACGAGGCTAAACAAGCTGTTAAGAGCGGTTACTGGCACTTATACCGCTTCAACCCTCAATTGGAGGCCGAAGGTAAGAATCCATTCCAACTCGATTCTAAAGAGCCAGAATGGAATATGTTCCAAGATTTCTTGAAAGGTGAAGTGCGTTACACCTCACTTCAACTATCGTTCCCCGATCAGGCTCAAGAGCTATTTAAAGCTGCCGAGGAGAATGCTAAGTGGAGGTACAATTCGTACAAAAAACTGTCAGGTCCTGACACCGAAAAATAGTTTTTTGAATTACTTTTAAGGGAGAGTTGCTTTATGCAACTCTCTTTTTTTGTTTTTAGTGGCAATATTTAAGATATTTGTTACTTTAGCGTAACATTTTTTGCTTAATAACTGATTCTCCGATTTATATACCCTTAACTATGTCGAAAAGTATAGCCCTATTTATTGCATTTTTTCTGATTTTTAGTACCTCTGTATGGTCGCAGTATCAGCCTGTATATAAGCACATTACCGTAGATGAGGGCTTGGCGGCAAGCGAGGTTTACCATGTTTTTCAGGATACTAAGGGGTATATTTGGTTTGCAACCAATAACGGCGTGAGCCGTTTTGATGGCTATGGATTTGAAAATTTCGACTTAGTGTCGGGGATATCCGATAATACTGTATTTGAGATTTACGAGGATTATAGGCATCGCATTTGGTTTATTCCTTTTTCGGGGAATTTAAGTTTTTTTGAGAATGGCGAAATTCGGGAGTATGCCTATAATTCTAAAATTCGCCAGCATTTTCCCAATAGTTCTGGCCCCATAAAGCTCTCTTTTTATGTTGATAGTTCCGATAATGTATTCCTTGGGCTTAAGCAGTTCGGTTTGGTATCTATCAGCAAGGAGGGTATCTATAAACGTTTAGAAGGACGAAATGTAGAGGGGGAGTTAGTGTTTACCCAGCAAAAAGACGGTAAAATTCTTACATCCAATTTTTTGGATGCAAAAAATCGCGATCTGATATTTGCCGGTAATAATCAGAATTTTCGGTATAATTTTAAGGATATTCAGGGGAAGGAGGCTGTTCCTATCTACTCGTATGCGCAAACCGCAAGGGATGGTTCCGTTTTTATCTCGGTTAATGGGGTTTTGGCTCAGTTTAGCGACGGTAAATTGATTTACAAAAATAGTAGCATCTCGTCGCTTATTATCTGGATGTGTGTTGATAATGATAATAACCTTTGGGTATCGGCATTTGAGGGGGGCGTTTATCAATTTGCGAATTGCGACATTGCCAAGGAGCCAACTCGTGTTTTACTTAACAACTATCAGGTAACTTCGGTGCTGAGGGATAGGGAAGGGGCGTATTGGTTCTCAACCCTAAACGATGGGGTTTTTTACGCTCCCAATTACAATATTCAAACACTTCTAAAGTCGGATGGATTAACCGATAACCGGGTTAATGATGTTTATGCCGCGAGTGGTAAGGTTTATATGGGGTTCGAGATGGGGTTTATGGACATCCTTACAAAGGGAAAGGTTAGCCATTACTCTATTCAAACCAAGGAGGCTAAAACTTCGTATGTACGCTCTATTTATGGTGATACGGTTAGCAATAGGGTCTGGGTGTGTGCATTCTGCGAATTGGGCTATTTTAGCAATAATCGCTATGTTCCCATTAAAACTAACGAAGCGATATATCCCCGGAAAATTATTCGAAGCAGGTTTGGGGGCTACTGGGTGGCCACAGCTAAAGGGCTTCGTAAAGTTGAAAACGACAAGGTTGTTTATAACTCACAATTGCAGGATGGTTTTAGTGGGATGGTTTTCAGCGTGGTGGAGGATTATAATGGTGTTGTTTGGCTTAGCATGGTGAACGGATTGTGGAAGTATGCAAATAAAACATACCAGTATCTTGGCGATACACATAACCTGCTAACGCGTTTGAGCCACAGTATGTTTTTCTCCCCAGTCGATTCGTCGCTTTGGATGGGCACAAATGGGCTGGGGATTGTAGTTTACTCCAGGCAAGGCGAAGTTCGACAAATATCCGCAAAGGATGGTCTTGTTTCTAATTCCATACACCAAATATACTACAACAATCAATCGGTTTGGGTCGCCACTCGTCAGGGGCTCTCGTACATTCCGGACATACGGAACACCCAAATTCAAAGCTTCACCATCGACGATGGGCTGCCCAGCAACGAGATTACCTCGGTTTGCCTCGATGGAACTATGCTATATGTAGGAACAAACAAGGGGTTGGCTATGACCGATTTCTCAAAAGTTGAAAGGAATATCACTCCGCCTTCTACGCAGGTTACCCGGTTGGTTGTTGAGGGGCGGGGGATTCCTATTTCCGACTCGGTTATTCGCTTAAACCATACGGAGAATACTTTCGATATATCCTATGTGGGGTTAGCCTATCGGAACATGGGACGCTTGTTATACCGACACCGGATGATTGGCCTCGACACCAATTGGGTATATTCTAAATCTACGAATTGTTTGTATAGCGGACTCGAAGCAGGGGAGTATACCTTCGAATTACAGG
This sequence comes from Bacteroidales bacterium, assembly GCA_020636835.1. Lineage (GTDB taxonomy): Bacteria > Bacteroidota > Bacteroidia > Bacteroidales > Tenuifilaceae > SB25. The sequence goes on from JACJXC010000006.1 coordinate 15,803, forward strand.
CTGCCAACTCTAGCGGTGTTTGGGGGAGCGGAACTTCAGACCTGCATTTTTCCATTAGCCCACCTTTTTGGCAGCGCTTATGGTTTATTGCTTTGCTAGCCCTATTCTTAGCCGGTGTTTTGTATTTAGTCTATATAGTTAGGGTGAAGGAAATTCGGCGTAGGAACGATTTGCTTAATAATATCAACCTCTATAAGCAGCAATCGCTTCGGCAGCAGATGAACCCCCACTTTATCTTCAACACGCTGAATTCCATTCAGTACTACATACTCGAGCGCGATACCATTAGTTCGCATAAATATTTGACCAAGTTTGCCCGGTTGATGCGGATGACGCTCGATAACTCCGAGTCGTCCACCATTCCTCTTCGCGACGAAATTGATGCGCTGCGTATTTACCTCGAGCTGGAAGCATTGAGGCTCGAGGGGCGTTTCAGCTACAGTATCGATCATGGTAATAACGACGCTTTGCTCGATATAAAGGTTCCAACTTTGCTTATTCAACCCTTTGTGGAGAATGCCATTTGGCATGGCATTATGCTCAAACCCCAAAAATCGGGGCATGTGGGTGTAAATGTTGCCGATGTGAATGATCGTATTATTTGCACCATTACCGACGATGGCGTTGGACGCGATGAGGCCCGCCGAATTCGGGAGGCCAATGCCCGTATGCATAAATCCAGGGGCTACCAAATTACCCAGCAGCGGATTGAACTGCTCAATGCGATGTACCGTGATAAGTTTAATATTGTGGTTACCGATTTGTTCAACGAGTCGAATCAACCCATTGGGACTCAGGTAAGCATTACAATCCCAAAGCAACTTGAGCTGTGCGGCAATGCTTGAACTATTCCGCCTCCTCGGTGTTTATTTTTTGTGTAATCTATTTGTATTTTTTTAACTTTGCGGCATAACTTTTTGGAATGCTTAAAGCGCTTATTGTTGACGATGAAATAGCTTCGGTGCGTACGTTGGAGTTGCTCCTGTCGCAGTTTGCCCGCGATGTTGAGGTGGTGGATGTTGCCCGTTCGTCGGTTGAAGCGCTCAGCAAGGTGGATCATATTCGGCCCGATATCGTTTTTCTCGATATCGAGATGCCCGGTGGAACCGGTTTCGATTTTCTTGAGAATTGTGCCTATCGCGATTTCGATGTGATATTTATCACCGCCTATGAGTATTATGCCGTTAAAGCATTTAAGTTTAGTGCAATCGATTATCTGCTAAAGCCCATCGAGGTTGAGGAGCTGCAGGCTGCATTGGCAAGGGTCGCCAAGCGTCGGTCTTCCAATTTTGATGGACGGAAAAGGTATTACGCCCTTTTCGAAAATTTAAAGAGCATTCTTCCCTCCAAGTTGGTGGTTGCCGTTGGTAACAGATCCGAGTTTATCGATCTTAAGAGCGTGGCCTATTTTGAGCAACATCAAAAAGGTGCTTCGGTTGTATATACCGATGGTTCTAAGTTAGGTATCGACAATAGTTTGGTTAGCCTTGAGGAAGTGCTCGATTCCAAAAACTTTGCGCGGGCTAATTCCGTACAACTGGTGAGCCTGGAGCAAATTAAACGCATTGGACGCAGCGGAACGGTCGATTTGAGATGTAATATTTCCATAACCGCATCGCCAGAGTTTCTTAGCTCGTTGATGGAGCAACTCGAAATGTATATTAACCAAAAACAGTAATAGGTGGGACGGATAATGGCGTTAGATATTGGGCGTAAGCGAACGGGTGTGGCCGTTACCGACCCTCTTAAGATAGTGGCCAACGCGTTAACCACTATTCCTACCCATACTGTTATTAGTTTTATTGCCAAGTATCTTGCCGAGCAGGAGGTGGAACTGCTTGTGGTGGGATTACCCATGCAAATGAACAATACCCCGTCCGAATCTGTTACCTATATAAACCCGGTGTTGAGAAAGATTCAGAAAGAATTACCCGATTTAAGGGTGGTGCAGGTTGATGAACGCTTTACGTCAAAATTGGCCATGCAGGCTATGATTGATGCTGGGCTTAAAAAAAAAGATAGACAGAATAAGGCGACTATCGATGCAGTTAGTGCAACAATTATTCTCCAGTCGTACCTGGAGGGCTTAAGTTATAAACGTTAAATAAAATGATTTATCCAGTTTACATTTACGGGTCGCCGGTGCTGCGAAAAGTAGCGCAGGACATTACTCCCGATTATCCCAATCTGAAACAGTTGATTGATGACATGTTCGAAACCATGTATGTGTCCGATGGTGTTGGGCTTGCTGCTCCACAGATTGGCCTTTCGATACGGATGTTTGTTATCGATGCTTCGCCCTGGGCCGACGAGGATCCTTCGTTAACAGACTTTAAAAAATGTTTTATCAATGCACACATAGTGGAACGATCGGGCGAGATTATCCGTTTTAACGAGGGGTGTCTCAGCATACCCAATATTCACGAGGATGTGGATAGGGGCGATCGGATACGAATGCAGTATGTGGATGAGAATTTTCAACCCCACGACGAGGTTTTTGAGGGTATTGCGGCGCGTGTCATCCAGCACGAACACGATCATCTCGACGGTATGCTCTTTACCGATAGGCTTTCGCCCATTCGCCGTCAACTCCTGAAATCAAAATTATCGGCTATCTCTAAGGGGAAGTTTAATGCATCCTATAAATACAAAATCGCCAAGTAGCCTTGTTTTGCTTTTGTTTACATTGCGCACAACTAATGGTTGTGCGTTTTTTGTTTTATTTGCCACGTATTCAATCCTGCCATTCTGCTACAATGTTGCATAGTTGATTTATTCGCCTAAAGTTTGTAACTTGAAGTAACCATTAATTCTAACGAAATTGACTGCTCCTCAGAGTATACACGAAGTGCCATTTGTGCGGTTACTCTTACCCCTTGTAGGGGGAATTGTTTTTGAACTTAGTTTTGGTTGGGGGCTTGGTGATTCTCAATTGGCAATGCTTATTGTGTTGGTTTTCCTGTTTTTGGTTGCAACCCATTTCTTTGTGAAGGCTTGGCGTTGGCGATGGGTATACGGATTGCTCCTTAATGTTTTCCTTTTTTTGTCTGGTTTTGTTTTGTCGGTTAGTCCTGCGCATAACAATTCCGTAATAGCAGGGAAAACTTACCGGGCTATTGTCCGCTTATCGGATGCCCCTCTGCAGCGAGCCCGTTCAATCCGAGCGGAGTGCGTATTGGAGCATTTGTGGGATGGCGACAATATGGTTGAGCCGAACGAGTCGGTGTTGCTGTATTTTAGTATATCCGACACCGCTGCATTACAACTTTCCTATGGCGATTTGCTTGCGGTTGAGTTCATCCCTAGGGGGTTCGATAAGCCCAAGAATCCATATCAGTTCGATATTCAAAAGTACATGGAGCGCAAAGGGATTCGCTACTCGTCGTTTCTCCGGGCTGATGGGTGGATGCATTTGGGGAATAACGGAAATCGTATTGTGGCGTATTCGTTACGGGTGAGGGATTATTTCCTTGCGCAGTTTTCCCGTTATGGGGTAGAGGGTGAGCAATTAGCCGTAGTGTCGGCTTTGGTTTTGGGCTATAAGGATTTGTTAGACGATGAGTTGCGTAGAGTCTACTCATCAACCGGAGCCATGCATGTTTTGGCAGTTTCGGGGTTGCATGTGGGTATTCTCTATTTTCTACTTGCTTTGCTTTTGCGAGTATTCCCGCTCGGGAGGTATCGGAAGACGCTGACTCTGCCAATCCTGTTAACTTTCCTTTGGTTTTATGCGTTGCTAACTGGGCTTTCGCCATCGGTGTGCAGGGCTGCGTTAATGTTTTCGTTGGTGGCTGTGGGGCAGGCTTTGGGGACTCAATCCAATGTGTTCAACACGCTTTCGGTGGCTGCATTCGCTTTGCTGGTTGTCGATCCTTCAAATTTGTTGAATGTGGGTTTCCAATTATCGTTTGCTGCCGTTTTATCCATTGTGGTTTTTTACCCGTATATTAATAGGCTTTTCTATGTTCAGAGCAGAGTCCTAGGCTATATTTGGTCGCTCGTTGCAGTGTCAATTGCAGCTCAAATAGGAACATTCCCTTTTACTACAATGTATTTTGCCCAGTTCCCAAACTATTTTATTGTTACAAACCTTATAGCAATCCCATTATCAACGGTAATCTTGTACCTATCTGTTTTGTTACTTGCTGTATCGCCAATTCCGGCTATTGCGGGTTGGTTGGGCAAATTGCTTAACCTATTGCTTGCTTTTATGAACGATGCGCTGGGATGGGTTGAGGCTTTACCCTTTTCGCTTATTAATGCTATTCATATCAGCGTGTTCCAGTTTGTGTTGCTATTGCTAGGCCTGTTGGCTTTGGCTTTGTTCCTGCTCAGTAGGCGCATTCGCTATTTGCAGGCTCTGCTTGTAATGCTAACCATAGTGGTTGCACTGTGTATTCCTCGGCGGGTTGGGGTTGCTACCGACGAATTGGTTGTTTTCAGTGTCCCTCGCAGTTCGGAGGTTTGTATTCGATGCAATGGGGAGGCGCACTTCATTTCTCACCAAAGCTCATTGGAGCGGAATGGTTTTTATGTCGATGGATATGTGAAACATCAAACATTGGGGGGGCGGTGTCGGAATATATGGGCTGGTAGCGAGCCCAATGGGGCTGGGATTGCAGTTAAAGCACGCGATGGGTTGTCCTTTGTAACTTGTCGCAATATGATACTTGTATTACCCTATAACGATTCGTTGCAGCATATTTCTGCCGTTGCCCCCATTGCTGTTGATGTATTGTTGGCGAACCGCCACTTTTCCGATAATCTGTTAAATATTATTTCCCCTAAGCAGGTGGTTGTTGATGAATCGTTCCCCCGTTGGAAAATTGATAAGTTGATGGTTCGTTTGGCAGAATTGAATATCCCTGTTCATAGCACGTATTCTTTGGGGGCTATGCGCTGCCCTATACCCTAAAAAATATTGGTAAAATGCGTTCAAAGTCCATAAATTGATATTAATTTGTAATTTACTTTGCGCTGATTTTTTAAAGACTAACTGTATTACGAGATGAATATTATTATTGTTGGAGCCGGAGAGGTAGGAACGCATTTGGCCACCATGTTGGCAAAGGAGTATCACGATGTAACCGTGATCGATCCTGATCCTGAAATGCTGAGTAAGCTCGCTTCAACTGCCGATGTGGTTACTTACCAGGGGTCGGCTACATCTATCAATATTCTTAAGGAGGTTAATATTCGGAAGGTCGATCTGTTCATTGCGGTTGCCCATTCCGAGGAAACCAACATCGTGTCAGCAACATTGGCCAAGCGGTTAGGCGCAAAGAAAGTGATTGCCCGTATCGATAAAAACGAGTACCTACAGCCCAATAATAAGGAGATATTCCTTAACCTGGGCATCGATTCGCTCATATACCCCGAGCGTTTGGCCGCTCGCGAGGTGATAACCCTTTTGGGTCAAACCAGTTCTACCGAGTTTGTCGATTTTTCGGGTGGAAAACTTTCATTGGTGGTATTTCGGCTCGAGGAGGATTCTCCCGTTGTGGATTACACACTACTTCAGGCAACCCAGAATATTCAGAATCTCGACTATCGTGCTGTTGCCATAGCCCGTGAGGGCGAAACCCTAATCCCCCGTGGTAACGATCAGTTTAAGGTTAACGATATGGTGTATGTTATTGCCAATCAGTTGGGGATTAAAAATATGTTGGAGCACTCGGGCAAAAAAAATATCGATGTAAATAACCTTATGGTGCTGGGCGGAAGCCGAATTGCAGTGCATATCGCCAATGAGCTCGAGAAAACCATGAATGTAAAGATTATAGAGGTGGATAGGGAGCGTAGTCAGGAGTTGGCCGGGCAGTTTAAGAACGCATTGGTTATCAATGGCGATGGCCGCAATACCGATTTGCTGATTGAGGAGGGTTTGCCCTATATGGATGCCTTTGTGGCGGTTACGGGTAATTCCGAAACCAACATTCTGTCGTGCATTGTGGCAAAACGAATGGGGGTGAAAAAAACTATTGCCGAAATTGAGAATATCAACTACATCCGTTTAGCCGAGAGTATTGGGGTCGATACGGTGATCAATAAGAAGTTGATTACTGCTAGCCGTATTTTCCGGTACACAATGAGCACCGATGTGTCTACCATTAAGTGTCTTACCGGCTCCGATGCCGAGGTGCTCGAGTTTATTGTTAAGCCTGGGGCTTCGGTTACCAAGGGGCGGTTAAAGGATGTTTCGTTCCCCAAGGATGCTATTATTGGGGGCGTGGTTCGTGGCGACAAAGCGTTCATTGCCAAAGGCGATAGCGAAATAAAACCCTACGATAGGGTGGTGGTGTTTGCCCTGCCTTCGGCTATTAACAAGGTGGGTAAGTTTTTTAATTAATCGGTTCTGTTTTCCCGATAAATATCCCTTTCCCAATTCTAATCAAGAGTCATTAAATTCTTAAGGTATATGATTACTCGCGTTGTATTGAGCTTTATTCCCTTCCTTTTTGCATTTGCCCCAAGTTTTACCCTATATTCGCAGATTCCTGATACAATTTACTACAAAGCTTCTGGGGTTTTATCTTCGGTCAACGATTTTGATTACTATGCAGTTTTGTTGCCAGCCGACAGCCTTACTTACCATGTGAGGGAGTATCACAAAGGCGATTCGCTTAAATCTACCTATAGTTGCAGAGCGCAGTCGCAAATTGGTTTATCGTCCGCAAATTTTGATAGTTTGCTTAACGCCCGGTTGGTTGTGCTTAATGGTACCCGGTTGATTTTTACTAACGATACCATTGTAGTTGGCGAAACCCGTTACAATATGGGCGAGGTGGTTTATGGCCCTGTAGCCTACTCGGAGGGGGATACCCTTTACGCATTTGAACTTATCGATGAGATGCCACGCTTTACTGGCGGCGGACTAAGTGGCTTTCAGCAGCATATTGCATCGCATTTGCGTTATCCAGCCGAGGCTGTGGCTAAAGGAGTGTCTGGAGTTGTGTATGTGCAGTTTTTGGTTAATAAGCTTGGCGAGGTTTGCCGGGTTCGGGTGTATAAAGGGGTAGATCCCGCCTTGGACAGGGCGGCTGTTGATGTTGTGAAATCGTCGCCCCGGTGGATTCCGGGGAAACGTAACGGCAACCCAATATCGGTTCGATTCACCATGCCCATCGTGTTCCGATTGTAGCCAATTGAATCACTATTAATTTCTTTTTGTTTACTATCCCTGTCTTTGCTTTAAAGGACACGAATCCTAATATTGTTAGGTAGGCTCTGTTGCGCTTTTTGTATCTGGTTGTATATGCTGTATAATAATATATCCAACAATCCTCACTGGGGCAAGGATTGCTGGATGTATTATCGCTGGGCTACTATTGCCCGTATGTGTCTATTATGTACTACGCTCTGTTGGTTTGTTCCACGTTGTTTAGTTGGCTGTAAGCAGGACAGGTTTTTTTGGAGCAAGCGCTAAATGCAATTGCTGCAACAACTAAAAACAGGAGAACTCTTGCTTTAAAACTGGTCTTTTTCATGGTAGTAAATTTATAATTCATTGGTTTTGTTTGGATTAGATTGACTGTGTGCTTTGGCTTGCTTCGGCGTAAGCAGGGCAAGGAATATTACTATGACACGAACTTAACAATCCAATACCCAAACCTAACAACAAAAATAATACTTTTCTTGTTCTAAGCATATCTCTTCACTTTATTTATTGGACTCTGGTTAAGAATTTCGTTTACGCAATATTGTTACATTTTGCAATTTACAAAAATATATTTGATAAAAGTGCTGTATTTGTTGATATGCATCACTTTTCTGTAGTTTTTTGTTTCGCCGTTAAGTAGGGCTGTATCGATGGATTGTATCTGGATTTATTGGTGGAGTTGTGGCTATTCTACCTTTTCGGTTTTGTTTAAAACAAAAGCCCCCAGAAATTGGGGGCTTTGCTATGCTTATAGTGTTCAGGTTACTCTTTAACCAGCTTGCGGAGGGTTGTTTCGCCCTTGGTGTTGGTAAATTTAACCAGGTAGATGCCGCGGGGTAGAGCCTCGGTGCTAATCTGGTTGCGACCTGCCACTGCTTCCTCTATCATAACCTGTCCTATAATTGAGGTTACGGTTACACGGGCAATGCTTGCGCCCTCAAACCGGATCTCGTTGCTGAATGGGTTGGGGTAAGCTTTGAGGCTGGCAAATGTGTTGGTGTTAACGCCGGTGGTTGTTAAAACAATATTAACGGTTTGAGCCGCGCTGTTTACCGTTACAGATCCTGAGTACTCATTGTAACCTTCCTTGGTTGTTGTGTAGCTATATGTGCCATTTGCAAGGTCAACCGATGCCGTGCCATTGGCGTCGGTGGTTAGCGTTTGGTTGTTAATGGCAATGCTAACTCCTGCTACTGCAGTAGAGTTGCGGGTTACGTTGAAGGTTACCGTGTAGGTGGGGAGCATGATATCGTCGCTAGAACGTGGAGTTATTTGCATTACATCGTTGTACTGACCTACTAGTCCAATGCAATCGAATGTTCCTGTTGGCATTGCATTACCGATATAGTTGGCTTCCGAAAATGCTGTGCGTAGTACAAAATCAGATGTTGCATAGCCTGTTATCTCGTAGTTGGTGCCTGTGGCAAAGTTGCTTGGGCTTGCAAATGATATCCCGTTAATTCTAACCAACTTGCTTTGATCAGCAGATGTTAGGCTGGCCACGGTACGTACTTCAGGGGTGATAGTTGGGTTGTTTGGAACCTTTTCCCCGGTAGTTGCTTGAGGTACTAATTCAACTAAGTTTTTGTAAAGTGTGATTTTGCCTTCCACGTTCGAAATGCCGTCTCCTATAGCAAAGGTTTCTGTAATATAGCCGGGTGCTGTGGTTGGGTCGTGAATTAGGATTGCCCCAGTTTCGTCCTGAATATATTTTTGGTTATACGATTCTCGGGTGTAGGTTATTGTTGCTTTTCCTGTGTATTTTACTATTGAGTTTGCTGGCATTGCAGCTAGGGCTGCAAGGCTGTTGGTGGTAGGGATGACTGTGAATGCATCGCTCTCGTCCGTAGCCGCTGTGCCGAATGCTACCTTAATTTTATAGGTGGTTGCATATTCTGCATTGGTTGGAATGGTTACAGTTTCTGTCCCATCGTTGGTCGATGTTGCTATTTGCTCGTAGGTTGCGCCATCGGGGGCTACCAATATGGTGATTGTTTCACCGGCGGCAATATTGGTCGATTCCCATGTAATGGTGGCCTGTGTGCCTGCGTAGTACTTTTCACCACCGTTGGGGGATGTTAGGGTTATAACGGGGGTGGTTGCCGAAATGGTGGTGAATGTGGAGGTTGTAAGTGTGGTGGGGTTGTTGTTGGCATCCTCAACGGGGTCTAACGAAATTACGTACTCTACATCGTTTGTTAGGTTTGCGCTGGGGGTGATGGTGATCACTTTCTTCTCGGCGTTTATTGTGATGGTGCTGGTTACGCTATTCCCCGACGATTTTTCCTTTAGGGTTACCAACAATCCCACGTTGGCATCGGTAATTTCGGAGTCATCGATATTGCGAATTGCCTCGTTGAAAGTAATAGTTGGGATTGTGTTTATGGCCACATTGGTAGCCGCATTGGCTGGGTCGAAGGTGATGGTTGGGGCCTGGGTGTCAGGGCCGCTTGCGGCTACTGCATCAGCCCAAGTTGTACCAACTCTTATGCCGTCAACAATAACTTTTTGAGCATCTTTATATTGCCTTAATGCTATGCTGCCTATGTTACTGTAAGACGCAGTCTCTGTAAAAGTTTGATCAGCTGTTGCTGGTTCTGAACTTGGGAAAGTGTTAAAAACGTAAAGACTAGATATCTTTGTTGAGTATTCGAGTTTTATTACAATTAAAGTAGGTGTGCCTACAGTTATTGGGAGGTATGAACTTGGAGCGGATGAACCAATTCCAACTCCATTGCCAGTAGCATTAACCCATACTCTAGATACAAAAGTTGTACCAATAGTAGTTTGTCCTAAATGAAGGAAATATCCTTCAGAGTTTGATGCTTCAGTTTTGATTATAAATGCAGCATAGATATTTCCAGATGTTTGAGTTGAGTGAAGGTTCTGTTGGGGTCTTCTCCATAGTTGATTCAAGCAGCAAAATCCAACACCTGAAGCCAACATAGTTAGAGAATTCTAGGCCTGGAGTTAACTAGTATTGGATTTGGTAATAATTCATCTGCTGTGGGCTGTCCATCCATTGGTTAAAAGTGCTGCTCCTTCGGTATAGTTAAAATCTTCAACTAGTTCGCTGATGATTAATCCTTGTCCGTATGCGATGCAAGTTAAAAGACCAAGGACATTGTTGCGAGTAAATTTTTAAGTTTCATAGGCGTGTAATTTAAGTTTATAGTTAGTTTAATTTTATCCAAATTGTTGTTACCCTGTTTTTAAGCGTTGGGGAGGCTATTTATGCCTTTGGCTCCTCAAATATGCGCATTATTGTAAAAACTGGCGTTAATATAAGGTTAATTTTTAATGGGGGCTATGCGTTTTTGCCAATTATTTATAAACAATTCGGATTTTTTGTCAATAATTGGAAAATGCGTATGTGTATTTGTTTGTTTGTAGGGTTTTGTGCTATTGTATTTGGCGGGATAGGGGGCTAGCGTATCATCTCCAGGAGTTTTTTTCTATCCGTTATGGTAATTTGTCGGCGGTTTACTGTAATAACCCCTTCGTCCTCCATTTCGGCCAGCACTCGGGCCAGAGAGGGACGGGTTACCCCAAAGAACTCGGCCAGCTCCTGTTGCGATTTGGGCAGGGTTACTGTGTTGCTTCCCGCTGTTTGCGTAAGGTTGAGTATATAGTGCGCTATTTTCCCCTTTATGGTTTTGAACGATTGGAACCATAGCTTGTTGGTGAGGAATTGCGCCCGGTTGGCTATGGTGTTCAGGTAGTTGCTGAGTATGGTGGCGTTCTGCTGCATCATCCTTGTAAAGTCGGCTTTGGGGATGAATAGTATGCGGCAATCCTCCAGTGCCACCACGTCAACAGGGTATCGATTCCGCTCGCCGAATAGGAATGCGTGGGCTATGGGCATGGGGGCTTGCATCTCCTCAATTTTGAGTATTTTTCCCGAAAAATCCACCATCTCACCCTTTACGCTACCCTCTACTATTATACAAAGGTTGTGTACCTCGTCGTTGCGCTGGGCAATGGTTTGCCCTTTGCCGAACGATTTTATGGAGTGGCTTGTGCGTTCGAGTAGTGTTTTTATCTCGTCGGGCGACACACCTCGGAATATGGGCGAATGCATTATTTTCTGGTGAACCATGTTTCCCTCGTTTCGTATTGCGTTACGCTGTGCTGCGTGTAAGCATAAATTAGCCAAATATAGTTATCTTTTGGTATTCATATCCCTTTTCGAATTGTTTTTAAACAATGCTTAGTTTTTAGCGATTTATTAGTCTTATTGATGTGTAGGTGTTCGAAATTTTAGAGGTGGATTGTATAATTAGCAAACCTTTTTTGTGGGTTCCCGTAACCATTTATAATAGCATTTTAAAATAGTTAAAAAATGCTAAAAAAATATTATTTTTTGTGCTTGTAAGTACTTGTTTTATAATGAAATTGGGGTGTTTGAGAATGATGTTTTATATCACCGTTTTCGACTTGATTTTATCGAAACTTTCGCCGTAAATTTGCGTTATAGAATTAGGTTTTAGGGTTAATAGTTGGTTAAAGGTTTAGTTGATTTAGGTTAGTTTTAGGGTGTGGAAACGGGGTCGAGTTATCGGCTCCGTTTCTAGTTTTTAGGGATTTTTGTTGCTGGAATGCTTATGTTACTTCTCCCCGTTACTTAGTAGTGATTCCGAGTGCCTGAAATAGAGTGCGGCGTTTCTCCTCGTATTGTTATTTTCCTAAATTTCGTGTAGGTTTGGCATCGTATTCATTTAAGCGATGAAGAATCGAAATATACTGTATTTTATTATTGTTGCCGTTTTTTTTGGCTGTGCCCGTAGCGAAAGCCGAGATGACGTGGGCTTGGTATTCCGCTATAACGAGAGCAAGGGTATCCCTTCGCTCGATCCGGCCTATGCACGCAACCTCTCTATTATTTGGCCGGTTAATCAACTTTTCAATGGTTTGGTGCATCTGTCCGATTCGCTCACCGTTGAGCCTTGTATTGCCAAGCGGTGGGCCGTTTCCGCCGATGGGTTAACATATACATTCTACCTTCGTAGCGATGTGTTTTTTCATAGTAGCAATGTGTTCCCCGGATGTGTAGGGCGGCGCGTAGTTGCTTCCGATTTTGTGTATAGCTTTAATCGGATTGTCGATCCGCTTACTGCTTCGCCCGGGGCGTGGGCGCTATCCATGCTCGATAAGGGGTGCAAGTTGGGTTTCAATGGTTGTTATGCTCCCTCCGATAGCGTTTTTGAGGTGCGTTTGGCCAAGCCGTTCCCCGCTTTTCTGGGTTTACTTAGCATGCCCTACTGTTTTGTTGTGCCCCACGAGGCTGTTGAATGCTATGGCTCCGATTTTGGCCGCAATCCCGTGGGAACGGGGCCGTTTTATATGAAGTTTTGGAAGGAGGGCGAGAAGCTCGTTCTGCGGAGGAATAACCGTTATTTCGAAACCGATTCCAATGGTGCTGCCTTGCCCTACCTGGAGTCCGTGGCTATCTCATTTATTGCCGATAAGCAGTCGGAGTTTCTCGAGTTTATCTCCGGCAATCTCGATTTCCTTTCCGGTGTTCATGCCGCATCGAAGGATGAATTGCTGACTCGCAGTGGTGAGTTGAATCCCAAGCATCGATTCCGTGTGAAAATGATAACCGGGCCCTATCTTAATACCGAGTATCTCGGAATTTCGCTCGACTCGTCGCGGGTTGCAGCATCCAATACGTCCCTGCACGACGTGCGTGTTCGGATGGCCATGGGCTATGGTTTCGATCGCGAGGCGATGATGCTATATCTTCGAAGTAATATGGGGTATGCCGCTACCCAAGGGCTTGTTCCACCGGGTATGCCTGGTTTTACAAGCGCTACCCAGGGGTTTGTTTATAATCCCGATTTGGCTCGTAAACTGCTGGCCGAGGCCGGGTTTCCCGAAGGAAAGGGTTTGCCACCAATTACGATAACAACTACCGACGACTATCTGGATATTTGTGAGTTTATTCAGCATCAGCTGGGCGAAATAGGTATGAATATCGAAATTGAGGTTCTTCCGGGGGCTGCGTACCGCGAGATGATGGCCAATTCTAAACTTGCCGTGTTCCGTGCGTCGTGGGTGGCCGATTATGCCGATCCGGAGAATTACCTGTCGTTGTTTCTCCGCGAGAATTTTGCACCGCAGGGTCCCAACTACACGCATTACTCCAATGCTAATTTCGATAAATTGTACCGTGGTGCATTGTTGAAATCGGAGTACGCCGATAGGTTGCCCTTGTATAAGTCCATGGATTCGATGGTTGTTGCCGATGCGGCTGTTATTCCCCTATACTACGATAAGGTGGTGCGGTTTGTGGCATCCGATATTGAGGGTATGACCGTGAATCCGATGAATTTGCTAGTGCTTAAGCGGGTTACCCGTAAAAGTTACTAGTTTCGATACGATAGATATTTTTGTGTATTATCTTTGTTTTAGTTGATATTGCTTGGCTGTATGCCGATGTTGTAATTTTTTTTGATATAATTATTAGGTATGGTAATAGTTGCAGATAGTGGTGCCACCAAAACCGATTGGCGTATAATCGACAGGCAGGGTGGTGCTGTGAGTTTCGAAACAATAGGTCTTAGCCCATATTTTAATACAGAGGCCGATTTTTTGAGCGCGTTAACCCATAATTTCCCTACGGCAGTTGATCCCAATGGGGTGCGCGAGGTGTATTTTTATGGATCGGGTTGTGGAGTGCAGGAGCGAGGCGAGAATGTTGCTAACTATCTGCGCTTATTCTTTTCCAATGCCTCGGTAAGTGCCCAATCCGATGCCCTTGGTGCCGCTCGCGCATTGTTTGCCGACGGTGTTGGCATTGTGATTATTCTTGGGACTGGATCCAATATTACCTACTACAATGGTACTGGGCTCGAGAATCGAACACCCTCGTTGGGGTACGCCCTTGGCGACGAGGGTAGTGGTGCCTTTATGGGGCGCTTGCTTTTGCGATCGTTGCTCTATGGCCATTTGCCAGCCGATTTATCCGCAAAGTTGGCCGAGCGGTACAATGTGCAGTTAAGTCATATCCTCAATATGACCTATACAAGCCCAAGGCCTTCGGCCTATCTGGCCTCGTTTGTGCCTTTTTTGGTCGATAATGTGAACCATCCGGCCATTGCTTCCATTGTTGATGAGGCGTTTGAATCGATGTACAATCATCATCTATCTGTTTTTGAAAACTTAGCCGAGTTGCAGGTGGGGGTTATTGGATCGGTGGGGTGCTTGTTTAGTGAGCAGCTTGACCGGATTGCCCATTCGCATGGATTCACCATTGGAAAATATTTACGGTACCCTATCGATTATTTGGTAGAGTATCATGGTCGGTGCTAGGGTACCATTCGTTTAAAACCCGATACTTTCCATATACTATTAATGTATTCCTTGCACTCAGCCGCCTTCTCGGTTTCGTTGAGTTTTACCAGGTTTTCAGCAAGATCCTGCATTAACGATACCTCAACCAGTTTGTACTCTGCAATCCCGCTTAGTTCTAGTGCATTCCTGAAGCAGGTTTGAGCTGTGTTGAGATCGTTTGTGCGCCAGAAGTGATCCGATCGTAGTTTTTCACCTATTATTATTAATAAGTAGTTTTGCAATGGGTTTGTGAGACTGAATATCTGCTCAATGGTGGCGCATTCCGTACTATTAATGGGCCTTTCCTCTACAAAGCGTTGATAGAACTTCGTGAATATGAAACTGACGGCTGCCCTGTGGGTTGGTGCGGTGTATTTGTCGCACAGTTGGATAAACCGAGGGGCGAGGTCTATCCTATTTAGCATTATTAGGATGGGTAAAAACATCTCGGCAAAATCCACCTTGTCGTCGGGGTTGGTGTATTCCGCGCAGAACTTTTGAGCCTCGTTAATCCAGTTCTCGGGCTCTCCATTGCCCATAAAATATTCGTATGCAACCTGATTGGTGAACCAAACTCCTGCAATGCTGGGTGGAAGCGGAGTGGGGTTTGCATTCCGTATTAGGTTGTAATGGCTTATCGCCACAATAGTATCGGTTGAGATGAATCCGGCGTATGCAAGCAATGTGTTTGCAAGAAGAGCATCATTCACACTTTTCGAATGGTCGAGGTAGTGTTTGAGATGATGTTTGAACGAGTCGACAATGTGGTTGTAGTCTATATTCTTTTCGAATAGGAGTTTGCGGGCGATCGGCTGTTTAGCATAAATGGGGATTAGCGTGTTCCGCATATAGTTGTCGCCCCTAAGTACTATGGGAATGCTGGGCGATTTAAGGGTGGCGGTTAGGGCGGTGGGGCTGATTTCAAAGAATTTAATGAGTGGCTCGGTTATTCGCTCCTTGTATGCAACTTTGAATAGTATTCCCAATATTTTTGCTTGAAGTTCGGTGTCTATCAGGTTGTTGTCGATCCATTTGAATAGTTTGGTGTGTATTCCTTGATCTTTTTTTATTAGGTTTTGCACAATGAGCATACCCAGGAGTTGCTCGTTGCCAATACTTATGTATTTCTGGAAACTTCCGAATACATCGAATTGGGTGTGTTCCGATATTATTCCAAACGATAATAGCTCCTCGTAAGCCGCAAAGTAGTTGCCCGATAGCTTTAGGTGGATTGGGTAAACCCTCTTCAGGTTCTCTTTCATCACGGGTTTCGATCCGTATTCCGACAGAAGTATGATTTGGTTGAGTATGTCGGATTTCTCGTCGGCGTAATGCGAGTAGTAAACCTGCTTTTTGAGGAATTCGCTTAGGATGGCAAATTGGTCGTTAACTATGTATTTGGTTTCGGGGGTGTAAACCTTAATGAATAGTTGCAGAAAGTATGGGTAAGCAATGATTCTTTTTAGGTCGGGGGGCATTTCGTGAACTAAAACACGGTTGGCAAAACGCTCCTTTAGGGTGTTGTCGAGAATGCTTTGAATTTCCTCGTGGTTTAGCGGGGGAATGTTGGCCCCATCGGGGGTGAATACATTGGGATCAGTAAAATACCAGTTACTCTTTTCGCGGATGTTGGTGGCGAGTAGGTTCCAGTGGGCTTGTCGGGTTGATACGATTAACTTCAGGTTTGCCGATTTTGCAAATTTATCGACTAGGTCAACAATCGATTTGAAAATTTTTTCCAGTTTTGATCCCTGTGCTGCCATTTCGTCGAGGGCATCAATAATTATAATGAATTTGCCGGGGGTGGGGTGATCGTTTTCCGTTATATCGGTTAGAAATGATGAGTCGGGGTTGAGCCCCAATAACCGCATTAGCCATACCTCGAGGTATAGTTCGGTTGGGCCAAACTGATCCAGCGTTTGCGCCGATATGAATAGAATTATATTGTTGTCCTTTTTCTTCTTATTTATGCGGTTCAGATACCATCGGGCTAGCATGGTGGATTTTCCATATCCCCCTGGTGCTACAATGGCAGTGGCGGGTGAGTTGCTGTTGATCAGGTTTTTTAATCGCTCCTTGGCGCAATCCCTTTTTATTGTTTTATCAAACTCAATCCCCGATTTTAATTGAATGCGTTCCACCGTGTTGTGGCTGATAACCCGAGCATTCTCGCGAATGGTTTCCCAATAGTCTATTGCATTGTAATTATTTGATTGATAGTTTTTTATGTTGTTTTCGCTGAAGTCTTCCCAGTTTTTGTAGCCCACAAATCGGGATAGAATGTCGAGTGTGACACGCGATGGATTAGAATTCGTTGCAAGGAATCCAAAAACCCTCCGGAGGGTTGCCGGGCTGATGTACTCCTTGATTGAGTTTAAAATATTATCCGATAGGGCGTTGCAGTCTTTTTGGTACGATACTTTTCGTCCAAATTTAACTTCAACTCCCGTTTTTAGTTTGTCAATCATTGTGCGTCAAAAAAACGATTATCGCATCCTGTTATTCCGAAACTATTGATTTACAAATATAATAGATTGTTTTTGGGTTCTGTCATTCGTTTTGCAAAAACTTGACCGATTTGACATACCCGCGCAATATGGGTATGGCGTATTTTTGTTGCATAGGAATTCGATGGTAATTCAATACGTTGGATGATGAAAATGAAATCGTTACTTATAAATGTTGTTTCCAGAAGATTTAGCGTGGATGTTGGGGTTTTTGTGATTTTCTTTCTGGTGACTTTGCTGTTTGTGATTTCGATTGTGAATGTTTTATAAAAGCTAAACCTAAAAACAACACGCTATGCTAACGAAAGTTTGGAAATCTTGTTACGCCTCGGTTTGCCGATTGAGTTTTGTGAATGAGCGGGGTATTGTGATTGATGCTTTAACTGGGTTTAAGGTGGATAAATCGTTGGTTACCTCGGAGCAGGCTTTTTACATCCCCAAGGCCAAAAAGGTTGAGATTTGCTTTGTTGATGAGGATGCCAATACGGTAACCGCCTCCATGAGGGTTGACTACGCGGAGTTTGTTAACGATTTACGGATTGGGTTTTCCAATAATCACTCCGATTATGCCGTGTTTAATCTGGATTTTGCTGAATTTAAGGATATTCCAAGTCTCTCGTTATGCGAACGGCGTCATTTGCCTATTGGCGAGCAGGTGGCAATGCTTAGCTATAGTTGTGGAGGCAAAAATCTTTCCATAAAGAATGCGTTAATCTCTTCTGCATTTGCCAATGCCGATGGTGTACGCTACATTCAAATTGATGGGTTAACCAGTTGTGGAAACAGCGGTTCGCCGGTTATCGATCCTGCCACAATGGCGGTGATTGCTATTGTGGCTCGGCGTACAACGCCCGCCGCTAAAGCGTATCAGCAGTTGCAGGAGATTATTGCTTCTAATCTTGAAGTGCTAAAGGGTATTGAGGGCAGCATTAAGTTGGGCGATATCGATCCGGTTCAGGTTCTTGTTGCCAATCAGAATCAACTGAAATTATTGGTAAATAACATTTACCGGTATGCTCCCATGGGCGCATCGCAGGCCGTAATGCTCGACCAAATTATTTCCTATTTCAACGAAAAGTCAATTGAAAATAAATATAATCAAATAGTTATCGAAAAGGTAGGTGTTAAATTTATGTAATGTTGCCCCGGTTTTGTTGTTTGGGGGAGGAGGGATGTTTTGTCCCTCCTTTTTTTGAATTTACTTTTCGTACAATTTTTTCTTCCTAATCTCTTAAACTCCCACTGTTCAGAACCTTAACAGTTTTATTTTTAAATCTGTTAAAACATCTTAAAATATGCGGTTTTTTCGATACTGTTTCTTGTTAATTTGTTGATGTTCATTGTTTTGTTGTTATTATGTTGTACAATACTATTTACCCATTGGTTTTTATATTCTTAACTTTGTTGTACTTCTATTGTTTAATTTAACAGTAATAATAAGATTATGGGAAATATACAGATTGAGGACTTCCTTAAAGATATTGAACTTTTTAGGGGTCTTAGCAGCAAGGAACTTGTGGATTTAACCAAGGGTGTTAGCGAGCGGAAATACAATGCCGGCGATATGCTTTTCACCGAGAACAGTCCGCGTGAGGGTATTATGATTGTTTACGATGGTGAGGTTGAGCTATTCAAGAGCAATCCGTTTGGCGTGGAGCTTAAGTTGACCTACTTCTCCCATGGCGATTTCCTTGGCGAGGGTGCTTGGGCCAGCAATTCACCCCACTCAACATCGGCTAGGGCTCTTAAGCCTACTGTGGTTTTGCTAGTAAAGTACGAAACACTGAGCCGGAATGCCGATCTTAGCGTAAAGGTGCTTACCAATATCACCCGTGTTATTCAGCGCCGTATGAGCCATGCTAATAACCGGATGATTAACCCTGCTACGCAGTACGAGTCCGGAAGCACCCGCATGGAGCACGATTTGCTTGGCGAAAGAGAAGTGCCTGCCGAGAGTTACTACGGTGTGCAGAGTCTGCGTGCTATCGAAAACTTCAACATTTCTGGGGTAACGCTTAATTTCTACCCAATGTTGATTGACGCTTTGGCAATGGTTAAGCACTCCGCTGCTGAGGCCAATTTTGAACTGGGATTGATTGACGAAAAGGTTAAGGATGCCATTGTTACTGCCTGTTTAGAGATTACCCATGGTAAGTTCCATAATCACTTTGTGGTTGATATGATTCAGGGGGGGGCAGGAACTTCAACCAATATGAATGCTAACGAGGTGATTGCTAACCGTGCGCTGGAGCTAATGGGCTATGCTAAGGGCGATTACAAGTATTGCCACCCGCTAAACCATGTAAACCTATCGCAGTCGACAAACGATGCCTACCCTACTGCAGTTAAAATTGCCATTTATAATTCAAATATAAAATTGGTAAAGGTGCTCGAGCATCTTATCGATTCGTTCAGGGGCAAGGCTCAGGAGTTTGCACATGTGATTAAAATGGGACGCACCCAGCTTCAGGATGCAGTACCCATGACGCTGGGTCAGGCTTTTGAGGCTTACGCTGCTACCCTGTCGGAGGAGATTGATAGGTTGAATCAGAATGCTCGCTTATTCCTCGAAATCAACATGGGGGCCACTGCCATTGGAACTGGAATTAACTCCGAGCCTGGCTATAGCGATAAAGTGTTAACCCATTTGCGAACAGTTACAGGACTCGATTTGGTGCTTGCCGCAAACCTAGTAGAGGCAACCCAGGATACCGGGGCATTCATCATGTATTCGTCGGCGGTTAAGCGGTTGGCCGTTAAGCTGTCGAAAATTTGCAACGATCTTAGGTTGTTGTCATCAGGACCCCGTACCGGTATTAATGAGATTAATTTACCCCCAATGCAGCCCGGTTCGTCTATTATGCCTGGCAAGGTTAACCCGGTAATTCCCGAGGTGGTTAACCAAATTGCTTTCAAGGTTATAGGAAACGATTTAACCGTTACCATGGCCGCCGAGGGTGGACAGCTCGAACTGAATGTGTTTGAACCCGTTATTGTTCAGAGCATTTTCGAATCGATTGAGATGCTTAAGAATGGAATGAATACCCTTAAGTTCCGCTGCGTTGATGGAATTACTGCCAACGAGGAGCGTTGCAAGGAACTGGTTTTCCACAGCATTGGACTGGTTACTGCGCTTAATCCCTACATCGGGTATGAGGCATCAACCCAAGTGGCCAAGGAAGCTTTGGTTTCGAATAGGGGTGTGTACGAGTTGGTTCTCGAGAAAGGCCTACTCACCAAGGAGCAACTCGATATGATTTTATCGCCCGAAAATATGATTAAGCCCCGAAAGATGAAGCTCTAGAGTGAGTTTTTGCTTTTAACAACATTTTCTTATCTTTGATGGGCGGCTATTAATGAATTTTAATAGCCGCCTAACTTAAATATTGCTGCATGATTGTTTCAAAGGAGTTGATTGTTAAGTATTCCGAGTTTGCACGGGTGGACGAGTTGAGTCCTCGCGAAGTTGAACTGGTGGATAAGGCTAAAGATGTTTTAAGTTCAAGCTACTCTCCCTATTCGCATTTTAGTGTGGGTGCAGCCTTGCTTCTGGAGAATGGCGAAATTATTACGGGTAGCAATCAGGAGAACGGGGCTTACCCTTCGGGCTTATGTGCAGAGCGTGTTGCTCTTTTTTATGCTGGGTCAAAATTTCCGAATGTACCAATTGTTGCCATGGCCATTGTGGCCAGTTATAATGGTGCCATTATTCAATTGCCCATATCGCCCTGTGGGGCTTGCCGGCAGGTAATGATTGAATACCAGAATATTCATGGTAAACCATATCCGGTTATAATGGTTGGGCAAAGTAAGATTGTGAAGGTGGAAGATGTGCGGTTCCTTTTGCCCTTCAGCTTTTCGAATGTTGAGGATGCTGCCCAAAAATAGCCATCGAATTATTTCTATTTTCTTGAGTTAGTTGTTGTGAAAAGGTAATTTGACCGATTGGGATTAAATTTTTTTTGGCTATGCTTAGCAATCGACATGCCTTAAAGGCTTTCTCTGCTTGGTATCCCAATTTTGATAAATCAATCTTTAAAAATATCAGGATATTTTCTGTTGCCAGTTTTTTTTTATCGCATAGGTTATAGCGACGAAATAATTTTTCGAAACGCGGCGTTTGGAATAAGACCCTCTGTATCCTCTGCGTATTCTGGCTTAATTCGTTCAACAAAGAACATTTCAATTTCCCCAATATTCTTTGCGGGGATTTTACCCCGTGGTGTGCATTCAAAATAGTCCTTAACGTAGGCGTATGTTGTTTCGGAGATGTTAACCTTCCCGGGTTCGCAGGTGGTTTCCATTCGGCTTGCCACGTTAACCGTGTCGCCCCAAATGTCGTATGCAAATTTGTGTTTTCCAATAACCCCAGCAATTACGCTTCCGCTGTGAATGCCGATTCTTAGGTTCCATTGGGGTTTGCCCTCCTCGTGGGCAAGCGTTGCCATTGTCTTGGCGTAGCGCTGTATTTCCAGTGCGGCCAGAACGGTGTCGAATGGGTGGCTCCTGTTGGTTCGGGGCAGTCCGCCAACACACATGTAGCTGTCGCCTATTGTTTTAATTTTCTCGATGAATCGTTGCGCAGTAATCTCGTCGAATGCTTCAAAGTAGTTGCCGAGTACATTCAGGAATTCATCAATTTCGGTGTATGCTACAATTATTTTGGAGAACCCCACAAAATCGGTGAACATCACCGAAACCTCCTTGAATTTTTTGGGTTTATATACCCCTTTTTTTTGTAGCGAGTAGGCTACTTCCCACGGAAGTATGTTTTTTAGAAGGTTGTCGGATTTTTGTTTTTCTTCCTGGAGTAGGTGCGACTGCTCTTGGATTTCGTGTTGCTGTTCTTCCAGCGTCTTGTTGGCGTTCTCTAGGTTTTCGGTGGTTTTTAAAAGGTGGTTGTGCTTTTCTTCCAACGATTTTTCGATGTTTTTCAACTCGGTGATATCGGTTTCGATGGCAATTATATGGCTGAAGTTTTGGAATGTGTCAAATATTGGGGTTAGAGTTGTTTGGATATACTTTTCTTTTCCCTCGGGGGTAATCCATGTGCTGTTGTATGTAATATTCTCGCCCAAATCGCGACATCTTACCATGGCGCTGTAGGTGGTGGGGTTGGTTGTTGGGCTGAATAGGTTTTCGCCGTATATGCTAATAAAGTTGTCGAGTGTACATTCGTAAAGCTGCTTGAAACCTTCGTTTACCCAGGTTATTTTTCCTGTTTTGCTTATAACTAACGTGGAATTCCCGGCTTTGCTAATGGCCGAGGATATGTCGTTGAGTTGGTTGGATTGATCTTTGAGTTTGCATAGTAGCCTGCCGCGCTGTATTCCAACCATGATTCGTTGAATGAGCTCTGTGGCCGATATGGGGTAGCCAATAAAATCGTCAGCGCCGGCATGGTGTAATGCTTGAATCTTTTCGGGTTGAAGGAAGTCGGCCAGGGCTATTATGGGTATATCAGCGGTTAGCGGATCGGCTTTGATGATGGACAGCAAATCTGCTCCCGCACTGTTGGCGAAATGTACATCGAACAGGAGGAGATCCGGTGAGTATTCCGATATTTTACCAATGATGCTATCGTATTCCAGTACCGACAGTACATTGAACTCATCTTCGGCTAAACCGAGGATGTCTTCGATTTCCTTCCGCTGAATGTCCGAGCTGCATGTCGATAGTATCCTGTAGGCCATCTACTCCTAGGGTTGTTGTAGGCCTTAATATAAGAAAAATTCTTGATTATTCAATCCATTAAATTGAGGGAACTACCCCTGTGGATTCAACTATTCGTCAAAATCCTTAAGGATGCTCTGCACTTCCTGCTCTGTACTGCGTAGTTTAGCCTTGCAGAACTTAAGCAGTTCCGATACCCGTTTTATTTTGTCGGTTAGTTCATCTATGTCCAACTCATTCGATTCAATTTGGCTTACAATCTGTTCAATTTCCTCTATTGCTTCGCTGTATTTGAGTGTTTTTTTGCTCATACGTGTGTTGTGTTTTGTATGTCGATAGTGAATGTTGTGCCCAGTCCGAGTGTGCTGTCCACTCTGATTTTTCCGTTATTGCGTTCTACAAATTCCTTGCATAGCATTAGTCCCAATCCGGTTCCGCTTTCTTGGTTTGTTCCTTTAGTGGTGAGCCCATCAACCTTGAATAGTTTGGATAGATTCTCCGGTTTTATGCCAATTCCAGTGTCCGATACTTCAATAGTGGTTGATATGGGTGTTTGTTTTGCTTTAATGGTGATACTTCCCCCTGTGGGTGTGAATTTGATGGCGTTGCTTACCAGGTTGCGGATTGCTGTGCTTAGTGTATCGTAATCGGCATATACGTCGATTCCTGTCTCGATGTGTGTTTTAATTGCAATTCCTTTCTCGTTGGCATGTACCGATGCCACTTCAACAACTCCTTCGATGATTCCTTTAAGGTCATGATTGCTGGGTGAGAGGGTTAGTTTCCCAGTTTGGCTTCGCGACCAGCTGAGCAGGTTGTCGGTTAGTGCCAGTACGCCTGTGGCCGATCGGTTGATATGCTTGCTGTATTCGCTAATTTCAGCAGTCGACAGCTCTTCGGTGTTGTTTGCCAGCACTTCGGTGAGTCCAATTAGTGCGGTGAATGGGCTGCGTAGATCGTGAGCTATAATGGAGAAGAGTTTGTCCTTGGTTTGAACGGTTTGCGTGAGGTGGGCTTCTGATTGCGTCAGTTTTTCGTTGATTAATCGTATTTCGTCAATTTTTTCTTCCAGAGCGTTGGCATGTCTGCGGTTTTGGATAAGTGCAAGAATGGCTGCTCCGGCAAGGGTTGCTGCAAGTAGGATGATTACAACCAAAAAGTTTCGGAATATGCGCTGCTTCTCCATGTTCGCTTTGTCCAGTTCGGCTTTTTGGCGTAGCGTTTCCACCTCGGCTTCCATTACCTTTATTTCGGTCTTTTTCTGGTCGAGTTCCAAATCCAGTTGGGCTTCTAGGTTCGCTTCGTTGCGTTTTAAACTCTCCAGGCTGTCGCGTATCGATGTGTATTCCGTGTAGTATTGCAATGCCATCTTGTAATTGCCTTGCGCTTTGTAGAGGTCGTGCTTGGCCAAGTACCCGTATAGTTTGAGGTAGTTGTTGCCTATTTGTGAGCCTGTTTTTATTGAGGCGTCAATGTTCTGCTCGGCATCTCGAAACTTCTTTTGAATGATTTGCATTTCACCAACCTTCCGGATGCAAAGGGCTTTCCCTTCGTGGTTCGACAGGGACTTGTATTGCTCTGCGGCTTTTTCGAAATGGCGAATGGCTAGGCCTGTATTTGAAGCCTGGCGTTCCACATTGCCCATCTCGTTGTATATGTCGGCTATATCCTTGGCATCGTTCAGTTTTTTTGATATGGTTAGCGCTTGTGAAAGCGATGCCCGGGCGTTGTTGAGTTGGCGCATTTGGATTTGCGCTTGCGCTATGTTCTTAAGTATCTTTGCGACTCCGGCATTATCGCCTGCTTTTTCTTTGTATTGCAATGCTTCTTTGTAGATGTTGAGCGCTTTCCTGTACAATTTCTGATCGGTATATATGTGTCCCAAGTTCTGAAGGATATAGGCTGCATCGGATGTGTTAATTACCTTCTGGTTCACAATTTTGTGGGCTTGTTCCAGATACTTGATAGCGCTTTTGTACATTCCAAGTCGGCGGTATGCGAGCCCAATGTTGGTGAGCGATTTTGCGATGTCCTCATCCTTCCCGAACGATTGTCGAATCTTTAGGGCCATCAGGTAGCGGCGGAGTGCTTCGGCCACATTGCCCTTTTGTAGGTTGATATTCCCAATCTCGGTGAGGGTGGATGCCTCGGCCAGTGGATCTACAATTTGCGATTGTAGTTCAAGAGCAATGCTGAGGTGATCTATCGCTCTGTTGTACATCGATTTTTGGGCTTGAGCCCGTGCAATATTTTCGTGGCTTGCTACTTGCGATCGGATTAGTTCAAGCTCAGTTCTAATGCTAAGGCTTTGGGTGTACAGCTTAATAGCCTCATCGAACCGGTTGAATCGGAAGTGTAAACTTCCCTGTAGATTCAGTATTTCGGCCTCTTCAACTTTGTTTATGGTGCTTTTAGAGAGGTTTAGGGCTTGGTCGAGGCTTTCAATTCCCTTCTCGTATTGACCCAACTCGCGGTAGGTTATCCCAATGTTTTTAAGTGTTTGGATTATTCCCAGCGTGTCGTGTACACTTTCCCTAACTATGAGCGATTTGTAGTAATACTCCAGAGCTTCGTTAAACCTTCCGGCTTGCCAGTAGGTACTCCCAATATTCCGAAGACATTCTGCTTCGGCAGGCTTCGCTTCATTTTTTTTTGCGTAGGCTAATGCTTGTTTTTTTAGGGCTACTTGCTGGGTAAGGCTTAGTTCATCCTTTTGGGCTTCTGCTTGGATAATTCTAATTTTGGTTAACTCGTTATGCTCTTTGTTTTTTATTGCCACATCGCTGGCCTTGTCGAGGTAGCTGTTGGCTAACTTCTTGTCGCCCGATTTTGTGGCAATCCTGTTTCGAAGCAGCATGATGTTTATCTGTTGCTGGGCGTTGTTGTTTGCATTTGTAATACTTGAGGCCGAGTCGAGGTGGGCTGAGCCCTGGGGGAGAAGGTTGTTTATTATGTAGAACTCTGCATTTGCGCAGTGCATGGCGATTTTGGATTCATCGCTTTTGAGTTGTTGCGTAAGGGTTTGGGCTTTGTTGATAGTTTCCCGCGCTTTCTGCGGATTTTCAACGGCTAATAGTCGAATCCATTGGGTTAAACTATCGAGTTTTTGGGACGATGTTTGGGCGTATCCGAACCTTGGGCATAGCAGAAAGCATAGTATTATGGGCAGGTATCTATTCATACTGATAGTGTCATGATGCAAAGTTACGAATTTTATCAGATTCCTATATCCCGATAATGAACAACCGCGTTAGTGGTATTGTTACTAACTTTTCCTTTTGTTTGTTTTATCTGTGAATTAACTAACCGATGAAACAGATGCAATGGAAATCGAATTGCAACTTTATTATTTGCCCGATGTGAGTGTTTTTTGCGAGCAAGAATTTGGTCTAACTTTCGGGTAGTGTAAAATAAAATGTGCTGCCCTTTCCTTTGGTACTGTCCACCCAGATTTTTCCGTTGTTTTTTTCTACAAACTCTTTGCAAAGGAGAAGGCCTAGCCCAGTTCCCGTTTCATTGGCCGTTCCTTTTGTGGTGAAAGAGCTGTCGACCATGAATATTTTCTCCAGATCTTCGCTGTTTATTCCTACCCCGGTGTCGGTAACCGATACCAGAATTGATTTGTCGGTCCGGTGGGCTCCAATCTCAATTTTTCCGTTGCTGGGTGTGAACTTAATGGCGTTGCTTACCAAGTTGCGGATTACCGTGGCAATGGAGTTTTTATCGGCCAGCACTGTGGTATTCTCGTCGATACTTATACTTAGATTGATTTTCTTTTTCTCCGAGCTGGGAATCAGTATTTC
The DNA here is from genome assembly GCA_020636835.1 of Bacteroidales bacterium. Classification (GTDB taxonomy): domain Bacteria; phylum Bacteroidota; class Bacteroidia; order Bacteroidales; family Tenuifilaceae; genus SB25. The sequence continues at coordinate 42,280 of JACJXC010000006.1, forward strand.
GGTTTCCTGTACCACCAAATTGCGAAGTTTGAAATTTTCGGGGGTGTAGGTTATGGCTCCGGTTTGTGCTCGGGTCCATTGTAGGAGATTGTCGAGGAGTTTGTAAAGGTTTTGGGTTGAGTCGCTTATTACTCCGATGTATTCCAGCCGTTCCTCCTCGGATAGAAGGCTGTAGTTGCGTTCCAGCAGGTCGCTGAAGCCCATCAGTGCATTGAATGGGTTCCGTAGGTCGTGCGCAATTATCGAGAAAAGTTTATCCTTGGTGGCATTAAGCTCCTTAAGGCTTTTTTCCGATTCAAGCAGCTTGATGTTCGCATCTTCGAATTCTGCATTCTTTTGAGCTAGTAGTTTGTTCGATCGGCGAATAATTACAAAACTTGTTACGGCGCTAATAATCAGAATAAACAGGAGGACTGAGATGATTAGGAGGATTCGTTGGAAGAATTTTTGCCGATCGTATTCCAACTGCTTAATGTCGCTATCTTTTTTTAGAATTTGGATTTCCCGCTCCTTGGCTTCGCTTTCAAATCGGGTTTGCATTTCGATAATGTTGCGGATTTGCTGCTGGTTGTAGAGCGAGTCGTTGTAGGCCAGCTGTATTTTTTTGTATTCGTATGCCTTTTTGTAGTTCCCTTTTCGTCCATTAACCTCGCTGAGTATTTCGTAAGTTTCCTGTATTATGGTTAAGTCGTCAACTTCTTTTATTTTGTTAATCACGGTGTTGACGTATTTTTCGCTTTGAGCAAGGTCGTTTTTTTTCAGGTAGGCCTTTGCAATGTTGTTGCAAGTGTTCAGGTAGCTGGAGATCTCGTTGATTTTATTGCTTATGTTGAGCGATTTTATGTATGCATTAATTCCATAATCAATTTGCTCTATTCGTGTGTAGATTAGCCCAATGTTGTTGTAGGTGGTGGCTATTCCAAGTGAATCGTTCAGTTTTTTTGACAGATCCAACGATTTTGAAAGGTACTCGAGGGCTTTTTGGTAGTCGTTCTTCTCTTCGTATATTATTCCGAGGTTGTTGTAGGCTTCGGATAGGCCGGGGTCGTCGTTCTCTTTTAGCCAGATTTCGTAAGCTTTTAGGTAGTAATCCTCGGCTAGGTCGAAGTTTTTTAAATCGCGGTGTAGCGAGCCAATGAATGAGTAGTTATTCGCAATGTCGTCATAGATTTTATGGTTTATCTTGATGTTCATCGCTTTCAGTGAGTACTCTATTGCTCGGTTTAGGTCGTGGAGCAGCCTGTAGTGATAGGCTATTTGCTGGTACATCTCCGCTTCAAGTTTGTAATCGCTGATAGTGTTGCTGATTTCTGCTGCTTGCTTAAGCATTTCAATTGATTCGCTGTTCCGCTTTAGGTCGTTAAGAGCAATTGACATGTTGCTTAGCGTGTACACCACTTTTAGTAGATCATTTGCCTGTTCGCGGTGTTCTTTTGCTTTGTCGTAGTATTTTAGGGCTATTTCGTATTCTTTTTTTGCGGAGTACGCATTCCCCATGCTGTTGTATGCCTCGCCAAAGGCTTGGTCGCCTTTGTCGTTTTGGGCTTCGGTAAGGGCTAAAGATGCAAAGTGAATAGACGAATCGGCATTTGATTGCCAGTATTGTCGGGATAATTTGTCATAAGCAACGACTCTTTCTAAGCCCGATGATTGCTTCGCAACTTGCAATAAACTGTCCACCGTGCCTTTTCGCAGCGAGTTTTGGGCTACTGCCTGAAATTGCCATAAGGCGCAAACAATTGCGAAATATATAAAATGCTTTTTCAAATTATCAATAGTAACGTATATAAACAAAAATATAAAAAAATCTGAATCTTTGTAATGATCCTTGTTTAAAATGCAGGTTATTTGATAGTATTACGCATTTTTATCGGTAATGTTCCCTGTTGCATGACCTTTAAAGAGTTTTATTTCAATTTGATCGCCAATCTCAATCTGGTCGATGCTTTTTAAAACTTTTCCTTTGTGATATGTGATGGAGTAACCTTTCTGAAGAATGTTTGTTGGATCGAGGTTGTGAGTGGTTTGCTGCCAGTGGTCGAGTTGTGTATTGATGTTTGCAAATTTTGGGGGAAGGAGTGTCTGTATCTTCAGTTTATTATTGGTAACTTGAGTTGAGTGTTTGGCTATGGATGTTTTTATGCCGAGCAGGATTTTTGCTTGAGCCGATTTTATTCGGCTTCTATTTGTTTCGACCAAACTGTGTGTTGTGTAGGGGGTCAATCGCAGGATATTCTCAATTTGGTGTGTGTGCGTTGCAATTGTATTGGCACAACTGTGCTGAAATAGTACTTGTAGGCTGTTGAGGTTTTTTGTTTCTCCATCTATAATAAAATCTATTTCACTTTTCAGCCGGCTGCTCAGCTCTGTGGCTTGTTGTTCTGCTGCTATCGATTGGCCAATAAAGAACTCGGCAACGGCAGTAGGCGTTTTTAGCGATGTGTGCGCCACCATATCGGCAACCGACACATCCTTGTCGTGGCCTATGCCCGCGATTACAGGGAGGGGGAATTGTGCGATGTTTGAGGCCAGTTGGTACGAGTCGAAGCACGACAGATCCGTTTGTGCACCTCCTCCGCGCACAATGGCTACCGCATCGAACTGTTCCATGTTTTCGTGTATTTTGGATAATGAGCTGATTATTGATCCTTCGGCATCATCGCCTTGCATTATTGAGGGGAATAGGGTGTAGGTAAACGTGTAGCCGAATTGGTTGTTGATGAGTTGCCCCACAAAGTCCTGAAGACCCGCTGCGCTTGGCGACGAGATGATGGCGATTCGGTTGGGTAGCATGTTCAGTGTCAGCTCCTTGTTCATGTCCATTATGCCATCGGATACCAGTTTGTTAATTGTTTCACGGCGTTTGAGTTCTATGTCGCCAAGGGTATAGCTGGGTTCAATATCGGTAATGTTAAGGCTGTAGCCGTAAAGTTCGTGAAACACAACCTGCGCATTAACAAGAATTTTCATTCCGCGTGCGAGTGTTCGGTTGGTCATTGTTTCGAAGTACGGTTTTAGCATGCGGAAGGTGTAACTCCAAATGGTTGCTCGCGCTTTGGCCTTCAGGGCGTCGGTGGTATCGTCCTTCTGTATTAGTTCCAAGTAGCAATGCCCCGATGGATGATCGTTTATTTCGCTTATTTCGGCCACAACCCAGTAGCTGTTGGGGAGTTGCTTGGCTATAGTTTCCTTTATTAGCCTGTTTAGTTCAAAAAGGCTGTATTGGGTTTCGGTCATGGTTGTAGTTTGATGCCTTTGGCGTAGTAAGTGTTTGCCCCGGTTTGCACTTTTATAATATAGATTCCACTTGCTAGTTGTAGCGGCAGTTGTAATTCGAATGTGCTGTGGGTCGATAGTTCTGTTCGATGATAGATTTCGGCTCCAGACATTGTGTAAACCCTACATTCTATGGGGTGATCTGGGACTATTGGTAGTGTGATATTTATGGACTGGCTGAATGGGTTTGGACATATTTGCATTTGCGAATTTTTTTCGGGCGGTGGGTAAATGTTGATTGCGGCTGCAAAGTCCGGGATTCCATATCCTGTGCTATTGTTTGGGGAGTTGGCTTGGCTTGCGTTCGATTTGATGAGTTGGATCAGTTCGTTGCAACTTAGCGTAGGATCCGATTGCCAGAGGCATGCGGCCATTCCTGCAATAATTGGGCCCGAAAAGGATGTCCCGTTGGCGGGGTAAATGCCGTCGGTGTTGGCTATTACCGCATTTTCGCCCAAGGCGCAAACGTCGGGCTTGATGCGCCCGTCGGAAGTTGGGCCGAAGGAGCTGAAGTATGCTCGTTGCTTGCTACTGTTTACGGCTCCCACAGTTAGCACGTTGGGCGAATCGGCGGGTGCCGAGATGTAGTGCCATGCGTTGCTTCCTTCGTTGCCGGCGCTAACCACCACTAACATCCCTTTTGAGGCTGCTGTATTTGCCGCTTGGGTGATTGGGGTTGCTGCGCCATCTAAATCGTTGTATGTGTGATTTTGCGATTCAATATCGAAGGTTGTGTACCCCAGCGATGAGTTTATAATATCGGCTCCTACGCTATCGGCAAACTCGGCTCCTGCAGCCCAGCAGTACTCTTCGTATAGTTGCTCCACGTTGGCGTTTTCGGTTCGAATTAACCAGTATTCCGCATGGGGTGCTGTGCCAATAAGATGCCCCTGGGAGTAGCCTCCCATTGTGGATAGTACCATTGTTCCGTGGTGGTGTTTCTTATAAATGTTCGATTTGGGGTTTACAAAATCCTTAACCCCCAGTATTCGATTGTTAATCCGCAAGCTGTCGAATGCTGCAATGGTGTTTACATCCAGGAATCCGGCGTCGAGTAATGCAATTCGAACACCATCGCCTAAAAGCCCACTGTTGTGAAGCAGATGCCCATTCAGCATTTTTATTTGTGTTGATGAGTTCCCGTAATTTAAATCGTTGGTTATTAATCTATTCTTTTTATTCCCGGCGTTGTTGTCGATGTCGAATTTCTGTTTTATGCTTTTGCCCGATGACTTGTATATTTCCGTAGTATTGCTGATAAATGAAAGATTCTGAATGGCGGTAAGCTGGTTGACGTTTGTTGTTGTGATTACAGCTCCGTTAAACCATTTTAGTGGGAAATCGACAATGGCGCCAGTTGCCTCGATTTGTTGGATGTAGCCGGGGTTAACCGGGAGGTCGGTCTCTGTAATTGCGATCCCCTGCTTAGTCCTCCGATTTACCGAGCGTTCGGAGAGGAATGCCGATGGATTGTCGGTGGAGTATGGTGTTCCTGTTTTATTGGTGAATTGAACAAAGTATTTATCCTGAGCAAATGTAGCTATGCTAACGGTTATGGCTGCAATTGTAAGAAAATACTTTGTTATGGGTTTCATTCGATGGACTATTTTGTTTTAGTAAGGGCTGCTACCCATTCGTTCCAGAAAACTCTCTGTGGATGGTTCCTGAATCTTTCCTGCATTCTTGAAAAGCGCATCTAATTCCTTGTTCATCTTTTCGATGAGTTGATTCTGATTCTCGGGAATTCCTTTGTTGTAGCGGATTGTCTCAATTAGTTGTCCTTCGTCGGAGTAAAATTTCCATTCGCCATCTTTTAATCCATTTAGGTACAATCCATCTACTCTGGTTTTCCCATCCTCGTAAAATACCTTGATATTCCCATGCTGTGTGCCATTGGTGTAGTTCACTACGGTTTTGTTCAGCCCGTTAGGGAAGAACTGTACAAGCGTGCCGTGCATTTGGCCATTGACGTATGGAATGCTTTCGTAGGTTTTTCCGTTGGGGTAGTATTGCTTGTATCGGCCGTGCTTGTTGCCGTTCTGAAAACGTTCTTCGTAAACTAAAACTGCATTGCTGTTGTAGTATTGCCAAAGGCTGTCTTTGTTTTTGCCGATGTAATACCCTTGTGCTGCAATTTTTTCGTCGGAGGAGAAAAATGTTGCTTGGGTGTATGTACTTGTTGCATTATGGGTTAGTACCACTTTTATGGTTCCATCCTCCCTGTACCTTTTGAACTCGCCAATGGGCTTGTCATCCTTAAATCGCCCTTCGTAGGCTTTCTTCCCATTGGGGTACGATTTGGTCCAGTATCCCTGCTTGCGGTTAAACTTATCAATTTGGTTGATAGTATCGTTTTGTCCCAATGCGCTGTTCGCAGTGAAAATTAATATCGATATGGTCGAAAGCACTAATACGCTTGTTTTCATGGGGTAAGTCTTGATTTTAATATTCATTACAAATTTACTGATTCTTTTTTAACACCAAAGTTTATGCCTATTACAAATAAAAAGAAGGCTGTTAGATTTTCTAACAGCCTTCTTTTATAATGCCCGAAGTTATTTTACCTCCTCAAAGTCAACATCAGTAACCTCTTTGTCATCTTTGGCCGACGAACCTGACGATGCGCCTGCATTAGGGTTTGCCTCTTGTTGTTGTCCGGCTCCTTGTGCTTTGTACATCTCCTCCGACGCAGCCTGCCATGCAGCATTTAGCTCGTTGGTGGCTGCTTCAATTGCGGCAACATCCTGGCTCTTGTGTGCCTCTTTTAGTTTTGCCAAACCTTGCTCAATTGGGCCTTTCTTATCGGCAGGTAGTTTGTCGCCAAACTCTTTTAGTTGCTTTTCGGTTTGGAAAATCATGCTATCAGCAGCGTTGATTTTGTCGATTTTCTCTCTAGCTTCCTTGTCGGCAGCCTCGTTACGAAGCGCTTCCTCACGCATACGCTTGATTTCCTCGTCGGTAAGACCCGATGATGCCTCGATGCGGATTTTTTGCTCCTTGCCAGTTCCTTTATCCTTGGCGGTAACGTGCAGAATACCGTTTGCATCAATATCGAAAGTTACCTCAATTTGGGGCACTCCGCGTGGGGCTGGTGGTAGGCCATCGAGGTGGAAACGTCCAATGGTTTTGTTATCCTTTGCAAGTTGCCGCTCGCCCTGTAGAATGTGAATCTCAACCGAAGGTTGATTATCAGCCGCTGTGGTAAATGTTTCCGACTTCCGGGTTGGAATTGTTGTGTTAGCATCAATCAACCTGGTGAAAACACCCCCAAGGGTTTCAATACCTAATGATAGAGGTGTTACGTCGAGTAGTAATACGTCTTTAACCTCGCCAGTTAACACGCCGCCTTGGATAGCAGCACCAACAGCAACAACCTCGTCGGGGTTTACGCTCTTGTTAGGTGTGCGACCAAAGAACTTCTCAACAATTTGCTGTACGTGAGGAATACGGGTTGAACCTCCAACCAAAATAACCTCATCGATGTCCGATGCTTGTAACCCAGCATCAGATAATGCCCTGCGGCAAGGTTCAATGGTGCGTTGGAACAAATTGTCCGATAATTTCTCGAATTGTGCACGGGTTAATGATCTTACCAAGTGTTTTGGAATACCATTAACAGGCATAATATATGGCAGGTTGATTTCGCTAGTGGTTGTGCTGGAAAGTTCAATCTTAGCTTTTTCAGCAGCCTCTTTCAAGCGTTGCAGAGCCATTGGGTCTTTGCGTAAATCAATTCCTTCGTCCTTTAGGAACTCCTCTGCTAACCAATCAATAATAACTTGGTCGAAGTCGTCGCCCCCAAGGTGGGTATCTCCGTTGGTCGATTTTACTTCGAATACGCCATCGCCTAGTTCTAGGATAGAGATATCGAAAGTACCACCACCAAGGTCGAATACTGCCACTTTAACATCTTGGTGCTTTTTGTCCATTCCGTATGCCAATGCAGCAGCGGTAGGCTCGTTAATGATACGGCGAACTTTTAAACCAGCAATTTCGCCAGCCTCCTTGGTTGCCTGGCGTTGCGAGTCACTGAAGTAAGCAGGAACGGTAATAACTGCCTCTGTAACCTCTTGTCCAAGGTAATCCTCGGCGGTTTTCTTCATTTTCTGAAGTACCATAGCCGAAATTTCCTGTGGAGTGTAAAGTCTGCCATCAATATCAACACGTGGAGTGTTGTTTTCGCCACGGGTTACTTTGTAAGGTACGCGTGGAACTTCAACGTTAGCAACCTTATCGTAGGTTTCGCCCATGAAACGTTTAATGGACGAAACGGTTTTTTGTGGGTTGATAATGGCCTGACGTTTTGCAGGATCGCCAACCTTGCGTTCTCCGTTCTCTACAAAACCAACAATCGAAGGCGTTGTACGTTTCCCTTCGCTATTGGTTATTACAACCGGCTCGTTTCCTTCCATTACGGAAACACATGAGTTGGTTGTTCCTAAATCGATTCCAATAATTTTACCCATTGTTGTATTTATTTAATTCTATATGGTTTTTGTTTTATTTGTTTCAACACTTCAGATTTATCAATGACTGTGCCATTGGAAAAATTGCTTGTTAAACGGACATTTCTGTCATAATTCAAAAAATATTTGGGCTAGTTTGTCAGTTGATTTGAATTGATAAAGTCCTGTAGTCTGTCTATGTTGTTGTTTGTGAGTTGCTTGATGTTTTATGTGTCAATATGGCAGTTTTGTGTTGATGTTTTTGTTTGCCGATACCCAAATTCTTGTTCATTTAACTAGATGCTTATGTTGGAATATTGATTTACCTTTGCAACATCAAACCAAAAGATTCTTTGTATGTCAACTGAAGGTGGTGTAAAGGTTGTAACAACCCATGTTTTGTACGAGATGAAATTGCGTGGCGAGAAGATTGCCATGCTTACAGCATACGATTTTTCCATGGCTCGCATTCTGGATGCAGCTGGTATAGATGTACTTTTAGTGGGCGATTCTGCCTCAAATGTAATGGCGGGTCATGAATCGACCCTCCCAATTACGCTCGACCAAATGATTTACCACGCCAGTTCTGTTATGCGTGCCGTAAAGCGCGCATTGGTAGTTGTTGATTTGCCTTTTGGAACGTATCAAGGAAACTCTAAACTGGCATTAAACTCTGCTATCAGAATAATGAAGGAGAGTGGTGCCGATGCGGTGAAACTTGAGGGCGGTGCGGAGATTATCGATTCAGTTACCCGTATTCTTTCGGCAGGTATTCCTGTGATGGGACACCTTGGGCTAACTCCCCAATCAATCCATAAGTTTGGTACTTACGTTGTTAGGGCCAAGGAAGAGGCCGAGGCTAAAAAACTGGTTGAGGATGCCCATAAATTGGAGGAAGCAGGTTGTTTCTCGATTGTCCTAGAAAAAATACCCGCTAAGTTAGGTGCTCAAGTTGCAAACGAACTCAAAATCCCTGTAATTGGAATTGGCGCAGGCAGTGGTGTTGATGGCCAAGTTTTAGTAACTCATGATATGCTTGGGATTACGCAGGAGTTTTCGCCCCGTTTCCTCCGTCGTTACCATAACTTGTTTGCGGAGATGACTGGCTCGTTTCAGTCGTATATAAAGGATGTTAAATCGAAAGATTTTCCTAACGAGAGGGAGCAATACTAAGTTTGTAATATTCAATAAATTGGAATAATGGATTTTACTCAGGATAGAGTCCTCTACGAGGATAACCATTACATTGCTGTACAGAAACTTTGTGGCGACATTGTGCAGGAGGATAAAACTGGCGATGAGTCGCTGCTCGATATGGTTAAGCGTTTCATCAAGGCGCGCGATGCCAAACCCGGCAATGTTTTCCTTGAGGTAACCCATAGGATTGATAGGCCAGTTAGCGGCGTGGTGCTGTTTGCAAAAACAAGTAAGGGCTTAAGCCGGATGAATAATTTGTTTCAGGAGGGAAAAATCACCAAGCACTACTGGGCTGTTGTGAAAAATCGTCCACCGCTCGATTCCGATTTGCTGGTGCATTATCTGGTGCGCGATTCTAAAAAGAATAAGTCCTATGTTTATCCACGAGAGGTGCATGGATCAAAAGAGGCAAGGCTTAGGTATAAACTTGTTGGGAAAACCAAAAGCTATTTCCTGCTTGATATTGAGTTGATAACGGGTAGGCATCATCAAATTCGCAGCCAACTCTCTAAAATTGGTTGCCCAATCAAGGGCGATTTGAAGTACGGTTACGATAGGTCGAATGCCGATGGCGGCATTCATTTACACTCTCGGATGTTTGCATTTAAGCATCCGATGACCGAGGAGGATGTTGTAATTCTTGCCCCTCCGCCAAAGGACACCATTTGGGACGAGTTTTTAGTTCTGAATATTGATTAACCGTTTCTGTCACCCTGAACTTGTTTCAGGGTCTCTTTTTTAGAAAAAATGTCATCATTTAAATCGAAAGATTTAACCACTAAGGCGCTCTAAGTAAATTACAAAGGCACTTAAGTGAAGAATTTAAAATTTACTTTGTGTTACTTAGTGAAATCCTTTGTTGCCTTTGTGGTGAAAATCAACTCTTAATTAACATTTTTTTCAACTTTCTTTCCTTCAACTAGTTTTAACTATTGGAAGGTTTAATACTTTTGTGTCATCAAAAATAAAATTGAGATGAAGAGGCTATTCCCATTTATACTGTTTATTGCTGTTGCTTTAAATGTACTTGGTCAATCAAAAATATCGCGTCAGGAGTATATCTCCAAGTATGCCGACATTGCTATTCGGCAGATGAAACAGTACGGTGTGCCAGCCAGCATTATTCTTGCGCAGGGAATGCTGGAGAGCGATAATGGCAATAGTTCGCTTGCCGTTAAGGCGAATAACCACTTCGGAATAAAGTGCCATAAGGATTGGAATGGCCCAACCATGTACCACGATGATGATAGGCGGAACGAGTGTTTCCGGAAGTATAAGAATTCCGAAGGCTCGTATATGGATCACAGCTTGTTTTTACGCGGAGGTCGTAGGTATGCCACGCTTTTCGATTTGGAATCGACCGACTATAAGGGCTGGGCTCGCGGTTTGAAGAAGGCGGGTTACGCTACCAATCCCAAGTATGCCGATATGCTGATTAAAATTATTGAGGAGAACGAACTGTATAATTTCGATAAGGGTGTTGCTGTTGCCGTTGAATCGCCCCGCAAAGGGACTGGCCAATTGGTGGATGTTGATGGGTTTGCAATTGATATCTACAACGCACGTCAGGTTTTCACTCGGAATAGAATTAAGTATATTGTAGTAAAGGCAGGCGATACATTCTATTCGCTTACCAAGGAGTTAAGCCTTATGCCTTGGCAGATATACAAGTATAATGAGCTAGCCGAGGATTCTATTTTACAGATTGGTCAGGAAATATACATTCAGCCAAAACGCAGACGGGCCGAGCGTAATCATGCTGTGCATACCGTGGATACTGGCGAAACAATGCACTCTATCTCTCAAATGTATGGAGTTAGGTTGAAATCGCTTTACCGGAAGAATAGGATGAGAGTGGGCGAGGAGCCAGAGGTTGGGCAAACAATCAATTTAAGGAAAAGGAAAAGGTAGTTACACCATCCTTATAAATTTGGCGTTATGCCAGCCCCGGAGGAATTCATCAATCTGCATAGCCTTTTTGCCGGCCTGCTGTATGGTTAATATTTCAACCAAATCGTTTTGGCAGATTACCTGTAAATATTTCTTTCCATCGGTTTTGATAGAGCCGCAATTGTTGTTTGTGGGTTGATTTATTGCTAAGGACTTGAATATTTTGACTTGAATTATAGTTTCGGCATCATCAACGGAAACAGCCATCTCGCTCCAAGCTGCAGGGTATGGACTTAACCCACGAATAAAGTTGTGAACCTCTATGGCTGGTCTGCTCCAGTCAACCTTACAGGTATCCTTAAAAATTTTTGGTGCGGCTTTTAACTCCCCTGCAACCAAATTTTTTTGTGGGATAAGCGTGAGATTCCCTCCTGCTAGTTTCTGGATAGTATTAACAACCATTGAGCCGCCAAGGTACATCAGCTTATCGTGAAGTTCGCCGGCGGTTTCGTTCTCGCCAATTTCAACTTCAAGTTGATCTATAATATTCCCTGTATCAATCTCCTTGTCTAGGAGGAATGTGGTGAGTCCAGTTTTTTTCTCGCCATTAATTACAGCCCAGTTTATGGGCGCAGCGCCTCTGTACTGTGGCAGTAGCGATGCGTGTAAGTTGAATGTGCCGAGCTTTGGTAAACTCCAAACCGATTCGGGTAGCATTCTGAATGCAACCACAACAGCAATGTCGGGATTCAACTCCTTGAGTTGATCTACAAAGTCCTCGTTTCTGAGTTTTTCGGGTTGAAGTACCAGCAGACCTTTTCCCTGAGCAAATTGCTTTACGGGCGACGATTGTAGTTTCTGTCCCCGGCCAACGGGCTTATCGGGTACAGTTACAACTGCAACCACATTGTAGCCAGCATCAACAATTGCTTTTAATGGTTCAACAGCAAAATCGGGCGTACCCATGTAAACAATCCGGGGAGAGGTCATTTGGGTTATTGGGATTATTTAGTTATAAAGTTACTAGGTAATTAAGTGAATAGGTAAATGAGTAAATAAGTTTTTTTTAACCTATTTTCTCATTCTCCTATTAACTCATTTTCAAATTATTTTTTATCCTCAAATAGGTTGATGTGTCCCATTTTCTCGTGCTTGGTGCGTAGGTAAAATTCGTTGAAAGGGTTTGGGGCGATAACTATAGGAATATTTTCAGTAACATGCAGTCCGTAACCCTCCAATCCCTTCATTTTTTTTGGATTATTGGTGATAAGTTTCATGTTGCAAACGCCAACTTCGCGCAGAATACTTGCGCCAACTCCGTAATCGCGCTCATCGTCCTGAAACCCTAGCTCAATATTTGCTTCAACTGTGTCAAATCCTTCTTCTTGTAACTTATAGGCATGTATCTTGTTGAAAAGTCCAATGCCTCTACCTTCTTGGTTTAAGTATACAAGTACGCCTTTGCCTGCATTGTCAATCATGCGCATAGCCTCGTGGAGTTGAGGGCCACAGTCGCACCGGTGCGATCCGAAAATATCGCCAGTTACACACGATGAGTGTACGCGTACAAGGATGGATTCGTCTTTTTCCCATTCACCCTTAATGAGCGCAACGTGTTCTAATCCATTTGATTTTTGGCGGAAAGGAATCAACTTGAAAGTGCCGTATTCGGAGGGGAGGTTTACCATAACCCCTTTTTCTATAATGCTTTCGGATTTGAGGAGGTGTGCGATTAGATCCTTAATCGATACTATTTTGATGTTGGATTTATGGGCAATGGTCAAAAGCTGAGGTAACCGTGCCATGGTGCCATCGTCGTTCATAATTTCGACTAATACTGCTCCTGGGGTTAAGCCAGCTAAGCGGGTAAGGTCAACGCCGGCTTCGGTATGGCCCGGACGGCGTAAAACCCCTCTGTCCTTGGCTCTTAATGGGAAGATATGCCCTGGCCGACCTAGATCTTCGGGTTTTGTTTTAGGGTTAATAAGTGCTTGTACTGTTTTTGCCCTATCGGAAGCGGAAATCCCAGTTGTACACCCTTGTCCCAGTAAATCGACCGAAACGGTAAAGGCGGTGTGGTGAACTGCCGTATTGTTTCCAACCATCAGTTCCAGCTCCAGCTCGTCGCAGCGTTTCTCGGGTAGCGAGGCGCAAATTAATCCTCGGCCATGGGTGGCCATAAAGTTGATAATTTCGGGGGTAATTAGTTCTGCGGCTGCAATAAAATCGCCCTCGTTCTCTCTGTCCTCATTGTCAACAACAATAATAACCCGACCATTTTTTAGTTCGTCTAGAGCTTCTTCAATGGAGTTGAGTTTTATTGGTTGCATTTCATCTATATTCATGGTATTGCGGTAGGTTGTTTTGTGAAATTATTCTGCAAAAATAGTTTATTGTATCGAATTTTCCCCGCTAAATTATTTTATATCACCCGTTGGGCTTTCTCCCATTTGGGGTTTTGCTCCTTGAATATGTATCGTACAAATCCGTGTATTTCAGATATATGTGTCATTGTAGCGAAGTATGGGAGTAGGGTGTAATGGTTTTTAGTTGAGCTGTTTTTTATCAAGTATCCGTAAAAAGCCACTATGTAAAATAGTATTAGTAAAAATAACGAGATAATATAAAATGGTTTGCTGGGATGTGTAATTACAATCCAAAGGTTGATGAATGGTATTAATAGTGCCGCTAGAGGTACGAGAGTCCAACGGAGAACCTTGTGCGATAGGTATTTAAAGGTTAATGCGGCATTATTCAGCGGGTTTAGTAATTCGGGATGCTTAAAAAGCATTTGGAACCCGCCTGCTGCAATGCGTATTTTGCGTTTCTGCTCTTCTTCAAAGTTAAGTGAACCTTTTTCGGTGGCAATGGCTTTTTTTGCGTACACCACGGAGTGTCCATTTAATGCTATTTGGGTTGATAGTTCAAAATCGTCGAGTATGGTGTTGGGGTTGAGTTTTTGAAATAGTTCCGTTCTGATGGCGAACAGCTCGCCTGCAGCGCTGAGCGTGGATCCACTTTCCGATTCCAACTGTTTTATCAGCGACTCGTACTTCCAGTATATTCCTTCGCTGGTGGAGCTAGCGTTTGAGTTGTATCCATAGTCAATCCGCTTTTCGCCAGCAACGCATCCAACCTTGGGGTTTGCAAATGGAGTAATAAGCTCCATCACGGAGTTGGGGTTTAGCATGGTGTTCGCATCGGAAAATATAGTGATGTCCGATGTTACATGCTCCATGGCGTGGTTAATTGCAGCAGCCTTGCCCAAGCGCTCATCCCGATGTATAACTTTGATATTGGGGTATTGGCTGAGTAGTTTCAGCGTGTTGTCGGTGGAACCATCGGTTACCCAAATCTGGGTTAATTTGTTGGCAGGATAATTGATTTGTTGAGTATTTTCCACTTTGGGAATTACGATATCGTGCTCATTGAATGCTGCAACAACAATTGTTACCGAGGGATGTGTTTGCGGTTGAGGGTTTGTTGGTTTCCTTTTGCGTCGTTTCGTGGTTACGTATGCTAATAGTATCAGCGCATAACCGGCATAGCTGTATAGTATTATGGCGAAGCAAAACCAGTAAAGGAACAGGGGAGTTGTCATAGTAGCCCTTGGTAGAATGTGGTTAGCTTTGCCGCTAGGTTGATGGCATCGTAGTTGTTGGATGCAAAGGTGTTGGCATTTTCTGCGATGCGTATTGTCTCCTGAGGCGATTGTATGAGGCTGCATACCGATGAGGCGAATGCCTCGGGTGTGTCGGCAATTAGTATGTGCTCATTGTGAGTGGCATCGATTCCTTTTGCCGCCATGCTTGTTGCCACAATGGCTTTGCGGAGGAACATCCCTTCGATGATTTTTACCCTGATTCCGCTTCCCGAGAGTAACGGCACAACCATAATAGGGAATTTACTGATAAACTCAGCGGCGTTGGCAACTTGTCCGTGGAATACAATGTCGCGTTCTGCCATTAATCGGTCAGCCAGCGATTCCTGTGCATTTCGTCCAGCAATGTGGAATTCGATGTTTGTAATTTCGGCTTGAATTCTGGGCCATACCCAGTCGATAAACCATAGCAATCCTTCGGTATTAGGGAGCCAGTCCAGGGCCCCAATGTAGCAGATGGCAGGGCTGTCGTTTGGCTCTGTTTCATATACCTTGTCGCTGGGGAAGTAGCCTGCTGGTATGGTGATGGATGGTTTGTTGAAATTATTCTGGGTAAACCAGTCTTTGTCGGGGTTGCTGATGGCAACCAGCGCATCAACGCTATGGCTTATTCGCCTTTCGATCGACTCAATTCGCTTTGCCAATAGGCCAAAGTACCAAGCCCTGAGCTTGCTGGTGCACTCAACCGCAAGGCTTTCCCAAATGTGATGTTCCACGTTGTGCGATCGCATCACTATTGGCCCTTTAAAATCTTTGCTAATGGTTTTTACGTACGAAATAAGGTAGAGCCCTTCCAGCTGAACAATGTCGAATTGCTTTTCTTGAATGGTGCGTCGGATGATGTGTTTGAATATGGGGCTTAGGTATCGCTGTATATTGTAGGGTTTCCGTGTGAATAGTAGGTTGAATATGTAGTGTAGTAGGTTGTTTGATAAACGGATGTGGAGTATCTCGAAGTTAATTAGGGCGTGGATTTCGCGGGGTATTCGCTCCATGGAGCCGGGATGTTTGGGCGTGCTCAGGGTAAGAACCGTAACCTCGTTTCCAGCCTTTGCCAGGCCTAAACACATATTCAGAGTTGCCAGTGTGCCGCCATCTACCGGGGGATAGGGTGGTTTGTGTGCTAGTACAAGGATTTTCATGCGCAGGTTCGGTTTAATGTCGTTGCGAATAATCGTTATCGGACTAATTTCTTCTTATTAACGAATGATATTCCAATTGCCTTCAATTTTTTACCAATTCCGATGTAAAAATCGGCATTCATAATTGATGAGTCATTGGTGGCCTTGTACGATAGGAATATTCCGAGTGGAAGTAGTATGAACGACGACACCCACATTCCCAGGGTTGCATCCCACATCAACTCGCGGGCGAATTTTTCGCCAGTTATTGTAATAATATAGTACACGATGAAGAATAGTACCGAGATGATTACGGGCATACCAAGCCCTCCTTTCCGTATGATTGCACCCAGTGGAGCCCCAATGAAAAAGAATACGAAGCATGCGAACGATAGGGTGAACTTCCGGTTCCATTCAATTCGGTGGCGGGCAATGTATTTCCTTTTGTGGAAAAACTCGTCCTTGGTTGCCGATATGTAACTTTTTGTGGATCGGGCATAATCTAGCGCAAGATCCACGGCTCTTTGTTTTTGGGTTTGAGGAAGTGCTTTGAATGCCGAATCTGCATTCATTGAGGTTTGCGATACCTTCTTGTGATTGAGTTCATCCCGGCTGGTATTCCGCATTAGGTTGTTGCGGGTGATATTATTGGAGAATGTTTGGGATTGCGCGTTGAATGCTTTCTCAAGCGAATCGCGGGTTGTGCTGAGCTGGTTCAGGTTCATAGCCTGGTAGCTATCCTTGAAAAAGCTCTCGTCGGTTCGCTGTAGCCCAAATCCCCGAAGTTCGAAAATTATAACCTGTTTTTCGAAATACTGCTTTTGGGCGGGGTATTTACTGTTGGGGCTTTTGCGGGGTGTTTTTTTATCGGTAATCTCTTTGTACGAGTAGCCGTTGTAGAGTGTGGCCACAAGGAATTTTTGATCGGAGGTGGGCTTCATGTAGCCCGAGTCGGCATAGGTTACGGTGTTATTGCCCTGCTCGTCGCTGTGATCGTATATCAGTAAGTTTGTGAGTAGGCTCGTTTTTGGGTTCCTGTCGGCTACCTTTATGCTGTAGCCCTCTATCAAATTTGTAAAAACTCCTTCTTTGATAATCAGCTCAGGTTTTTGTTGTTTTACAGAGTATAATAGCGAGGCTATTCTTAGATTGGTGTAGGGGAGTACATTGTTCGAAAAGAAGAATGCCCCGGAGCTTATCAGTACCGTTACAAAGACCAGGGGAATCATTATGCGGGGGAGCGATATGCCTGCCGATTTCATGGCCAGGAGTTCGTTGTTTTCTCCCAGATTTCCCATCGTCATCAACGATGCCAGCAGTGTTGCCAGCGGAAGGGCCATGGGAACCAGCCCCGCCGAAGCGTATAGCAGCAATTCGGCTATTACATCCCACTCTAAACCTTTGCCCACAAGATCGTCGATGTACTTCCAGAGAAATTGCATAAGAAGTATAAACATGGAGATGAAGAAGGTCATCACCAGTGGCCCCAGGTAGGACTTAAGAATGAATCGATGCAGTGTTTTCACAGATTACAGGTGTTGGAAATAGCTAAGGCAAATGTAGCTGTTTTTCCAATACCTGAAAGCAGAATCTGCATTAAAGGTTACGCTCCGATAACTCTTTTTAACTCACCGATTTGGTGATTCCAGAGCGATACGGTTTCGTCCATGTCGTCCTGTTCGTGAATATCCTCGGTAACCGTGAGCGATAGTTCGCCCGTAATATCGTCCTTGGTGAGCTTAAAGGCGAAATGCGATAGGTGGCGCGTGTGGCAATCGGAATCAATCCATCGGAACTTGACGAATTTATTTTCTTTCCGTTCAACCAGTTCGGCCTTCCGCGAGGTTTCGTCCCAAATGAAAGTGAAAATGTTGCCCCGGAGGTTAACGTCGTCGGCAAACCACTCCGATAGCCCATGAGGCGTGCATAGCCGTTGAAAAACAATGCTTGCTGTTGAGTTTACATAATACTCTAATTCTACCTTATTTGCAATCTTCACATCTACATCCATGATTTTATATTTTTTATTAAATTATTGCAATGTATCATTTAATCCGCTATTCGATTTGTTGTTCAATGAGTTATTTATTAACAGGGGTTGTTGATAACAGCTATTGAGCCAAAGTTTTTTATTGTTTTTATTGATGTTGTATTTGGTGATAAAAAAAAATTGTATACTTTTGCACCGCTAAAACAATGGCGAGGTAGCTCAGCTGGTTAGAGCGCATGATTCATAATCATGAGGTCGGCGGTTCAATCCCGCCTCTCGCTACCCAACAAAATCAAGGAGTTGTAAATTTCAATTTGCAACTCCTTTTTTATTTGCAACTAGATTTGCAACTTTACTCCTCGTGGATTTCCGTACTCCTTTTTCTCGGTTAACCAAAACTTTTTATCACAAATTACTGATATTTAATTTGATATTGTTTGCGATGTTGTGTTTTTTCGCTATTTTTTAACATTAATTGATTAAGATTGATCCCTGAGGCACAGAAAAAAGGTTGTGATGGGTTAATGTTTAATCTCGTAATGGTTGAATATCAGTATGATAGTTGGTGCGCTGGGCGTGTGTGTTTTGGATTGATAAACGTTTTTGGTACGTTCAACGTGCGAATTTATTGAATATGAGTGTTTTTGAGTCTTCTGTTTTAGATGCTGGATAAGTTAAGAACTTCTTTAGAAATATAATCTGCAATATCAAACCCATTAATCCTATCTTTTTCATTAGCGATTCTTTCTAGATTGTCTGAAACTTTAACGTCAATACCCATTGATCTTAAAAATTCTGCCTTAATTGACCATATATCATAAGGGGTATTCCCATTAAAGTTGTTTGGTGTCGATAAGTCAGGGTAAAGAATAACTTTTCTTCCTACTAATGATTTAAAACGATTAGGGTTTGTTGCAGGATTAAGTAACTCTAGTCCTCCTGTGGCGTGCCAAACTGCATTATTAATGTAGTTTGAGGCAATGATAGCCGTTTTTTCACTTTCAACTATACCTATTGGTTTGTTTTGGTTTTCGTTTAGGGCTAGTAAATGTTCCCCGAAAAGACATTGAGATAAATTGTAATCGTTCATCTGCATTATAGAATGAACCCAAGATTGTTTTTTGTGAATTCTTTTGCCATTGAATTGTGAAATGTTTGTCTCCATTTTGGCTTTATTCGTCAGATTGATTCTAGTTGTGGCGGAAATTTAATCTTGGATTCCAAGTTTATTATACTCCATTAATGCTGTATTGGCGTAATTGAAATCTTCACACCATTTTCGGAGTTGTCTTGCCAATTCCTTTTCTCTTAATCGTTCAAATATATATTCACCTTATTTGTAATTAGTAATCATGGTCAAACGTAGTTTTAATGTTATTTTCCGCTAGCCTACGGCTGTGCATTGACTTAAATTCAAATTTGCCCTCCCACGCCTTTAAATTTTTCCACAAACGAAACAATTTTTTGGAAAACACTCTGTTTTTTAGTCAGATACAGAGGGTTTAACGGGCTCATTTTCGGCAAAAGCGCATTGAGTTCAGTACCATTTTCACTGGCATATTCGCGTTTTAAAGAAGCGGCTATATACCGTTTGGCCTCTTCTTCGTTTAAATTTTCTTCTGTGATTAATTCCCATGCTTCCGCTTTTTGTTTGCTTTGTGCGTATGTAAAAAATGAATCAATAACATTCGCTTTGTCTTGAAGGGTGTCAAGGTCAGTCCCATTTATGAAATCAACAACTAAGCTCTCTTTTGCTCTATTACCAATACTTGCACGGATAACCCTGCGAATTTCTGCAATTAAAGCTTCTTTGTCTTTTGTTTTCTTGTTATGCTCAAAAATCAATTCAAGAATGTAATCGAGGTTTATTTCTTGCGATTTGAGTAAGTCAATCTCGAACACTACATCATCCCAATCAATTTTAGATTCTTCTGATTCTTTCCCAGATCTTTCACGCCGTAACCAGTCGCGTATATCATTATAGGTTGAACGGTAATCCTGAACTGTGCGTTCTTTGAGCAATTCAATTTTTTGCATTGTGGCAATATCCTCATCGGTTACAAAATGAGATTTTTTAAATTCTTCTATTGCCTCCGGATTATTTATATCAACGGTCTGTAATGCTTTAAGGTGGGAAAATTCATCGTAATTCTGAAGTATGTTTTCTACTCGCAAATATTCTCCGAATAGTTTTGCAAATTCCTTTTTGTCTTTCTCTTTTAAAATTTCGTCAGGGTTAGGGAATTTCTCATTCAACTCTTTTACTACTTCAACATAACCTCTGCGAGCTTCACCTGTAACAATGTCTGTGAATCCCTCTAAATACTCCTTGTAGCTTTTTTCAAGAACCACATTTTTTGTGTTGCTATCGCCAAACAGAGTGATAGCATCCACGGTGGCTGTTTCTAAATTGCGGAAAGTAACAATATTCCCAAAAGTTTTTGTGGCATCATAAATCCTATTTGTTCGTGAAAAGGCTTGAATTAGCCCATGGTAACGCAAGTTCTTGTCAACAAAAAGTGTGTTAAGTGTAGGAGCATCAAAGCCGGTGAGGAACATTCCCACTACAATAATTAGGTCAATGTCTTTGCTCTTTACACGTTTGGCTAGGTCGCGGTAATAGTCCTGAAAGCCTTTGCTATCAATACTGAAGTTCATTTTGAACATAGCATTATAGTCATTGATGGCTTGGGTTAAAAACTCCTTGGCACTAACGTCCATTGCCGATGGTTCAAAGCTCTCGTCAACTATTTCGCCTATTGCACTCTGCTCCTCGTTTGCTGCAAAAGAGAAGATTGTGGCAATTTTTAATGGCTTTTCGCTCTCTTTTTGCAAGCGGTTTAATTCCTCGTAATAGCATTTGGCTGCATCAACACAACTTACGGCAAACATAGCATTAAAGCCTTTGTTGCTCCCTTGATTTCTATGGGTTTTTATCCTGAAATTCTGTAAGATGTATTGAGATATTTCATTTATTCGGGCAGGGTGGAGCAGTGCGGTTTTGTTTTCTGCTGCACTCAGCTTTTTCTCATCTATTTCAGTCTCGATAATCTTAAAATGTGGCCGAACATCATTATAGTCAACTTTGAATTTCAGCACTTTTTCATCACGAATTGCATCGGTAATTACATAGGAGTGTAGTTCCCGACCGAATACACTTGCAGTAGTTTCAGCACCCAAGGCATTTTGCGGAAAGATTGGTGTACCTGTAAAACCGAATTGATAGAACTTTTTAAACTTCTTGTTCAGGTTCTTCTGTGCTTCGCCAAATTGCGAGCGGTGGCACTCATCAAAAATGAAAACCACTTGCTTTTGGTATATGGCTAAATCGCCCTCACTTTTCATGAGGTTATTGAGTTTTTGTATGGTAGTTACAATAATCTTATTGTCGTCCTTTTCAATATTTCGCTTTAAACCTGCTGTACTATCAGAACCATTCACACTATCGGGCGAAAAACGCTGATATTCCTTCATGGTTTGAAAGTCCAGGTCTTTACGGTCAACTACAAAGAATACTTTATCAATAAAATCCAATTGTGTGGCTAAACGTGCCGCTTTAAAACTGGTGAGCGTTTTCCCTGAACCTGTTGTGTGCCAGATATATCCGCCTCCTTCGTTGGTCGACCATTTTTTTGCCAGATACGCACTTTCAATTTTCCATAAGATTCTCTCGGTTGCAGCAATTTGATACGGCCGCATTACAAGCAGCGTATCGCTGGTATCAAAAACCGAATACTTTAGTAACACTTCCAGCAGTGTCTTTTTCTGAAAAAAGGTAGCCGTAAAATCTTTAAGGTCTTTAATCAACGTATTGTCAGCTTTTGCCCAATTCATCGTGAAGTCAAAACTGTTTTTGTTGCGCTCAACCGTGTTTGCAAAATATCGGCTGTCGGTACCGTTTGAAATGACAAAAATCTGAATGTATTTAAATAGCGAGTTTTCGCTGTTGAAACTCTCCTTGGAGTACCGATGCACCTGATTAAACGCTTCACGGATAGCCACTCCACGTTTTTTTAATTCAACCTGAACCAAAGGCAATCCATTTACCAATATGGTTACATCATACCGATTGGCGTTTGTTCCTATTTGTTCAAACTGTGAAATTACCTGTAGTTTATTACGTGCAACGTTCTTTTTGTCAACTAAATAGATGTTTTGGACATGTCCATTGTCAAAAACAAAATCGTGAATGTAGTTGTCGTGTATTTTTTGTGATTTCTCCACAAGGTTATCGCTTGGCTTGTCTAAATACTCTTCAACAAAACGAGTCCATTCTCCATCCGAAAACGCCACATTGTTAAGCGATTGTAGCTGTACTCGAACATTCGCCAACATTGCTTCGGGTGTATTTAGGTCTAACGGATTCTCATAACCCTGATTAATTAGGTCTTGGATAAATTCACGTTCCAATGCAGCCTCTGTTTGATAAACAGCAGGTGCCTCGTTCATCTCATTGTACTTGGTAAACTTATCGAGAACGATGAAATTGTTCGATTCTGCTATGGTTTTGTAAGTGCTCATTTTTTCTTTTTCGTTTTTTGCTCAATTGCTTTTAAACTTTCCAAGTAATTCTTTTCGGCTTCGCTTAGGGTTTTTTGCTGGTATTTTTTATATTCGGTAGTTGCTTTTTCAAGGGCTTTGTTGTGGCTTACGCTTCCTTCGCCTTGCAATAATTTTTCTCCGCTCATGGTTAAAATTCGGTCTAAATGCGTTGCCCAATCTTTCATGGTCATAGCTTCTTCCCGTTCGGCTTGTCGTTCGGCAAAATCTAAATAACCCGAAACAATTTGACCCAATGCACGCAGCTCTTTTGCGTTTAAATAGTTTTTTGCAACCACAACATCTTTTAAGTGTGGATGATTTCCCGAAAAAGTCATCAAACCCATAAATTCTTTTTCGGCATCGGCACGGTTAAAAATTACTTCGGCTGCTGTTTGACCATGCACGGCAAAATGAATCTTGTTTTGTACTTTTTCGAAAAACTCAATGGAAACATCCGCTTTGGGGTTGTAATCAATGCTTGTTGCATAAATATCGAGCACTTGGCGGTAGAATACTTTTTCCGATGCACGAATATCTTTGATACGCTGCAACAGTTCTTTCCAATATCCACCTCCGCCCAAATTTTTAAGGCGTTCATCGTCCATGGTAAAACCTTTGCGGATATATTCGTTGAGGCGTTTGGTTGCCCAAATTCTAAACTGTGTGGCTATTTTTGAATTGATACGATAACCCAGCGAAATAATCATATCTAAATTATAGTGCTTGGTATCGTAGTTTTTGCCGTCGGCGGCAGTTCGTAAGAATTTCTTACTAACTGAATCCTCGTCCAATTCGCCTTCAGTAAAAATGTTTTTGATGTGCTGGGTAATGCCCGGACGTTCCACGCCATACAGAACCGCAATTTGGTCCTGTGTAAGCCAAATAGTTTCTTCTTCTAAACGGACATCAACCGATACGCTGTCATCGTCGGTTTTGAAGATGATAAACGATGAGCCATTATCGGTGTTTTTATTTTTGTTCATTTGTCGGAATTAGGGTTAATAGGATTATTGGTTTTAGGATTATTTGCTTTGTAGTCTTTGTTTTCGGGATGGTTAAGGTTAAACACTCGTTTAAACTCTAGACTTTTTGAACCGAAATTTATCAATAAGCCAATAGGTAAATTGTAGGCTTGACAATAATTCATGGCTTGTGCCAAATGCACCTCTTCCAATTTTATTAAAGCCTTAAGTTCTACCATTACAAAATCTTCTACAAAAAAATCTACACGCCTTGTTCCAATATCGATGCCTTCATAAAAAATAGTCATTTCCATTTCTCGTTTAAAACCCAAGCCCTGCTTTTCCATTTCAATAGCCAATGCCCGTTGGTAAATAACTTCTTGAAAGCCGTTGCCAAGAGCACTATGCACTTTCATAGCACAACCAATTATTTTATGTGTTAACTCTTCGTATTTCATAATCTTATCTTTTTAATCCTATCATCTTAAAATCCTAAAAATCCTAATCAGACAATGGAAAGGTTAACAACTTATCCCGATAATACTCGTACTGTTTTTTTCTTAAATCAATCTCCTTTGGCAAACCCTCGCTGATGGACGTGGTGAGTATGTCGAATTTGTCGAGAATGGAAACGATGCGGGATTGTTCGGCGAGGGAGGGGATGGGGATTTGAAAACTTGAGTATTGTTGTGCATTTATATTTGGTTGCGAGCCGCTGCTTTTAGTTTGTGAAATAAAATGATAGTATTTGCTTGAATTTAAATAATGGTATATATATCTTGGAACTGCAATTTTTCGATTAACCTGAACACGAATTAAATAACCCGCATAAATTGATTTTCCCATGCTTTCAGTGAAGAAGAAATTTTTCCCAACTGTTGCACCACTACGAGCCAACAATATGTCACCTTCTTTCAATAAATACTTTTCTTCAAAACTACTTGGCGACATTGGATTATCTGTCAAATTCCCCTCTTCAGTAATGTCAGTAATGCGAACATACCTTGTTTCACCGTTAAATTCAATTGCTGAGGCACCAGAACCATAAGTTAATTTATATTCCGCCACCTCCCCCAGTGTTTTCCATTCCACTTCCCCCTCCTCAAAGCTCAACAATTGCTCCCGATAGTAGTTATACTGTTTTTTACGCGCTGTAAGCTCTGTTGTAAGCTCTGTTGTAAGCTCTGTAAAGGTGTCGAGAATACGGACTATTTCGGTTTGGACGGGGAGTGGGGGGATGGGGATTTGAAGGCTTTTAACAATCTGCGCATTTATATTTGTCTGAGAACCAGCTCCAAGTGATTTTATATATTCATATTGACTTAGTAGAAAATGATAGACATAACGATAATTAGCAACTTCTTCATTAAGCTGAATATTTGCACATGCTTGGTTTGTGCATAACGGAATTTTATTGATTCCAACTTTCCCAACAGTAGCACCGTACATTGCAACAATTACACAATTCTCAGGAATCATCTTTGCACTTGAATTTTTTAGCCCTGACTCTGTAATTTTAATTCCGGTATCCCAAATATCACCACTTCCAACTTCTTGTGTTCGTAACCAAGGAATGTTTCCATCATAATATGATGAAACTCCTGTATTTGGAGTCCCACCAGAAGATATTTTAATAGCCACTTCCCCCAGCGTTTTCCACTGCACCTGTGCACCCGTTAATAATTTCCCTAAATACGTCATGCTTTACTCCTGTTAGATGATACTCCATGTAACAGCAATCCGTTAGGATTGCATCGCTCGGTAAACCGGCAACCCAACACCTGACGATGCATCATCTTTTCGCTTGACAGCATCGTGATTTTATGTTTTTTACCGAGCGTTACATTCCTAACGGAATGCAATTCGATTGTGATTTTGTTTTTTTTACCGAGCGTTACATTCCTGACGGAATGTTGCTCTAATTCTATGAAAGTTTTTTTAAGTATTTGCCAAACTGCTACATTCCTGTCGGGATGTTGTTCTAAACCCAATGCCTGACGATGCATCATCTTTTCGCTTGATTCGATTGTGTTATTATGTTTTTTACCGAGCGTTACATTCCTAACGGAATGTTGCTCTGATTCTATGAAAGTTTTTTTAAGTATTTGCCAAACTGCTACATTCCTGTCGGGATGTAATCCTGATTCAGACATTTTCTATCTCCTTTACAATTTTATCAATATCAGCACGTAGCGTATTTATTTTTTCTACAGTTTTTGAAATCTCCGCATTTAACTCAGTAATATCAACATGCTCACGATTATCTTTTGCTTCAACATACGAACTTACCGAGAGGTTATAATCATTCTCGGCAATTTTGTTATTGTCGATAGTCTTAGCCACATGCTCCACATTGGCTTTGCTATCGAACATTTGCATTATGCTTTCGATGTGTTTGTCTTCCAGTACATTGTTATTGGTTGCCTTTTTAAAGAAATCTTCGCCGCTGGCATCGATAAACTGCGTTTTATTTTCAGTTTTATGTTTTGATAGCACAAGAATGTTTACGGCTATCGAAGTGCCATAGAAAAGATTTGGAGCTAAAGAGATAACGGTTTCTACAAAGTTATTATCTATTAGGTATTTTCTAATCTTTTGTTCGGCACCGCCACGGTAAAAGATGCCGGGAAAACAAACAATGGCAGCTCTGCCTTTACCGGATAGATAGCTTAGTGCATGTAATACAAAGGCAAAATCGGCTTTCGATTTAGGGGCTAACACACCGGCAGGGGCAAAGCGGTCGTCGTTAATGAGCGTTGGGTCGTCGCTACCTATCCAATTGATGGAATAAGGTGGATTAGACACAATGGCATCGAACGGTTTTTCATCGCCATAATGCGGGGCACGGAGCGTATCGCCAAGGGTAATATTAAACTTGTCGTAGTTGATGTTGTGCAAAAACATGTTCATACGGGCAAGGTTATACGTGGTATGGTTTACCTCTTGCCCATAAAAGCCCTCTTCAATAATATGGTTGTCGAAATGTTTTTTGGCTTGCAGAAGTAACGAGCCTGAACCACACGCAGGGTCGTAAATTTTATTAACAGCGGTTTGCTTATGCATGGCAAGCTGTGCAATGAGTTTGGATACGTGCTGTGGCGTAAAAAACTCACCTCCCGATTTACCCGCATTGGCGGCATAGTTAGAAATCAAAAACTCATAGGCATCACCAAAAAGATCAATTTGATTGTCTTCAAAATTTCCAAAATTCAGCTCTTCTACACCTTTCAAAACGGCAGCTAAACGGCTGTTTTTGTTTTCAACGGTATTACCCAATCGTGTGCTGGTGGTGTCAAAGTCGGCAAACAATCCTTTTATATCGGGTTCGGATGGATACCCATTGGCAGAACTTTCAATGGCGTCGAAAATGGATTTTAAGTCTGTGTTCAGATTGGGGTTTGTATTGGCTGTTTTGGCAACATTCACAAAAAGCTGGCTGGGATAGATGAAGTAACCCTTCGTTTTAATGGCATCGTCTTTTATTTCGGGGGTTATAATATCATCTTTTAGTTTTGCGTAGTTTATGCTATCATCACCACCTTCAATGTAGTTGGTGAAGTTTTCACTAATAAAACGGTAGAAAAGAGTTCCTAAAACAAACTGTTTAAAGTCCCATCCGTCAACCGAGCCACGAACCTCGTTGGCTATTTTCCATATCTTTGCTTGCAATTCGGCTCTTTGTGCGATGCTTGTCATTTTTTTCCTTTATTAAATCTTTTATTCAATTCGCTGATTTTAGAATTGAACACTCAAAAATAGATTTTTTATGTCGTTTTACAATATAAAAAATGCGACTTCAGTTGTTAGTTCCGAGTGCTTAGGCAAAATTACAGTAGAATGAAATTCCTACGAGGAATGGTTGGGTGTTTCATGAAGAATTTCCTCAAAAAGAATGTCAAGTAAAACGTATTCTTCTTCTTTCTTTGTTTTATATGTTGGTGTAAAGTAGAACTGGTAGTGTTCTTTGTCAATCTTGGAGTTAACAACTCTATGCTGTAGACTTTTTCTTATAAACCCTTGTTCTGCGGCTACTTTATCAAGCAATTCGTCAAGATTCTTGGGTTTCTTAGGTATGATGATGTCAATATCTATCGATAACCTTTTTGTTGAGTTTAAGTGAAGCATTAATGCTGTTCCTCCTTTAAATACAAAGGATAGTTTCTATTCAACCAGCCCTTCGAGTAACAATAGGGCGCGAATTACTTTTTCAACCAATATTTTATCAGCATTTCGGTTTGCTTTGGAAGCCGATTCAATCCAATCTAACGTGATTTCTTCTTTATTTATCATATTCAATCACTATTGTCCGGTAAAGTTCTCATTCGTCTACGAATTAAAAATTACGCTACTCTGTAGCTTAATTAATGGAATATAAATGGCTTATCTACAAATATTTCGCCGCTCTGCGGCTAGTAATTAGCAGCAGAGCTGCGGCATATTTATAGCAAATACGAACACCCACAAAAGTAAGCTCCAGCGGAGCGGAATCTCAATGAAAGCCTTTGGAATAAACCGCCTCAGTGGTTAAAATTTATTTTTGTCGGACAGTAGTGATTTAAAATTCTTCACAAAAAAATAGATAAAAAGAATTGTTTTGCTTTTGTTGAAACAAAAAACTAATGTCTTTGAGGGGATTTTTTTATTATAAATATATTTTTACCTTTGTCGTACCCTTTGTATTTACTGAGTTCCTAAGACTTTTTAGAGTCTGATTCTGGAGTCCGATTTTGTCTTTTTTTGATAGACAAAGTTCAAAATTGTCAACTTGTTTATTGTCTGTTTTTCTACCAAATATTTTTTGAAAAATTCATACAGGGTTATCCGTTTAAAGGGTTTGAAAATATTGTTATAATCTCGTAAGTGTTTTATTAATAGAGTTGTAATCATGAGGTCGGCGGATCAATCCCGCCACTCGTTTCTAACATTAAATAAAACTATCGGAAATGTGAAACTCATTTGTTTTTAGTAAATACCACCTGTGATTCCTAAAGTTATTAATCGATTAAATTCTAGGTTGAAAAGTGGATTCTAGTTTAATACAATCTTTCGGAAGTGTAATGCCTTGAATGTTTGGGTTTTTAAATAAATTGGGTTTTGTGGTGGGCGTGTAGGTTTTGTGTATGATTTGTGATAGTTATTTCTGGTTTGTTATATAAAAGCATAATGCGAGGTAAGCGTTCATGCCCGTTACTTACCTCGCATTTACTAACAATATTTTGTGTTGCAAATTAAATTCCTTTATAGTGATGCATTGAATGTATTTGCGGCATCAGCACCTCTTTTGGACCAGCCTTTTGTTGAGATTCCTCCTGTATTGGCTTTGATACAGTGTATATTCCCATTGGTGCCATTGCCCATAGTCATTACAATTATATTGCCATTGCTAAGTAGGGTTACATCGCTAAAGGGAGTGGAGTCTCCAAGTTCAAGAGTTGACGAGTAAACAGAGTAGGTAATATCACCTGAATAATTGGCGCCATAAATTCCGTACACATCGCCACAATACAAATTTCCGTTGTTGGCATGCACCATTGAAGTAAAGTTACCCATTGAAACGTATTCGAACTCGCTGGGCGGTTCTGCAGCCCATATTTTCTGTCCGTTTGCTCCATTTATTTTTATTAAATCTTTATTTCCTCCATCATATATGTTGCCCTGTTCGTCGAGGGTGATTCGTGATGCGTATTGGCGTTCGTATTCCCAAAGTTTTTGCCCTTGACTATTGTACGAAATAAGTATGTGTAACGATGGATTAGAGAGTTCTCCATAAGCAAAAGTAACATTGCCGTTTGGTGCAATTACCATATCGTTTTCAAAATTAAAATAAACAGTGGGATCGTCTCCAGGAAGTTGTACGTTCCAATCTAGACTCATAGCGCCATTTGAACTCACAGTAACCTTGTAAAGAAAGCCGTGAGCCAAATATACGGTATTGCCTCGTGCAGCCATATTTAGCCAAACCCGGTCGTCGGAAATTGCTAATGTGCCAGCAACATTGCCGTTGCTAGGGTTTATTGCAAATAGGTATGAACTTTCTGCCGTTTCCTTTTCAAGTGTTATCAGCGTGAAGTTGTTTACAATTGCAATTGCCGGAGTAATGTATAGCATAGAATCGGGGATGTTGTACTCCCACACTTTGCTACCGTTGGAGGCATTCAAACAAATCAATTTTTTGTCGGTGGTGAAAAATAATTTATTCTGAAAATATGTGGGCATTTGATTATGTGGATTAACATCATTTTGAGATTTACTCCACAGTTCCGTGCCGTTTTTGTCGAATGCCTGAATGGCAGACCCTCCATTGAAATCGCTCATCAATACATATATGTTATCGTTTTCGTCGATGGCTGGCATATAGTTTTGGCCTAATGCTGGGTTTATGGGTAAAGCGAGTTGCTTTGTCCATTCTACATTGGCATTAGTTGTTGGGTTGTTATCATCATCTCCTGCATCATCCTTGCTGCACGACGATAACAAAACAAATGCAGATAAAATACAAATACATAAAATTCCAAATTTTCTCATAATTCCTGTTTTTTGATTTAGTTATTGATCTTAATGAATTCTACTCTTCTATTTTGTGCTTTCCCTTCAGAGGTGCTGTTGGCGGTGGTAGGCTTACTTTCGCCCCAACCCTTACTGGTAAGACGATTAGCATTGATGCCAAGCTTTGCGAGTTCGTTTTTCACAGCCTCTGCTCGTTTTTCCGATAAGGTTTGATTGGCGGTTTCGGAACCGTCGCTGTCGGTATGCCCTTCGATCGAAAATCTTAATTCTGGATGATCAGACATCATTTTTGCAACAAAGTTGATGACTCCCATCGATTCGGGCTTAATTGTTGCTTTATCTACGTCGAATTTAATGCCTGTGGTGGTAAACTTCCCGTCGGTAAGTAACTTGTCGTATAATGGCACTGCGCCCTGTGCAATTCGAACATTCTTAATGTAGCCCTTTTTATTGTTCCTGGCGTTAAAAAGTATGGTTAATCCTTTAGGGTCGAAGCCTGCGTTAGGGACATTAATAATTCGGGCATCATCGAGGTAAACCTTGAGCGCTCGTTTGTTGAAGGAGATAGCCATATGTCGCCAGTTGGGATTCTTTACGGTGAATGGCTTGTTTGCTTTGTAATCGGTGTTTGGGTATGCTCCGCTGGTGCTGCCAAAACTAACGGTTTGTTGAGTAAAATCAATTGCAGTGTAAGTTTTACTGTCTATTTTGCTTTTTTGACTCTTTGCATCGTAAAGGTACACACGGTAAAGGTTTTGGCTGGGCAAGCCCATCTCGAAGTACGCATCGAATTCAACAGTAAAAGCCTCGGGCAGGTAGTCCTTGTCGGGATTCTCCATTAGCGGAACAATGCCTTGCTTATTCAGAAAAGCACCCATATTGACAAACATAATGATGTTGTCGCCCTTTAGGTTGGCATTCTCAACAACTCCTCCAACTAAATCCCACTTGCTTGGGAATTCGCCGTTCTGCTCGTTAAGCAGGTTGTCTTCAAAAATGATTTCAGTACCAGGAATGAAATCGTAGTTTTGCCATTTAAGGGCATCCTCTTTAGCAGTTTGTGCTACGACTGTAAAAAACGATAGTTGCAGTAATAGTAATACGGTAAATCTCATAGCCTTTTCCTCCTTTAAATTGTTGTTTTGCAGGGCAAAGGTATGTGAGATAAAAATAGTGAACGTTGTAAAAACCCGACAATTTATAACTGTAGAAATTTTTTTAGAAACGCCTCGTTGTTTGAGAAATACCGTTGAGGTGTTGTTCCAGTCATAAGTTTAAAATCTTTTATAAAATGACTATAGTCGTAGTAGCCTACTTCGAATATTATGTCGGGGATTGTTTTGCTCGGGTTCTCGTTTAGCAATCGGAAGAAATTTAGGTTTCGTATTACCCGTAGGTACGTTTTCAAACTTAACCCAAGCCTTTCGCTAAAGTAGCGTTGGCGGGTTCTCTCGGAGATGGGGCATGCTGTTTCAATTTCTTCTAGGGTGATTCTCCCTTTCTTTTCGATGATGCGATCAATCATTGCATCGAACTTGTCGTGCCGTGCAGGTTTGTTATCAAGTAGCGTGATAAAGTATTTATCGAGAAAGTGCACTTTTTCGGTGTCGGACTTCCCGGCTTTAAGAGCCCCTAAGAGGTTGTAGATTTCGTTGCTGAAGTAATTCGATGCGGGTATTCCTGTATCGGTGAATTTACTCATGCTTCCTCCTATGAGTTTATGCAAAGCTGTTGGTTTTAAGTTTACCCCTATCATTGCAGATTGCTCGGTATTGTTGATTTTTGCAAACTTCGAAAGTTGTCCAACAATCATTACCTCTTCTACAGGAAATTCATAGTTCGAAAAGAAAGTGTTGATATTGTTTTTTAGGTGAAACTGGATAACGGGATGCCCCAATGGAGGAATATTGTCATGTGTGCTGGCATGGTTCTGAATAAAGTAGTAGCTGTATATTATCTTGTTTAACTTTATGTTGGGTTTGTATTCGGTAATCTTCATAATTGTTCTTGACAGTTTTTGTGTGATTTATAGATTTTAACACAATAGTTGGTATGCCAAATTGCTGACAAGCATACATTCATAGGTGTTTCCCGCTGTTAAAATAATAAAAATTATGTATCTGCATTATTTAGTAGTAAGGTGAAGTTTTGACTGAATAAAATTTGAGGTGTTCGAAAATATAGATAACTAATACGGAAATGGCAGTGGGCTTGTCTTTCCTACTAAAATGCCTCGGATTGAATGTTTGCGACGGAGATGAGTTTAAAGTAAAGTGCGCAGGTATATTGAAGCGTTAATAGCTGGGGGAGGCTCTGCGGGTGGGTGTGTTCCGATTAAAATCGGGCAGGTCGGCGGTATTATCGTATCAATCCGAATAGTTGGATTGATATAATAGGCTTTTGATATTGTTAGAATGCCGAAAGCTGTGGCTTTTCCTTAAAAATAACATTCTGTTTTATCAGTTTGGCCGCTTTTACACTTCCTATTCCTTTTCTTAGCCTTTTAGTACAACCTCATGGTTCCCAGCCCACTGTTTAAGGTCGGTTTTTTTTATTGCGGCCGACATTAGCTCGGGGAACAGGTCGGGAGTGCAGGCGAATACCGGTATGCTATTTTTTGCAAACTCCTTGGCATGATTGTTATCGTAGGCTGGGCATCCCTCGTCGTTTAGCGCCAGAAGGCAGATGAGTTGCACGCCCGAATCGGTAATTTCCTTGGCCCGGCGGTGCATTTCTTGCTCATTGCCTCCTTCGTAAAGATCGGTGATTAGCACAAGTATTGTGTCGTCGGGTTTTGCAATTAGCTCCTGGCAGTATGCGAGTGCTCTGTTTATATCAGTTCCGCCGCCCAGTTGTACCCCAAAAAGTAGGTCAACAGGATCCTTCAGATCCTCGGTGAGGTCAATCACCTGGGTGTCGAACATTACCATTCTGGTTTTAACATTGGGCAACGAGGCCATAACGGCGCCGAATATTCCGGAGTAAACTACCGATGAGCCCATCGATCCGCTTTGGTCGATGCACAGTATGATGTCCTTAACCGATTTTTTGGATTTACGCCCGTAGCCAATGCGCTCTTCGGGTATTATGGTTTTGTACTGGTGTTGGTAGTGCTTTAGGTTTTTGCGTATGGTGGCATCCCAGTTAATTTCGCTGTAGCGGGGGCGGCGGTTCCTCGCCGATTTGTCTAACGCGCCATTGAGGGTGGCTATGGTTTTTTGCTCGAGTCGGGCCATCAGTTCATCCACTACTTTCTGAATAACCCGACGGGCTGTTTCCTTGGTTTTTGCCGGGATTAGCTTTCCCAGCTCCATGAGGGTGGCTATTAGGTGTACATCGGCCTCTGTTTTTTCGAGGATTTCGGGCTCGAATATCATTTTTTTCTGCAGCTCGGGGTGTTTTAGTGCATCGTTTTGCATCACGTTTACCACCGAAACGGGGAAATATTTGCGGATATCGCCCAGCCATCTGGCAATGCCCGGGTTGGAGCCTTCCTGTCCGCCGGTTCCTTTTTCGTTTCCGTAGTTAAACGATTTGGTGCGCTCAAATTCGTAAAGCGCAGTGAGGGCTGCGTCAACCTGCATTAGCTCTTCGGAGAGCTGGGTGTCGGTTCCGTCGGCGTGGTTGCCGCCAAGGATTAAACGCCATTTCTGGAGTTGGTTGTTTGGGGCGTTATGTGTGTTTTCGGTACTCATCAATTCACATGTTATTCTGTTAAAATCCGGCTAACTCTTTTATGATTGGTAGTATTTTAGCCGCCCTTTCGGGGTCGAAGTTGTGGGCTGCATCCCGATCCACGGGTGTGTAATCGTTGGCCAGCCCGCGTTTTGCCTTTTCGCCTATTTGTCTGCGTTCGCCGTATTCGAATTTGGCAAAAGTTCGGCGCAGCAAGGGGAGTAATTCCATGAATGTGTTTCCGGGCAGCGAATCTACCCACGAGTATATTAGGTTCCACAGCCGGTTGTCGTAAATAAGAATCATTCCATTCCCTTTTAGGAAACCCTCGAGCCACGATGCAACTTGGTACGGATCGTTTGATGCCGATAGCGCAAACGAAATACGGGTGTCAACCTCGTACTCGTCCATTTGCTGGGCATCGAGGAGCAACCTGCAGATACAGCCCAGTACGATTGGGTGAATGCCCGAGTTGTCGATCATCCCGTGTAGGGTTTCGTGCCATTGTTGCTGGTAATCGGAGTTGTTGTAAAGTCGAATGGCATTGTTCAGATTGGCAACTAAACCAAACATATTTGTAGAGTTCTCCTCGTCTAGCCCGTAGCATGCATTGTTTAGTCCTACATACACCTTAACCAGAAGCTGCTTTACAATGGTGTTGAGGATCGAAAGATCCGATTTGCGTACGTTCCCGTAGCGGCTCACATCAATTAGTCCGGGAAGGGCTACCATAAGGTCGATAATGTCGGATGAAATGGTTGATAGCTCCACAATTTTTTCCAGTACAGTATCGATGCTTTCGAAAAGTTCGGCGGGTATGCAGGTTTGGATTAGTCCCGATGCTTCGGCGATGCTTTTCGCTTGGATGCATTTATTGACCACTAGGTTGTGCGATGCGCTCTCGATGGTGTTTCCCAGAAAGGCCTTGTCGATAAGCTCAATCATCATATCGGGCGACCATTCGGTAACCCACGATTCCTTGAATGTTCCCTTGGTGCGCGATACCGTTCGTTTGGCCCAGGGTATCTCCATAATTTCGAGGCGGAAGAATAGAATGCTTCGGTTTAGGTCTATTTCTTTCCGCAAATCCAAATCGTACTGTTTTTCGCCGGCGGTTAGTTTTAGCCGCAGGGTTTTTAGCTGTTGTTCAAAATCTTCCTGAAGCGGAACTTTGGGTATTTCGTCGGGAACCTTACCCAATTTATTCCCAATGGTGAGTTCCTTTTTTACGAACTCGAGCCAAATGCCATCGCCCATGCACATCACGGAGAGGGCTGCCTCGTCCAGTTCTTCGAGCGATACGTAGTATTTGTTGCGGATTGCCGATAGGCTGCGGCTAAGTACAAATGCTTCAATTACATGTGCCGTGGATATGTCGATTTGCTTTTGACGTAATGTGTTCGCTATTTTGGTGAGCCACGATATTTCGACGTTGTCTTTAACTTTCCACTGATGCTCGTACCATCCTGGCGAGTAGATTCCTGCACCGTAGCCCGAGAGCATCGATAGCCGCGAGTTGGTCCACGGAATCCATGTTGATGTAACTTTGATTCTCGATTTTGGAAGCTCTTTAATCAGCTTCGCGTCTGGTTTTGCTGTTTCGTCTAGTTTTGTTAGGGCGGGGGCATGCCACGCGCCGCATATCACTGCAATGTTTGTGAATATTTCGTTCTGGTACTGCCTGATTAGGGTTCGCATGTATGCTTCGCGATGGATGTTTTCCTGATCGAGGCTCGATTTGATTTCCTCGGCTCGTAGCGATTCCATTACATGCATAACCGCCTCAAAATGTTCGGAGGTATTGCTTTTTTGCTGTTCAAAATGGTACTCCCACCAATCCTCGCCGCTATTAAAACCCGATATTTCGGCCAGGTAGCTTAGCGGATCCTTGTTGGTGATGGGCTCTGGTGGTGTCGATTCATTTCCCTCTCTTTTTTTTGCAAAACTGATTGTTACGGGGAGATCTATGGCTTTTACCGGAATTCTATGCTTGTTCGCATACTGCGCGGCAACCCATTCGGGGGAGTACTCGGCAAAGGGATAGAAAACCGATTCCCTGGGGTTCTCGGAGTTATAGCACATGATTGCTGCGGGCGGTACTAGGTTTGCTTGCCCAATGGTTGCGAGCATGTTGTCAATCTCTGGGGGCCCTTCCACCAGTATAAGGTCTGGTTCTATTTCGGAAAGCCTCTCCCTTACATTCTTTGCCGATCCTACGCCATGATGCCTGATGCCCAGTATATGAATGGCCATACTATTCTGTTTTTAGTAGTTGATCGATGTCCGCCATAATTTCGGAGTAGAAGATGGGGGGCAAATCCTTTATCTTAACGTGTTCTTTGTAATTGGTTGTGCCAAAGTAAACCTCGTGGACAATGGCCGGGGTTTTGTCGCCCAGGTAGAATGCAACCGGCCCTTCGATGTAGGGGTGTGCTTTGTAGATATTCTTGTACCACTTGGTAAATTCCGACGATCCTCCATCGCCCGAACTCTTGTACCAGTTCTTTTTAACCATAAAGGTGTTCACGAAATCGGCCCCTTTGGGGACTTTCTTCCCTGCGAATCGCCTTGTAATATTGCTTTCCTTTTCATCTTCATTCACTGTGAATATGGGTCTTTCAATTTGTGGGAATGCAGTGGATAGGTTCATGTCGTAAATCTTGTCGTGCCATTTTGTCCTGTCGTCCTCGGTAAGGTAGATTGGATGGATAATGCCCACCAACGTGTCGTTGTCGAGAGTTATTTCGTCATCGGCAAGGTTGTATAGCGATGAGTCCTCGGAGCAGTAAAAAACATCGAGCAGCGTGTTGTCCTTGTCAAAAATACCCCATATCAATTTTGTTGCGTATACGAACATAATGGGGTTTAAAAAGAAGAACTCGTGCCAGTTTGCTGCATTCCACCGGCGTTCGTCGAGCATATACCTTTCCAGCCTATCGCTTTGCGATTTCACAATATCCCGTATCTCTTTCTCTATCTCCTTGAACTCCGCCTTCAACTCCTTTGGGGTATTGGCAGGAGCGGATTTCCGCAGCTTGTTGCTTTCGGATAAATAGTTTAGGGTGAAGTCGGAGCTGATGAAGGCTC
The DNA here is from genome assembly GCA_020636835.1 of Bacteroidales bacterium. Lineage (GTDB taxonomy): Bacteria > Bacteroidota > Bacteroidia > Bacteroidales > Tenuifilaceae > SB25. The sequence continues at coordinate 78,633 of JACJXC010000006.1, forward strand.
GGTATTCCTCTCCATCCACGTCGAATTTTTTGTAAAGGCCGTCGAATTCGAAGTTGGGTATAATTCTATCGGCCAGTTCGTCGGTTGTGATGTTGAGCTCACTGGCTGCTGCCGTAAGTGCATCGAGGGCTGCCGTGCTAATTGTCGGTTTTTTATTGGTGAATTTGCGCGAAATAACCTCTACAATTCTTAGCGCTTTGTTCGATCCAATCATTGCGAGGGCTCCAATGATGTACTCGGCCATTTTAATTCGGCTATCGGCAATGTTTTTCTTGAATAGAGCATTCAGGGTGTGCATAATGTCGTCGTCGCCAAGCAGTCCGGCCAGTGTAAGGTAGTACTTTAGCTTGGTGTCGGAGTTGCTATCCTGGAATGCGGATAGAATGGCTTTGGCAAATTTTCCGCTGGTGTTTCGGTCTATAAGGTTAAGCATTTGTTTCGCCTCAATGTCGGAGTTGATTCCTTTTGCCCGTTTCATACGGTATAGCAGGAATCTGATGTCGGTTTGTGATAGCTTTTTTTTGCCGCCTTGCCAGAATAGGCCGGGTAGTTTGTCCTCATCAATCCATTTCTCATTCCATTTCGAAAGTTTCTTGCGAGTTTCGGCTGTTTTTACCATATCCTCAACCATTGCCATTGTGTATGGCTTGGCGAACCGTTTTTCGGTAAGTGCCTCGAGCATGATGTCGCGGGTGTCGTCGTTTACCTCCTTGTCCACAGCGCCATTTAGCGTGATATTCGCTTCGTTTGAGTTTAACTCCGCCAAGATAATGGCTCCCGTAATGCGTTGATCAACGGTTTTTTCCACCACCAGATTGGCTGCAATTGGGAATATTGTTTCGGAGTACTTTTGTAGTACGTGTGCCGATAATTTACGGGTTTTGTTGTTGGCATTTACTACCATGAACTCAATAATCTGAGGGAGATAGTTGTGGCAGTCGTACTTTGCTAAGGAGTCGAAAATTGTGGAGTGGTAGTTGTCTCTAACCGGTTCTTTAACCAGTGCTTTTACTAGGTACGGAACACACTTTTCTTTCAGATGATTGTCGAGGAATTCGATGAAGTGCGGGTGTAGAAAAGCCGATTCCTCTACGAATTGTCCAATCCGTTTAATTCCTTGGGTTGTGCTGTACTCTAAAAGATACTGGGCGTAAGCCACGCTGAATGGGCCATTTAGCGTGTCCTTGTCGTGATGATAGTAGTAGGCGGTTTTGTTCAGTTCCTTAAATTCGCTGTTGTAGTAGGTTTCGCCTAATTCGGTGATTATGGAATGGTACTTATCTTTTAGTTTTTTGCTTAGGGCTAAATAAATCGAGAATGTTTCTTGTATAGGGGGCTTACATTCGTTAATCAGGCGAATGGCAAGGGGCTCGGCTGTTTCAATATCAACATCGATTAAGTAGTATAGTGTTTCGAAGTTGATCATCCTATAGTTGTCGTATTCGGAGTAGAACAGGTATTTGTAGTAATCGCCCTTTATGCATTCCGGGTAGTGCTTGTGCAAAAACCGGAACCACGGGTATATTTTGTACTTGTTGTAGTTTTGGTAAAAGATGAGCGAGTCGATAAACTCTTTTTCGATGGCTCTCGTTTTTATGCCAAGGAACGACGATTTTGGCTGCATCAGTTCCTTTACGTAATGGGTAAACTCAGTTTCGGCTATTGTGGTTTCCTTATCTTTCCAACTGGGCGTGTGGTAGTAGAATGTGGAATAGGGATTTGTATTCGTTATAACAATGGCAACTATTTCTTTGTCGGAAAATCCCTTGTTGTGAAGGTAGTTTACGAACTCCAATCGGTCTAAATCGGTTTCCTCGGTGAATTTTTCGGCAATAATATTGTTTACCAGGCGTGCTAATCCATCCTTGTTGCGGCTTATCTCCTTGCGCATTAGCTGGTTGATAAGCGGAGTGCTCGTGTCCCACGATCTTCGGTTTTCGCCATCGGGGGTTTCGCGGTGTCTTTCCAGGGCGTATGTGATGAACGATATGGTTTCGGAGGCTTGGTTGGCCCCAAGTAGCATTAGCGATTCGTAATCGAGTTCCACCTCGTTGATTATTGCTTTTTCACAGATTTTAATTAAATCGATTGCCGTTTGTGCTTTTATGGAGTCCTGAGTGTTTCTTTGTATTCTGGATATGTACAATTCGGCTAGTTGGTGTATTTCCGATGCAATTTTCTCGTTCATGGAGGTAGGTGTTTGTGTTTTGAATGGTTAAGTTAGTTCAACTCTTTACATGCGCGGTATATATCTTTCCACTCCTCTCTTGTTTTTACAATGTTCTCGAGGTATTCGTTCCACACAACGGTGTCCTGAACAGGATCCTTCACAATTGCACCAATTAATCCCGATGCCAGGTCGTGAGCGTTCAGTTTTCCGTTTCCAAAATGGGCGGCTAGGGCAAGGCCATTGTTCACCACCGATATTGCTTCGGCTGTGCTAACCGTACTCGATGGCGATTTAATTTTTGTGCGGCCATCCTCGGTAACCCCATTCCTGAGCTCGCGGAAAATTCGTACAATGCGTTGTATATCGTGTACGGTGGGCGCCGATGCGGGGAGTTCAAGCGCTTTGAGGTTGCTCTGTACGCGGGTTTGTACAATCCGAACCTCCTCCTCGGTGGTGGCCGGAACCGGGAGTATTACCGTGTTGAACCGTCTTTTAAGTGCCGATGAGAGTTCGTTTACACCTTTGTCGCGGTTGTTTGCAGTGGCAATTACGTTGAATCCTTTTACTGCTTGAACCTCCATGTTTAGTTCGGGGACAGGCATGGTTTTTTCCGATAGTACGGTGATTAGCGTGTCCTGAACGTCGGCGGAGATTCGAGTTAACTCTTCAATTCGAACAATCTTCCCATTCTGCATGGCATTCATTACCGGCGTGCTAACCATTGCAGCAGCACTGGGGCCTTCGGCTAGCAGCCGGGCATAGTTCCATCCGTATCGTATCGACTCCTCGCTAGTCCCTGCTGTTCCTTGGATTAGTAATGTTGAATCGCCAGTTATTGCTGCTGCAAGGTGTTCCGATACCCACGATTTTGCGGTGCCGGGGATTCCGTATAGGAGCAGAGCCCTGTCGGTGGTTAGTGTGGCTACGGCAATCTCCATTAGCCTTTGTTGGCCAATGTACTTGGGTGTTATCTCGAAACCATTGCTGAGTTTGCTTCCCATTAAGTATTTTACCACGCTGGCGGGCGAAAGTTTCCAGTTGGTGGGTTTTGAGCCAGTATCCTGTTTTTCCAGTTCGTGGAGTTCTTCCTGGAATTGCTGTTCGGCATGTTCACGTAAAACATTCATGGTGTTAGTTGTTTAATGTTGTGATTAATTTGCGGATTTGTAGTATGCTGTTTATGGGTTCGTATAGGTTTTTGCTCCAGCTGTAGTAAAGGTTGGAGTCCTTTGCCTTCTCGTTTAGCCTTTGCAGTAAGGTGTAGGTTTCGGTATGCAGGTGTTGTGCCATAACGGTGCCCAGTGCATTTGTGTTTAAGTTCCCTTGGTGTAGGGCTTGTTCAAATACGTTTGCCAGTATGTATTCCGAAAATTCTATGGGCCACGATTCATCCACCCCGTAGGGGCCATTTAGGAGGATCTCGTAATCGGCAAAGTACTTGCGATCCCTTACATATTTTTCGAACTCCTTGGGCGTGATATGTTTTAATAGGGGGATGCCTTCGGTTGTTGGAATGCGCACAAGCAATTCAAGGGCTAACTGTTTGTTGTTTCGGGTTGTGGCATTTTGAATGAAGGCGTGCAGTAGTGTTGGCCGTTTCTTTTCGTTGGTTGAAACGGTGAAGTTTGTACCGTTAAGGAAGCAGTTTAGGAGGTCGGCATGGCTTTGTATTAGTTCGTTTTGCCATGCATTAGCCGGTATGTATTCGATAAAGAAGGAGAGCCAGGACTGGTTGATGTTTTCGAAGATTGATATGTCGTAATGCTTTGGCTCGAGTCCGTACGCTTGCTCCATGTTTGCTGCATTCCAGAATTGAGAGTCCTCATCGGAGGGGAGTTGGTACTCCAGCCCTATTTTTGCTGCCCCTAAGCCTAAAAATCCCTTCTTTTTTTCGCCAACAAAATATTTTTTTAGTTGATGTACTGTGCGCTGGTGTAATTCTGTTTCCTCCGATGATAAAAGGATTGTTGCTAGTATCTTTCGGCACTCCTTTTCTGTTTTCTTTTCTTTGGTGTTGAACGAAAATTCGTTTTTGTACAGATTTTCGGCAAACTCCACGATCGATTTGTGTGGTACTGCTTTAAGCATTTCGAGGTATCCCCGTTTGTTAACCAGTGATTCCTGATCCCATGCCGATTTTAGCAGATCTATTGCATTTTCGGGGTTGCTGTGGAGCATGTGTGTGAGGTGCTCTTTCCGGTTAGCGGTGGTTCCCTCGTCCCATGCTTGTGGGGTGATGTTTGTTTGCGTGTACTTAAAATCCGATTGGAATTGAAGCAGCCAGCGTCCTTTGTTTCCAATTACTTCTACTATTTTCGCCTTGGTTTTATCGGCGAAATTCTGAGCCGTGTTAAAAAGGGGAACAATGCCGTCGGGGGCAATAATCAGTTTCTTTCGGATTAGCGAATCGAGCCAGTAATTTAGTAACGATTCCTTAAAATGAAGGTTTGTGCTGTCGATCCTGTTATAAATATCTCTGTAGATAGGCGGAGCAACCTCTTGTGTTTCCTCAATTATACTCTCGTCAATGCAGCCCTCGGCCCGTTGTGGCTCGCGTCCCGTTTCGGTGTAGTAGTGGCATAGCGCAGAGGCCACAAGGAGGTTGTGTTCGGGTTCTGTGTCGGTGGGATTGAAATGAGCCTGTACTTCCGATGGGAGGGTTGAGTGGTTCAATGATTTTTTCTCGGTGCCCAAAAGTGCTACCTCAACAAGATGCTGCCACATACTATAGTGTTATGTATTGGTTGTTTTCGAATACTCCAAGGGGGTATAGCGTTTCGCTCCGGATTATGCCGGCTACCCGCATTTTCCTATTGCCCGATATGGCAAGCCATCGCATGATTTTTTGTAAATCGAATTTGGGCGATACCATAACGTAGTTTAGGTTTTTATCGTAGGCAATCCATCGATTATTCCTGTTGGTAATTCTTAAATCGTCGATAATGGCTGTTGTTTCCTGTTGCCATGGGTTTTGTTGGAGTTGTGCTGCTTTTTGTTTGAAAACGTCTGCCCATGTTCCGAGCGATTGGGGTTGCTGTTCCAACTGATTTCCGACACTTCGGGTAGTTTTAATTGCGGCTCTGTGGGGTAGAGCCGATGGGAAAAAGACTAGTTCGGCGTTAATTACGCTTCCGGGTATGAGCGGGTTTTCTATGGTGGTGTGTTTGGTCGAAAAGTTTAGTATTAGTGCATAGCGATTCGATTGGCATCCCACTAGGTAGTTCCGTTGGGTGGTTATTTCGTCGTCGGTTGTTTCGGTTACTTGTCCGGCAACTAGCCATTGGTCTTTTACCGTTTCGGATTCGTTATTGGCAATTAGCTCTTTGGCCGATTGGCTCCACCCCACCAAATTCTTGATGGTTATTTGCCATGTGGGCGTTAGGTTCTCGTAGTTTTTGAATGTTCTTATGAGTAGGTATAGTTTCGAGATGATGGTTAGCGCTTCGTTTTGCCACTCGGTGGGGTTGCTGTAGTCTATGCTTCCCAGCGATTTAACCCAACCCGCAAGTCCTGGCGCTTTGGCATCAACCATGCGGGCTGCGATTTTCGAAAAGTCCGATGCCGGTTTATTAGGCAGCTCGAGTATTCCGATGCGGATTAGATCCTTGAGCCATAGCTCAAGTTCGTCTATTCCTACTTGAACACTCTGGAATCGATCGGTTTGGGTTTTTTCTCTGGCTTTATCGAGTTTTTCTTGCTTCTCCTCGGTTATTTCTTCCAGTTCGGGTTTGTTGGCCTTTGCCTGGCGTTTATCGATCCAGCTCTTAACCCATTCGGGTTCTTCGCTTTCAATCTTAAACTCGTTGGGGTTCGATGCGTATAGTAGCATTAGCCCAATGTTGTGTTTGCAGGGGAATTGGCGCGATGGGCAGTTGCATTTGTAACCCATCGTTACGATATCTATTTGGACTTGGTATGGTGTTTTACTGCTGCCCTGTATTTCGCCCCATATAACCCTGTCGGTTTTTGCCAGTGTAACCCACTTGCTTGCAACGGCTAATGCTTTGCCTGCTTTGTATGCCGCAGGATTTGGCGATATTGTTTCTACTTGTTGCTCCGTAAAAATCAATGCGGATAATTTTAAATTAATACTTTTTTTGATGCAATGTTATAGCTAATTGCTTGCCAAAGTAATGAATAATTTGAAATAATTTTTCTGATTTTATTTTTGTGCTACTCTGTATTTTATCCGTGCTTTTTGTAATTGTTTGGTTGTGATTGTTTTGTTGTGATTGTTTGTTATAGAATGCCTTTGGCAAGGGGGCTGAATACAAAAAGGAAGCCAACGTGTTCGGTTGGCTTCCCTTTGTGATAAAACAGAGTGTTGGGGTATGATGGGTGGTTTAGGGCATTTTGCGAGAGAATTCCATTACTGGGTCTCCACTTTGCGGTTTGCCTTTACTCCTGATTCTATATTGCATGTTTTGCAGCAGAAGGGACATCCGCATGATTTCGGAAACGATTTTTGTGCTTCTTTCATCGCTTCGTTGCAGGTCCCAAATAGTCCAAGGTAGTAGCGCGATGCTTGATCGGGTAAGTGCTTACAACCGCTTCGGTGCATTTCGTACTCTCCGTTGCCGTTTGGCCTTAAATCGATGTAAAATATATCCATGGCAGTATGTTTTAATGTTTCCTTATTTCATACATAGGAATGGATGGAAAATTGTTACCCTGTTTTTCGGTTTTTTTATCTTTTTTTAAAAAATAAATCCGGGCTATGCCGGATTTATTGATATTTGGAGCTAAATATTATCCTGAACAGGAGGTTGGTTTATTTCTTCTTTCGCCCTTTTCTTTCCCTTCTTATCCTTCTTTCTTTTTTTATCTGTTTTTTTTGATGATCGCCCTATGGTTTTCCGCCACACAATGTAAACAACTGCTGTTATAACCCATACTGGCCATATTTTCATAAAGAAAATAAGCACCCAAACAATCCCTTTCCATCCAGCGTGTAGGGCTTCCTTTACTTTTTGCCAGAAACTAGGTAATTCCTCAGGCGTGTACTTGAACTCAACCTTTTGGTAGAAGTACAGCGATATTGTGCTTAAACTCACTTGATGGTCGATGTACTTCATTCGGCCTTGAGCCGATTCAATTTCAGCACGAATTTCGCCTAATTTATTTTCGATTTTAAGAATATCTTCAATGTTGTTGGTTCTGCGAAGCAAATCGATGTAAGTTTTCTCAACCTTTAGTTTGTTTTCCATTCGGGTTTTAACGTCGATATACTCCTCGGTAACATCCTGTGTGTATATGTTTTGATAATCGACTCGTTTTGCGACTGCTGTTAGCGATTCTAGCAAATTGTTAAAACCTGTTGCAGGAACCTTTATTTCCATGTTATTCCCCAACTGAACATCGGATTGCTGGAAGCCCTCGCTGGTAATATAGGCTTTTGCTGCAACTATTATGGAGTCGATCTGTTTTTTCGATTTTGCGTAGTCAACCACCTCCATGCTAACATTGGCTGTTTTAATAATTTTGGGGGCAACCTCGCTAGTTTCATTTCTAAGGCCTGATTTATCGGCTTGGTATGTCTGTCTGGTAGTCACTGGTGCTGCTTCGTAATCGGCAGTAACATCCATTGAAGCAGATCCCTCTGCTTTGTACGAGTTTTTTTTGCTGTTGCATCCAGTAAGGATGACCATTAGCATAATTGATGTTAGTAGGATTGACTTTTTCATCTGACAAGTTATGTTATCGAACCGTTGAACTGATATTCCATTTGGGTATTTCTTTGTTGGTTTTTTTTGATTGTTTTTTTAATGCTTATTATTTTACATTTTACATTTTACATTTTACATTTTACATTTTACATTTTACATTTTACATTTTACATTTTACATTTTACATTTTCTTATTAACCACTTTGATAGTCTCGTCAAATACCTCCACAATATCACCATCTCGAAGTTTTGCCCTCTTTCTCGATTCAACTTGCCCGTTAACTGTAACCTCGCCATTCTCTACCATAGAATGCGCTTCGCCGCCAGAGTTCGCCATGCGGCATGCCTTTAAAAGTTGGTCTAGCTGAATGTACTCCGATTCAATTTGAAATTCCTGCATACAATACGTTTTAAAATTCAACCAAATTTAGTTGATTTTTTGTTCTGTGGATTAGTTGATGATGATTAATTGAGTAACCCCAAAAGCGATCGAAACTTTTTTGGGGTTCTAGCCGCATTTTTGTATTGCAATAAAAGTAACTAATTTTAAACGCTTTTATACTGATACTTTTATTTATGGAGAATTTAAACTTTTCGTTGATAGTCCCTGTTTATAACCGCCCCAACGAGATCGAGGAGTTGCTGGATAGCCTGTCGAAACAAACCGATAGGAATTTTGAGATTGTTATTGTTGAGGATGGTTCAACCATTACTTGTACCGAGCAAATTGAGAAGTATAGGTCGGTTTTCGACATTAAATATTTTTTCAAACCCAATACTGGCCCCGGCCAATCGCGTAATTACGGAATGGAGCGCGCCAGTGGCAATTACTTTATAATACTCGATTCCGATTGTATTATCCCCAGCGGTTACATTGCAACTGTTCGGAAATCGCTTAGCGAGAATTATGTTGACACCTTTGGAGGTCCCGACCGTGCCGATAAATCGTTCACAAACCTTCAGCAAGCTGTGGATTACTCCATGACATCGTTTTTTACAACGGGCGGAATTCGTGGCGGCAAAAAGCAGCTGGATAAGTACTATCCACGCAGTTTCAACATGGGAATATCCAAGGAGGTTTTTCAGAAAACAGGCGGATTTCCTTCGGTGCGTTATGCTGCAAGCAAAGCCGCAGGTGAGGATATTGAGTTGAGCATCAATATTTACAAACAGGGTTTTAGAATTGGGCTGATTAGCGATGCCTATGTTTACCATAAACGCCGTACCAGCATAAAGCAGTTCTTCCGCCAGGTTTACAATTTTGGGTATGCCAGAGTAACGCTGTCGCGCAGGAATAAGGGAACTTTGAAGTTGGTTCATCTTTTGCCATTGGCCTTTACGCTTGGCTCCGTTGGGTTAATTCTCTGTGCGATATTTATCTCGTGGATGTTTATTTTGCCATTGCTCTTTTTTATGTTCGTTGTAAATGTTGATGCAGTAATTCGTAAACGCAGTTTGCTGGTAGGCAAATTATCAATGTTGATAAGTCTTATCCAACTTTATGGTTATGGACTTGGCTTTATGAAAGGAGTTTGGGATACATTAACTGGGAAAAAGATTGGGAATTAGTTTGTTAATGTAAAAGAATTAGCATAACTAAAAAAATCTATAGCCTCTAAATTAACTCAATAACCTAATTTCTAATTAACTTAAAGACAGAATGATTCCAAACCAGCGCATAGTAGCCCTTGCCACCGAGGTTGGATTTGATGCCTGTGGTGTTTGTGTTGTTGGAGATTTGGTTGAGGAAAAGGATCGTTTTAAGGATTGGATTTCCAAAGGTCATCACGCCGAGATGGCCTATATGGCTAAGAACTTTGAGATGCGGATGAATCCCGCATTAATTGTTCCCAACGCAAAATCGGTTATTAGCGTTTTACTTAGCTACAAACGGGAGGATTTGTCCATAACGACAAACCCACCCAAGATTTCGCGCTATGCACTTGGCCCCGATTACCACGGTGCGATGAAATTGATGCTTTTCGATTTGATGAGTCGAATTAGAGCGGAGTTTGGTGCTGTTAATGGACGTGCATTTGTCGATTCGGCTCCTGTTCTGGAACGTGCTTGGGCAGTGAAAGCGGGCTTGGGTTGGATTGGTAAAAACTCAAATCTTATAAATCCAGCTCTAGGGTCGTACGTTTTTATAGGAGAACTGATTGTCGATATTGATATTGAGCCCACAAGCGTTGAGATTCCTGATAGGTGTGGGAATTGCACTCGATGTATCGATGCCTGCCCGAATGGTGCAATTCTATCGCCTCGGGTTGTCGATGCCAATAAATGTATCTCATACATCAATATTGAGAAAAAAACACCGTTAACCGAGCAGGAGTATTCAATGCTCAATGGTTGGTGTTTTGGTTGCGATATTTGCCAGGAGGTTTGCCCTTGGAACAAAAAGGCTGCAATTAAAAATCATCCTCAACTCCAGAATGAAAAGTTGAATGATTTGTTGCCTGAACAATTTGTGAATATGTCGGAAACCGAATTTGAGAAACTGTTTGCCGAAACGCCGTTAATGCGAGCCGGCTACGAAAAGGTGATGTTGGCGGCAACGAGCATTTATCAACAAAAATAAAAACTGCGAAACCAAAAGGCCTCGCAGTTTTTTGTTTTGAATATCTAAATTATTGAATTAGGCGTTTTGCAAATATTAAATGATGCCAGCGGCATCAAATGTTTATAGAAATTCATTGTGAGTTAAAAATATTCGACTCCAGCTGGAGTCGAATATCTAAATATCATCATTGCTATAAACATTCAAACCCTCCGGGTTTGTAACTATTCGCTCATTATCGCTTATACGCCTAATTCAACTAAATTATTAGTACCTGTAGTGTTCCGGTTTGTATGGGCCTTCAACTTTAACACCAATGTAATCGGCCTGTTTTTGGGTTAGTTTGGTTAACTTAACGCCAATTTGCTCAAGGTGTAGGCGAGCAACTTCTTCGTCGAGTTCCTTTGGTAAGCGGTAAACATCAATGTCAAGTTTCTTGGTCCAAAGTTCAATTTGCGCAAGGGTTTGGTTGCTGAAGCTGTTGCTCATTACAAAGCTGGGGTGACCGGTTGCGCAGCCAAGGTTTACCAAACGACCCTCGGCCAAAAGGTATATCGATTTTCCATCGGGGAAGTAGTACTGGTCAACTTGTGGTTTGACGTTCACCTTTTTGATGCTCTTATCGGCGTTTAGCCTGTCAACCTGAATTTCGTTATCGAAGTGGCCAATGTTGCAAACAATGGATTGATCCTTCATTTTATACATGTGCTCAAGCCTGATAACTTCGCAGTTACCGGTGGTGGTAACGTAGATATTTCCTTCGTCAAGAGCTTCCTCAAGAGGTTTAATCTCAAATCCTTCCATTGCTGCTTGTAGTGCGCAAATTGGATCAATCTCGGTTACAATAACGCGCGATCCGTATGAGCGCATGCTCTTGGCGCAACCCTTACCCACATCGCCATAGCCGCAAACAACAACTACTTTGCCCGCAAGCATAACGTCGGTGGCACGTTTAATGCCATCGGCTAGCGATTCGCGGCAGCCGTAAAGGTTGTCGAATTTACTCTTTGTAACAGAGTCGTTAACGTTTATAGCTGGAACAAGCAGCTCGTTGCGTTCCTTCATTTGGTATAACCTATGAACGCCTGTGGTTGTTTCCTCCGAAACGCCTTTCCATTCCTTAACAAGGTTGTGCCATTTCTGGGGTTCCTGCTCAAGGGTTTCGCGAATTAGGTTGAGGATAACCGCTTCTTCGTGGTTAGATGCTTCGCGTTCGATAGATTTTTTATCGTTTTCGGCTTTGTAGCCCCAGTGGATAAGAAGGGTAGCATCGCCACCATCGTCAACAACCATGTTGGGTCCCTTGCCGTTTGGAAACGACAACGCTTCGCGCGTGCACCACCAGTATTCCTCAAGGCTTTCGCCTTTCCAGGCAAAAACAGGGATTCCTGCGGCAGCTATTGCGGCAGCGGCATGATCCTGGGTTGAGAATATATTGCAACTGGCCCAGCGTATGTCGGCACCCAGCGCTTTAAGTGTTTCAATAAGTACCGCGGTTTGGATTGTCATGTGTAGCGAGCCCATAATGCGAGCCCCCTTAAGCGGTTGTTCTGGTCCAAACTTTTTTCGAATGGCCATTAATCCGGGCATTTCCTGTTCGGCGATTTCGATTTCTTTACGTCCCCAATCGGCAAGTTTAATGTCCTTCACCTTATATGGTAAAGATGATGCGTTACGATTTTCCATTCGGTTGTTTTTATTAAGATGATTACTTTGTTGAACGCAAAGTTAGGAATAAGTTTTGAAACGAGTTAATGTCTTGGTCTTTCAATGCTTCTATGGCTAAAGTTTTATCCTGTAGGAGTTGAGCCTGCAGCAGATCGATGGATTGGAACCGTTTCTCGTTTCGTAGCCGTTTGATGAGTGCCACTTCAATTCCCGAGTTGTATATTTCTTGTTCAAAGTCGAATATGTGAACCTCGATGGTTTGTCTGCGGCTATTCTCTACGGTTGGTCTGAAGCCGATATTGAGCATTCCTTGCTTTATTTCTCCATTTATGCTAACAATGGCGGCGTACACCCCTTCGAGAGGGATGAGCTTTAGCGGATCGTTGGGGCGGATGTTGGCCGTGGGGAAACCCAGTTTACGGCCGAGTTGATTACCCGATTCTACCGCTCCGGTTATTAGGTAGGGGTAGCCCAACATTTGGTTGGCGCGTTCGATATTGCCTTTGAGTAGAGCCTCCCTGATTTTTGTTGAACTGATGTCGGTGTTGTCTATTACTAATTGGTCGATTATTTGGACTGAGAACCCTTTTTCGGCGCCTAATTGTTTTAGAAGATCGGCGTTTCCCTTGCCATCTTTGCCAAAACGGTGATCGGCACCAACTACAATGTGTTTCACATGGTAATTGTTAACCAGATAATCGATAAAATCGGCGGGTTCGAGGTTGAAGTATTGTGGGGTGAATTCTTGAACTATAAGGAAGTCGACTCCGCTTTTCGAAACAATTTTGGATTTTTCGTTCAGAGTGGTTAAGAATCGAAGTTTCTCAGGATCCTTTTTTAGGACTAGCCTGGGGTGTGGCCAGAATGTTACTACGGCAGAGCCTAGATTCATTAGCTCGGCGGCTTTCAGTACTTCGCGAATTAATGCTCTGTGTCCGGCATGAAGGCCGTCGAAAAAGCCTATGGTTATGGCTATTTCTCTGCCTTTCGTTTGCTCGGGTTTTTGAACAATAATCATGGTTCGTTTTTGGTTTCGATTTGCTAATATGCGAAAATAAGTTTGTAATTCTGTTTTATTTCTTGGGCAAATTTAAGGATGTTGACGAATTAGTTTTTTTTGTGGACATACGTTTATGGTTTGGTAGTCAATGCTATTTTCCTTATGTTTAGTCGAGCGGTTGGTGTTTGTCATATTGTTTTAGTATTGCAATTAATTGTTGGATGAACTAATAAGCAAATTACAAGCGGGATGTTTTTAATCATCCTGCTTGTAATGCCTATTTTTGTTATAATTCCTCTGATGTGTTAAATCCATCGTACCATGCAGAAATCCATTCGGTGCGGAAGCATGGGGTTTTTGGGGTATATCCTTATTCCGCATTCAAAGGCTCCTGGCTCTACCGGGGTGATATTCAACCGGTAGGTTGCCCTCGACTCTTCTACCGATTGCAGTAAGAATTCATACACGCGTTTTACTTTAACCTCATGACTTTCTATTAAATCGGCCACTACCATTTCTACGCCAACCTCATCGGGGCCGAGCGAACCAAGGTCTAACACCACTTCGGCGGAGTACTCCTTGCCAATGTATATGGCCTCGCGGGCAATGTTAAACTGTTTAACCTGTATAATCTCGATTTCTTCCCAGTTCCGGGTTATTCTACGTTTCCATCCGGCAATTTTTTTCGCTGCTTCAAAGTCGTCGTCAATTAATTCCGATGAACGTTTATAGAGCTTGCTGTAGAACCGGTTTTGGTAATCGGTAATCATTCGGAATGTGGTGAAGTTGGATGCAACCTGGCTAATGGATTTTTTGATATACCCAATCCATGTTTCCGGGATGTTGTTCGAATTTCGGGAGTAGAAGCTTGGAACAATTTCGTTCTCGAGGGTTGTATAAATTAACTCGGCATCTAATTCATCCTGAAATTCGTGTTCGGCGTATGTGCTTTCCAGGGGGAGAGCCCATCCTGCACCCTCGCGGTAGCCCTCAACCCACCAGCCGTCCAGTACGCTAAAGTGGAGTACGCCGTTCATCACTGCCTTTTGTCCACTAGTTCCAGATGCTTCGAGTGGCCGTGTGGGGGTGTTTAGCCAGATGTCGACCCCCTGTACCATGTGCTTGGCTAGCTCCATGTCGTAGTTCTGCAGGAATACTATGCGACCCAGGAAGCGGGGCTGTTTGGATATCTCGATAATTTTTTTAATCAAATCCTGTCCTGCTTTGTCGTTGGGGTGCGCTTTCCCTGCGAATAGGAATTGTACGGGGCGGTTCGGGTCGTTCACTAGTTCTTCGAGTCTATCCAAATCCTTGAAGAGTAAGTGGGCCCGTTTGTAAGTGGCGAACCGGCGGGCAAATCCTATGGTCAGTATTTTGTCGTCGAGTTTTTCTTTTATCTCGATAACCTGGCGTGGGCTTTCGAACCGGATCATTCCGGGTTCATCGAGCCTATCGCTGATTAAATCGATTAGCCGTTTGCGTAGGGTGTTTCTAATTTCCCACACCTTTGAGTCTGCAATGGATTCCAATGCGCTCCATGCGGGTTGTGCGGTGTGGTCGTCTTTATTTTCCAGGAGGGTTCGCCATTCCTTAGCTGCCCATGTTGGGTAGTGAACGCCGTTGGTAACGTAACTAACATGAAGCTCATTGGGGAAGTAGCATGGCCACATTCCTGCAAACATCTTGCGGCTCACCTCGCCGTGGAGCCAACTTACTCCGTTTACCTCTTGCGATAGGTTGGCTGCAAGGTTGCTCATGGAGAATTTCTGCGAGTAATCGCCCGCAATGGTGCGTCCCAGATCCATAAATTGCTCCCACGAGATTTTTAGCCGTTCGGGGTAGTGGGCCATGTAAACACGCACCATCTCCTCGGGGAAGGCGTCGTGCCCTGCGGGTACGGGGGTGTGTGTGGTGTAAAGGCTCGATGACCGAACTACCTCCACCGCCTCTGGGTAGGCCAATTTGTCGGACCAAATGTATTTTCGTAGTCGTTCGAGTCCAATAAAGGCGGCATGCCCTTCGTTGATATGGAAAATGTCGGCATCAATGTTAAGCGCTTGCAATGCTCTAACGCCTCCTATGCCAAGTATCATCTCCTGTTTGAACCGATTTTCCAAGTCGCCCCCGTAAAGGTGGTGGGTGATGGATCTGTCCTGAAGGATATTGTCTTCAAAATCGGTGTCGAGCAGGTATAGTTCGGTTCGGCCTACGTCAACCTTCCATATACGTGCGTGTACAAGTCGTCCGGGGAGTGCTACGTGAATGGTAATCCACTTCCCGTTTTCGTCGCGTACTGGCGAGGCTAGTGTTTGTGTGAAATTCTGCTGGTCGTACATGGCTATTTGTTGACCCGATGCCGATAGGTTTTGTGTGAAATATCCGTAGCGGTACAATAGTCCAATGCCAACCATATCAACGTTACTGTCCGAGGCCTCCTTCAGGTAATCGCCAGCCAGGACTCCTAAACCGCCCGAGTACAATTTTAATGAGCTGTGTAGCCCGAATTCCATACTGAAGTAGGCTATCCGGGGGCCTTTGCGTTGGTACTTCTGCATCATGTACGAGGTGAACTTCAGGTAGGTGGAGTGTAGTTTCTCCACAAATACGGTATCTTTTTCCAATTCCTGGAATCGGGGGAGGCTAATCTTTTCGAGGAATAGGATTGGGTTTTGTTCGCATTTAACCCATAGCTCCTTGTCTATTGATTCGAATAGTTCGTTGGCCTCAATACTCCAGGACCACCATAGGTTATGGGATAAATCGTCGAGCGATTTAAGCTTCTCGGGCAAACTTTTTTGTACGAGTAGTCGAACCCACGAGGGTTGGTTAAGTCTGAATTTGCGCTCGATGGATGGTAGCACCTCTTCGCGTTCGAATTCCATAAACCGATGGGTGCGTTCGCCAACGCTGTATAGCGCTTTGTTAAATGCGCTATAGTAGTAGTCGATGAAGTTGCTCCATAGGGCAATGTTGGCAATGTCGGCGGCATTCTCCATTAGGTCGTTGCGCCTGCTATTGTCGAGTTTTAGGAACCATTGCAGGCTGGTTGCGATTTGCTCGGTAACCTCGGCGTCGTTTTCGTCGCTACGGTGTATAATCTTAATGGCATCCTTGGGGTGGGTGTAATGGCGCTGAACCCAATCGCCAAAGCCGGCCAACGAGGTGGTGATGGTGGGTACTTTGAATGCCAAACTTTCTAGCGGTGTGTATCCCCATGGTTCGTAGTACGATGGGAATACTGTAATATCCATGCCAATTAGAAGGTCGTAGTAGGTTTTGTTGAATATTCCGTCGGCACCGTTGAGGTAGCAAGGCACCCAGAATACTTTAACCTTGTCCGATGATGAGTTGTTGAGGCCTAGCGATCGGATTCTTTTCAGGATGGGCTCAACGTCGGGGTCGTTAAGGTAGTGGGTAACATGGGTGTCGTCGAGTACAATGTAGTTCTCGTAATCCTTGTCCTTGTCGCGTAGGTTATGGAATACATCCTTGCGGGGTCCATGGTGTCCGGCCGGAATTAGAAGGAATGCAAGCACCTCTTTCTGCAGGTTGTTGTCCTTGTTGAGCTTGCCGAGTGCATCGATGAATACGTCGATGCCTTTGTTTTTGAACTCGTAGCGCCCACTGATACCCATAATGATGCTGTCCTTTGCCACATCGTGGGCTAGCATGGCTTCGGCTACCTCGTAGAATTTTATTCGTCCTTCGAGTCTGCGTAGTTTAAACTCTTCGGATTCGGGAACAAATGTGTTTTCAAATCCATTCGGGGTGATGAGGTCAACGTTTTTTTCCAGGAAGTGGCTACATTCCCTGGCCGTAATCTCGCTCACAGTGGTGAAACAATCCGCCTCCTGAGCGCTTATTCTCTCGAGCGATTGTTTCGAAATAATGTTGAATTCTTGGGCTTTGCTGTTTGGCTCGTACTTCTCCATGTTGCTGTATAGCGGGAGGTGGTTGCCTGCAATGCTTCGGCCAAGAGCCGTGGCATGAGTTGTAAAGACAGTTCCTATTTGGGGAACATTCATTTTAAGGTAAAGCAATCCAGTTCCGGTCATCCACTCGTGGAACTGGGCTACAATCCGGTGCCGGAGGCTGAGCTGGAAGTTGGTAAAACTTTCAATTACTCGTCCAGCGGCATATCCAAAGAGAGCTGGTTCGATGTAGTCCCATTGCCCCGCGATGGAGTCGAGCCGATACTCTTCCCAAAAACTTTTGAAAATTTGATCCTTGTGCGATATAAAGCCCGAAAAGTTGATGAGAACGGCTATCGGCTTGCAGGGTATGTCCCAACGGCCTATTCGGATTGGGAGGCCTTCCTCGAACGCTTTGTTGCGCCAGGCCGCGAACAGGTTCACATCTTCAATGAACTCTGCATTGTTTTCGGTGTCCTTAATGATGTCGGGGCCTATGAGTATATAGTTGTTTTTGAGTTCCGTTTCTAGGCATAGAGCCTTGGTGGAAATTACGGTATGTATTCCGCCCACCTTGTTGCAAACTTCCCAACTAACCTCGAATAAATAATCGGGTTTTAGCAGTTTTTCCTTCATGTCCATTTTCTTTAGGTTTGCAGTTTGTTATTTTACAAGTATTGCTGTGGCGCTTTTTTTGGCATGGGCGTTTGGGGTGTTTCTGCTATTTTCTTTGCTTTCGAATTCGGTTTTTCTGTTACCGAATTCTTCGGGGCAGTGGGCGAAGATTTTTCGCTTTTCGTATGGGTGGCTTTTGCCTTCGAGGTTTCTTTTGCAGCCTTTGCCTTTGTATTTGTCTTTGCCTTTTTTTGAGTTTTGGGTGTTGTCTTTGCCTTTAACTCTTTTTTTGTAATAATCTGTTTCGATTCGGCTTTTGCTTCAACCTGAATTGCTCCCTCTTTAATTTTTACCAGTTCGAGCAGTTTGGTTTTGTAGAGGTGAATGAGTATTTCGAGGTCTTCGCCAGAGTGCGGATTTTTGCTGAAGTACGATTGCTCCATGAGTTTGGCCTTAAGCCTGATTGAGAAATCGCTTAGCACATTCATGAAGTTGATAAATGCATCGTAGGGGGTGTCGTATGGGTTGAAGTATTTATGCACATCGCCATCGCTAAACCACTTGGTGCACATGTAGTAGAAGTGGTCGCTGGTTTGAAGGTATAGCCAGTCCCGTTTCAGCGCTTCGTCTTCTACCTTTTCTACCTTTTCGGAGAGCGAGTAAAGGTGGTTGAAGGCTTCGTCCTGCAATTCATTTCCGAGCCAGGCGGTGAGGTCGCGTTCCTCGTCGGCCCACGAAATGGGATAGGGTACGTGTAGTAGAGCCACAGGCTGATGTTTCTCGGCAGTTTCGGACGGGGTCAGAAATTCAAAATTGGAATCGCTGAACACCCGTTCGGGTAATGCCCTCATAAAATCGAATATCCCGGTTTCGACCCATTGGTGTTCGCCAAAAGTTTCGTAGTCCATAAAAAGGTTAACAATCTCCTCTTTGGGGTCGATGTTGTTTAGCCACCAAACAAATTTTTCGGTGGTTAGTGGCCATTCGCTCCAGTCGCGGTTCGAGAAACGAAAGGCGATATCGTCGCTCAACCTAAAATTCTTTAGTAGGAGTTTTAGTTTAGGGTTGCGAGCGTTGGCGTATAGGTAGTTGGAACTTTTCCATCCAAGTATGTGTTTTGCCCCTTCAGTTAGCATGGCTTTATAGCCCATGTTAGCAACCATTTCGCCAATCTGATCGGAGTATATGAGCTCGGTATTCCTGAATGTTTTGGGTTTGTAACCAATCAGGGTTTCAATCTTTTGGGTTTGCTTAGTAACCTGACGCTCAAATTCGTCGTAGTTTTTGAGCGAGGAGAGGGAGTGCGAGTGTGTTTCGGCTAAAAATTCAACACATCCGGTTTTGGCCAACTTCCTAAAGCTCTCGAGCACATCGGGGGCGTATTGTTCAAACTGGTCGAGGGCTGTTCCTGAAATAGAGTAGGCTATTTTGAATTTTGATCCGTACTCGTTAATCAGGTCCAACATTAGTTGGTTCATCGGTAGGTAGCATTTTTCGGCAACTTTCCGCATTATGGATCGATTCGCAAAGTCGTCGAAATAGTTGTGGTTTTTCCCGATGTCGAAAAAGCGGTACCTCCTTAACCTGTATGGCTGGTGTACCTGAAAGTAGAAGCAGATTGTTTTCATTTTTTATATTTTTTATTTTTACTAATTATATATTGCCGATTTGTAAACATCAACCACTTGTTTTGCCGCGTTGTCCCATTTGAGGTTGTTCACCTCGTCCTGCCCATGCTTAATGAAGAAGTTGGAGAGTGCGTTGTAGTTGATTAATCCCGATATGCTGTCAGCGAGAGCGTCAACATCCCAAAAATCTACCTTTATGGCGTATTTAAGGACTTCGGAAACTCCCGATTGTTTCGATATTATTACCGGAACGTTGGAGCGCATGGCCTCCAGTGGGCTTATGCCAAATGGTTCCGAAACCGAGGGCATAACGTACACATCGCTCAGGGCAAACATTTGGTTTACATCCGAGCCTTTTAAAAATCCGGTGAAGTGGAATTTGTTGGCTATGCCAAGCTTGGCTACCCGTTTTATCATCCGGTTGAGCATATCGCCGCTTCCGGCCATCACAAACCGCACGTTTGGGTTTCGTTTCAGTACCTTGTGGGCTGCCTCAACAAAGTAATCGGGCCCTTTCTGAAAGGTAACACGGCCTAGGAATGTAACAACCTTTTCGGGAACCCCCCGGTTTAAGTCTAATTCTTGATGGTTGGTGAAGTCGACCCCGTTGTGAACGGTGATTACCTTATCTTCAGGTATGCCATACCGGTTGATAACTATATTGCGGGTGTAGTGGCTTACGGTGATAATCCTGTCGGCCACCTCCATGCCTCTGCGTTCAATTTCGTAAACACTTTGGTTGATGTTTTCGCCGCTTCGGTCGAACTCCGTAGCGTGAACGTGTATAACCAGGGGTTTCCCCGATACCATTTTCGCTGCAATGCCGGCGGGGTAGGTTAGCCAGTCGTGAGCGTGTATTACATCAAACTGGTTTTTTGATGCCAGTGTTGCCGCAGTTATGGCGTAACGTGTAACTTCGCTCATCAAGCTTGGCCCATATTTGCCTGAGAACTTGAATTTTCGGCGCGAACTAAGGCTGCTGCTTTCGCTGGTGTCGAATTCCGACGATTCTATAATTTTTGCGAATTCTTCGGGGTCAACGTAGGGTACAATATTTGAACTAATCTCGAGGTACTGGATGTGTTTCCAGAACTCTTCGAGTTGTGTGGATGTGTGTGTAACATCAATATTTTCGGCTGCAACTAATCGGATTGCCGAACCATCTTCGTCGCCGTAAGCCTTTGGGACTACAAAAATTATGTCAACGCTTTGTTTGGCAATTCCTTTGGTTAACCCAAAACAGGCTGTTCCAAGTCCTCCCGTAATATGGGGCGGGAACTCCCATCCAAACATTAATACTCTCATGTTTTTTTGGCATTAATTATGGTTAATCTTTGTTCTTTTCAATCATGTTTACTATGCGGATTAGTTCAGCAACGCTCCAAGCTTGCGATATGCATCCGTTCGGTCGTTGCGGGGGATCTCCGTCGTAAATTTCAGGAACGGTGCATAGTCCATAGATGTCGATGTCTTCGCAGAGCGAATCCACGATGCTTTGAGCGATGTGAGTTGCGTTTTTGCCATGTATTTTATAGTACGCTTCCACGTAATGGCCAAGTAGCCAGGGCCAGGTGGTCCCTTGGTGGTAGGCGGCATCGCGGGTGGCTTGGTCTCCCTCGTATCTACCTTTGTAGTCGGGGTGTTGGGGCGAAAGTGTGCGTAGCCCTTTGGGTGTGTATAGGCGGCGTTCAACAATGTTTAAAGTTCCAATCTTCTTGTCGTCGTCGAGTGGGCTGTATGGCAGCGATATCGCGAATATCTGGTTGGGGCGGATGTCGGTATTCTGCCCGTTTTCGTCAACATAGTCGGCTAGGTATTGTCCATCCTCGATCCAGAATAGCTGGTTAAACGATTTCTTGGCCAGATCGGCAATGGGGAGCCATTCCTTCACGAATCGGGAATCTTTATTCTTTGTGGCCAACTCAATAGTGATCATTATGGCGTTGTACCATAGTGCGTTTATTTCAACGGCGAAGCCTATTCTTGGAGTCACGGGTTTTCCGTGGGCAATGGCATCCATCCAGGTTAGGGCATGCCCTTTCTCTCCGGCCCATATCAATCCGTTCGGATGCATTTTAATGTTGTAGGCAAGTCCTGCACGGTACCCTTTTAGGATGGTTTTCATCTTTTTACCATAGTCTTTCCATACATCCTTATGGTTGTTGGTGTGCAGGTAGTACTGTTGTATTGCCCAGAAATACCACAATGGGGCATCTACCGAGTTGAATGCAACCGATTTGGCATTGCCCATGTTTGGGAATAGTCCATCCTTGAGGTCGTGGCTCAGGGTGTCGAGAATCGACTTACAATTCTTATCGTCGTTTAGGCCGAGCGTTAGCCCTGGTAGCGAGATGAATGAGTCGCGTCCCCAGCTGCCAAACCAAGGGTAGCCTGCAATTATGTCGTGACGTTTACCCTTTTGCACAATGAATTGGCTGGCCGCATTGGCTAGGCAATTCATTAGGGTGTCCTTTGGATCCCGTCGCGATAGCTCTGTGTTGAATTTTTTTAGCAGTGTTGCTGGCGTTTGTGCCGATGTGGCTGCCGAAAAAATTACGCTTTCCCCTTTTTTTAGTGGAATCTCGAAGTAACCGGAGACAAATAGATCCTCGTGTCCATCGTAGCCACGCCTTAACTCCTCGATGTACTCTATGTTGTAGTACCAGTCGGGTGATGCAACGTATTCGTTCTTCTTGTTTATTTGCATGTATAGGTGGGGAAATCCGGTGTATAGTTTGTACCTAACACCGTTGTCGCAAACCTGATACTTAGTGTTAACCCAATGGCTGGCTTTGCTAAGGCTATGCGCATTACGGAATGCCAGGAATGGCTTTATTTTTAATTTGGTGGGGCTATGTGCGTCCACTAGGGTGTATCTAATTAGTATCTGTTCCTCATTGTGAACAAATAGAAGCTCCTTTTTTAGTATTACACCGCCAACCCTGTATGTTAGTGTAGGGGTAGGGGCGTACTCAAAGCTCTCGATGTATTTGTGCCCCCTGGGTTCGAATATGCCAGGGTAACGGTGAATGCCAAGGTTGAATGACTGCCCGTGTTGAACAATGGTTTCGTCCACGTTGGAGAGGAGTACGTGGTTTTCTCCGTCAAATTCGTCGATTGGGAGGATCATTAAACCATGATACTTGCGGGTGTTGCAGAGTATTATGGTGGTGCTAAAGTAACCACCGGCCCGGTTTGTGCTCAAAATCTCACGATTTAGGGAATACTCTAGATTTACCAGCTGTTCTTTGTCGAATGCTAAGTACTTCATGTTATAAATAATTTTTTTATTTTTTGATGAAGGATTAATCCCAATTTTCTAACAAGTTAATAAAAAATGATGAAATTCAACCCTTTTCTAGTTATCTTTTAGCTAATTTTGAACAGTTTTTTACCGAGTGCCGTATTTTGTGCATTTGCACCACTCTTAAAGTTTTTCATTGATTATGATTCGTATTGCGATAAGGTTGTTACAGTGTTTCGCCTTGGCTTTTGTGCTGTTTGGGATTGTGTCGTGCGGCTCTTCGCCAAATCGTGTGGTTATTGATGTTCGCCTTAATGGGTTGGAGGAGCGTTGGGTCTATCTTTGCCAATGGAGTGCCAATCGGAGCATTTTGGTCGATTCGGTGGAGGTTGGTTCTCGTTCACGTGCGGTTTTCGAATTGTCGGTTCAATCGCCCGAGGTTATGGCTCTTACAGTGGATAGAGCGAATTATCCTGTGGTGTTGGTTGTGCAGCCAGGCGATCGTATTGTTGTCGATGGGTTGATAACGGATTATACCGTTCGCGGATCGCAAGAGTCGGCTAGCTTGGCTCAAATTCAAGCTCAATTGGGAGATTTTCGGCATAAGAAGAGTGAGTTGCTCGGTCAGATGCCCGATAGCATATACTCTGGGGCTACCGATTCCTTGGCCAAAATGCTGCAGTTGAGAATCGATTCGTTGACCCAAAACATCCGGAAAGTAGGAGTGTCGTATATCCGGGCAAATTGTTTTTCGTTATCGTCGGCGCTCCTGCTCCATGCCCAAGTTGATGATAAAACGGATTTGCTACCCTATGGAAGTTACCGGAGTATCTATATAAAGGTTGATTCATGTTTGCGATTGCTTTACCCCGAGAAACCCATAGTTGAGTCGTTGGAGAAGTTGATTGCCTATAGGGAAAAGCTCTATACCATTGAGCAGAATGCAGTAATTATTAAGGCTGGAGATGTAATCCCGCCGGTGTCGTTTAGTTTAATCGATGGGCGTACTGTTAGTATTCCGGGTGTCTGGGCTAAACTTATTATCGTAGATTTTTGGGCTCATTGGTGTGCCGATTGTAGGAATCAGCTGTATAGCTATCGTGATATTTATCGCGATTATGCGCAGAGTGGGCTTGCCATAGTTCAGGTTGCCTCCGATTTTGATGCCGACTCGTTGCGGGCAATTGTAGCTCGCGATTCGCTCGGCTGGATGCACATGGTAGAGCCGCAACCCTACAGTTCGCCGTTATTCAAGCAGCTGGGAGTTGTTAAGTTGCCCTCCAACTTCATTCTCGATAGGTGGGGACGAGTGCTGGCAACTAATGTTTACGCCGATTCGCTCGTTTCGTTGTTGCAGTCATCGCTGGCTCGACCTACAAAGCCGAAATTGACACCTGCATCGCCCAGGCGAAAACGTGATTCGTTGCCCAAATCCAATTTACTGCGGTTAGCGCCTGCTCCGATTCAGTCAAGGGGGATACTCGATTCCTCTAAAATATCGCTTTAACTATTAATATTAATGTACAATAATGCCAGCAGTAAAACCCAAAAAGGAGTTAGGTCAGCATTTTTTACACGATAAGCGTACCGCATCAAGAATTGTGGAGAGTTTGCAGGCTTCGGATGTGGAGAGTATTCTTGAAATTGGCTCCGGAATGGGCGTTTTAACAGTTGACCTACACGCAAAATTTGGTGAAAAGTTTTGGGCTGTTGAGATTGATAAGGAGTCGGTTGCGTATTTGAATGCCACTTTGCCTACTTTGAGCAAAAATATACTCGACGAGGATTTCCTGAAAATCGATTTATCGCGGAAGTTTGCCGGATCGTTGGCAATTATTGGGAACTTGCCCTATAATATTTCGTCGCAGATTTTTTTCAGGATACTGGAGAATAGGCAACAGGTTACCGAGGTGGTGGCTATGGTGCAGCGCGAGGTTGCCCTTCGAATAGCCGAAAAACCAGGTTCCCGGACTTACGGAATACTCAGCGTTTTACTTCAGGCCTATTACAATATCAACTATCTGTTCACGGTTAGCGAAGGGGCGTTCACTCCACCCCCAAAGGTTAAGTCGGCTGTAATTAGATTGACCCGTAACGCGACAATGCAATTGAATTGCAACGAGGATCTTTTTATTAAGGTGGTAAAGGCGTCGTTCAATCAGCGCCGTAAAACGCTACGTAACTCAATCCGCTCAGGATTTGCATCGGTAGAAATAAGCGACAAGTTTGCGCAAAAGCGTGCCGAACAGCTATCGGTGGCCGATTTTGTGGAACTGACAAATGAGGTGGAGAAGTCGTTGCAGAATCACTAATTCTTTATATTTTCACAGAATCGAAAAACGTAATGTAAAAGGCTTTAAAATATTCTCTATGGTAAGAAAATTTACTCTCTTTACTTTTATCATCGCTTTATCTCTTTACTCGTGGGCCGATAATAACTCCACCATCGATAGTATTAAGCAGGTTATTGGTGCTGCCGACAGCGAGGCGAAGGGTAAAATGCTTATGGAGTTGAGCAAGAATTACCTTAGGAAAAATAATGCTGTTGGCCTTTTTTGTTCCGATGCCGCATGCAAACACGCCCTCGATGTTAGGGATCGGGCTATGGAGTCCAAAGCCCTTTTTTACAAAGGGGCCTACAGTGTTCAGCTGGGGCAATTCGATTCGGCCATAGTATTTTTGAATAGGAGTGTGAATATTGCTGCGGACTTGAAGGATAATAAGTTGAAGGCTGCATCGCTCGATGCCTTGGGGAATGCCTATTTACGCAAGGGCGATGTGGATTTGGCTAGGGGCTCTTTTTCGCAAATTCTCGAACTCGGCGATACATCAAAGGATTTTTACCAATTTCGGGTTAATTCGTTAAACGCGTTGGCCATAATTCATTACCGTGGAGGAAATTTTAAGGAGGCCATTGAACAGTTTATTCAGCTCTACGAGTTGAGCTTGGCAAAGAACGATAAGGCTAACTCGGCCAACTGCGCCGGGAATATTGCCGGGCTATTCTACTCCCTGAAGAACTACCCCAAGGCGCTATCGTACTACAAAGTAACGCAAGAACTCTTCCAAGAGTTGGGTATGACCATGAACAGAGCTCTCACCTACGAGAATATTGGAATGGTTCAAAAAGAGGTAGGCGTGCTCGATTCGGCAATTATTAATTTTCAGAAAGCCGAGCCTGTTTACATTGAGTCGGGCAACAAAGCCCAGCTAGCAAACCTTTACCAGAATATGTCCGATGCCTATATCAAACTTGGACTTCCTGTTAAGGCGAATGAGTATGTATCGTTGGCCATCGACATCAACGAAAAGAATAATCTGAAAGGAAATTTTGCCGAAGGCTATTTGTTGAAGGCATTATCGTTGAGTAAATTGGGTCGTAATGCTGAGGCTAAAGGTTATATCCAAAAGGCGTCGGATTGGGCTACTAGCCTAAATCAAACCGAGTTGTTGGTTAATATCTCTAAGGCCGGTTACGATATATACAAGAACCTTGGCAATTGGAAGGTGTCGCTGTCTTACCTTGAGCAGTACAATAGGTTGAACGATTCAATTCTAAGCGCAACCCTTAAAAAGGACATTGCCGATTTGGAGGCCAAGTACGAGTCGGTTAAAAAGGAGAACCAAATTCAGCAGCTCTCGGCCGAGAAGCTACAGCACGAGTTAACCATAAAGAACGAGAGAAAAAGCAAACTGTTAATTGCCGGGTCGCTCCTGTTTTTGTTGATAACCGGTTTTTTAGTGGCTTTGTGGTCTCGCTCCAAGAACATTCAGAAACAGGCAGAGCTCAGCCGGGCCAAAATCGATATCGAGAATAGACTGCTCCGCTCGCAGATGAATCCACATTTTTTATTCAACTCATTGAATTCCGTGCAGCGTTATATTGGCGAGAATAACTCGCAGCAGGCGCAATCATTCTTGGCGAAATTTTCGGGTTTAATCCGGAATATTTTGGATAGCACCATGCAGAGTTACATTACGCTTGAGAAAGAGGTGGAAACGCTTAGCCTTTATTTAACTCTTGAGCAGCAACGTTTTCAGGGTAAGTTCGATTTTAGCGTATCGGTTGAAGATGGTATTGAGCCTGAATTCATTGAGGTTCCTCCAGTGCTCGTGCAGCCATTTGTGGAGAACTCTATTGTGCATGGAGTGTCTGCGCTAGAGGGGAAAGGGCAAATTGATATTTGTTTTAGGCGGGTCGACGGATTGGTTGAGTGTACCATTACCGACAATGGCGTGGGCGTTAATGCTGCGAAAACGAATGCTTCTTCGAAAACTCATAAAAGCGTTGGGATGCAGGTTACTGCCGATAGGTTGCGTATGTTAAACCAAAAGCTTAACTTTGAAATCAAGGCCGATGTGGTTGACCTTTCAACGCAAAACCCATCTGTTACAGGGACTCGTGTAACCGTAACAATGCCATTTAGGGAATTGGAGTAAAACTATTCGCAATGATCCGATCTGTTATTATCGATGATGAGGATAATGCCAGGGTTGCTTTGCAGAGCATGCTGGCTGCCAATTGTGCCGATGTTGTGGTTTCGGAAACGGCTGGCAGTGTTGTGGATGGCGTAAAGCTGATTCAGCGTGCAAATCCCGATCTGGTTTTTCTCGATATTCAAATGCAGGATGGCACTGGTTTCGATCTGCTCGAGATGATTCCAAATCCAAAATTCTCAGTAATCTTCGTAACATCCTATGATAACTACGCTTTAAAGGCGTTTCAGTTTGCCGCAATGGATTACCTCCTGAAACCGGTCGATCCGGAGATGTTGGTTAAAGCCATCGACAAGTACCGCAAGTACAATGCCTCTCAGCAACCATTCCTTAATGTATTGCTCGATAACCATCGGTTGGGGTTAAAGCGTATGGCCATTCCTACCCAGGAGGGTATTATTTTATTCGATGTTGATACAATTACTCATCTCGAGGGCGATGGTTGCTATACCAATATCTTCAATAAGGCTGGCGAACGCAAGATTGTGTCGCGCAGTCTTAAGGAGTTCGAGTCGCTGCTCGATACCTCTGTTTTTTTTCGCTCCCACAAATCGCACATTGTGAATCTGAATCATGTGAGCCGTTACGTGCAATCCGATGGGGGCTATCTGGTTCTGAATAATGGAACCTCGGTGCCTGTGGCTCGTCGTAAAAAGGATGAGCTTGAGCAGATACTCGGAGTGTAATAATGTATTGCTAATCATTATTGTTCGGTAAAATTTTTGTTCTTCTATGAATTAAAAATTACGCTACTCTGTAGCTTAATTGTTGGAATCTAAATGGCTTATCTACAAATATTTCGCCGCTAAGCGGCTAGTAATTAGCAGCAGAGCTGCGGCATATTTATAGCAAATCCGAATACCCACAAAAGTAAGCTCCAGCGGAGCGGAATCTCATTAAAAGCCTTTGGAATAAACCGACTCAGTGGTTAAAATTTATTTTTGTTGGACAGTAGTGATTGCTAATGATGCTTACTGCCAGCCCCGTCGTTGCGATGGGGCTTTTTTTGCCGTTTACTCCCCAAAAACCGCCGTTTGTTTATTGGTTTTGCCCGATGGTTTATTAGCTCAATTTAATTGCAAAATGCAAACTAGTTTTGACCTTAAATAATTACACCATGCTTGCATTGACGATTCCTTCGGGTCTTATGCTGATCGCTTTCCTGGTTGCCTCGCGCAATCGGAAAGGGCTGGTCGATTGGGGTGTCTATGTGAAGTTGATGGTGTCGGTGTTTGCGAAATAGTAACCCATATCAAACAATTATAAGGAGGTAATTAATATGCAAAACAGACGAACAGGACGATTTTTTCTTGCCCTGCTAGCCGTAGCCTTTACCGCAGGGGGGCTTAGAGCCCAGGATGCGGTTGTTGCGGCAGGCGGGAGCGCCACTGGGAGCGGGTCGGCCAGCTACAGCGTGGGGCAACTGCTCTACGAGGTGTACTCAGGTACCACGGGCAGCGTGGCGCAGGGCGTTCAGCAGCCCTACGAGATCTCGGTGGAGGCCGGGGTGGACGAGCTCCCCGGCGTGGAGCTTGCGCTGTCGGTTTACCCCAACCCGGTAACCGACTACCTGACGCTACGGGTGGATGCCACGGCTCAGCCCAACGTAAGAAACTTGGCCTACTCGCTGCACGATGTGCAGGGTAGGGTGCTGTGTGGTCAGAAGCTGGCCGACGATCAGACCCGCATCGCCATGGGGCAGTACCCGCCCGCGGTGTACTTCCTACGGGTATCGGACGGCGGTAAATTGACCAAAACCTTTAAGATTATTAAGAACTAATTCGGATTACTAACTCACAAAAAAATAAAACAGATGAAAAGATTATTTACCCTATCAATACTACTGCTCTTGGCACTAGGCATTTTTGCCCAGATGCCCAAGGGGTTCAGCTACCAGGCGGTGGTGCGTAACAGCAATGGGAAATTGGTCGACAATAAACAGGTTGGCGTAAGGTTCAGCATACTGCAGGGCTCCGCCGAGGGCAGCGCGGTGTACACCGAAACGCAGACCCTTACCACCAACGCCAACGGGCTGCTATCCGTAGCGATAGGCTCAGGCGCGGGCTTCGATGCCATTGACTGGGCCGGCGGCTCGTACTTCCTGAAGTCGGAGATCGACCCCAACGGCGGAACCGACTACACCGTTACCGGCGTGAGCCAGTTGCTTAGCGTACCCTACGCCATGCATGCTAAAACTGCCGAAAGCGCGACTGAAACCGATCCCGTGTTTGCGGCCACTTTCAGCGTAGGTAATTCTCAGGAGGGCGATTTGATGCGCTACAACGCAGCTGCGGGTAAATGGGAGCCCTTTACCCCCGATTTTGCCATGGGCGGACATGCCCACAGCGCCGCAACTACCACGACCAGCGGCTTTATGGGTGCTGCCGACAAGAGCAAACTCGATGGCGTAGCTGCCGGTGCTGAGGTGAACGTTAACGCCGACTGGAACGCCACATCGGGCGATGCACAGATACTGAACAAGCCCGATCTTACCGTTTACGCCACCAAGGACATGAACAATGCGAGTATCACCAACCTTGCCAACCCCGTAAATGCTCAGGATGCCGCTACTAAAGTTTATGTTGATGCGTTGGAATCTCGTATTGTTGAACTTGAAGTTGCTGCTGGTATTAAAGTAAAGGATATAGATGGAAATATTTACTCTACAGTTACCATTGGAAATCAAGTTTGGATGAAGGAGAATTTGAAGGTTACTAAGTACAATGATGGTACTGCAATCTCAAATGTAACAGCAAATAATTCATGGTCTGCTTTGAATACACCTGCTTACTGCTGGTATCAAAATGATTATGAAACTTATGGAAAAGATCTTGGCGCTTTGTACAACTGGTTTACAGTAAACTCTGCTGATAATCTCTGCCCGTCCGGATGGCATGTTCCAACTGATGCTGAATGGGCAACATTGGTAAGTTACCTAGGCGGAACTGAAATTGCCGGAGGCAAATTAAAAACTGTGGAAAGGAATGGAACTGATGATTATGGATTCAGTGCTGTAGCCGCAGGTGGTAGAGATGACTATGAGGGAGGCTTTTATCCGTTAGATGAATCCAGTTTTTGGACAGTTACCGATGGAACTGATGGCGGAGCATGGCGGTATGTAATGTATGATAGGAATACTTACGCAATTAGACATAACGCATACAAAAGAAAAGGTTTGTCTGTTCGTTGTATCAAGGATTAATTCTAAAATGTATTTACAAAATCCCCTGTCTTTGTGGGGATTTTGTATTTAAGGTTGACTTAGGTAGTAATATATTTTTAACTTTTGCCTTGTTATTTCAATTGTTGTTATTTATGCCTTTGTATTAATCGCCTCTACCGGGCTTAGCCGCGATGCAATCCACGCAGGCACAAACCCCGAAGCAATTCCTATTATGGCAGAGATGCATAGCCCCCTTGCAATGTTGGGCAGCGTTAGCGAAATGCTGAAATCGGTTGTGCTCGATACCAGTACTGTGCCCAGGAAAATGAGTAACAGCCCAATGGCTCCGCCCAGAACTGCCAGTAGAACCGCCTCGTAAAGGAATTGTATTAGAATGAAGTATCGCTTTGCGCCCAGGGCCTTCTGTATTCCAATTTGGCTGGTGCGCTCTTTTACCGATACAAACATGATGTTGGCAATGCCGAAGCCGCCTACGATAATGGCAAAGAATGCGATGAATCCCCCTGCAAAGTTTATTGAACTGAATATTGCGTCGAGGCTATCCTTCATCAAACTGATTTGGTTTAGCGCAAAGTTGTCGTCGTCCAAGGGTTTTAGCCGATGGAACGAACGCAGGATGCCCCTGAGCTCATCCATTAAATCGGCCACATCAACATTGGGTTTGGCTTTAACCATAATCCAAGGGCCATTCCGGCGAATGTCGACCATGGTGCGGGCTACTTCCAAGGGGATTACTACCAAGTCGTCGTTGCTATCCTCGCCAATGGCCGATTTGCCCTCTTTTTCGAAAACGCCAACCACGGTAAATTTCTTGCTACCAACCTGTATGGTCTTGCCAATCGGATCCTCGCCTTCAATCAGGTTGCGGGCAATGTTGTGCCCAATTACGGCGAGTTTGCGCCCTGCGTTAATCTCGAAAGGCGAGAAGAATCGGCCGTGAGCCAGATCGAATGTGCGAATATTGTCGTAGTCGGTGCTTACGCCGTAAATGGATGTGTTGGATATGCTATTCTTCTTGTACTTTACCATGTTGCGGAACCCTACGTTGAGGCAGGCCTTATCGGTAAGGTTGCTTCGGCGCCGGATTTCGTCAAGGTCGTCGAGGGTGGGCTGTGGTCTGTTCATGTACTTCCACCAGGGGTACTCCTCGTTCCCTCCCCATGGCCATTTTTGCACGTAAACCACATTCTCGCCCAGCGATTTCAGGCTGTCGCGAATGTTCTTCTCCAGGCTGTCAATCATGGTGAAAACCGAGATGATGGCAAATATTCCAATGGTTATGCCAAAAAGCGAGAGGAATGTCCTCAGCTTATTGGCTGTAATTGCCTGGTAGGCAAATTGCATGCTCTCGCGAGCCAATCGGATTATTATTATGAATGGACGAATGATTTTCATGCCTATTGTTGATGTTTGTTAAATTGATTGTCTGATTTTTCCCGTAAAACAAAGTTATTAATTTCATTTACTATGCATTGGAGCATAGTGTTAAATACTCTGAATTGTTCACTAATAATTAAAGGAAACTTTAGGATAGACGATTCCTGTGGCTGATTTTGCTGCATGCCCGGTGGAATAATCGTTTATTCGCTGAAACTTCCTTTTTTGCCTCTCTTAGCAGGTAGGCTACCCAAACTTTTTTTTGACTGGATTTTTGTGCTATAGTTTAATACGTGCGAACGGAGTGACCTTTTTAATGTCTAATGCTTGTATTGCTTTGTACCATTGGGTTTTATTGTTGTTTGAAGAGACAAGTGGCGTTCGGTGTTTTTAACCTGTTGAAAAATAATTAGTATTTTTTGTGGCAATATGTTTATTTTTAAAAGGTTTTAACCATTTTTACTAATTGAAAATGAACAATCATTAAAATTGTATAAACTTGAATAACAGAGCGATGGAGAATACTAAAGCCATAAAAACTGCATTGATATCGGTTTATCATAAGGATAAACTCGATGCAATTGTGAAATTGCTGAATAATTATAAAGTGAAAATATATTCAACAGGCGGTACGCTCGATTTTATTTCCGGTTGTGGTGTTGAGGCTATTCCGGTTGAGGATTTAACTGGGTATCCATCGATTTTGGGAGGCCGGGTAAAGACTCTCCATCCTAAGGTGTTTGGCGGTATTTTGGCTCGTCGCGATAATGAGAACGATCAGTTTCAGTTAAGCGAGTACACAATTCCCGAAATCGATTTGGTGATTGTGGATTTATATCCATTTGAGCAGACGGTTGCTTCAGGAGCATCCGATCCCGAAATAATTGAGAAGATTGATATAGGTGGAATTGCTTTGATACGTGCTGCGGCTAAGAATTATAAGGATGTTGTTATTGTATCGAACCGCGATCAGTACGATTCGTTAATTGACATCCTTCAGAATAACCACTGCTCTACAAGCCTTGAACAGCGCCGGGTTTTTGCAACCGAGGCCTTTGCCACATCGTCGCATTACGATACGGCAATATTTACCTATTTTGGGAATGGTTTTCCCCAGCCCGCATTCCGATCCAGCGTAAACGGTGTAACCCCTTTGCGCTATGGAGAGAACCCCCATCAGAAGGGTGTGTTTTACGGCGATATGGCGTCGCTCTTCGATCAGCTGCACGGTAAGGAAATCTCCTATAACAACCTGCTCGATATTGATGCGGCGGTTTGCTTAGCCAAGGAGTTTGCCGATCCCACAGTGGCCATTCTTAAGCACAATAATGCTTGCGGAGTGGCTACTCGTCAGAATATTAAGGATGCTTGGGTTGATGCGTTGGCTGGCGATCCACTTTCGGCTTATGGTGGGGTTATTATTGCCAATAGGGCCATCGATGAAGCCACTGCCGAGGAGATGAATAAGATTTTCTTTGAGGTAGTGCTTGCTCCAGCTTACAGCGAGGGGGCTTTAACTATTCTTAAGTCCAAAAAGAATAGGATTATACTTGTACTGAAGGATTTTCAGTTGCCCGCATACACTCAGCGTTCATTGCTGAACGGGGTTTTGGTTCAGGAGCGCGATTCGCATAGCGAGGTGCCTGCCGAGCTTAAGGTTGTTACCGAAAAGGCTCCAACTGCCGAACAAATTAACGATATGCTATTTGCCAATATCATCGTGAAGCACTCAAAATCAAACTCCATTGTATTTGCCAAAAACCGACAGCTTATTGCTAGCGGAGTTGGCCAAACATCCAGGGTTGATGCGGTGAAGCATGCCATTGAGAAGGCACATGGTTTTAACTTCGATTTGAACGGTGCAGTTATGGCTTCGGATGCGTTTTTTCCCTTCGCCGATAGCGTGGAGAATGCTGCAAAAGCAGGAGTAAAGGCTGTGATTCAGCCTGGCGGATCGGTGCGCGATCAGGAAACCGTCGATTTTTGCAACGCCAACGGTTTGACCATGGTTGTATCTGGAATTAGACATTTTAAGCATTAGACATAATATAAATTATACGTATGGGACTTTTTTCATTCTTAACTCAGGAGTTGGCCATCGACCTTGGAACAGCCAATACCATTATCCTTTATAACGACAAAATTGTGGTGGATCAGCCGTCGATTGTGGCAATCGATCAGGCTACTGCCAAAATGATTGCGATAGGGGAAGAGGCGCGGGCCATGCATGGCAAAACCCATGAGAATATCAAAACTATTCGTCCGTTGCGCGATGGCGTTATTGCCGACTTTAACGCTGCCGAGCAGATGATTCGCGGGATGATTAAGATGATCAACTCAAAGCATAAGGTGTTCAACCCATCGTTGCGTATGGTTATTGGTATCCCCAGTGGTAGTACCGAGGTGGAGATCCGTGCCGTTCGCGACTCGTCCGAACACGCTGGGGGACGCGATGTGTACTTAATTTACGAGCCTATGGCTGCGGCTCTGGGTATTGGATTGGATGTGCTTGCCCCGGAAGGAAGCATGGTGGTTGATATTGGGGGTGGTACTACCGAAATTGCAGTGATAGCCTTAGGGGGTATTGTTTGCAATAAATCGGTGCGGATTGCCGGGGATGGTTTTACATCCGATATACAGGCCTACATGCGCCATCAGCACAATGTTAAGATTGGTGAACGTACCGCTGAGGATATCAAAATACAGGTGGGGTCGGCCTTGCCCGATTTGGACAATCCCCCGGTTGACTTTGTTGTCCGCGGACCAAACCTCATGACGGCATTACCTATTGAGGTGCCTGTTTCGTATCAAGAGATTGCCTACTGCTTGGATAAGTCGCTCTCGAAAATTGAGTCGGCCATATTCAACGTGTTGGAGCAAACCCCTCCCGAGCTGTATGCCGATATTGTCCAAAAGGGGATTTACCTTGCTGGAGGAGGCGCATTGCTTCGTGGTTTGGACAAGCGGTTGTCCGAGAAGGTGAATATTCCATTCCATGTGGCTGAGGATCCCTTGCACGCTGTGGCTAGGGGTACCGGAATTGCTCTGAAGAATGTAGAACGATTCCCATTCTTGATGCGTTAATGGTCGATTTTGTGGCGCCACAATTAATCCGTTTCGATGAATAATTTTATTCGGTTTCTGGAGCGATTCCACTTTGTGATTCTTTTTGTAGTGCTGTTTGCTATTTCGGTTACAATGTACCTTAATACAACATACTACCAAAAGTCACAGGTGGGGCGCTTAACAAAAGGTGTTTCGGGGGTTATTGCTGGTCAATTCAGCAATATTGGTCAGTACATGAACCTGAAACGGGTTAATATTGAGCTAACCCAGGAAAATGTTGCCCTGCGCAACGAGTTAGAGCGTATGCGGGTAATCATCGAGGAGGTGGAACATACTCCCCGGCTCGATAGCCTTTCTGGAGCCAAGTATTGGTATTTCCCTGCTCGGGTTGTGAATAACATGGTTAACCGTAGGCACAATTTCATCACACTAAATCTAGGTGCAAGTAATGGTGTAATGCCGGGGATGGGGGTGGTGTGTGGCAAAGGTATCGCCGGTGTGGTGTCCTCTGTTTCGCAGAATTTTTGCACCGTGATATCCGTTCTCAATATCGATCTTAAGGTTTCGGCTAAGCACTCCAAGTCCGGAATATTTGGCTCGCTTAGCTGGGATGGGGTAAACTACCGCGAGGTGGTACTCCGCGATATCCCTTTGCACGTTGATGTTGCCGTTGGCGATACTATTGTTACCAGCGGTTTTTCGGCTAAGTTTCCAAGGGATATTCCCCTGGGTGTAATATCCGATTTCCATAATAAGGATGGCAATTTTTACACCATCCGGGTGCGCTTGTTTGCCGATTTTAAACGGCTCGACTATGTGTACTTGGTGAAATCGTACGAAGGTCCGGAAATCAATAAAATTGAGATAACTACCCATGATTAAGGAGCTACCCCGGTATTTGCTGCTGTTTGTAGTGCTGATGTTACTGCAAATATCCGTATTGAATAATATCAACCTTAGCGGTTATATTAACCCATATATTTACATACTCTTCATTTTGCTTCTTCCCTTTAGTATGCCTGGTTGGCTGTTGCTCATTGTTGGATTTTTTACTGGGTTTGTTGTCGATTATTTTACCAATACATTGGGGTTACATACCTCGGCAACTCTTTTGCTGGCCTTTGTGCGCCCTACCATCCTTTCGTGGATGAGTTACCGCGACGATTTGGATCGGTTCGATTCGCCTGGGATTGGAAGTAGCGGCATGGAGTGGTTTGTACGATATGCTGTGGTTGCTGTTCTTGTTCACCATTTTGCTTTGTTTTGTTTCGAATCATTCTCGTTCTACCATTTTCATATAACGTTACTTCGGATATTGCTGAGCTCCATTTTTACACTATTTTTTATTGTAATGATTGAGCTGTTGCGTTCGGGACGTAAATAGAGTACTGCTGTGCAATTAAATATCACAACCGATAAGAAGTATATCATATCTGGGATTATCGTCCTGGTGTTCATTGTTATTGTTGTAAAGCTGTTCTACATTCAGGTGGTGGATAGTTCGTACAAGTTCTCGGCCAACAATAACGTATTGCGTTACATTACCCAGTATCCAGCTCGTGGGCTTATTTATGATAGGCATGGCGAGATGATGGTTGCCAATCAGGTAGTGTACGATGTGCTGATTATTAAAAATCAGGTTAAGCCCTTCGATACGCTAGAGTTCGCTTCCATGTTAGGTTTAACAACTGATCAGGTTAAGGATGCGTTCTTGCAGGTTAAGAAGCAGAAAGGCTATTCGCCCCGCAAATCGGTTGTTTTGCTAAAACAGATAGCCGACTCGTCGTATGCCAAATTGCAGGAGGTGCTTTATAAGTACCATGGTTTTGAGGTGCAGCCCCGTACGGTTCGAATATACCCTCGGGCTGTGGCTGGCCATTTATTGGGCTACGTTGGCGAGGTGGACGAGTCTGTTATCAAAAACAGACCCTATTATCAACTTGGCGATTACATTGGTATTAATGGGATGGAGAAGCAGTACGAGGTGGAGCTGCGCGGCGTTAAGGGGGTTAGTATATTCATGGTAGATGTGCATAACCGCATCAAGGGTTCGTATGAAGATGGGCGTTACGATTCTGTTGCCCGTACGGGGAAAGCGCTGACTTGTACTATCGACCTCGATTTGCAGGAGTATGGCGAGCGGCTAATGGTTAATAAAATTGGAAGTATTGTGGCCATCGAGCCCAAAACGGGGGAGGTTTTGGCCATGGTGTCGAGCCCCACTTACGATCCGACCTTGCTGGTGGGGCGCGATAGGGCCAATAATTTTAAAATGTTGCAGACC
The DNA here is from genome assembly GCA_020636835.1 of Bacteroidales bacterium. Classification (GTDB taxonomy): domain Bacteria; phylum Bacteroidota; class Bacteroidia; order Bacteroidales; family Tenuifilaceae; genus SB25. The sequence continues at coordinate 115,503 of JACJXC010000006.1, forward strand.
GACTCCCTGAAACCCATCTTCAACCGATCAATCATGGCGTTATATCCTCCCGGATCCACATTTAAGGTGGTGAATGCCCTTATTGGGTTAGAGGAGGGGGTTGTTACACCTCAAACCCGTTACGCTTGTTATGGCGGTTATACCGTTGGTCGGGGCGTGGGATGCCATCATCATGCTTCGCCTCTGGATTTATCCCATTCTATAGCATCGTCGTGCAATACGTATTATTGCCATGTGTTCCGCAATATTGTGGATAACAAGAAGTTTGGATCAATTGAAGACGGTTTTTCCAATTGGAAAACGCAGGTGGAATCGTTTGGGTATGGGCATGCATTGGGCATCGATTTGCCCAATGAGCGTAAGGGCATTGTGCCTTCGGTTAATTTCTACAATAGGTATTTCCGGAAGGGTGGCTGGAATTCACTTACAATCATATCATTATCTATTGGACAGGGGGAACTGGCCGCTACCCCGTTACAAATGGCCAACCTGGTGTCTACAATTGCCAACAGGGGGTATTATTTTACTCCTCATGTTGTGAAATCTATTGAGGGGCAGCCGGCCATTGACCCAAAGTTTACTGAGAGGCATCCCTCTTCGGTTGATGCAAGTTGGTACGATTATATTATTGAGGGCATGGATTTGGCAGTTAATTGCGCTCCTGGAGGTGGTGGCACCGCTCGCATTGCTGCAATCCCCGATATTCGGATCTGTGGAAAAACCGGAACTTCGCAAAATCCACATGGAGCGGATCACTCTGTGTTTTTTGCGTTCGCTCCCAAGGATGATCCCAAAATTGCCATTGCGGTTTACGTGGAGAATGCAGGTTTTGGGGCAACCTGGGCAGCTCCGATTGCTAGTCTTATGATTGAGAAATATCTCAGGGATTCCATAACCCGTCCCGATTTAGAAAATTATATTTTACAAGCTAACCTGTTGAATCGCCGTGCAAAGAAGAAGTAAAATTGTCGATAATCTCGACTGGACTACTATTTTTATATACATTCTCCTTGTTCTAATGGGGTGGATGAATATCTATGCAGCGGTGTATAGCGAGGAGCACAATAGTATTCTGGATTTTAGTCAGCGGTACGGCAAACAGATGGTGTGGATTGCGTTTGCTTTTGCCATTGCCATTACCATTATGCTTAGTAGTAGCCGGCTATATGTGGTGTTTGCGTACTTTATTTTTGGACTTGTGCTTGCGCTTCTCCTGTCTACGCTGGTGTTTGGGAAGGTGGTTAATGCTTCTAAATCGTGGATTCAGATTGGCTCGTTTGGTCTTCAGCCGGCAGAGTTCGCAAAGTTTGCAACCGCTTTGGCATTGGCAAAGTTGATGGGGCCCTATGGTTTTAAACTCAATACCTTTACCTCCTATGTTAAGGTTGGGCTAATTATCGCGCTGCCTGCCGGTATAATTTTGCTTCAGAACGATACTGGTTCGGCCTTGGTTTTTGGCTCGTTTATTTTTATTCTCTACCGCGAGGGGTTGCCTGGCTGGATTTTGGTATTCCTGTTTTTTTTGGTGTCATTATTCATCCTGACTTTGATTTTTAGCTCCATATCGATAATGGTATTTCTTTACGTTTTAACCCTGTTTGTATTTATTTTGCAAACCCGCAAGTATAAGGATGCTTTACGGTTTACGGTTGCTCTTGTTGGTATCGGTTTGCTGATGTATTTGGTGTCGGAGCTTTTTGATATATCTATTCCACGGTCGTATTTTTTCATTTTTCCAGTTGCTGCGGGTGTACTGATTGCTGGTATTTATGGCTTTGTGTCGCGTTTTAGACCTGCCTACCTGTGGGCTGCGTTTTTGGGCGTATCGGTGATGTACTCGTTGTCGGCCGATTATGTTTTTCAGAATGTGCTCGATGTGCACCATCAGAAACGCATTAACGATTTGTTGGGTATCGAGTCCGATCCATTGGGGTGGGGCTACAACGTGAATCAGTCGAAAATTGCGATTGGCTCTGGAGGTATTGTGGGTAAGGGTTTTTTGGGTGGAACGCAAACCAAGTATAACTTTGTACCTGAGCAAAGTACCGATTTTATTTTCTGTACGGTGGGCGAGGAGTGGGGTTTCTTGGGATCAACGGTTGTGCTGGGGCTATTCCTTTACCTTTTGCTTCGCTTAATCCGAATAGCAGAACGACAGCGCGAGGGTTTTGCGCGGATATACGGCTATGGGGTGGTTTCCATTCTCTTCTTCCATATTGTGGTTAATGTGGGCATGACTGTGGGTATATTTCCCGTAATAGGGATTCCTTTGCCTTTTTTTAGTTACGGAGGGTCGTCGTTGTGGGCGTTTACCATTCTGCTCTTTATTCTCCTGAAGTTCGATTCCGATAGGTTTGGGCACTAACCAACCTCGATGCTGTTTTCTTTCGATAGGCTGATTAAATCGGTGAATAGTGCATGGAAGTTTGATTTGAATACCTCTTTGTGATCTGCGAGTTGCTGTACCGCGTACTCGGAATTGCTGGGTAGCGATGTGTAATTTCCCATTATATCAAGAGCCCGGCGGATTCCATCCTCAGTGGAATAGGTGTAAAGCCTGTTGCTTTGGATCATAAATGGGAGGAATCGGCGAACGGATGGCGGAAGGAGATGGTAACGCTGCAGCATTTGTAGGTAGAACGTACGGGTATAGTTTTTCAGGCTGCGTTGCGAGTAAACACTCCACTCTATTGCTAGGATATGGTCGAAGAGTACGTCGGTAACTACTCCCGAATACCTTCCGAATCCCGGCTTAATAATTTCCTTGCAGGTTTTGGTCGATGGGTGTTGGTCGGTTAATGTGTCGATGGCCCGGTGGAGTTGAATCCCTTTTCGAACATTGGGTGGGTATTGATCGAAACGCTTCCCTTTAACATGGTCGCCAATAAAATTGCCCAGGCGAATTTCGGCATTACTCCCCGATAGGTATAGATGTGCAAGAAAATTCATTCACTGTTTGTGGGTTACATCTTTACCGAATCCATTAATTCGTCATCTCCGTCTTGGCGATAGCGCATTAGTTTAAACGTTTCGCCATCCCAAACCGAGTAGGTATTGCTTACGAGCCAGTCGCCTAAAACTACCAGATTAGAGTTATCCGTGAGCGGGTAAATTATTGGCGAGTGCCAGTGTCCGTATATGAAAAAATCGTAGTGTTCCTTTTCGAGGGTAAGCCTCGAGAACTTGGTGATTTGCTCGTTATCGCCCCTGAAATTATGGGTTATCTCCTTGGAGTACCTACTGCTAACGCTCCATTGGTTGCCGAACCAAAGCGAAAAGTTTGGGTGTAACTTGGCGAACATCCATTGCAGGGCTTTGCTGGTGAACATTCCCTTAAGTAATTTGTAGCCCGGGTCGCCGGGTCCCAGTCCGTCGCCGTGTGCCAAGAGGAATTTCCGTCCGTATAGTTCTTTTACGATTGGTTTATGGTGTACCTCAACACCCAGCTCTTTGGGGAAGTAGTCGAACATCCAAACGTCGTGGTTACCCGTGAAAAAGTGTACGGGAATCCCGCTGTCCACCATGTCGGCAATTCGTCCCAGAAATCGGGTATATCCTTTGGGAACTACTCGGCGGTACTCAAACCAAAAATCGAATATATCGCCTAAAAGGTAAAGCTCGGCCGTATCGTGGCGGATGCTGTCGAGCCAGGTGTTGAATAGTTTTTCGCGGGGTAAGCCCTCGCTTAGGGTTGGAAGCCCTAGGTGTAAATCGGAGGCGAAGTATATTTTTTTAGTCTGCACCCTGTTCTGCTATTTAAGTGCGTTGGCAATCGCCTTCCGGAGGTTTTGTCCGTAAAGATTTTTGCCAATGATAGATTGATCGCGGTTGATTAGATAATTTGCAGGGATTTGGCTCACGTTGTATATCTTTGCGGCATAAGACCCGTTGGGATTGCCTTCGCATACGCTAATCCATGGTATATTTGCCGATTCCACTGCGTTGATCCATTCCTCACGGTTGTTGTCCAAAGCTACTTGGTACACCTCAAATCCTTTACCTTTGAACTCGCTGTAAACTTCCATCAGTTCGCGGTTGTCGAGCAGGCAGCCGGTGTTCCCGGTAATCCAGAAGTCGAGCAGCACTACTTTGCCTTTTAGGCTGGATAGCTTTACATTTACCCCATCCTTGTTTGGGATGTCCAGCTCGGGGATGGTTATCTCCGACGAGGCAATCATCTCCTTAATCTGTTCGTTTTTTAGCCGTTGCTCTATATTCTTAATCTCGGCAACCATGCCCTTGGTGTACTCCGATTCGGGGTACTGGGCTAGCCATGCCGATGCCACGGTTTTCATGGTGATTAGGTCACCAGCAGTGCCGAATAGGTATAGGTTGTCGTTGTACTTCTGGTAGATGGCCATTATGTTTGCCTTCGACATGTGGTTCTCCTTAATGAATTTTAGGCTAAACTCCTTTTGCTCTGCGATGGTGGAATCGAACTCTTTGCGGATGGCATCCTTTTCCTGTTCGTTTTCGGTTGCCACATATCGCTTGCTGAGGTCGTCAACCTTCTGTTTCGACTTTGCGAATTCCACCGATAGGGCTTGAACCTTTTCGGATCCTAGCGATCCTGTAACTTTATAGTCTAACATCCTCTGCGTGTCGAATGTTAGGGTGATATTTTCTTCCTTTTCGGCTAGTATTGTTATGGTTCCTCCATTCTTAACGCTTATCCCGTAGAATGTGGGCTCGTCGCCCTGTTCAATCCTGAATTTCTTGCTATTATCGCCTTTCGATATTTTAACCGAGTCGATGATTACGGCTTGCTTAAAATCTATGCGGGCAAGGTAGAGCGTGTTTTTGTTGTGTGAGTTAACCTTAACGTTAAGTACTATCTTGTCTTTATTGCTGCACGATGTGCCAATAATCAATAACGATAAAATGGTGAGCGCTATGCTTAGTGATTTATTCATAAAAAATTCGTTTAATTTTCCGAAAGGCAAATTTAACCATTCAATCCAAATTTCAAACTATATCGGTGTTTTAGTTGTGAGTGGTTTTGAACTGAGTGGGGCGTGGTGATGTTTATTGCGCTTCGGTATGTTCTGTGCACTGTAATTTCAATTATCTTAGCTCGTAAAATGTTTATGTATGGAGCAGTTCGAGAAACCAACGGGGTCGTATATCAGTTTTTTCAGCAATAAGGTGAAGCAGTATGGTGGAATTAACCTGGCACAGGGAATTCCCGGTTTTAATCCCCCGGCGGAGTTGATTGACGAGTTGAGCAGTATTTCGCATGCCAATATTCATCAGTATGCCCCTGGTCTTGGGAATCGACAGCTGTTGGAGTTGATTGCAGAACGGTATGCGGTTGGTTCGGATAACCTGCTGGTGGTTCAGGGAGCAACCGAGGGTTTGTCGCTGATTTACACATATCTGCTAAAACTGATTGGTGCGGATTTCTCTGTTCTGGCTTTCGATCCTGCGTATGAGAGTTACAGCAAGCTGCCCGAGATTTTTGGGCAACCATTCGTTGCGTTTCCTTTGAATGATGAGGGGTGTTTTGATACGGACGAGTTGTCCAAAGCAATTGTAAGCAACAATGTGAAGTTGTTTTTTGTGAGTTCGCCCGGCAATCCGTACGGGAAAATATTCTCGAAGGCCGAGGTTGATTCATTGATTGAGTTATCAAATAGGTTAGGCTTCTACCTCATATTCGATGCAGTTTACGACGAACTTTACTTCAACGAGCCACCCTATATCCCGGCAATGTCGATTAATGAGCGATTGTTCATCGTGAGCAGCTTTTCTAAATCGCTTTGCATTACGGGTTGGCGTATAGGGTATATTCTACACAATAAATCGCATGCTGCAGGGTTGCAATCGGTTCACGATTATATTGGGCTTTGTGCCCCATCGCTACTACAGCAGGCGCTTGCCAATTACTTGGCCAAGAATAATTATGCAAACGATTATCGGGAAGCGTTTCGCCGGAACATCGCCCAATCATTTTTGGCGTTAAGTGGCACGCTGAGAGAGCTGGATTTCGAAATCCCCAAAATTGATGGAGGCTGCTTTATCTGGGCTAAACTTCCAAGTGGATTTACCGATGGTTTTAGGTTTGCCTCGATGCTTTACCATGAGAATAAGGTGGCGGTGATACCCGGTGAGCATTTTAGCCCGAATGCGATTGATTGGGTGCGTTTTAATATTGCCCGGCCTATGAACGAGATTTCTGCCGCGCAAACTGAGCTGGTTCGGTTCATACAAATACATAGGGGATGATTTTTTCTATCGCCATAGTCCTTTCTGTACTCTATGCAATTTTGTTGATTTTGCTGCTGGTCGGTTTTTTTAGGATAGTTGGCAGTGCAAACCAAAGCGCAAAAGCAGGCGGTGTAAGTGTGATTGTGGCATTTCGTAACGAGGTGGCAAATCTTCAATACCTTATCGATTCGTTCAATGCGCAGGTTTTGCCAAGGGAATGCTGGGAGGTTATTTTTGTTGACGATAATTCTACCGATGGGAGCTCTGAACTAGTCAATTCTGCTGCTCTGAATTTTAACTTTAGGCTGGTGAAACTTTCGGGTATCGAAGGGAAAAAGCAGGCAATAATCGAAGGCGTAAAAGGCGCTAATTTTAACCTGATAGCCTTAACCGATGCCGATTGCATAGTTTCCGCAACTTGGCTTTCCGATTTGGTTGAACATGCTGATTTTGCATTACTCCAGCGACCGGTTATTGCGGATGCTAGGGGTTCTTCTGTAAATCTGTTTGAGGCGCTGGATTATGCTTCGCTAATGGCTGTTTCAGTAGGATCGTTTGGGTTGGGTAGGCCGGTTATTGCCGCTTCGGCAAACCTGGCTTTCCGCAAGGATTTAGTAGATGTAGGCGCAGAATCGCTCCGTGCCGATATCTCGTCGGGCGACGATATGTTTTTGTTGCACACCGCAAAAAAGAGCAAAGGGAATAGGTTGATGTTCGATTTAAGCCGCAAGGGCTTTGTTTCGACACGGTTCGATGGTGGTTTTGCAGGGTTTATTCGTCGGCGTAAGCGCTGGGCATCAAAGGCGCCGGGGTATAATGATTTTGATACTATTTTAGTTGCCTCCCTAGTGTTGCTCTTCAATTTGTGGATTGTATGCTTGATGGTACTGTTCTTGTTGGGGGGGGCAACTATTTCTAATTTGTTGATTGTATGGCTGGTTAAAGTTGCGGTGGATTTCCCGTTGCTTTTTGTTTATCTAAAACGAACCGATCAGCTGAAATTGCTGCTTGTTTTTTTACCTTTACAGCTGATATACCCGTTTTACATTAGCTACTCGGCCATTGCCGGATTACTTGGAGGTCAAATTTGGAAAGGAAGGCAGATAAACTAGAGGAGATTGCCCGTAGTGGCTCGCCGTGGCAAATTGCCATGCGCCGGTTGCTTTCCAGTTGGGTAGCAGTTATCGCGTTGGCCTTTATTGGTATTACTGCAATTATTGCCTTGCTGGGATATGCCATTGCCCCCGATTCTACTCCGTACTCAAACAATCAACACTTGGAACTCGCCACCTGCAAGCCGGGGACAATGGTAACTATGGTTATGGTGCGGAAGCAGGAGCAGAAGCCCGGGCGATCGTGGCTGGGAACAATGCTGTATGGCGAGGAATCGGTATATAGGGAGATTCCCGTAAATAGTTGGCATTTTGCTGATGGTTTCATCGAACTCGAGGAGTACAACTCTATTCCCGGCTCAACCCCAATAATCACCAAGTTCTCGTTGGCTAATGTGCTATACCACCTCAACCCCGATGTAAAGCCTATAACCAAATCCGATTCGGTATTCTATACTTTGGCTTCGGGTCAAGCTGTGGTAAAGTCGATTGCCGATTTGCAGCAACAGGTGCAAGCCGAGTGCATTGCAACACGTAAGTTTTTGCTGGGCACCGATCGCTTTGGCCGCGATTTGCTAAGCCGGCTGATTATTGGTGCACGTGTTTCGCTATCGGTTGGTTTTATTGCGGTAGGCATTGCGTTGATAATTGGAATAGTGCTGGGCGCATTGGCGGGTTTTATCCGCGGTTGGATTGACGATGTTATTATGTGGTTTATCAATGTGGTGTGGAGCGTTCCAACCCTGTTAATGGTTATTGCACTCACCATGGTTATTGGAAAGGGTTTTTGGCAGATATTTGTGGCTGTAGGATTAACCATGTGGGTTGACATGGCGCGCGTGGTTCGCGGACAGGTGCTATCGATCCGCGAGAAAGAGTTTGTTGAGGCTGCAACGGTTCTTGGCTTTAGCCGATGGAGGATAATATTCCGGCACATCCTCCCCAATATATTTGGGCCAATCATAATAGTTTCGGCGAGCAATTTCGCCACAGCAATTTTGCTCGAAGCCGGCTTAAGCTTCCTTGGAATAGGCGTTCAGCCTCCAATTCCATCGTGGGGAACAATGATAAAGGATCATTATGGCTATATCATAATGGATAAGGCTTACCTTGCCATACTGCCCGGTGTGGCAATTATGCTGCTTGTGCTAGCGTTCAATTTGCTGGGGAATAGCTTGCAGGATGCGCTGGATCCTAAGGCGGTGGAACGAAAATCGTGATTTTATAACCATGTTGTAGTGTCAGTAGTGCTTTCCGATTAATGTGGATAGTTTGCCTATTTATACGCCAAAACTTTGTACCTCAGGCTTAAACCGGGTACTGTTTTGGGTAAATTTTATTTAAGAATCGTATAATTGAGTAGCCAACTTCTTTGGCAAAATTAACCGGAACAGCATTTCCAATCTGTTTGTATTGTTGCGATACCGAGCCAGCGAAAGCCCATTCGTCGGGGAAGGTTTGGATTCGGGCGTATTCCCTAACGGTAAATGGCCTGGTTTCTTCGGGGTGGCAGCGTTCCGTTTGTTTTTGTGCCGGGCTGCAGGTTAGCGTTAAGCTGGGTTCGGCCCAGCTCATGCGCCGCGCCATCCCAGTTTTTCCTCCTCCTAGGTAAAAACTGGCTCCCATGTATTTTCTCTGTATATCCATTGGCAAATCGCGCCAGTAGCCACCCTCGGGGACTAAATCCAGAACATCTTTTTTGCTCTTAGGGTATTTCGATCCGGCCGATTCCGGAACATCGCAATCGTATAGTTCGCCTTTCTTAAGGGCATCTTTAAGCGTGTAAACTTTTTTGAAGGGCTTGGGGAATTCGAATAGTTGATGGTTTAGGTCTTTTCGAATCCCAACAATCAGGACTCGTTCCCTTTTTTGCGGTACTTTATAGAAAATGGTTTTAAAAATGCGGGGTGTAATTACATTGTACCCAATCTCGTCGAGAATCGATATCATGCCTTCAATTGTTCTCCCGTTTTCGTGGGTAAGCAATCCCCTTACATTCTCACCTATGCAGATGGCCGGCATTGTTTCCTGTACCACCCTCGCAAATTCGTAGAATAGTGTACCCCGCGCATCGTTAAGGCCTAATTTTTCCCGGCATAGCTGAAGGCTTGGCACGGAAATCCCCCGGTAACAATATCCACGTTGCCGTTAAGATTTGCGAAGGAAACGTTTCGTACATCATCCTCAATAACATTCCAGTCGGGGCGATTCTTCCTCAATGTTTCACAGGCCCAATGGTCGAATTCGTTGAGTGCTAAACATTTTATGCCCGCTTTTTCGAGCCCGATGGCCAAGCCACCAGCTCCCGCAAATAGTTCAATGGAGTTGAAATCGCGGTTGGGTGTTGTTGCATTTTCGCTTTCCGATGGGGTGAATAGGAAGTCGAGGCTGTCAAAAATCTTTAGCTGATTTTTATGGTAAACCCGGTAATTACTCATTGGCTCGCGAACTGCGGTAAGTTTTCCGTTCCTATCCCAGCGTCGTAATGTTTCCTTGCTAACCGAAAGTAAATCGGCAACCTCTGCTATTGAGTAATACTCCTTCATTTTATAACCATATTAAACAACGTTATACATGGTTACAAATTTAGATTTGTTTTTGTTTTTGTTGCCATTTTATCTGAGGATAATTATAAACATTTTCGAAAATTCCAGACCTATTCCTGATATGGTCTGGTTTGCTCTTGTTTTGAGATGTTTGATGTATTGGAGTTCTGTCCTATGGTCAGGGTTTGATGTGAAAAATGCTTTTAATGTTGACTTTTTGCTGTTTTTTTGTCATCTTGTTTAATTAATTCGGTGGTGTTTATGGCTTTAATTTTATCATATTTGAGGAATGTCCTCGGATTTTTTTTGCCCAACCGGAGCAATAATGGGCTTCCGGGTGCGCTTAGTTGCTATAGGCAGTCGGATTATGTAATACAGGAGAAGGCTAAGTTTGTTTTTTATCTGTCGATTATCCTTGTGTTCACCATGGCAGCGTTGGTGCTGTCCACTATTTATGTTCAGATTTTGATTCCTGTTTACGGAAGACCCTACCTTCCTGTTCTGGCTCCACAAATTGTGGCTTTCTTTGTTTTCCTGTGTTGTTCGGTGATCTTGTCGAAAGGTTACTATGTCGCGGCCTCGTACCTGATGATTATATCGGGGTTGGTTGCTGTTTGGTTAGTGGTGGTTTTTGATAAAAGCGATGCGCCCGGACGGCTCGATACAATCTTCTTTGCCTTTGCGGTATTGTCGATGATGCCTTTAATCTCAAGAAGGCATAGCTATGGGATTTTCGTGTTTTCGCTGGCGAATATTTTGATGGTGATTGCGTTGTCCGTTCTGTTTAAGGACGAGATGGGGTTGAGTACCTCTTCAATCCTTAGTTTTCTGCTCGATTCGGTTGTTTCGTTTGTGTTTCTGGGGTTGGTTGGGTACAATATTTTTAGGATTAATAAACGGGCATTGGATCGGGCCGACGAGGATATTAGGGCGCGGCGCGAAGTGGAAATTGCATTGGCCAGGAGCGAGAAGCGCTACCGCGAGCTCGCCGACTTGTTGCCACAGTCGGTTTTTGAGGCCGACTTATCCGGACGGTTCCTGTATGTCAATAAAACCGGTTTTGCCCTTTTTGGGTATACCGAGGAAGATCTTTTGCAGGGGGCTTTCATGCTCGATATGATTGTTCCCGAGGAGCGCCCGGCGGTTATTGAGGGAATAAGGCTGGTTGTGGCAGGTAAACCATCACCAGGCCGCGATTATACCGCGCTGCGTAAGGATGGATCAACATTCCCTGTTCAAATTTTTACCAGTGCAATTGTTGAGGATGGTAAGGTTATGGGTGTTCGTGGTACCGTAATCGATATCACGCAGCGGAAGGAGTACGAAAATGCGTTGAAACGAAGTGAAGAATTATTCAGAACAGCAATAGAGTTTATGCCCAATGCGGTTACCATTACCGACATGGATGGCAAGTTCTTATTGGTAAACCAAACGTTTACACAGGAAACCGGTTTGGAACCGCACGAGGTGATCGGGCGAACGATTGATGAGGTGGATATTTCCATCGATTCCGAGTTTAAATCCACATTGCAGCACCGACTCTCGGAATCGGGGATGGTAAAGAATATGGAGTTGCGGTTTCGGAATAGGTTGCAGCAAGATGTTTTTCTTTACTACTCGAGCCGGGTGGTGCAGCTGCTCGATCGGGTAGCCGTTTTAACATCTACGGTTAATGTTACCGAGCGTAAAAGGATTGAGTTGGAGCTGGAGAAGTACCGCGATCATTTGGAGATGTTGGTGAAGGAGCGAACCGAGGAATTGGCAACGGCCAACGAGGAATTGATATCCATAAACGAGGAGTTGCACTCGCAGCGCGAGGAGTTGGAGCGTACCCTTGAGGAGCTGCGTAAAACACAAAAGCAACTGGTGCAAACCGAGAAAATGGCCTCGCTGGGGGTGATGGCCTCGGGTGTTGCCCACGAAATTAATAACCCTTTGAACTACATTGCAGGCGGGGTTTACGCCATCGACGATTATATTAAAACCAATGTGGGGGATCATTCTAAAAACCTCGAGCCCTTTATCGATGCCATTAATACCGGGGTGCAACGAGCTGCCGAAATAATTCGAGGGTTAAACCGGTTTGGCCGCCAATCCAACAATGCCGATGAGCGGTGCGATGTGCATGCCGTTATCAACAATTGTCTATCGGTGCTGAATATTCAGCTGATGAATAGGATTGCTGTTGAAAAAAGATATGCGGTTGAGGATATTTTTGTACGTGGAAACGAGGGGAAGTTGCATCAGGCAATATTCAATATTCTATCCAACTCTATTCAGGCAATCGATGGTGATGGTGCTATCGCAATTGAAACAATGATTGTTGATGGTTTTGTTGAGATCCGAATAGCCGATTCGGGTTGTGGAATTAACGCCGATTCTCTATCGCAAATTTTCGATCCGTTCTATACCACTAAGGATCCCGGAAAGGGTACAGGCCTTGGCCTTACAATTACCTACGATATTATTAAGGAGATGTTGGGTACAATTGAGTTCGACTCAAAGGTTGGGCATGGCACAACGGTAACAGTAAGATTGCCCGTAATGGGATAGTACAAAAGGTCATGTTTTATGTTGACATTTTCTTTGGGGGTGAGGTTCCCCCTTACCTACTCGATTTAAATCGTTCGTTAGTCTTTTCGTAAAAGTAAACCATTAGCATTTAGTAGTCATAACCTGATTAAGTTTTTTATTATTAGGCGCATAAGCGATAATGAGCGAATAGTTACAAACCCGGAGGGTTTGAATGTTTATAGCAATGATGATATTTAGAAATTCGGCTCCAGCTGGAGTCGAATTTTTTTTACTCTCAATGAATTTCTATAAACATTTGATGCCGCTGGCATAATTTAATATTAGCAACACTCCTAATTCGACATTTCTTCTTGTCTATCAATGTGTTAAAAAATGCCCGGTTTTCGATGTGCTGCTACTGGCCGGGCGTTGCTAAAAAAACTATTCTATCCACCAGGCTTATGCTGTGCTGGCGAAGCATGGTGGATAATGGAGGCAGGTTGGTTCACTTTCTCAGAAATCCATCGGTGGCTTTGAGCTACGGGACGAGGACAACGCGAAACCCAATATTGAAGTAGTTGATGGGGTAGAAGTTGCGGCGAAAAGCAGAACGGCAATGCCGAGCATCGGAGTACCAGCCGCCGCCACGAATCGCGCGGTACGAGCCCGATGTAGCACCTGTAGGGTTGGTCTGGGCCACCGTTGGATAAGGGCCGTACCAGTCAGCGCACCATTCCCACACATTGCCGTGCATATCGTGAAGCCCCCAGGCATTGGCAGCGTAAGTGCCTACTGCTTGGGTTTTGGCAGGGTGAGTGGTTGTGGTGTTGGTGCCCCCATTGTACGGGTATGTCCAACGGTAATTGGCTTGCAGGTTGGTTAAAAAATCACCGGTATTAAAAGGTGTAGCAGTACCTGCCCGGCAGGCATACTCCCATTGTGCCTCGGTGGGCAAAGTGCCGCCTGCGTAGGTGGCAAACTCGGTGGCCCCGTACCATGTTACGTATATAACAGGATGATTTTCGTAGCCTGCAACCGGCTCCCATCTGTCGGTGTTGTAATGCAAACCCCAGTCGTAGCTCCCACTGCTGGCATAAATTAATTTTTCTGTAGGATATGCACCTGCTGCATACAATCCATCGCTACCAATGCTTTTGGCATTCAAGAAAGCGGCATACTGGGCATTGGTAATCTCGTACTTGCTCATGCGAAAGGCTGTGAGCGTTACCGGGTATTGCGCTTCATCACCGCTTCTGTCTACTTCGCTGTCGGGGCTACCCATGGTAAATGTGCCTGCGGGGATGTCGGCTGTTAGGAAGTAAACAACATTTATTTTAACAGTTTTGCTTACGGCATTGTATGCAGACAAATCGGTGGGTGTAAAATCCACTTTCAAAACCTGATTGGCTCCAGCAGCGAGGCTTGCTCCAATTGCCGGTGTATAAACAAAGGTTCCGGGCACATCGGCTGTGGCATTCAGCTGGGCGGCACTCAGCGTTGTTCCAACGGTAATATCTGCCGGATTTGACCACGTAATTATTGGGTCGTTTTTTGCAATTGGGTCATCTTTCTTGCAGCTACTTGCGAAAAATGTCATCATTCCTACCGCTACTAGTAGGGTGAATTGAATTTTTTTTTGGTTTTCATTAATCTGATTTTAAATGTTGGTATTCATGTTCCTGTTTAAAGTTGTTCTCATCGGTTTTATTATTATGCTGGGTAACTTGCTTATTCATACCCCCATTATGCCTTATTCATCACAAGTTAAATATACCAATAGTTTACCAGTGGGTGAATCGATACTGCCGTATGGGTGCATAAAAGTATGAAATAGTTAAACAATTGCAATAGATAAAGTTGATATTTTATTTCGGTAGTTATATGCTCTGTATTGAAAACCAAAGGGGAGCCAGTTCCAAACTGGCTCCCCCTTTCAATTGCTATTATAGTTAAATCTATTGCTCTACCCAGCGTTTCACATCATCCATGCTTGGATTTGATAGGCCAAGCTTGTTCTTCTTGTTGAATCCGCAGATGTCGTTGAAGAGTTTGCCCGGCGCTACATTTACCAGCGACGCCACGGTGTTGAACCCCATTTTTTGCAGTATGGGAACCCACTCTGCGGCGATGCCTTTTTGTGCATAAGCCTCAGGCGAATCCTTCTGCGCCTTTTTTTCGGGGCGCATCTGTGGGAAGAATAGCACATCCTGTATGGATGGTTGGTTGGTCATGAACATGGTTAGGCGGTCGATCCCAATTCCCATACCCGAGCAGGTGGGCATACCGTACTCCAGGGCGCGGACAAAGTCCTGATCGATGAACATGGCCTCGTCGTCGCCCTTCTCGCTCAGGCGAAGCTGATCCTGGAAACGATCCATCTGGTCGATTGGGTCGTTTAGCTCGCTGTAGGCGTTGCAGAGCTCCTTGCCGTTAACCATCAGCTCAAAGCGCTCGGTTAACTCCGGATTGCTGCGGTGACGCTTGCATAGTGGCGACATCTCAATTGGGTAATCCATAATGAATGTGGGCTGAATCATGTGATGCTCGCACTTTTCGCCAAATATTGCATCAATCAGTTTGCCTTTACCCATTGTTTCGTCGGCATCAATGCCCAAATCCTTGCAGATTTGGCGTAACTCGTCCTCGGTTTTCCCGGTGATATCAACTCCTGTATGCTCTTTTATTGCATCGGTCATGGTTAGGCGTCGGAATGGGCGCTTAAAGTCAACCTCCTTGTCGCCAATGGTAACTTTGGTTGTTCCGTGCAGTGCAAGCGCAACGCGCTCGAGCATCTCCTCGGTAAACTCCATCATCCAGAAGTAATCCTTGTAGGCCACGTAAATTTCCATTACGGTGAACTCAGGGTTGTGGGTGCGATCCATTCCCTCGTTGCGGAAATCCTTGGCAAACTCGTAAACACCATCAAATCCACCAACAATAAGGCGTTTTAGGTATAGCTCGTTGGCTATTCGCAGGTACAGTGGAATATCCAGCGCGTTGTGGTGTGTCATAAACGGACGTGCCGTGGCACCACCCGGAATTGGCTGTAGTATTGGGGTTTCAACCTCGAGGTAGCCCTTGGAGTTGAAGAAATCGCGCATGGTGTTGATAATCTTGGAGCGCTTAACGAATGTGTCGCGCACCTGAGGGTTAACCACCAAGTCAACGTAACGCTGACGGTAGCGCAGCTCGGCATCGGTAACCGCATCGAAAACCTGACCGTCCTTCTCCTTAACAATTGGAAGTGGTCTGATGGATTTTGACAGAAGTGTTAACTCCTGAGCGTGAACCGACTCTTCGCCCATTTGGGTGCGGAACACAAATCCTTTAACACCTACAATGTCGCCAATGTCCAAAAGGCGCTTAAATACTGTGTTGTAAAGCGTTTTATCCTCGCCAGGGCAAATATCATCGCGTTTGACGTAAACTTGGATTTTCCCTTTTTCGTCCTGTAGTTCAAAGAATGAGGCGCTTCCCATAATGCGGCGAGCCATAATGCGGCCAGCCACGCAAACATTGGCCTGCTGGGAACTCATGCTCTCAAAGTTGGCGATAATGTCGTCGGTGGTTTGCGTTACCGGGTACATTGCGGCAGGGTAGGGGTCGATCCCCAGCTTGCGCAACTCGTCCAGCGATTGCCGACGGATAATCTCCTGTTCGCTAAGTTCTTCTAGTATTGCCATTTGTATTATTTGTTTTGAAATCGTGCAAATTTACACGATATTTTCGATTGAACAATTTGATTTAGGACATTAGGTGTTAGAATCGTGATTATTGACTTTTACTGTTGTGTTTGGTTTAACTGATTTTAAACCCTGGAAGATATAGAGTTCTTGTAAGGGGGTGAGGGTGTAATCAGAAAAGCCGCACCAAGGCGGCTTTTCTGAGCGTATTCAATGGCCTTAGTATAGTTCTTTGAAGTTTACCTTTTTGGCAATTCTGTTCGATTTTCGGCGTTTTGTGCGTACCGATCGTACATGGATTAAGTAGTACATAACCGGAATTAGTATCAATGTAAGAAATGTTGCAAAGCTTAGCCCGAAGATGATTGTCCAGGACAGTGGCCCGAAAAAGGCCACGTTGTCGCCGCCAAAATGTATGTGCGGGTTTAGCTCTGTGAAGAACGTTACAAAGTTAATGTTCATACCTATTGCAAGAGGTACTAGCCCGAGTATTGTTGCTGTTGCGGTAAGTATAACAGGGGTTATACGTGTTTTACCAGCTTCAACAATTGCATCGCGCGTTTTCATCCCTTTTGCTATTAAAACATCGGTGAACTCCACCAGCAGGATTCCGTTGCGAACAACAATTCCGGCCAGGGCAACAATTCCCATCCCGGTCATAATGATCGAAATTGTCATGTCGAAAAGCATGTAGCCCAGGAGTACTCCAATTATGCTGAATACTACTTCCGAGATGATAATTATGGGTTTCGACATGGAGTTGAACTGGGTTACCAAGATGAACATGATTAGGAAGAGCGCCAGTAGCATGGCATTCATCAGGAAAGCCATCGATTCTTGTTGGTCCTCTTGCTCGCCGGTGATTTTTATATCGATATTGGTGGCCTTATCGAAGGCAGGAATTGCTTTGTAGATTTGCGGGATAATCTCGTTGGCGGTGTAGCCATCCAGTACGTTCGACGATAGCGTGATCACACGTTTTAGGTTAAGCCTGTTGATTTGCCCATAGCTGTTTACGTAATCGACCTTGGCCACCGATGAGAGCGGGATTTGTCGGAGAATCCCGCTGTTCATGTCGCGGTAGGTGATGGGGAGGTTTAGTAGTTGCTCAATATCGTTCCTCTGGCTCTCCTCGAATCGAAGCATAATGGGGTACTGTTCTTCGCCCTCGCGGTATTTCGATATTTCGCTTCCGAATAGCGCTGTTCGGATGGTTCCCCCGACCATTCCGGCCGAAATACCTTCCAGGTTTGCCCGTTCTCTATCGAGGTTGATAATAATCTCCGGTTTGGTGGTGGCAAAATCCGATTTTAGGTCTTCAATTCCGGCAATGCCCAACGAGTCGATATGGCGTTTGAATCGGTTGGTTGTTTTAACCAGTTCCTCCAAGTTTTCGCCCGAAATCTCAATGTTGATGGGTTTCCCGGTGGGTGGCCCCATCTGGTTTTTGTCCACCACTATTTCGGCTCCGGGGATGTCCCTTACCGATTTGCGAATTTCGCCGAGGTAAACGTTTGTACTTTGCCCTTGGCGTTTGGCGTGTTCTACAAAGTTAACTGCGACCTTTGCCAGGTGCGACAACTTGGTGAAGTTGTCGAATTCGTCTTCCGATGCGGAGAATGCCACGTTTGTTACGATGGATTCGACAATTGGGTTGTTTGTGCCTAGAACCGAAACCACTCTTTTTTCAACAATTTTAGCAACGGAATCCGTTGTGTTGATATCGGTACCCACCGGCATTTTGATGTAGGTGTTAATGGTGTTGGGCTCGTTGTCGGGGAAAAATACAACGGGGGTGTGAACGATGTTGTTCAGAATCAGGGTAACAATGAATAGTGCGATCATTCCCCACATCAGCTTTGCGGGGCGTTTGCCTTCCAGTACCCATTTGAGTAGATTTTCGTAACGGCGCATCATGGCTGGGATAAATCTGTGCTGGAAATTTCTCAGCATCTTAAATCCGTACAGATTGTGTAGCCCAATTATGATTCCCATTAAAACTACAAAGTTTGCAATGCCAAAGAACCCCGCAATGTATAGCAGTACGGCGCCTATGCCTAGGAATAGCAGTATCCTGTAAAGTTTTTTTCGGGGGATGGGATGTTCGCCCTCGTCGTGCTTCATAAAATCAACTGCAAAAACGGGGTTGAAGAAGTAGGCTACCACCAGCGATGCGAATAGCGTTAACATTAGGGTTATTGGGATGTAACTCATAAACTCGCCCACAACTCCTGGCCAAAATGCCAGCGGGAAGAATGGTGCTAGCGTGGTGAGTGTTCCCGATAGAATTGGGATGAATACTTCGCCTGCAGCATATTTGGCTGATGTTTTTATGTCCATGTTGGTTTTTTTGAAAATACGGTGCGTATTCTCGATAACCACAATGGCATCGTCAACCACTATCCCCAGGGCGAATATGAATGAGAACATTACAAGCATGTTCATCGTAAAGTCCATGTGCGGTAGCACTATGTATGCTAAGGCCATTGATAGTGGTACCGATAGCGCCACAAATAGTGAGTTTACAAGGCCCATAAAAAACATCAACACAATGGTAACCAACACAAACCCGATGATAATTGTGTTGTTCAGCTCGTTCAGGGTGTTACGGGTGTAGTGCGATTGGTCGCCGGTGATCTCAACTGCTAGGTTGGCTGGGAATATACTCTTCGACATATCGTCCTTTATTGCCTTTATTTGATCCGATGCGTCGAGCAGGTTCTGTCCGCTTTTCTTAATAACATTGAGGTTGACAACGTTTTTGCCATCGAAACGGGCAAAGCTCTCCACCTTTTTGAATCCATCTTTTACCCTGGCGATATCCTTGAGTTTAACCTGAGCGCCGCTTGCTGAGTTAACCACGATATTCATCACGTCTTCAACGCTCTTGAATTCTCCAATAATACGGATGGAGCGGCTCATCCCTTGCAGGTCGATATTGCCGCCCGATACGGTCATGTTGTCGTAGCTTACGGCCTGTTCAACATCCCTGAATGTTAGGCTTGCCGCGCGCATTCTGTACATATCAATGTCTATCTGTATTTCGCGATCGAGTGCCCCCACAATATCAACCCGGGTAATTTCCTTAAGCCCTTCAATCCGATCCTGCATGTCGTCGGCGTATTTCTTCAGCTTGTCAAGTGGCATGTCGCCCGACAGGTTGATGGTCATGATGGGGATTTCGCTTAGCTCCACTTCGGCCACTACGGGTTCTACAAATAGCTCGTCGGTAGGTAGGTCCTTTTTGGTTTTATCCACCGCATCGTTAACCTTTTGCTTGGCATCCTTTAGCTCAACATCGGTGTTGAATTCAACAATGATGGCCGAAAAGTCTTGTACCGAGCGCGACGATATTTTTTTAACGCCGCTAATGGATTTTATGTTTTTTTCCAAGGGGCGCGTAACCAGGTTCTCCATGTCAACCGGCGATGTGCCGGGGTAGATTGAGTTCACAATGATCATAGGAATCTCAACCTCGGGCATTTGTTCCTTGGGTATTGTTAGGTAATTAATTATCCCAAATACGGAGATTATGAAAACCAGCACATAAACACTTATTTTATTGTCTATGGCCCAGCTGGTAACAAAGAATTCTTTAAATTTCTTTTCCATGGGTTTAGTTTTATCCCATTAATCAATTATACAAATTAAAATCGCACCGATTCGCCATCGATTAATTCTTGAAATCCTGTGGTGATAACCTTTTCGCCAACGGTTAACCCGCTAACCACCTCGGCAATTCCGTTGTAGCTTTGCCCAATTTTTACCATTTGTTTTGAGGCTACCCATCCATTCCCTTTTTGTTTTAGAACATAAACATACGATCCGTTGCTGTCCTGTTGTATGGTATTCATCGAGAGGGTTATGGCATTCTTGTTTTGGTAGTCGTTGATTTGGATAATCGATACCATATTGGCTTTAAGGTCGGGGCTGTTGCTGTTTATTTTTGTTTCGATGGAGAAGGATCTGTTAACCGGGTTGATGTAGTTGCTCACAAAATCAACAGTCGATGCAATTTCTTTGTTGGCATCGGGGAACTGAACGATGAGTTTGTCGCCTTTTTTAACCCGGGCAGAGTAGGCCTCGGATACCTCGGCTTTAACCCGTAAACTGTTGAAGGCAACAACCCGGTAGGCCACTAGCCGTGGGTCGGGCGAAACAATTCCCCCAATCTTGATGTTGCACTCCTCAATTGTTCCGGCTATGGGCGATTTGATTTTGAATTTATCAACCTGTTGTTTTAGCGATGCTATTTGTTGTTCCAACGATTCCTTGTTGGTTTTGGCTTGCAGATACTGGAGTTCGCTACCAATTTTTTGATCCCACAACTTTTTCTGTTTGTTGAAAACATCCTCGGCAAGTTTGTATTGCGATTCCAAGCTTTGTAGTTGGCTTTTGTATTGCGCATCGTCAATTTGGGCTAGTGTTTGTCCTTTGGTTACGCGTTGCCCCACATCGGCGTATTTTGCAGCTATTGTGCCGGGCGCTTCGGCAATAACCGCAACGTTTTGGTCGCCATCCAACAATCCCTGCACTCTTACGTAGTGGTTGAACTCGGTTGGTTTTATCTCCGTAATTCCTACAAATGTTGCTTTGTCGTGGCTTGTGGTGGAGTCGCCCTCTGCTTTAATGGCGGCTTCGAGCTCCTTGATTTTTTCTGCAATTTGGTTTTGTTGATCTTTCAGCTTCGTAAGTTCGGCTTTTTTGTCCGAGCCACATGAAAGAATCCCGAATACTATTGCAGTAGTTGCTACTATCTGAATTGCTCTCATAAGTTATTTAGTGTTATATTGTTATCATTATTATTGGTTTTTGCCCGTGCGAAATGTTTTGTTAGCTAATTATTAATGCTTTACATTTTCGATTTCAACAGTTTTTATTGGTCGGATGGAACACCCAAATTTTGGCTTCGCCCAGCTCGTAAAAAGTCCTCGGTTGTTCATAAGTGCTTATGCAAACTTACTTTAGTGGGTGTTTCATATTTTTTCAAAATTCTATCGAGTTTTGTTTTGCTTTGCAGCAGTTGCAGCATCGAGTTGTAGTAGTTCGATTGTGCTGTTAAGTACTGCCCTTGGTTCTGTGTTAGTTCAAAGCTTGAGGCAACCCCCTCGGTGTACTTAATTATGGTTTTGTCGTATATTTTCTTGCTCAGAGCCATGCTCTCCTTGTTCATGTTGAAGTTGCTGAATGCGGTTATGTAATCGCTTTTAGCTTGGTCGTATTCCATTATCAACGATTGCTCAATGTTGGTTTTGTTGAGTTGCGATTGTTTTAGCGATAGCTTTGCTTGGCTCACTTTGGCTTGTCGCATCCCACTCGAGAATATTGGGAGGTTAATGGATACGCCTGCGATATCTTTCATTGCAAAGTTGAACGAGGGCTCGTTTAGTTGTTCTTGATGTTTGTAAAAGCCCGATATTGTTGGTAGGAATGTCGCTCTCTCTCTCTTTAAGCTTAATTCGGAAAGTTTAACTTGGGTATCTGTAAGCTGCATGTCAACGGTATTTTCGACATAGAACTCCTGCGTGCCAACAAATCCCAGATTGCATTTTTCGATAACTTCGGGTAAGCGTTCGGTTAGGGCAATGGGTTGGGCGAAATCAAGACCCAGCTGTAGCTTAAGAAGTTTTGTGAGTATCTCCTTTTGAGCATTTAGCGAGTTTATTAGCGTTTCGATATTGGTTTTGTTGATTTTGATCTGATCAACATCTGTCTCCTCATTAAAACCCACTTCGTTCATCTTTGCTAGGTCGTTGTATGTTTTATTCATAGCCTCTAGGCTTTGGTTTAAAACCGAGATGTTTTCTTCCACAACCTGAATCATATAGTACGAATTGGTTACGCTTTCCATGGTTTGGTTTTCGGTTCGGACCAAACTTTTTTCCGATAATTGTTTGAAAACCTTTGATGCTTGAAGTCCAACAATGTACTCGCCGCTGAAGATTAGTTGCGATACTGTTAAATCGAACGTGGTGTTGTTTTTTACTGCCATACTCATTTTTTCGCCAGGCATGTAGTACTGATACAGCCCAGGTGCAATTTCTTGCTGCTGAAGATCGGGTATTTGGGGTAGTGGCGATGGCGATAAGCCTGCCATCGGGAAACTGAATTCTGGAACTTTAAAGATGTGCTGGTAGTTGGCCGATAGGCTTACCTGAGGCAAACCAATGGCTGTGGTTTCCCAAACTTTCTTCTTGGCCGATTCCACATCGATTTTAGCCGATTGAACAGACCTGTTGTACTGAAGTGCATAGCATTGCGCATCGGTTAACGAAAGTCGTAGTGTGTCGCTCTTCATTTCCTGGCTAAAGGTGTATGTTGAACACGAAACCCCAATTAATACAAGTAATCCGTTATAAATCCATTTCATGTGGTAAAGTGTTAAATATTTGCACTATAAACTGTTTAAATCCTCTATGTCAAAATTCTGTAGTTTATTCTCAAGGAATTCGATCCCTTTTTCGTTGGCTATGCCCCGTATGTGGTATATAAATATCTCTTGAAAGAAGGCGTTTGATGTGAACTCCTCTATGCTGAAAAAATCATTGTCAATTGTGTTCTCTATTCTCGATAGGTGCAGTTTTGCTATTATATTTTCGTCAAGATCCTGTCTGTATATTCCCTCGAGTTTCCCTTGGCGTACATTCTGTGCGATGTTTTTGTATAGTTTTTCGTAACGTATTTCTGCAAATCGTTTGAAGTGTGCTGGGTAGTAGCGCTTTAGGTCGTGGAAAGTGATGGGGTTCATGCTCTTGAGCCGTTTGTTTACTATTTTGCTAATCCTAAGCAGTTCCTCAATGGCGTTCCTCGATGGGTCTTTTTCGCATGTTATTTGATCTTTAAATGCATCTATTTGCATGTCCACCACTTTGCTTACCAAGTCATCCTTGTCGGTAACGTATTTGTACAACGTTTTTTTTGAGATCCCCAGATGCGTAGCAACGTCGTCCATGGTAACGCTTTTTATACCGCATTTTAAGTACAGCGCATGTGTTTTTTCTACTATATGTTTAAGTTCTCTGCTCATGGGGTTTATTGAAAACTGAGGAAACAAAATTAGTAAAAAATGTTCCCTCGGTTTCGTGTTTACATGTTAACTTTTTGTTACTCTTTCATAATTAAGGTTAAATTAAGTGTGTTGGTAGTTATTGTCTTTGGTAATTGTGGATTCCTATTTCACCCGTTTTTTCCAAAAATTCTTATTGTTTTTTGTTTCGGTTCGACTCATTTTTCCGTAAATTGTATTGGGTAAAAGTAATGTTGATGTCAATGAGTAGGCTGGTTGTCAGGATGTTGGTGTTTGTGGTTTTCTGGGTTGGGTTGGGCAGGCAAGCGGTTGCTCAGTTCAACTTGGATACAATAAATTCTGCTAGGATTTTTCAACTTAGCCTCGAGGAGTTAATCAACATTCCCGTTTACTCTTCAGCAAAGTTTGAGCAAAAACAGGCCGAGGCCTCCAATGTGGTTTCTGTTATTCCGAATGATATTATCAGGGGGATGGGGTTGCAGTCAATTAACGACATACTGTCGTTTCAGCCGGGTTTCTTTGTAACGCAGGACTACGAGCGTCGGACCGTTGGTTTTCGCGGGATGTTCGAGGGGTGGAACAATAACCATATCCTCATGCTGATTGATGGAATTCCCTTTAACGATAATCTGTACGGAACTGCCTACTCCTGGGATATCACACCGGTTACCTACATGAATTCCGTGGAGGTGGTTTTTGGTCCCGGCGGAGCCCTATACGGTTCCAATGCAATGAATGGGGTTGTTGCGCTAAATACATTTACGGTTCCCGATATTAATGGGGTGGGGTGGGCTAATTTACGCTTGGGGTCCGCTGGGTATCAGTATTACGATATGGTAACTGGGGTGGAGAATACCGATTTTGGGGTAGTGGCATCTTATGCCGGGATGTCGACCAATGGAAACGAGTACCTCTCGTTTGATGCGTCGGGACGAACCGATGCGCATGGGAGCCTGATGCGGTTTAAAACTAACGACACCCGGAGTTGTTCCTACTTTTTTACTAAGTTCTACGGAAAGGGTAAGTACAACGGTTTGATGTTTCAGTTCCATCAGCAAAACTGGGATTTTCAGACTGGTCATGGTTGGCTTTTCATTATTCCCGATCGGCCCGAGGATATGAAGGAGTACCGTCGGATATTCGCCTTAAGGTACGCCCCCTTACGGCTGGGTAAGCGATTTAACTATGAGGTTGCCTCTCGGTTTCAGGTTCACGGAATCGATTGGAGTATGCGGTACTATAATAGTGGCGCCCTCAACGGATACTACCCCGATGGTGTTTCGGAGTATCTCAAAACCAAGGCTTACGATTTGTTTACCCGCGCACAGGTGAGCCTTACCCATGAGAAAAATAGCATTATAATTGGCGTTGAGAATTCCATCTTTTTTTATAATGGTGATGATGAGCATTATGCAAATATTGATATGGATACGTGGAGCGATCCATCCAATCAGACATTTTATAGTTTGAAACCTTGGCTCGAGTTTGTGGTAGATAGGCCAGTGCACAATGTTGCTGTTTATGCCCAATATTTGTCGCCTAAATTTTTAAAAAAATTGCAGATTACGCTTAGCGGACGCTACGATAGAATGTTTTTTGATTACGACGATTTGCTAATCCCTTCGCATCCTGTGAAATCGAAAAATTTTCAGATGTTTACGCCTCGGGTAGCATTTGTGTACTCATTGTCCAACCAGTTTGTTCTAAAGGCTATATATGGCAAAGCATTTCGTACCCCTGCGCCTACCGAACTGTTTGGTTTCAACACTTTTACTTTATCTTCCAATATCCATGAGCTTAAGCCCGAATTGCTTACCAATTTTGATTTGGGGTTTGTTTGGGAGCCTTTGTCCGGGTTTAACATGCGGTTGAATGGATTTTTAATGAGTTTCGAGAATCAAATTGCCTATAGTGTGGTGAATAAGAACCTAAGCGCGAATATTTATACTCTAAAAACTTGCGGTGTTGAGTTTGCGGCTCAGTATGCCCAAAAGCATTTTACGGGCTTTACCAATTTTTCGTATTCGCACCGATTCGATGAGGAAATTCTTGATAGCACTGTCGCGCTTAGTAAATCGAAGGTAACATGGGCTCCATCGCTGCTCCTGAAGTTGGGCGCAATGTATAAATTCAACGGGGTTTGTTTGTCTGCCTTGGGCTACTACCAGAATAAGGCGTACCGGAGAGAGTCCGATCAGTTTGATGGGATGAACAGTTATCGCCCTTCAACCTATGTGGACGGATGGTTTTCCATGGATGCGAGGGCAGCCTATCAGTTAACCCGAAAGTCGGAGTTTAGCATTTCGGTTCGAAATGTGTTCAACTCGGAGCGGTATATCCCTAAAAATAACCAGTACCCATTCGATTACCGGTTGGATGGGCGGACTGTCATCGGTGAATATATTCTTAGGTTCTGATGGTGCGAAGTGTTAATTCCTGATCAGGGTTTTAATTTCAAAATCGGGGGAGTGCAGTTTGTGGTTTAACTCCTTAATTTCATCTAGGAGTTCCTCTTCGCGGCGCTCCATATCCTCGCGGGTGGCTTTCAATTCCTCCATGTTTTGTTTTAACTCCTCCTCGCTCGACATTAGTTCCTCGGTTTGCAATTTCATCTGCGCGATAATTTTTTCGTTCTCCCTGATCATATTGAAAAACTTGATGGACGATGCCAGGTTTACGCACCCTTTACGGAGGAATTCAATTTGTATTTCGTCAATAATTTTATGGCTTGCAATTTCCATAACTCCCAGTATCTCGTCCATTTCGGTTAGCAATGGGATGAGAACCACGCATGTTGGATTGCCAATGCCCAGGCCAGTTGTAAGGTGGGTGTAATCTTTTGGAATGTCGGTAAGGAACACAACATCCTGCTCGTAAAGGCACGAGCCGATAATACCTTCGTATTTCTCGTAGCGTTTTGTGATGTACTTCCTGCGATCGTAAGCGTACGATGCTATTAAATCCAAGTATTCTTTGCCATCCCCTTCGTCGGTGTTAATCAGGAATATTCCGCCTTGCAGCGCATCGGTGCTTTTTATGGCGAACCGTATAAACTCAAAGCATAGGGCTGCGGTATCGCTATGGTTGGTGCGGAGTAAGTCCGATGCTTTGGCTAAACTTTCGTTGAGCCAGCTGCGGCGCTGGTTTTCTTTGATATTCTTTTCTTGCTCAATGGCTACCTCCATAAGTTTTTTTCTCATTTCGAGTAGCCCGGAGCCCAGCTCGCCTGTATTACCAAAAACATTTACCTCGGAGTAGAAATTTCCGTTTCCTACCTCGTTGGCAAAATCGCGGGTGTTGCGGAGGGCTATGGTTAAATCGTTTATGGAGTGTTCCATTGTGGCAAATTCGTCGTGTCCCTTCACCTTGATGGGGTTTGGAAGTTCCCCCTTGCCCAATTTTTTTATGGTTGCCTGAATCGATTTTATGGTTTTGGTGATGTGTTGGCCGATGCGGGCGAATAGGAATAGTACGATTGTTGATATGGTGATAATTAGCATAAGCATTGTGATGTGCGCTTTGTAACTATTCTTCCTGATTTTATTGGTCAGCAGGTTGTTAATTTCGGTTAGGCTTTGATTGTAGTTTGCTGTTTGGTTGTTTAGGTTGGCCAGTGCTCCTTCATTGTCGTTGCGGCCTATTTTTGAATCGATACTGGCGTATTCCTGGAATAGCCGGCTATACTCAATTAGGCATTGTGCAACCTCGTTTTGAGTCCCTCCATAATGGGTTGATGCGTATAGCAGGGCTTTCTCAATTGTTGCAGCAAATTTTTGTAGGTATGCTGCATCGCGGCGGATTATGTAGTCCTTTTCGTGTCGTCGGAGCATGAGCATGTGGCTCATTAGCCGGTAGTCCATTTTAAGGTTAATCGTTTTTCAACCTGGTGAATATATCTCGGGCTCTCCTCTGGCCCATAATCCTTAAACCCCGTGTTATTACCAACTCCTTGAAATCCTGTAAACTTTTATGGGCCTTACTCAACTACTTGTTGTTTTAACTTGCTGGTTGTTTTGTGGGTCAGAAGTTGTTCTCGAGGTAAAGTTTATCTCGGTTAGGGTTTTATCAATTAAACTGTCCATTCTATTGGAGTTTGCACTGTTCCCTGTTTTGTATAGTTGATTTTTAAAGGCGTCGCCGTATAGAAATTCATCCTTTGCCAGTTGCATTGTCAGGTTGTACTGGTTGAGCCGTTCCAGCGATAGCAGTAGTTCTTTGTAGTGTTCCGAGGTTCTTTGCTGAATGAAGAAGATTGATGTGAATGCAATTATTGATGTAGAGCTGATTTACCGCCGAAAAGTAAAGCAATCTTTTAATTGTGTATTGTCGCCTGAGATTCATAATCTGGGAATTTAACACTGCCACAAAGTTCCCAATTTATCAAATATGATTGATGTTTGGATAAGGTTAAGGTTGTGTTAAGCATTTAGTAAGTAAACGGATGCTTTTTTGCATCCCTTGATATTATAATAATTCTGACTTAAGATGCTATTCCACTTTAAAGCCGGATTATTTTATCGGTTTTATTTCCCAACTTCCATCAACTCCTGATTATTTCTATTGTGTGGGTTTTGCCAGAGGTTAGTTTCTCAATGGGATTCCTGTACGCAATTGGTTTGCCTTTGGTCAATTGTGTAGTTAATGGTAATTGCGCCCGATAGGTTATCCGTTGCCGCTTCGAATATCTTTAACATCTCGAAGAGTAAACATGCTTTAACAGTTTCGTTGTTTTCAGTTATTTGCTTCAGTGCACGGTTTAACGCTGAAATGCAAGAATATTTCAGGGGACAACATTGTCGACCCCAACTTCAAACGAAAGGAAGTTCAGTTGTCAACGTTATCGAAGATCCAGTGCATTTAATATGTGAAGTGTCCGTTTTGCTCTATTGTAAAAGGAGCGGAATGCATTGAAGTTTCTGCCGATTTATTTATGCTGTAAACAACTCTGCTTACTCCAGCCTCGTCATCCTTTGCGTTGATATGAATTTTTGTTGATGGACCAATCCACATCGTGTCTCTTTGTAAGAATTTTGGCCCATCGAGTTTGTAGGTTAATGTTGGCCCTGTAATATCGATAGTGGGCATTGAGAATGATTCGGTGCTTGCGCCCGATTGGCTGCGGTTGTTAACATTGTCAACAGCGTACGATTTAACGTTCATTGTTCCCATTATATCCGAAAGCAGAACAGGCTTTTCGTACTTAATGAATTCGCCATTGTTAAGCGAGTAGAAAATTTCCTTAACCCCAGCCTTGTTGTCTACAGCAGCAACTTTCAGTTGACTCCGTCCCGACGAGAATTCTTTGTCCCCAACCATGTATGAGTTCCCGATGATTTCCTCAAATACCATGGGGGGCGTTTTATCTACAAAGAATTCGAACGATTGTTTGTTTTCGGTATTGCCAACCCTGTCGGTGGCAAACCAGGTTAATGTGTGAACTCCCTCTTTTATCCTGGCCGTTTGGATGGGCTTTGTGTAGGGCACTAATTGCGATGAGTCTATCTGGTATTTAATATTATCTATACCGAATGAATCCTTAGCGGTGAGTATAATCAGGCTGCGACCCGAGAGTGTGCTCTCGTGTTTATCGCCATCTATTGTGAGTGTAGATTTGGGAGGGGTGTTGTCGATTATGAATTGGCGGGTTACATTGTCTTCCTTGTTCCCGAGGTTGTCAACGGAGTATACACTTAGCTGGTATAGCCCTTCGTTTGCGAAGGGTATGGGTTGGGTGTACTCTTGGAATGGGGCATTGTTTATTGAGTAGTAGGTTTTGTTCGTTCCGGAGTTGGCATCGGTAGCATTTATCTCGATAATGGTTCCGCCCGATAGGTATAGGGTTTTGTCCGGATCCGTAGGCTCTGTTTGCCCTGCAATAATTCTCGATTCTGGGGCTATCCCATCGGCGAATAGTTCGAATTTGATTTTACGGCCAATGTAAAGGTCAAGGTGGGTCATTGCAATTGGCCCGTGTCCATTCCATTTTAAGGGCGCTCCATCGTTTTTAGTACCGGTTAGTTTTACTGCGTTTGCCCCATCGGGTTGGGTTGCAATGTGGATGTACACGGACTCCGAGGGCGCAACAAATAGGCGTTTGGTGGAATCGATATGGAATATTTTGGTCTCCTGCTGGCCGAATGCGGATAATGCCAACATGGCTAGGATTACTGCAATTGTGTATTTGGCGGAATGGTTTGGCATACGCATGGGATTATTTGGGCAATGAGAGTTTGAATTCTACTCTGCGGTTTTCTCTGTGTTGTGAGTCGGGGCACGACACCCCTTTGGTGCAGGTGTTTATAATTCGGGTGTCCCCGTATCCGTGTATTCTCAGTCTCTTTGGATGTATTCCTTTTGATATCAGGTGTTTTGCTACCGATTTGGCCCTGCGTTCCGAGAGCTTTTGGTTTGATTGGGCTGAGCCCCGGGCATCGGCATGTGCTCCTATATCTATCATTAGTTCGGGAAAGTTTTGCATTATTTGCAACATTTCCTCCAGGTTGTTGTGCGATTCGGGCAGTAGTTTTGCACTGCCCGTTTCGAAGTAGATATTGTTGATTTGGAAGAGCGCTTCGGGCGAAATGATTATTTTGTAGGTGGCGGTATCGCCGCTATTCGACACGTTATCGGTGGCGAATAGTTTAATCTCGGTTTCCCCCTTTTCGTTGAGTGGAATGCTTGTGGTGTACTCTTGGAATGGCAATCCATTGATGGAGTAAAATATGGATTTGGTTCCGGAGTAATCGTCCGTAGCGCCTAGCATTATGGATGATCCCAAATCGACATATAGCCTGTTTTTCGTTCCGAATAGTAACCCTTTTTCAGCCTTGGCATAGGCTTTAGGCCCTTTGGCGTCGGCAATAATCATGTATCGAACCTTTTGTTGCTTGTTGTTGTACACCAAGTAGTGTCGCCCGGGGCCATCAAAGTACATGGGGTTGGCCAGGCTGTCGTTGCTGGGTATCTGAATTAAGTTGTTGGGTTGGGTTTGGGGCGATACAAAAAAGTAGATGGGCGCATCAACCTTTACGTAAACTTGGCCTTTGGGGTTGGTGTATATGTTCGATGGGGTGTAGTCCTGTGCCGAAATGGCTTTGCAGGTTACTAATATAATTGCGATTGCTATGGTTTTGTATAGGCGCATATACCCTGATTTAATAAAGTGCTAAATTAACAAAAGAGTGCAAAGGGTTGTCGAATCCAATGCTGATATAAATCATCTTTAAAGGTTGATGGGTTGTCCGCTGAGTTTGAACCCGATAACCAGTACGTCATCTATTGCGTAGTAATCGGTTCCTTTCCATTTCTCTAATTCGGTTTCCAGTATCTCCTGTTGGTGAATCATAGGTTGCTCGTGTATTTGAAGGAGCAATTCTTTGAATTGCTTCGATGAGAATTTTTTGCCCTCGTCGCCCCCGAACTGGTCGATGTAACCATCGGAAAAAATGTAAAAGCTGGTGGAAGTGTCAATGTTAATGGTGTGCAGGGTGAATTCGCGTTTTTCCTCTTTTTGTAGTCCTCCAATTGGAACCGGGTCGCCTTTAATCTGCATTAGGGTTCCATTATTTATGTAGTATAGCGGATTTTTTGCTCCGGCAAATTCAATGGTTTGCCCATTGTTTGTTATGTGGCAGATGGCCATGTCCATTCCGTCGCGGCTGTCGGTGTTCTCTTGTTTTAGGAGGTATCTTACATAACGGTGCATCTCGTTTAGCATAAGGTCGGGGCGAGTAATGCCACTGCGAGCTATTGTGTCGAGGAGGTTTAGCCCAATCATCGACATGAACGCTCCCGGAACCCCATGGCCGGTGCAATCTACGGCAGCAATCAAAAAACCACTCCGGCTGTCGGGGAGCGTGGGGATTTGGATGAAGTGTCGGTTTGCCTTTGTGTTGACAGTGTTACCCCCCTTGTAGCCATTGAACCAGTAAAAGTCGCCGCTCACAATTTCGCGCGGTTGAAATAGTATGAAAGCCTCGTTTATAATGGAGACTATCATGTCGTAGGTTGGGAGTAGGGCTTCCTGTATGCGTTGGGCGTAATTGATACTGCTGGTAATGTCGCGGTTTTGTTTCTCAATTTGGTTTATGGCGGTCATTAACTCGTTGCTTTTGGCCTCAATCAAATCTTTTTGTTGGGCAATTTCGCGGTTCTGGTTTTCGAGTTTTTCGTTTGAGCGTTTTTTCTGGAGGTAGTAGTGGGTTAAAACGCCCACAATGCCAATAACAGCCAGTATTATTACCACAAAGATGTTGCGGATTAACCGTTGGTTTTTGATGGTTGCGTCCTGAAGGGCTTTTTCCTTGCTCAGTAAATCGATCTCCATTTGCTGTTCTTTGGTAATTTGCTCAATCAGCGCTAAGCTGTCGGATACTGTTTCGAGGGCTTGCTTTTTAGCTTTTAGCTCCTCCTCGGTGATCTCTTTCTGAGTCATAATTTCGGAGAGTTGGCTTTGGGCTTGGCTAACCATCTCCTTGGCTTTTGCCTCTTTCTTTGTTACCTCGTCGCGTTGGATTTTACGGCTAAAAGCGGTGTAAAGCGAGAAGTACTCCGCCGATTTGTTCGCATCGCCAAGCGCTTCGTAAATTTCCGACAGCAGCGAGTAGGTGTTGCGGAGCAATTTCGGATCGTTTACTTCGCGGGCTATGCCGTTGGCCTCCTCGGCGGCCTTTAACGCTTGTTTGGGCTGATCCGAGTCCTTTTTGGCGTTGGCAATATTTATTAGGGTTGATGCAATTTCGGTTTTTCGGTTTTGTTGTCTGTTGATAGCGAGGCATTTCTCGAAGTAGTCGATGGCTTCGGGGTAGTTCTCCTGATCAACATTAATCATTGCAATATTGGTGTACAGGATCTTTAGCGCATTTTTATTGCCTATGCTTTGGCTTAGGGTTATGGCTCGTAAAAAAATATTTTTTGCTTCGGTGGGGTTTCCGTTAACCCAGTATGTGGTGGCCGATTTGGTGTAGAGCGATATGGCCGAATTGAAATCGCCCGATGCCTCCATTTCCTTGGCTTTGTTGAGGGTTTCTTGAATCTCCTTTTGTGCAGAGGGTGTAAGGGTTCTATTCTGTGCCATGGCACAAACAAGTATAAGTACCAAGGCATTCGCGAGTACAATTCGTTTTATCATGGCTGTGGGGCTATTGTTCGGGTACAAAGTTGATTTTTAAACTGGTCATATGGGCAAACTCTATGCCTTCGTCAATCATGTCTTGGTCGTCGTCGCGCTGATACCAGTTAACTTCCACTTGGTACCCTTCGGCGGCAATTTTCTCGATGTGCCCAATTATATCGAGCAGTTTTTTTGACGACGACGAGTTAAGGTATTCCAGTTTTAGATCGATAACGGTTAATTCCTGAGGAGCTTTGGCGTACTCAATGATATATCGTTCTAGCGGGCGGTAAAACTCTACAGCATCCTCGGGTAACGATTTTCCGATAATCTCAAAATGGCCTTTATCCCCATCGGCATTGATATGTGGGGCGTCAATCCGGCCTTCAATGTGCAATTGTTCCATGGTTAGTTGGCTTATTTGATGTTATAACGTATTATATTTCGCTATTGTTCCAAATATGGGGCTAAACTGTACGGTTTTAATTTTTACAATTTACGAATAATTGTTCACGTATGCGGGATAAGTTTTGCAATTGCGTTAACTTTGCCAAAAATTATTGATGTAGTAACCATGGGAAAAGGGGCGAGGATTAATTTTGCGGTGGAGTGGTACGATGCGGTGTCGTCAACCAACGATGTTTGTATGCAGGCTGCAGCTGATGGTAGGGCTGAGGGTTTGGTGGTTGCTGCTCATTTCCAGGAGCATGGGCGGGGTCAGCGGGGCAATGCGTGGGAGAGTGGATCGGGGTTAAATTTGACCTTTAGCGTGTTGTTAAGGCCTACATTCATTCGGGTTGAGGAGCAATTCCTTATTTCGAAGGTAGTGGCCGTTGCAATTTGCGATTGGGTTGCGCAATACGTTAAGGATAAGTCTGTTGCTATTAAATGGCCAAACGATATTTACGTTGACGATTGTAAGATTGCCGGCGTTTTGATTGAGAATAGTTTTAACTCTTCCGAACTCAGTGTCTCGGTCGTGGGTATTGGTGTTAACGTTAATCAGGTCGATTTCTCGTCCGATGTTCCAAACCCCACGTCGCTACGCAGGGAGGTGCAGCGGGAGTTTAACCTACAAGATACGCTTCAGGAGTTTGTACTGTGCTTATCAAATCGCTATTCACAGGTTAGCGCTGGGGTTGTAGACGCTATTCATGCCGATTACCTTGGCCGTTTGTATCGAAAAAACACATATTGCCTATACCGGGCTGGTGGTGAGGAGTTTAGGGCTGTTATTGTTGGGGTGAAACCTACCGGAGAGCTTCAACTCCTTACCGAGCAAGGGCAGCAGCGTTCGTTCGCATTTAAGGAAGTTGCTTTTGTAATTTGAGGTTGTTATATCGCGTTGAACGCCTTGGCAACTCCCTCGGCGAGGGTATTAACGCCCTCTGCCAGTTTTTTCCCTAACAGCATTTTCATCATCATATTGAGTTCGGCCTTTATGGTGATTTTCATGCGGGTATCGTAAGGTGCTGCTTCTTTTAGTTGAATCCAGAGGTAGAATTGAAGTGGGACACGCTCGTCGCCGGTGAATTTAAGCGTGGTGAACTCTTCTTTCTCCATTAATTTTATTCCCATGGGCCCCATGCCTTGGTAGCTGAAGCTGCAGCTGGTTTCGTCGGCCTGCCAGTTATCTACCTTTCCCTCGGCCAATGCGCTGAAATTTCTGAAATCGGATAGCACTCTGTAAATATCCTCGGCACGCTTCCCAATTGCAACAACCTTGCTTTCGTATGTTTCCATCTCCTTTTTTTATGGCGACAAAGAAAATAAAAAAGCATTAATGTTACAACTCGGATTTTTGTCATATCTATATGGTCATATAATTTAAGGTAGTCTTTGTTTCAGTGTTATTGTGTATATTTGAGCCGTAAAGTGGATGGTTATGCTTCAAATCATGCATCAGCGGGATCATAATCCCTATTTTAATATAGCCACTGAGGAACTTCTCCTTAAGCATAAAACCGATGATTTTTTCCTAGTGTACCGGAACAACCCTTCGCTTATCATTGGAAAACATCAAAATGCGAATGCCGAAATAAACCATCAATTTGTTGAGCGCAATGGGATTCCTGTTGTTCGCAGGCTATCTGGCGGTGGAACAGTTTACCACGATTTGGGGAATATTAACTTCTGTTTTATAATGACTGGTGCCGAGGGGCGATTGGTCGATTTTAAGCGCTACACCGAGCCGCTGATCGATATTCTGCATGGCTTCGGTGTTGATGCGTATTTGGGCGATAAAAGCGATATCCGAGTGGGCGATTATAAAATATCGGGGAATGCTGAGCATATCTTCCGGAATCGGGTGTTGCATCATGGTACAATACTTTACAGCACCAATTTGCACGATTTGAACGAGGCCATTCATGTTGATGCTGCTAAGTTTACCGATAGTGCAGTGAAATCGAATAGAAGCCAGGTGGCCAATGTGTCCGATTTTATCCCCGGGAATCTGACTATTGAGTCGTTTGAACGGGTAATGGTCGATTACATGAAACGATCATTCCCGAATACGTACGATTTCTTCCTTTCGCAGGCCGATGTTGAAGCGGTGAATAGCTTGATTCGTACGCGATATTCTACCTGGGATTGGATTTATGGCTACTCTCCAACCTACGAAGTTCGTAACTCAGCGATTATAGGCGAATGCGTGTTCCCCATTACAGTAAAGGTTGTTCGGGGGTATATCGATGATGTTTTGGTTGAAGGAGAAACGCCCTCTTTGGTTGCAGCCCTGAACGAAGCGCTGGTGGGTGTTCGGCACGATAGGAGCAGCATTGCTGCAGCCTTTGACGAAAAGCAAATAGGCGATCTGCAGAGCAATCGCCTATTCAAATATCTTGCAGAGCATTTTTGCTAGCTACTTTTTTTGCCCCTCCTTGGGTGGGTCAATTCCGTATGCGATTCCCTCGTAGTAGTGTGTTGGAATTTCTTTGTACCCTCCTCTAACTTCGCTTTTGGTGATAAGCACGTACATCGCACCCTTGGCGGCCGCTCTGCGCTGTAGCCTGATGCGTGCATTTTTCTCTGCAGCCTTGGCTGTTTTGCTTGTTTTTCCCGATTTTGCTTTTATTTGCCCGTAAGCGTATAAGCCATCTACGTCGGCAGGGTTTTCTGTTATTATTACCGATTGAAAACTAGTGGCATCGAGTTCCTGATAGGCCATGCTGTTGAATGCTTCAATCCGACCATTGCTATAAAGAATTTTGTGTATCTGTTTGCGGGTAATTTCTTCCACTTTTTGTGTATCTCCTTTTACATATGATATTTTGGACGATCCTA
The DNA here is from genome assembly GCA_020636835.1 of Bacteroidales bacterium. Classification (GTDB taxonomy): domain Bacteria; phylum Bacteroidota; class Bacteroidia; order Bacteroidales; family Tenuifilaceae; genus SB25. The sequence continues at coordinate 150,989 of JACJXC010000006.1, forward strand.
CGTTTTGAACCTTCCCTATAATCCGCTTGCTACTTACAAGTATTATGGTGTCCAAACTGGAACCATTGGTTTGGGCTAGGCCTATGGCCGTTCCGAAAGCGATTGTTAGTATGATTAAAAGTATTCTTTTCATCCGTGTATTCCTTTGTTTGGTGTTTGTTGAGCCTATATTAGTTGATTTTACCCTTACGTAAATATAAACGCTTTTTTATCGTTTTTTCAGGGTGTATTTTGTTTGTCTGATTATGTCTTGTTTTATGGATTTTGGTTAAAGTTAGTTTTGCTATTGAATTCGTTACAAAGTTAGTGCCATTTTCCGAGAAAAGGAAATGTCTCCTTTGGGAGGCATCTGTATCAAGATTTTGCGGTTGGCTTTGTGGTTAATTCCCCCTGCATACAAAAAAGAACGAAACCGATATTAATAGCATTTGCCTGAAGGTCGATTCCGAAATTAAGTCGGGAGTTGGTATTACAAAACGGTAAAGCAGTATTAGCCCTATGAGTATTGCCGAAACAACGGTTATTGATTGTCCCGAGGTGAAACCGCCTACCACGAGGAGTACCGAAAGGATGAGCAGCGCCAGCGATAGGTAAAAGTTAAGGCTCTCGAAGTTTATAGGGTTTACGCCTTTGATGTTCCCAATGAAAATATAGGCGGCAAAGAAGATGCGTATAAGCCAGGTGGCGAATGGTAATGCAGATTTAAATGGTTTCATTTGTTGTTATTTTTCAAGTTAAACGTAATTTTGCGACAATTATTTCAGAAATCAAAGTTATTAAACACAATGGAAAAACTCAAATATTTTGCACAACTTTTAGGATCAGTAGTGGTTTGGATTTTTGTTGCCATTACAGCTTTTCTGCTTTTCTGGGTCGACTTTCTCGTTTGGCTGTTAACCTTTTGGTGGGATAAGCGGTTGTGGTTGCTTCATCGGTACTCCATTTTATGGGCTATGTCGTATATCTGGATTAACCCGTTCTGGAGAATCCGGTTCGAAGGGAAGGATAATCTCGATAGAAGGAAGACGTACGTTATTGTATCGAACCATCAGAGTTCGTTCGATATTGCTCTTTTGTATAGGATTAACACCCATTTCAAGTGGGTGTCGAAGCGCGAATTGGTGAAGGTGCCAGTTATAGGTTGGAACCTACTCCTTAATAAACATATTCTTATTGATAGGCAAAATGCGTTTAGTAGTAAAAAACTTTTGCTCGAGGGTTGTAAGAATTTGGGTATGCGGAACTCTGTGTTAGTATTTCCCGAGGGAACCAGAACCCCCGATGGCCGTGTAAGGCGCTTTAAGGAGGGAGCTTTTTTGTTGGCTCAGCAGGCAAAAGTGCCTATATTACCATTAGTTATTGAGGGGTCGAAGGATGTTTTGCCTAAACCGGGGATTATTAGTCTGAAGCAAACTTTCACAATCAGGGTTTTGCCCGAGATCCCCTACGATAGTTTTAAGGATATGAGTGCTGCCGATTTAACTAAACGCATTAATACATTGATTACCGATACCCACATGGCGATGGCGCCCAAATGGTATCGCTAGATGGTGCGATATGCTCTAATTATGCTGGTTGATCGTACTTTTTATGAAAAAAAGTGATTAATTCTTTGCCAATTGATTATTCTTTTATACTTTTGCAAGCCAAAATAAGTCAAACATTTCATATTAAGATACGATGTACGCTATTGTTGATATTGCAGGACAGCAGATGAAGGTTGAAAAAGACCAAAAACTTTTTGTAAACCTTCTAGAAGGCGAGGTTGGAGCTGAAGTTAAGTTCGAAAAAGTTCTACTCGTTGATAACGATGGTAAAGTAACCATTGGTAAACCTGAAGTTAAGAATGCTTCGGTAACTGCTAAAATTTTAAACAACGTTAAAGGTGATAAAGTTATCATCTTCAAGAAGAAAAGACGTAAAGGGTACAAGGTGAAAAATGGTCACCGTCAACAGTATACCCAAATTCAGATTTCTGAAATAGTTGCGTAATAACTAAAATATTATCAAGTCATGGCACACAAAAAAGGAGCCGGTAGTTCAAGAAACGGTAGAGAATCACATAGCAAACGCTTAGGCGTTAAGCTTTTTGGTGGTCAAACAGCTAAAGCTGGTAACATAATTGTACGTCAAAGAGGAACTGTACATAATCCTGGAATTAATGTAGGTATTGGTAAGGATCATACTTTATTTTCTCTTATTGATGGTGTTGTTACCTTCCGCAAAAAGGCCGATAACAAATCTTACGTATCAGTATTACCTTTTGAAGCATAGGGTAATCTCTTAAATTATATTGAAATCTCCTGTGCAAATTGTACAGGAGATTTTTTTTACCATTTCCCCTTAACTTTTATCTTTTCACGATTAACATTTCACTAATAAGTGTAATTTAGCTAGCGTTTTTAGTTTAAAATCGATTTAATATTTCCGTATATGCTTACATTAAAAGTAATTCGCGACAACAAGGACGAGGTTATCAAACGTTTGGCCGTTAAGTATTTCGATGCCAAGGCTATAGTCGATAGCATAATTGCTTTGGACGATAAACGCAAGGCAATTCAACTTCAGCTTGATACCAATTTAGCAGAGCAGAATGCGCTTGCCAAGCAAATTGGCAAATTATTTGCCGAGGGTAAGACTGTCGATGCAAACGAGGCAAAATCCAAAACTGCAGAGCTGAAAGAAACATCAAAATCATTGTCGCAGGAGTTATCTGATGTTGAGCCCGAGTTGAAGAAACTTTTAATGCAAGTGCCGAATCTTCCGCATTCTTCTGTCCCCCAGGGTCGTAGCGCCGAGGATAATGTTACTGTTCGTACAGGTGGCTTGGTGCCCGAACTGTCAAAGGATTCTGTTCCTCACTGGGATTTGGCTAAAAAGTACGATATTATTGATTTTGAACTGGGTGTTAAGATTACCGGTGCTGGTTTTCCCGTTTATAAAGGGAAAGGTGCTAAGTTTCAGCGTGCGCTTATCAACTTTTTCCTCGATGAGAATACCGCCGCTGGTTATCGCGAGGTTCAACCTCCTCACATGGTGAACGAGGATTCTGCCTACGGTACTGGTCAATTACCCGATAAGGATGGCCAGATGTACTACATGCAGGTTGATAATTTTTATATGATTCCAACGGCTGAGGTACCTGTTACCAATATTTTCCGCGATGTAATTCTAAATGCATCGCAGTTACCAGTGAAGATGACTGCCTATACACCTTGCTTCCGTCGTGAGGCCGGATCGTATGGCAAGGATGTGCGTGGATTGAACCGTTTACACCAGTTCGATAAGGTGGAAATTGTGCAAGTTCAGCATCCCGACCGCTCCTATGAGTCATTAGAAGAGATGGTTTCGCACGTTGAGGGAATTCTTAAGAAACTTGAATTGCCATATAGGATATTAAGACTTTGCGGTGGTGATATGAGCTTCACCTCATCCTTAACTTACGATTTTGAAGTTTACTCAGCTGCACAGCAACGCTGGCTTGAGGTTAGCTCCGTTTCGAACTTTGAATCATACCAGGCAAACCGTATGATGCTTCGTTTTAAGGAGGATGGCGATAAAAAAACGCAAATTGCGCATACTTTAAATGGCAGTTCACTTGCTTTACCACGCATAGTTGCAGCGTTACTGGAGAATAACCAAACCCCCAATGGAATTCGCGTGCCCAAGGTGCTTCAGCCATTCTGTGGGTTTGATATGATTGACTAAGGCTTGTTTTATTATAATTAACCCTGACAGAGTTTTAAACTCTGTCAGGGTTTACTATGTAGAAACTTTACTGTTTTACTTATAAAGCATTTCGCCCATCTCAACCATCTTTATAAAATCGGCCTTGTAGCCATACTCATCCAAACCTGCAGAGGTTTTTGCTCGCTTTAAAACATCGACAAAAGTTGTATTGCCCTTGAATTCCGATTCGCGAAGTAGCATTCCAAACTCAGCCACTGCCGATGCAAACATTAGGTTATTGGTGCTTTCGGTTTTACCTGCTTCAACTTTTTCAACAATTAAGTTGCTGGTATCCTCGTTCGGTTTTTTATAGCGAACCTTTACAGTCATAAGGTTTTTGCTGTTTACTGTTGATTGTTTCTGATATTCCAATTGGTCAACATTGGAGACTTCCTCGTTAGAATCGGCGGGGATTACTTCGTAAAGTGCGGTTACAGTGTGTCCGCAACCAATATCGCCAGCATCCTTTTTGTCGTTGTTAAAATCCTCCTTGTTCAAGATTCTGTTTTCGTAGCCAATCAATCTGTAGGCTTTAACCTTGGTTGGGTTGAATTCAATCTGGATTTTTACATCCTTGGCAATGGTGTAAAGAGTTCCCCAAAGTTCTGTTCCAAATACTTTTTTTGCCTCTAAAATATTGTCGATATAAGCGTAATTACCATTTCCTGCGTTTGATATTTGTTCCATTTTGGAGTCCTTATAGTTGCCCATTCCAAAACCAAGGATTGATAGGAAAATACCATCGTTGCGTTTCTGCTCAATAAGTCGAACCATTTCAGCATCGCTGCTAGCTCCTACGTTGAAATCGCCATCCGATGCAAGAATCACCCTATTGTTCCCATTCTTAATGAAATTCTGCTTTGCAATTTTGTATGCTAGGTTAATTCCTTCGCCACCTGCAGTTGAGCCACCAGCCTGTAGCATATCTAAAGCGGCAATAATTTTTTCCTTCTGATTTCCTGGTGTAGATTCCAACACAACGCCTGCAGCACCTGCATAAACCACAATTGCAACTCTATCCTGTGGTCGTAGATTTTCAACCAAGTATTTAAATGCTTGCTTAAGCAATGGCAACTTGTTTGCGGAACTCATTGAGCCAGAAACATCAATTAAAAAGGTAAGATTGTTTGCAGGAATCTCGTTTTCGTTGATATTTTCACCCTTTAAGCCTACTAAAAACAGTTGGTGCTTGGTGTTCCAAGGACATTTATCGGCTTCAATGGTAATTGAAAAAGGATGACCATTTTTAGGCTGAGGGTAATCGTAATCGAAGTAGTTGATTAACTCCTCAATCCTTACAGCATCCTTAACAGGTTTTTGACTTTGAGTAAGAAATCGACGAACATTGGAGTAGGAGGCTCTGTCAACATCAACCGAAAATGTTGAAAGTGGGTTGTTTCTCACATCCTTAAAAATATTCTCGTTGATAACATCGTACGATTCGGTGTTGAAATTTTCTGTCGCATCGTAATCGTAAGCAATTCCTCCAGCAAACGAGACTGGGGCGGAGCATTCCGCAACTATCATCATTTTAGATAGTTTTGCGCTACGCTCTTCCTCTTTTACAATCTCTACCAGTTGAATAGGATTTAGCGCGAAATTTACCCGTGTGGTTGAATTTGCGTTTACATCGATATTCTTTTTTACGCTAACCTCGTACCCGCTGACTAATGCCTTGATATCATACTTTCCAACATCAACCGATAGGGCATAAGCGCCGTTGGCGCTGCTTACTTTTTCAGCAACAACTTTCCCATTCTGAAATACTTGGATTTTTGCACCAGGTATTGCTTTTGATGTGGAATTATCGGTTATTAACCCCGATATCATTCCAGTTTGTGCGCTAATTGTTATAAATGAACTGATTAGTAGCACTCCGATTGTTGAAATTAAATTTTTCATTGTATTCTGAATTAAGTTAAACTTGTGATTGTTTATTTAGTGGATACAACGGGGAGGAGTTTTCCATAAAAAGGAGTGAAAAAAGTTGTGATATTTTTTAATCAATTGAATATTAATTAACTTGGAGTGTTGGAGTAATGGAGCAATGGAGTACTTTAATATGTTAGTTTATGGTTGAGAGAAAGAATATTAATAGAGGCTATAAGAAATTGAATGTTTGGAACGATTCAATTTTATTGTATAGTAAAACGTGTCAATTACTTAAGAATCAGCCGTTCGAATTGAAAAGAATCTCATCGAATGCTATTGATGCTGCTCAAAGTATAAGTAGAAATATTGCAGAGGGTTATTGCCGGCGAAGTATAAAAGAGTATCTAAAACATCTATATATTGCATTAGGCTCTTCTGGGGAGTTACATTCTTGCCTTTATTCGATGTTTGTTGCAGAACAGATTACCGAAGTTGAGTTCAACGAAATCGATATTTTGCATTTTCAAGTGGAGAATGAACTAATTCAACTGGTGAAATCGTTAGAAAGAAAAGAACAGGAGAACGATTGGCTCGATAGAATGCCAGATAAGTAGTGAAGTATGTTTTGTCTATCCATCACTCCAATAATCCAGAACACTAATATCATTGAACCAATCCAATAGCATATCAACATTAAGTGACACCGCCCTCATCTCCCTCTACCAAAAAGACGGCGATAAGCAAATTGTTGGTGAACTGTATAAACGGTACACCCGCTTTGTGTTTTCAATTTGTATGAAGTACCTTAGGGATGAAGAGAGTAGTAAGGACGCTGTGATGCAGATTTTTGAGAAACTATTTGTGGATTTACGTAAGCACGAGGTTTCGAACTTTAAATCGTGGTTGCATTCGGTTACTAGGAATCATTGCTTACATATATTAAGGGATTCGAAGTATCAGAATCAAAAGTTGAAGGATTTTTCAAATTCCGAGGAGGAGGTTATGGAAAATCAGCAGTTTTTGTATCAAGATAGTGTGAATGTTTTGGAAGATAGAGTTGCTGATTTGGAACGCGAGCTGGGCAACCTATCGAAGGAGCAGCGGGTTTGCGTGGAGCTTTTTTACCTGAAGGATAAAAGTTATCAGGAGATTGCAGATGAAACAGGCTATTCGTTGAATCAGGTGAAAAGTTATATTCAGAATGGCAAACGAAACTTGACTAACAGTATGGTTGGAAATGAAAGGAAACAGTAACATATTCGATATAAGTTCAGGATGTATTCGGCAGGATGTCCTACTTAAATACCTGAAAGGAGAACTTTCTGGTATGGAGAGAAATCTTGTTGAAAAGCATTTGCTGGAGTGCGAGATGTGCAGCGATGAACTTGAAGGTTTAACGAATCTTTCGGAACCAGAGAGAATTGCTGAAATTGAGGCAGAATTGAATTCTAAGGTCGACCAGCGGACTTCTCCACGAATTTTTTGGCTTAACCCAAAGGTAGTCTACAGAGTAGCCGCTGTTGCGGTGCTTACCATTGGCGTGTCGACTCTGCTTTACTACTTTGTTCTGAAAACAGCTCCATCTACAATGATGTCGGAAAGTCAGATGCCAAGCACAACGGCTGAGATGAATGATAGTACAGCACCTCTTGAGGTGATTGCCATTCCTAAGGATGCCACGGAACGCTCGGAATCGCAAAAAAAAGAGAGTAAATCAGCTGAAAGGCCTGCGACTCCAACTATAGTTGCCGATAATATAAAGGTTGTAGAGGATATTTTTATTGATGAGGATTCGGAATCAGTTGTTTTGGCTGAAGCCGAAATGGAGGATGTCAAGGTGGTTCCCGATGTTACAAAATCCGATAGCGCATTTCTTGCCGCAAATGAAGTCGTAATTGCCGGTCAACAGGCCGATGCTTTAAGGGCTGCAAGTGTTCGTGCCAAAGAGGCGGAGTCGACAGTTGTTGCCAAGGATGCTAAGTTGTCGAGGAAATCTGCAATACCAACAAAGGGATTAACGCAACATCCAACAATTGTTGAGAGTGCTTTGGACGACTACAACCAGAAGAGTTATCAAAAAGCGTTGGATAAACTTAATGCGCTTTATGGTAAAAACGCTGCCAACGATACCGTGGCTTACTACAGGGCAATGTGTTTGTACAATTTAAAGACTTATGCTAAGGCAATAGATGCTTTCCAGGAATTAACTAAGAATGTGGATGGAGAGTTCTTTTACGATTCACAATGGTATTGCGCATTATCGCTGATTGAGGTTGGCAGGGTGAGCGATGCCGTTGGAGTGCTGAATACTTTGGTTAAAGACCAGTCGAAGTATAGGGGTGATGCCGAAATAAAGTTGAACGAAATTCAACCTTAAGTGAGGGTTTATTGTTACTTATTATTGTGGTTTTTGGAATAGTTATGGGTGTCGGATTTTTAAACCGCTTAATTTTGATGCTATGGCGGTTTGTTCAAGGTGTGTTGCGTTAAATAATATGCATTTATTATGGTTGAATATTGGGAATTTCAGACACATATAGGAAATATTATTTTATTTTTTTGTTGGATTTTGCTTGTGTTTCGATCATTTTTATCAAAAATTAATGTAGGTTTGTGATAAGGTTTCCTTTTGAACCAAAAGTTTTTACCAATTTTTTCGATTCTAATGCTTAGAACTATGCAAAGGGGTATTCTTATTTTGTTCATTTTGTTTTCGGTGATAACGGTTTCCGGGCAGAATGGCGGTGGTAAAAAGAAACAATCCGGGCCCTTTCCTAAGGGGTGGGTTTTAGTTGAGAATGGAGGCCAATTTGGGTTTATCTCAAGTGAGGGTAAGGAGATCATTAAGCCTCAGTACACCCGTATTGCACCGTTCGACGAGGTTCAGCGTGGCTGGGCTCAAGTGGAGCGCGATGGTTTTATTGGGTTTATATCCATTGAGGGTGAGGAGATTGTTAAGCCAAAATACACAAAGGTTCATCCCTTTGGGGAGTTACAGCGCGGGTGGGCGTTGGTTGAAGTGAATGGTCTTTTCGGATTTCTCGCGGGCGGTGGTGAGGAGGTTATAAAACCTATTTACACCAAAATTCACCCCTTTGGTCAGCATTATCGGGGCTTGGCTTTGGTTGAGAAGGATGGCCTTTTCGGTTTTATCTCTATTGATGGCGATGAGGTTACAAAGCCTCAATATCAAAAAATCGAAAAATTTGGCGAGTTCCAGAAGGACTGGGCTCTGGTTGAAAAGGATGGTCTTTTAGGATTTATAAATGGCGAGGGCGAAGAGATAATTAAACCACAGTACAATAAAATTTCACCATTCAACGAGTACGCAAAAGGTTGGGCTCTAGTTCAGAAGGACAGGTTTTTAGGCTTTATCTCCTTTGAGGGTAAAGAGATTGTTAAACCTCAGTACGATCAGATAAAACCCTTTGGCGAGTTTCAAAAGGATTGGGCTATGGTTCAGAAAGATGGGCTTTGGGGCTTTATTTCGTTGGAAGGGCGCGAGGTGGTTAAGCCTAAGTACGAGAAGATTAATATTGGCGATTCGCTCAACAACAAGTTTGGGAAAAAGCCTGCGGCTAGCGGAAATTAGTCCAGACTTTATCAATTAAGATATTTTTTATCCCCGGTTTTAATCGGGGATTTTTTATAACTAATCCTTGGAAAATTAGGTAGGTTAGATTAGTTTTTCACCAATAACTTAATAACCATTAACTAATAACTAATCCCTAAAGCTATTGTTTGAATAAAAAGTATCGTTATATTTGTACCATTCAAAATACTATTCTTTTAGCGAAAGGATAGATTTATAGAGAAGAGCGGAGAGAACAGGCTCAATGAACCTCTAGCAACCTGCCACTAAAAGCAAGGTGCTAAAACCTGACCCGAAAGGGTAATTATAACTCTAAACTAAACGTTATGCTGAGTTTAAACATTTCAGGTTCAATTAGTGCAACGGGTTATACTACACCTGCTTGCCGTTACTTATTTACAACCAGTTCAGAGGCACTTCTCGAATGCGCCGCTTCGGTCGAATGCGGTAGATAATCAGTTACAATCCTTACGGATTTAACCTATCGCGTTGCGGGCAACGCGAGGGTGCTTGATGCATAGCATCAAAATGAATTTCGAACATCGATTAACGAATTAAGAATTTCTGAATTCACTTCAATATTCAAAAATCATCATTCCTTGTTCATCATTTTAAAATTAAAGAAATGTCACAAACATATCATTTCGATACCCTGCAGGTGCACGCAGGTCAATGGGTTGACGAAGAAACGCTTTCGAGGGCTGTTCCCATTTATCAAACCACATCGTACCTGTTTAGGGATTCCGATCATGGTGCAAATCTTTTTGCATTGAAAGAATCCGGACATATTTACACGCGTTTAAGCAATCCAACTACCGATGTGTTGGAGAAACGGCTTGCCGCGTTAGAAGGAGGAGCGGCTGCCGTGGTTGTAGCATCGGGACATGCAGCGCAGTTTATTGCGCTAAATAATATTTTGTCGGTTGGCGATAATTTTATTTCGTCACCTTATATATATGGTGGCAGTCACAACCAGTTTAAGGTGGCGTTTAAACGATTGGGTATCGATGCACGCTTTTCGCAAGGTATTAATCCTGATGATTTTGAGGCCCTTATCGATAATCGAACAAAGGCTATTTATATAGAAACGATAGGAAATCCTAGTTTTTGCATTCCCGATTTTGAGGCATTTGCTCGGTTGGCTCAACGATATAAGATACCGCTGATTGTTGATAATACCTTTGCTGCGGCTGGATATTTGTGTAGGCCTATTGAGTATGGAGCAAACATAGTTGTGGAGTCAATTACGAAGTGGGTTGGCGGACATGGAACAAGTATGGGTGGTGCCATTATCGATGGGGGAAACTTTGATTGGGGAAATGGCAAGTTTCCACAATTTTCCGAACCTTCCGAGGGTTATCATGGTTTGATTTTTTGGAATGAGTTTGGAAGCGAAAGCGCTCATGGCAATATTGCCTTTGCTACACGGGCAAGGGTTGAAAGTTTGCGCGATTTTGGCCCTGCAATTAGTCCGTTCAATTCTTTTTTGCTTTTGCAAGGATTGGAAACGCTTTCGTTACGTATGGACAGGCACTGTAGCAATACTTTGGCATTAGCCCATTGGTTAAAGAAGCATCCTTTGGTGGAAAGTGTTAACTATCCCGGGTTGGACGATAATGAGTACCATGAGGTTGCTACAAAATATCTCAGTAATGGCTTTGGAGGAGTGCTTTCGTTTACAGTAAGAGGAGATAGAACTCAGACCATAAAATTTGTAGATAGTTTGAGGTTGGTTAGCCACTTGGCTAACGTTGGTGATGCTAAAACGCTCATTATTCAACCTTCGGCTACAACACACCAGCAAATGTCGGAACAGGAGCAACTTGCAGCCGGAGTACGGCCAAACCTGCTGAGAGTTTCAGTTGGAATTGAGTATATTGGCGACATAATTGCCGATTTTGAGCAGGCTTTTAATAAGGTTGATGGTTAATGATGTTTTAATGATTGTCGTAAACTCGGTTTCGAGCGCAGCGAAGCTTAAAGCAAGAGAAACCTAAGGTGGTATAACGCTCGGTTCTTCGTTTCACTTGGTCTGACAATTAATAGAATGTCTGAAATTTGATTTATGAAAATTACCGAGCAAAATCTAAATATAAGTGAGTTGCAGTTGGAATGTGGCGAAAAACTTATCAACGTAAATGTTCGTTACCACGTACTTGGAGAAGTGGCAAAGCATTCCGATAAGGTAGTTTGGATTTGCCATGCTTTCACTGCCAATAGCAATCCAGCCGATTGGTGGCCGGAAATGGTCGGTATCGGAAAGGTTTTCGATCCTGACAAAACACCTATTGTTTGTGTCAACATTTTGGGCTCTTGTTATGGAACAACAGGGCCTATGTCTATAAACCCGCAAACAGGGAAACCGTACTTACGTAATTTCCCTATGATAACTTTTCGGGATATTGCTAGGGTAAATAACGAGGTAAAATGCCATTTAGGTATCGGTAAAATTTGGATGATAATAGGCGGTTCCATTGGTGGTTTTCAGGCTATGGAATGGGAATGTATGTTTCCCGGAACGGCGAAACATCTTGTTTTGATAGCCACCTCGGCACAATCGTCGCCGTGGGTAAAGGCGTTTAGCCAATCGCAGCGTTTATCGCTACTTGCCGATGAAAGTTTTGTAAGACAGGAAGTCGGTGGCGGGCAAAAAGGCCTAATGGCAGCACGTAGCATTGCCCTGTTGAGTTACCGGGGTAGAAGTAGTTATAACCTTACTCAACAGGATGTTTCCGACAATCTGCTGGAAAATTATCGGGCATGTACTTACCAAACTTATCAGGGCGAAAAGTTGGTAAAGCGATTCAATGCCTATTCGTATTATACTTTGCTGTTAACGCTCGATACCCATAATATGGCTAGGAACAGAAGTTCGTTACAGAATGCTTTGTCGTTAATCAACGCAAATACCTTGGTTGTAGGAATCGATTCCGATATACTTTTCCCGGTTGAAGAGCAGAAGGTTTTGGCCGATAATATTCCTAACGCAGTATATCGCGAAATTCATTCGCAGTTTTGTCACGATGGTTTTCTTATCGAGTACAAGCAATTAACCGACATCATTCGGATTACCTGAAAATTTTCAGCGAGGAAATTTAGATTTCAACTTTTAGACATCAGAAAATAGATGATTGTTTTGTCATCCTGAACGAGACGAGGTGTTTTGTTAGTTTTTGGAATTGTCAGATTTCTCGCTTTGTTCGAAATGGCACGTTGTTTAGGCATAATTTCAACTTTAATGAAAGGTACAGTTTAATCAAATCACGTATTGTGCCGAGCGTAGTCGAAACATCTTTTTTAAGATTTTTCTACTTGTTTGAAATGACAGTACGGATGAAATGTTATTTCAATTTCAAAAAACAAAAACAATGGAAATCGCAATAAATAAATCAACTTTAAAAGTTGGTGTGAATAAAAATATTCGGCGTCAGGTAATAGGCCTGTTTGGTTTTGGAAATGTGGGGCAAGGCTTATACCATGTTTTGCAAGGTGTTCCGTCGTCGAAAGCGTACATTAAGAAGATTTGTGTACGACAAACGAATAAAGAGCGAAACGTTGAGGAGAACCTTATAACCTACAATCCCGAAGTAATACTAAACGACCCTGAAATTAATCTTGTGGTAGAGTTAATTGACAATCCAGACGATGCTTACCGGTATGTAAAATCGGCGCTGTTACAGGGGAAAAGTGTTGTATCGGGTAATAAAACGATGCTTGCATATCATTTGGATGAGTTAATAGAAATTCAGCAACAAACAGGTAACGCCTTACTTTACGATGCCTCTGCTTGCGGAAGCATTCCCATAATTCGAAACTTAGAGGAATACTACGATAACGATTTACTAATATCGATTAAAGGTATTTTAAACGGTTCGTCAAATTTTATTCTTTCCCGGATATTCAGCCATGGGGAAAATTACGATGTTGCTTTGAAAAAAGCGCAGGAATTAGGATTTGCCGAGAGTAATCCTTCGTTCGATGTTATGGGGTTCGATGCCTTGTATAAGTTAATTATTCTTACTGTTCATGGTTTCGGAACCTATGTAAATCCTAACGATGCTTTTTGCTATGGCATACAAAACTTGTCGAAGTACGATATTCGTTATGCCCAGGAGCAAAATCGGAAAATAAAGTTGGTGGCAACGTTGCATAAGTTCGATTCTAACCTTTTTACACTTTTTGTTTTACCTACTTTGGTAAAGCCGTCCGAATATATTTTTAATGTGGAAGACGAGTTTAACGGAGTTGTAATAGAGGGGGCGTATTACGACGAGCAGTTTATGTTTGGTAAAGGAGCAGGAGGCTATCCTACAGGGTCGGCGGTGTTGAGTGACATTACTGCTCGATTCCATAATTACCGGTACGAGTATAAAAAGTTGAATTTTTTTACTCCACCAGCATACACCACCGATGTTACCTTGGAGCTGTTTATACGCTATCACGATATGGTTGACCTCTCAATATTTGATATCTATGAGTTGATTGAGCGTTACAATGGGCCAGAGCATCGATGGGTAATTGCAAAGGTTAAACTTTCGACCCTGATTAAAGTGAAGGATTTAATTCCCAAGTTGAATCTTTTTATTGCGTTTACTGGGAATTTGGATTATAAAAGTAGTAATTTGTAGTTGTAGGTATTGAATTGGTGTTATTGGTTATTGATTGAATATAATGTCTCTTATACCTAAGCCCCTGTTACTTTTTAATGAATGCACAATGAATAATAGTATATTGATAGAACAACTCAAACAACGTATCCTTGTCCTCGATGGGGCTACTGGTACAATGATTCAACGTTTCAAATTGCAGGAGGCCGATTTCCGGGGTTCGCTATTCGCAAGTCATCCCCAGAATCTTAAGGGCGATAACGATTTATTGGTTCTTACCCGTCCCGATGTGATTGAGTCAATTCATCGCGATTACCTGAATGCAGGAGCCGATATTATCGAAACCAACACCTTCAACGCAACCACTATTTCGCAGGCCGATTATGGGATGCAGGATTGGGTCGAGAAATTAAACTACGAGGGAGCGCGTATTGCCCGCAGGGTTGCCGATGAGTTTACCGCTTTGAATCCTAGTAAACCACGCTTTGTTGCAGGGTCGATGGGGCCAACCAACCGCACCGCATCAATGTCGCCCGATGTGAATCGACCTAGCTTCAGAGCTGTAACATTCTTCGATTTGGTTGCCGCATATAGCCAGCAGGCAAAGGCTTTGATTGAGGGTGGTGTCGATATTCTTTTGGTCGAAACAATTTTCGACACGCTCAATGCCAAAGCGGCTCTTTTTGCCATTTCGAATGTTCTGGATGAGTTAGATAAGGACGTTCCCGTGATGGTTTCTGCAACAGTTGCCGACATCAGTGGACGGTTACTTGCTGGTCAAACCCTGGAGGCTTTTCTGGCTTCGGTATCGCATTACCCGCTGCTTAGCGTAGGGCTGAACTGCGCTTTTGGTGCAGAGCAATTGCTTCCGTATGTGGAGGAGATTTCTGCAAAATCCAAGTTTTGGGTAAGTGTTCACCCCAATGCCGGGTTGCCCAATCAGTTGGGCGAGTACGATCAGTCGGCCGAGGAGATGGCCTCCATTGTGGAGGGCTATTTAAAATCGGGTTTGGTTAATATTATTGGGGGGTGCTGTGGCACAACTCCTCTGCATATTGAGAAAATTGCTGCTTTAGTTGATAAATACTCACCCCGTCGTATTTCCGAAATTCCTAAATATACCCGTTTGTCGGGGTTGGAGTTGCTGGAACTGAGACCCGATACCAACTTCGTGAATATTGGTGAGCGTACCAATGTGGCTGGCTCTAAAAAGTTTGCCAAGTTGATTGCCGATGGTAAGTATGCTGAAGCCATTTCCATTGCCCGCGAGCAGGTTGATGGCGGTGCGCAGGCCATCGATATTTGTATGGACGATGCCCTGATTAATGCACCGCAGGCTATGGCTGAGTTTATAAATATGATTGCATCGGAGCCCGATATTGCCAAAGTTCCTGTGATGATCGATTCGTCGAGGTTCGAGGCGATTGAGGCTGGTTTGCAGTGCACCCAGGGCAAAAGCATTGTTAACTCAATTAGTTTGAAGGAAGGCGAGGCGGAGTTTATTCGTCGGGCTAAACTAATAAAACAGTATGGTGCCGCAGTTGTGGTTATGCTTTTCGATGAGAATGGGCAGGCTACAACCACCGAGCATCGTATTGCTGTGTCGGAGCGCTCGTTTAATATACTAACAAAGCTTGTAGGTTACGAGCCCGAGGATATCATCTTCGATCCCAATATTCTTGCAATTGGAACAGGAATGGTTGAGCACGCATCGCAGGCGGTTAGTTTTATCGAAACATGCACGTGGATTAAGCAAAACCTTTCGGGGGCAAAGGTTAGCGGTGGTGTAAGCAATTTATCGTTCTCGTTTAGGGGGAACAATGTTATTCGCGAGGCCATACACTCAGTTTTTTTGTATCACGCCATAAATGCGGGAATGGATATGGGTATTGTGAATCCATCGCTTTTGCAGGTTTACTCGGAGATTGAACCCGATTTGTTGAAGTTAACCGAGGATTTGGTTTTAAACCGCAGGCGCGATGCAACGGAGCGGTTACTCGCGTTTGCTCAAAATGTCTCGCAGGAGAAAGTTGAGGAGCATAAAGTGCAGGAGTGGCGTAACGAGCCTGTGGCTAAGCGCTTGCAGCACTCGCTTGTAAAAGGAATAACCGATTTTATTGTTGACGATACCAACGAAGCATACCGTATTTTGGGTTCTTCAATCGCTGTAATAGAAGGCCCTTTGATGGATGGCATGGCCGAGGTGGGTACTCTGTTCGGCTCAGGAAAAATGTTCCTGCCTCAGGTTGTGAAAAGCGCCCGGGTGATGAAATCGGCTGTTGCAGTTTTGGAACCACACCTGAATAGCACAACCGAACTTGAGCAAAACCAAGCGCAGAAAGGTACAATTGTGTTGGCCACAGTCAAGGGCGATGTTCACGATATCGGGAAGAATATTGTAAATGTAGTTTTGGCATGCAACGGTTACAGAATTATCGATTTGGGCGTGATGGTGCCAACCGAGAAGATTATTGAGGAGGTAATTAAGAATAAGGCTGATATTCTGGGTTTGAGCGGTTTAATCACCCCTTCGCTCGACGAAATGGCGTCGGTGGTCAGGGAGCTTGAGCGTCATGGAATAAGTATTCCGGTTCTGATTGGCGGTGCAACAACATCGGAGCTACATACCGCGCTGCGAATTGATACGGGCTATTCAGGTGCAGTGATTTACGTAAAAGATGCATCGCAGGCCAGCGGAGTTGTGTCTAATCTTTTAAGTAACGAAAAACGCCCGGCGTATATTAATCAGATTAAGGAGAATTACGCCACGCTTCGAGAAACATATAGTGCCCGAAATATCACCCTGATTTCGCTGGATGATGCCCGACGTAATTCCTTGAAGTTGGACTGGAGTACTTACAATCCGCCTGTTCCTAAACAAACTGGGATTATCAGGTTTGATGATTACTCCTTGCGGGAAATTAGAAACTATATCGATTGGCGATTCTACTTCTTTGCATGGGATATTAAGGGCAAGTACCCCGATATTTTTAGCGACCCAATAAAGGGGGCTGAAGCAAAGCGTTTATACGATGAGGCCAATGCTATGCTCAACGAAATTATTGATGGGAAATTGCTAAAAGCATCAGGTGTTGTTGGTATTTTCCCCGCAGCCGCAAATGGCGACGATATTTTTATCTATTCCGATGAGTCGAGAGCGGTAATTCAGTCCAGATTTCCCCAGCTGCGGAATCAGGAGAAGAAGGACGATGGTGTGCCAAACCTCTGCCTATCCGATTTTGTTGCACCGGTTGGCACCAAGAACGATTGGGTTGGATGCTTTGCCGTAACGGTGGGGCATGGAGCCGATGAGTTGGCCGAAAAGTACCGTTTCGCCGGCGACGATTTTAAGGCGATAATGGTGAAGATCCTAGCCGATAGGCTTGCCGAGGCCTTCGCTGAACTGCTGCACCATAAGGTTCGGAGCGAGATTTGGGCATACATTATTGCCGAGGATTTACCATTGGAGCAAATGTTGTCTGAACGATACCAAGGGATTCGACCTGCGCCGGGTTATCCTGCTTGCCCCGATCATCGAGGTAAACAGTTCATCTTCGATTTGATGAGTGTAACCCAAAATACTGGAATGACCTTAACCGAGAGTTTTGCAATGAATCCGGGGGCTTCGGTTGCTGGTTACTACTTTTCGCATCCTAAATCCAAGTACTTTACAGTTGGAAAGGTTACTCAGGAACAGGTTGCCGACTATGCTAAACGGGTTAATGTTCCCGTTGAGGCGGTTGAACAATTAATTCCAACCCACTTAGCCTACAAGTAGAATTTTTTGATTCTGATACAACTGCTAACTATTTAAGAAATGAAGGTAATCGACATAATAAACCAATCTAAGTCAACCCTGTTCTCCTTTGAACTGCTTCCGCCGTTAAAGGGGCACAATGTGCAAACGGTCTTCGATACTATTGATAAGTTGGTGGAGTTTAACCCCGCCTATATCAACATAACGTACCATCGCGAGGAGGTTGTTTATCGTCCAGCCCCCGATGGTGGTGTAGTTCCTATTAAGGTACGCCAACGACCCGGAACGGTGGGGTTGGCCGCTGCCATTCAGTTTCGCTATGCAATTGATGTTGTTCCGCATATTATTTGTGGAGGTTTTGATGCGCACGAAACCGAGGATGCTCTTGTCGATCTGGAGTTTCTGGGTATTCAGAATGTGTTGTTGCTGCGCGGAGATGCCGATAAAATTTTGGGTCGATTCGAGGCCAAGCATGGCGGGCATAGTCATGCAGTGGACTTAGTGGGGCAGGTAAATAGCTTCAACAAAGGGCTATTCCTCGAAAGTGTGATGGAAAAACCTAAACAAACCGATTTTTGTATAGGTGTGGCGGGTTATCCCGAGAAGCATCCCGAGGCGCCCAATTTTGAATCGGATATTCGTTACCTGAAGGCTAAAGTTGATGCTGGAGCCCACTATATTGTTACCCAGATGTTTTTCGATAATGCTAAGTATTTTCACTTTGTGGAAAGCTGTCGGAATGCGGGTATTACTGTGCCCATCATTCCGGGTATTAAACCCATATCGGTAAAGGAGCATTTGAGTAACCTGCCTAGGGTGTTTGGGGTTTCTATTCCTCAGGAGTTGGTGAGTATGGTCGAAGGTTGTCGGTCGAACCTCGATGTTTATGAGGTTGGAGTGGAGTGGGCTACTGCACAGGTGGAAGAGTTGAAACGGGCTGGTGTGCCTTCAATCCATTTTTATACCATGGGGCGCCCTGATAATATTCGGCGAATTGCCAAAACGGTGTTCTAATTACAGAGCGTTTTTTTGCATTTATTCCTAATATGCCTTAACTTCCTCGTTGGAGATTGTTTCTCCTACTGTTTTGTTAATGTATAGGGATATGGCTGATTTGGGTGCGAAAAGGGACAATTTGGATTCTACAAACATTAGTTCGGAGCAGAAGTACCGTTTGGTTTTTCAGAATTCACCGGTTGGTATTTTTCAGTTCGATAAAAACCTGATGATTACCGATTGCAATGAGAAGTTGGTTGATATTTTCCTTTCCCGCAAGGATTTGTTGGTGGGACTTGATATGCATCGGCTTAACGATAAGGCTTTGCTGAATGTATGCGAGAGTGCAATAGCCGGTAATCAGGGCTTTTACGAGGGCGTTTACCATGCTACTACAGGTCCTGCGGTGGTTTCCATCAGTTTAAAAACAGCTCCACTGCTGTCGCCTAATGGGGGATGTGTCGAAGGCGGAATTGGAATTGTAGAGGATATTTCCGATAGGGTGAAAGCCGAGCAGGAGCTTAAAACCAAGGAAACTCATTTTCGGATTTTATCATCGTTAACCACTGATGCTGCTTCAATTTTGGGGGTAAACCCCGATGGGTCAATCGTACGGGAGTGGATTAGTGACTCGCTTCTTGCCAAAATGGGGTACTCCATGCACGATGTCGATTCGTTCGAGACGTGGTATCGTATAATCCATCCCGATGATTTGTCAAGCTATCAGAATGCTATGGCCCGTATTGGTGATGGCGAAACCGTATCGATCGATTTCCGTTTAGTTGCAAGGAATGGTACAATTGTTTGGGTTAATAATACTGTTTACCCGGAGTTTGATAGTTCTGAAAAACCGGTAAGGTTGATCAGTGCCCTTCGGAATATAACGGCACAGAAAAATGCCGAAATCGCCCTTAATAATCAAAAAAATCTGCTCGATACCGTTATAAGAGTTGCCCCTGTGGGTATTTGGCTCACTGCCCCCGATGGGGCATACGTTATTGTGAATCGCAATTTTTCGGAACTGGTTGGCTACGGAACTCCAAACTTTTCGCTAACCGACGAGGAGCTACAGGTTTGTCGGGCGAATGACAGTTTAGCCATGAATTCCCCTGAACCCATTGAGTTTGAAGGGCGTTTAACATTTCTGGATGGCGAGCAGCATGCCGTTAAGGTTTATAAATGTAAAGTGTGCGATGTGAATGGCGAGGTAATCGGCGTTTTGAGCGTACTAACCGATATCACCCTGCGCCAAAAATATGAGAAGGCGCTGGTGGAGGCTCTCGAGAAGGCCGAGGAGTCCGATCGGCTTAAATCGGCTTTTTTGGCCAATATGAGCCACGAAATACGTACACCGCTTAATGGTGTTATTGGGTTTGCCAAGTATTTGCGAAATTTCCCCGAGACCGGCCGGGAGGAAACGCTTAAATACCTTAATATCATTTGCAATAGTGCCGATCATTTGCTTAATCTAATCAACGATATTATCGATATTTCAAAAATTGATGTGGGGCAAATGACCATAGCCACTGAGATGGTGAATCTCAATGCCCTCCTCAACGAGATTTATTCGTTTTACTACACAGCGAATCCTGGCTTAGCGCAGTCGGGGGTTAGTTTCCGAATTAGTACCTCGCTTTCCGATTCCGAATCCAATATTATTGTCGATAAGGTTCGGTTGCGGCAGGTGCTTACCAACCTAATTACTAATGCGCTTAAGTTTACCAAGGAGGGGTGCGTTGAGTTTGGTTATGAGGTAATTCAGAATGGCATGATGCTCAGGTTCTTTGTGAACGATACGGGTATTGGAATTCCGTCCGATAAAATGGATTTGATATTTAGGCGCTTTAGCCAGGCCGATGCCGAAATTACCCGCAAGTACGGTGGTACAGGTTTGGGGTTGGCCATTTCAAAATCGTTGGTGGAACTTATGGGGGGCACTATCTGGGTTGAGTCGCAGGTTCAGCAAGGAACCTCTTTTTTCTTCACAATTCCATACCGTAAGGTTGCCGATTCACTTGAGCCTCGGGAGATGCAGGTGGACGAGGCTTCTTTGGGCGATAAATTGAAGGGGATCCGGGTGCTGATTGCCGAGGATGATCATAGCAGCTTGCTCTACCTTAAAACTGTGCTCGAAAACGTTGGGATGGTTTGCTTTGAGGCTCATAATGGGAGGGATGCCGTTAACGTATTTCTCAAGAATCCCACGGTTGATATTGTTGTAATGGATCTTAAAATGCCCGAAATGAACGGTTTTGAGGCAATTAAAGCAATTCGGGCGGTTAATCCAGCCATTCCTGTTCTGGTGCAAACAGCGCATGTGTTTAACGACGAAAAGTTGCTATGCAGCGCATTGGGCTGCGAAAATTTCATTTCGAAACCGGTTGATGTGGATTTACTATTTGTTAATATTCTGCAGATGCTAAAGTTGAAGTGATTTACAAATTTCTTTCGAAAACTATTCTCAAGTCATCGCTATTGGGTTGTGCTGGAGTTTTACTCTCAAAACCATTCTTTTTCAGTAGGTTAATAGTGGATTGATCCTCTAGGGGGATTTGTCCTGTTACCTGTTCAAACTTTTCGTCGGAGCCCAGAGTAATCGCAAACTGAAGGAGTTGGTTTGCTATCCCTTTCCTTTGGTAAGCGGGAAATACTGCCAATCGGCTTATTATTAGCGTTCTATCCTTCGATTCGTCGGGCTTTATGGTTATTGTGGCTACCGGAACAAGGTTTTTAGTTGCGATAAATACATGGTTTTTCGAAATGTCGGTGGCAATATCGTTGTAGTCGTTAATGCTGTTATTCCAGCACCTTACACCTTTTTTCTGTAATTCGCGGGAGCATTGCCCAATAATATACAGCACCTCAATTAGTTGATGCTTTTGTGCTTTAATAATTTTCATTTGCATCAATTTAAACTATACACTTGCTCCCCGTTTACATAGGTTTGCTGTATTTTAATGTTGGGTACTGCATTTATCGAATCGTTCATCAGGTCGAAGTTAAGAATAACAAAATCTGCATTTTTCCCAACTTCCAGGCTACCCTTGATATTTTCCTCAAAGGCCGATCTGGCCGCCCAAATGGTCATGGCGCGGAGTGCTTGCTCGCGTGTGAGTGAGTTTTGCATTTGAAATCCATCCTTGGGTTCGCCGTTAAAATGCTGGCGTGCTACTCCGGAATAGAATCCGTAAAGCGGATTTATATGCTCAATAGGGAAATCGCTTCCGTTGGGCAACCATCCATTTTGCTGGAGCAATTCCTGATATGCGTATGCATATTTAATTCTATCGCCCAAACGCTCGTCGGCCCAGTCCATATCCGATGTGGCGTGTGTAGTTTGGATTGATGGAATAATGTTGTACTTGCCATAGCGGGTCATATCCTGTGGGTCTACAATCTGCGAGTGCTCAATTCTCCAACGCTTGTCGTTATTCTCATCCAAATATTTTGAGTAGATGTCGATCATTAGCCTAACTGCTGCATCGCCAATGCAATGTGTGCAAACCTGATAGCCTGCATCGTTGGCTAATTTGCAAATAGAGTCGAGTTTTTCGGTTGTTTCAACCTGGATTCCGCTGTTTTGTGGATCGTCGGAGTAGGGTTGTAGGAGTAGCGCTCCGCGTGAGCCTAGCGCCCCGTCGGCAAAAATTTTGATGGCACGTACAGTTAGCCGTTCTGTTTGGTAAACCCCTTTGCTGATGAATGCTTCGTAGTTCGATTTTGTTGGGTTGAGCCAAGCGTTGATGCGCATTCTTAACGATCCGTTCTTATGTAGCGAGTCGATGAGTAAAACCTCGTCGGTATCCAAACCGGCATCGTGTACCCCTGTTAGTCCAACTGCAAAGCAGTTCTTTTGTGCGTTGATTAATGCTTTGGTTTTCTCCTCTTTTGTTGATTCTGGAATGCATCTGCGAATAAGATCCATGGCGTTATCAACCAGAACTCCGGTGGGTTTGCCATTTTCCTTAATTATCTCGCCACCGTTAATGATTGTTTTAGAGGTAATGCCTGCTATTTCGAGCGCTTTTTGATTGGCAATTGCCGCGTGTCCGTCAATCCGAACAATGTACACGGGTTTGTCGGGGAATGCTTTGTTTAGCAGCTCGTTGGTGGGGAATTGTTTAACAGCCCACTCGTTCTGGTTCCAACCACGGCCTTTTACCCACTCTGTGGCGTATTGTTTTTGGTTTTCAACTAATCGGGTTACAACCTCTTCCCAATCCTTTGCGCCCGCCAGCCAAGCATTGGGCAATCCGAGTCCATATCCTAGGAAATGGCAGTGGGGGTCAATAAATCCGGGGTAAATGAATTTTCCAGTGGCATCCAGGCAGTTTGCCGATTCATACTCATTCTCAATACTCTCCTTATTGCCAATGGCCAAAATCTTCCCATTGCTTATGGCCATGCTGTTATGCACAGTAAAAGCGGAGTCAACCGAGTAAATTGTGGCGTTGGTTACTATTAAGTCAACTTTTTTACGATTGCTGCATGCCATTGCGGTAATTGCTATTATTAAGACTAAAGAATTTTTAATCATTATATTGAATTTTTATGTTTCTATTTTTAGGTTCAAAAGTAGTTTTTTGTTCCGAAATAGAAAATTTTTATGCAAAATATTGGTAGCTAATCGAAAACGATTTGGTATTGCAAACTGTTGAGTTTCGCAATTTGGAACTATTCACCAATTTTTAGTGCCGCATTCTATAGTTTGAAACCGAGTACAAGGATGTCGTCGGTTTGATCGGTGTTGTTTTTCCAAATGTCAATGGTGCTTTCCAGCGTGGCAACTTGTTTGTCCATTGCGCATGGGCTAATAGAATGGATTAGTTTTCGGAATTCTGCAATTTTGAACTTCTGATGCGACAGGCCGCCTACCTGATCGGCAAACCCATCGGAAAATATGTAGAACTGGTCGTTTTCCTGGTAGTCGATTATTTCGTTCTGGAATGGGAGTTCCTTCATGTGAACGCCCACGGGGTTGCGTATCGCTTTGAATTCTGTTAACTCATTATTGCGAACCATGTAAAGAGGGTTGTACGCTCCGGCAAACTGCAGCTGTTGTTTTTGCTTGTTAACAATGCACAGGGCGATGTCCATCCCATCTTTGGCCTCGGTTTTATACTCGGTCTGGTTTAGCGCTTCTTTAATTTTAATTCTCAATTCCTCCAAAACCTCGGCGGCAGTTTTGGGGGTGGAGTATGTGAAAACCTCATTCAGTAAAGTGATGCCCAGCATGCTCATAAAAGCCCCGGGAACTCCGTGCCCAGTGCAATCGGCGGCTGCAATTACGGTGTATTCATTATATTCCTTTATGAAGAAGAAGTCGCCACTAACAATATCCTTGGGTTTTAGCAGTACAAACAAATCCTTTACAGGGTAAGGCTTCCCCGACGATTTACCGAGTAAAACGCTTTGTATCCGTTTTGCGTAGTTTATGCTATCGGTGATTTGTGTGTTTTTTTGTTCAATTACACTTTTTTGTTCGCTTAGCAGCTGGTTGTCGCGTTTTTTTACTCTGTACCATCTAAATGCAAAGAATGCCAGGGTTGAGGCCAGTAGAAATGCTAGGATTAAAAGACGTTGAATCGATCTGTTTTTATTCAATTCAATATTTTGAAGTGCAATTTGTTGTTCTTTTTTTTCAGTTTCGTACTGTGTTTGTAGTTCGGCTATTTGAAAGTGCTTTTCGGCATTAAAAATTGAGTCTTGTAGATGTGTGTGCTTTTGAATGCTGGTTAATGCTAAATCGAATTTACCCCATTTTTCGTAAGCCACCGATAGGGTTTGGTAGTTTTTGATGATGTCCTCGTACAGCTCCATTTTAACGGCCAGGCTCTGCGATTCCTTCAGATGTTTTACGGCATTCTCGTAGTCCTTTTTTTCGAGGTAAACCCTTCCTATTATTGCAAGTATCTCGGAGTATCCCCTGTTGTTGGAGGCGCTTTTAAGTATGTTAAGTCCTGTTTGGAGGTAGTTCAGCGCTTTTGGGTAGTTCCTTTTAAGTAGATAGTAGGTTCCCAGATCCCTGTTCGATATGGCAATTCCATATTTATCCTCGCATTCTGAGAACTTTAGTCGAGCGTTCTCGATGTATCGGTATGCCGAATCAAGGATGTTTTTGGAGAGGTATGAATTGCCTATTGCGAGTAGCGAATACGCTTCTGCATCGCTGTTTTTCTGCTCTTTGGCCATTGCAAGGGTTTGCCGGCATATTCGTTCCGTTTCATCGTAGTTTCCCCACGCTTGGTTAATGTAGCCCGAAACGATGTAGCAGTTAAGGATTCCATCCCGATCGTCGATTTTTTCGAATAGTCGGATGTTGGCCTGAATCTCTTTTTGGGCCTCGTGGTATTTACCCCAGTACTTGTATACCAAGGCGATCATGTAGCCCCTCCATGCCGCATTGGCAGTATCCTTTTGGTTCAGGTGATACTGTTTTGCTTGTTTGTAGTAGGTTTTGGCCGTGAAGTACCGCCCCGTCCAGTAGTTAACAAATCCATACCGATTCCAGATACTGGCAAGCACTGCCGAATCGCCTTTTTGTTGGGCTTATTGTTCAACTGCTGCCAGAATCTTAACTGTTGAATCAGGATTGCGGGTTGTTGCAATGGCAATTTTCAGCAGCGAGTCGGCTTTTTGCTTTAGGCTAATCTCAGCCTGAGCCGAAGAAGCCAAAGGTAGCAGCAGTGTTAGAAACAGGCCGATTCTCATGCTGATATTTTTTACAATTTGGTTGTTATGCGTTTGTATCCTTCTCTATAAGGTATTGGTTCCTGTCGGATGAACTTCGTGCTATCAATTCGCCGATAAATCCGGCCATAAATAGTTGAACCCCTATTATTGCGATAACCAAGGCTACGTAAAATAGTGGTTGATCCGTTACAGGCCTATACTTTAGTTGGTGAGTCTGAGCCCATAGTTTACTGGCTACTAGCCATAGCGATATTAATCCGCCGGAGAAGAACATTAGCGTTCCCAGTGTGCCAAAAAAGTGCATGGGGCGTTTGCCGAAGCGCGAAACAAATGTTACCGACATTAAATCGAGGAACCCGTTGATGAAGCGCTCCCATCCAAATTTCGACACCCCATATTTCCGTTCCTGGTGATGAACCACTTTTTCGCCAATCTTTTTAAACCCAGCCTGTTTTGCCAGTACGGGGATGTAGCGATGCATTTCGCCGTAAACCTCTACGCTTTTCACCACACGCCCCTTGTAGGCTTTTAGGCCGCAGTTCATATCGTGAAGTTTAATGCCCGTGATGCATCTAACGGTTCCATTGTACAGCTTGCTGGGGATTCTTTTGGAGAGAAGTGGGTCGTGCCGTTTCTTTTTCCAACCCGAAACCAGGTCGAAACCCTCCTCCATGATCATCCTGTGCAGCTCGGGGATTTCGTCGGGGCTGTCCTGCAGGTCAGCGTCCATGGTAATAACCACATCGCCTTTTGAGGCGGTAAAGCCAACCTGTAGGGCTGCCGATTTGCCGTAGTTGCGGCGGAATTTTATTCCCCGTACGGTTTGATATTTCTGTGTTAAACTTTCGATAACGGTCCAACTGGAATCGTTACTCCCATCGTCAATCATAATTACCTCGTACGAGAAATTGTGTTGATTCATTACGCGCGAAATCCACTCCATCAATTCTGGTAACGACTCTTCCTCGTTATACAGCGGAACAATAACAGAAATATCCATATAAATTATAGGGTTAAAGGGTTACTCAATTACCTGCGATCCTGCGAAAGGGTTATCCTTTTTCTTTTTTAGTATTGCAGCGGTAATGAGCGATATGATTGCCCCAAATACAGTGCTAGATATGATATTGGTGAAGATTGTTTTGATGGGGTTTGTGTTAACCATTTTTTCGTCGATGCTCTCCAGGGCTTTCTCGATTTGATCGTCGGCTACCCCTTTACTCGACATAAACTCGTACATCCACTCTTTCTGTTCCTCCAGTATGGTTCTCATGTAGTCGGGGTCAATTATTGTGGTTTGGATGTAGTTGTAAACTGCCGAAAGGATTGCGGCAAAGAAAATGACCAGAACGCCGATCACGAATCCTTGTCCATAGGTCATCTCTCCGCCAAGAACCTCGTTGCGGATTTTTTTTGTGGAAAGAAATATTCCCAAAAAGGTTATTGCTATCGAAACAAGGCCGAGGATTATTGGAGCGGTGAATCCTACTGGCTTAATGTTGAGCAAGAAAAGAATTAGCGAAAAGATTACCATTACAATCCCAAGGTATAGCCCGTAGGTCATGGCGTTGATAAGTAGAGGGTTAGATTTAGTATTCATAGTTTTAAACGATTTAGTTTCAATGCAAATATAGACAAATTGCGAAAAAATCATCGAAGAGTTTGCACCCAATAATAATCTTGTTACCTTTGCAGCGGGTAAGTCTTATACGACCAGCTCCCGCAGAACTCCCCCAGGATCGGAAGGTAGCAAGGGTATGTGGTTGTAGCGGAGCGATATAAGTAGCTTACCCACTTTTTTTTACCCAACTACAAGGGCGCTGCATGCTGCAGCGCCCTTGTAGTTTATGGGGTTTCCCCAATGGTTTGAGAATTCGTTATTTAGGTAACAATTTGTAAGTGGGAGTTAATTTTTAATTAAACATTTAAACCTTTATTAACTCAATCATCTAATAATTGTTAGGTAATTTATTTTTAATCGATAACTTTGGCGTGTTATTATTGTCCAATTTTTAAATAAACTGCGGATATGCAAAATCTTGATTGGAAGAACTTACCGTTTGGTTACGTAAAAACCGATTATAATGTGCGTTGCACTTTTAAGGATGGCAAATGGGGCAACTTAGAGGTGTCGGAATCGGAGCACATCAATATTCACATGGCAGCTACTGCGCTGCATTATGGGCAGGAAGCCTTTGAGGGGATGAAGGCCTACCGGGGCAAAGATGGGAAAATCCGTCTTTTCCGTTGGGACGAGAATGCTAAGCGTATGCAGCACTCTGCCGAGGGCATACTTATGGAGAAGGTTCCGATGGATCTATTCCACGAGGCTGTTGTAAAAGCTGTAAAGTTAAATGAGCGGTTTGTTCCACCCTATGGAACAGGTGCTTCGTTGTATGTTCGGCCCTTACTCTTTGGCTCTGGAGCCGAGGTGGGTGTGCGTCCTGCAAAAGAGTATATGTTTGTGGTATTTGTTACCCCTGTGGGACCATACTTTAAGGAGGGTTTCAACCCTGTAAAAATAGCCATTGTACGCGATAGCGATCGTGCTGCACCTCTTGGTACTGGTACTTTTAAAGTTGGTGGTAACTATGCCGCTAGTTTGCGCGGTGTGGCTAAGGCTCACGACGCTGGTTACGGTTCGCCCTTGTATCTTGATACAAAGGAAAAACTTTATATTGATGAGATTGGTGCTGCGAACTTCTTTGCAATTAAGGATAATACCTATATAACTCCTAAATCGAGCTCAATTCTGGTATCGATTACCAATAAGAGTTTAATTCAGCTGGCTGAAGATTTAGGGTTAAAGGTTGAGCGTCGCCCTGTGGCCGTTGATGAACTCGATACTTTCGAGGAGGTTGGAGCATGTGGTACTGCTGCGGTTATTTCTCCAATTGGCGAAATAAACGATATTGATGCTGGCAAAGTTTATAAGTATTGCAAGAATGGGAAGCCAGGCCCCGTATCGACCAAACTTTACGAAACCCTTGTGGGAATTCAGTATGGCGAGTTAGAAGATAAACACAACTGGGTAACAATTGTTGAATAGTTTTTTCTTATAACTTTTTTAAATCCCCCAAGCAGAATGGCTTGGGGGATTTTGTTTATGCGTTAGGATTTATTTCGATTCGTACAGTTCCACAATTTTAAGGATAACCTCGGTTGCTTTAACCATACTCTCCACTGCTACGTACTCGTGTTTTCCGTGGAAATTCTCGCCACCAGCAAAAATATTGGGGCAGGGGAGTCCCATGTACGATAAACGAGCACCATCGGTACCGCCACGGATTGGTTTAACGTTTGGTTTAACGCCAACCTTCTCCATTGCTTCAATGGCGGTGGAAACTATGTGGTAAACCGGCTCAACCTTTTCGCGCATATTGTAGTACTGATCCTTCAGTTCAAGAGTAACCACTCCTTGTCCGTACTTGGTGTTTAGGTATTCTGCAATTCTCTCCATATACGCCTTGCGCGATTCAAACTTTTTACGGTCGTGGTCGCGGATAATGTACTGGAATGTAGCCTTCTCAACTGAACCATCCATTTTTATAAGGTGATAAAAGCCTTCATAATCAACCGTGTGCTCTGGACGCTCATGGGCTGGAAGTAAACTGTTGAATTCCTGTGCAACTAGTATTGCGTTGAGCATCTTGTCCTTTGCATAGCCGGGGTGAATATTTCGTCCTTGTATGGTGATTTTAGCGCCAGCAGCGTTGAAATTCTCGAATTCTAACTCGCCAATAGCTCCGCCATCCATTGTGTAGGCGTAATCGGCTGCAAAGCGCTTAACGTCGAAATGGTCAACACCACGTCCTACTTCCTCATCGGCAGTAAAGCCAATGCGGATTTTACCATGCTTAAAGTTGGGGTTTTTCATTATGTACTCAACGGCAGTCATTATTTCAGCAACGCCTGCTTTGTCATCAGCACCTAGTAATGTTGTACCATCGGTTACAATTAGGGTTTGCCCAACGTAGTTTTTTAGCTCTGGAAAATCCTTCACTGCAAGCACAACATCTTTTTCTTTGTTTAGTACGATGTTTGTCCCATCATAATTCTCCACAAACCTTGGTTTAACATCTTTCCCGGGCATGTCGGGAGCAGTATCTACGTGTGCTAGGAATCCGAGTGTGGGAACATTTTTGGTAGTGTTGGCAGGAATTGTAGCCATTACGTAGCCAAACTCATCAATATTAACATCCTGAACACCTAGTTCTTTTAGTTCTTTAACTAAGAGGTTGGAAAGAACCAATTGCTTTTCGGTGCTAGGAAATCTGTCGGTTACTGTATCGTCGCTTTGCGTATCAATCTTAACGTACCTTATAAAGCGGTCGATTAGATTATCTTTATTTATCATACTTTTAAAAGTTATAAAGTTATAAAGTAGAAAGGTAAAAGTTAAGAGAAATGTTCAGTATCCCTTAACTTTTAACTTGGTGTTTGTACTATTCTTCGGCCTCGGGTTTTGCCCTCAAACTTTCCCAAATCATATATCCGCAAAGTATTAGGAACATTGCGAATCCAATTATTTCGGCGGAGTGCGATTCGAACCATTCGGCATTTACAAAGTTAATTCCTCCAAATTTAAGTACAGCACTTATTACGCCCATTAATGCACCACCGGCAATGAATCCCGATGCAATTAAAGTTCCGCGCTCCTTGCGTGCTTGATTAACTTTAGCGTCTTTTGAACGAGTTCCAACTATGTGGGCAACAATACCGCCAATTAGCAATGGCGTGTTAAGTTGAAGTGGAATAAACATACCCAAGGAGAAAGCCAACGCAGGAACTCCAATCATAGTTAGAATAAGCGAAAGGAAGGCACCTGCTCCGTACAGTAACCATGGGGCAGGCTTGCCACTCATCATTGGTTCAATAACGGCAGCCATGGCGTTTGCCTGTGGGGCAACCAAAGCGCCTTCGCCTGTAAATCCGTAAGTTTTATTAAGGATGATGATTACACCACCTACAGTAGCAGCCGATACAAGTGTTCCTAAAAATTTCCAGGTCTGCTGCTTGTATGGCGATGTACCCAGCCAGTATCCAATTTTTAGGTCGGTTATAAAGCCTCCGGCCATGGATAGAGCGGTACACACAACACCCCCAATTATTAATGCGGCAACCATTCCCGATGTTCCCGATAATCCTATTGATGCAAGGATAAGCGATGCTATAATAAGGGTCATAAGGGTCATTCCCGATACTGGATTTGTACCAACAATGGCAATTGCATTTGCGGCAACGGTGGTGAAAAGGAATGCAATAACCATTACAATACCAAGTCCAACCAATGCATGTGTAAGGTTATGAACAACTCCAAATTGGAAGAATACAAAAAGTAGAACAGCAGTTAGCATAATACCAATTGCGATGATTGCCATAGGTATATCTCTACGAGTGCGGAGCTCTTCCTTTGCAATATTTTTATTTCCTCCTGTTAACTCCGATACGGCTAGTCCAAATGCTTTCTTGATGATAGAGCTAGAGCGAATTATGCCAATAATACCGGCCATTGCAATACCTCCAATACCAATTGGACGAACGTAAGCGGTGAAGATTTGCTCAGCGCTCATGTTTCCAACAACATCGGTAATATTACTTCCAACGGCCTCGGTTAAACCTGGGGCAAAGTAATTTATGATTGGAATAATTACAAACCAACCTACAAACGAGCCTGCTGCAATAATTGCGGTATATTTAAGACCAATGATGTACCCTAAGCCCATAACAGCAGCGCCAACGTTGATTTTGAAAACGAGTTTTGCTTTATCGGCAATGGCCTCGCCAATTGGAATTACACGGGTTGTAACCACCTCGCTCCACCAGCCAAATGTGGCAATTATAAAATCGTAAATACCTCCAATTAATCCGCTAACTAGTAGTAGTCGTGCCTGGGAGCCACCCTTTTCGCCCGATACTAGAACCTCTGTGGTTGCAGTGGCCTCGGGGAATGGATATTTTCCGTGCATATCGGAAACAAAGTATTTGCGGAATGGAATTAGGAATAGAATACCTAGAATTCCACCGAATAGCGATGCAAGGAATACCTTGTAAAATTCTGCATCGAGGTTAAGGATGTAAAGTGCAGGTAGTGTGAAGATTGCACCTGCAACAATAACTCCTGAACTGGCTCCAATGGATTGAATAATAACATTCTCGCCCAGTGCGCCTTTGCGCTTAGTTACTGTAGATAAACCTACTGCAATAATTGCAATTGGAATGGCGGCCTCAAATACCTGTCCAATTTTTAATCCGAGGTAAGCGGCAGCGGCCGAGAATACTACAGCCATAACCAATCCCCATAAAACGCTCCATGTGGTTACTTCAGGAACAATTCTGGTTGGGGACATCACGGGTTGGTACTCTTCGCCCTCCTTTAGCTCTGTGTAAGCATTCTCCGGAAGACCTTTAATCTTTTCAACGGTTTCGTGCGACATTTTAAGTTAGGTTTTAAGTTATTTGTTTCTCGATTTGGTTTTTAAAATTCTGAAAGCCAAACCTACAAATTTTTGCTCAAAACGTAACTGATTTTTCATAAAATGGATGCTTTGTGAATAACTTGGGTGGAATAAGCCCAATGGGATTAAAACAAAAACAATGGGCATCGCCGATTGAGATGAAACTTATTCCATTAAGCCCTGTAAGGGCGAAAGATAGTTACGATGTATAGGAAGAAACAGGCTTTTTCCCTTATCTCATTTTTATTGTGTTGTAACCCGCAGAATATAATTTCATTACCAGTATGATCCAAAAAGGCCTTTGTAGAAGTTATCCTTTCATTTTCGCAGGATTCTGCCTGGTGTCAAAAATATCTGTAATGTAAATATAGTCAGATGTAAGCTTGTAAATTATCTTGTAATTCCCTACAATAAGTCTTCTATGTTCTAACCCTAGATGTTCTAATAAATATTCCTTTTGACCCAAATGTGGTTGCTCTTTAAGTGTATCTGCTGCATCAAGAATGCTGTCTCTGATTTCAATTAATTTCTCATGAGTTACTTTATGTACAATAAATTCAAGT
Source organism: Bacteroidales bacterium (assembly GCA_020636835.1). Taxonomy (GTDB): domain Bacteria; phylum Bacteroidota; class Bacteroidia; order Bacteroidales; family Tenuifilaceae; genus SB25. The sequence goes on from JACJXC010000006.1 coordinate 183,256, forward strand.
GCCTCATTAAGACTGATTAATGATTGTTCTGTATAAACTAACTTCATTATTAACCTAGAGGTTCGGTTTTCTTTTCAACTTCCTCTCTAGTGAAATACCTTCCAGAATGAATATCTTCTTCTGATTTTTTAGCTCTATTTACTAGTTTCGATTTTAAAGTTACTTCATCGTTAAGAAAGGAACGAAGTTTTTCGAACAGTTCATCAATAATCTTTTCATCTGCTTTTGCTAGATGATTGTGTATGTAGTCTCTTTTTTCGATAATATTCATAGTAACAGTTTTACCTCATCAAATTTAACGACTTTTTCCTTGGTTTTGTTTTGTTTACGGCATATTTTTTAAATAAGACCAACGGACAATAAGCAAAAGCAATAGGCATAGCCTATTGAGGTGAAACGGTATTCAATTAAACCCTGAAAGGGTGAAAGATTTTTAGATGTGCAGAATAAGGATTAATTCAGTTTTAATTCACTATTCAGTGTGAAAAAACTATTTAAGTTTTCTTGGACTTCCTGTAGGTTAAACTCGTTGGGGTTCCAAATCTCATCGTCTCCCAAGTCTAACCATTCTTTTGTTTCTTCATATTCGGGGTGAGAAGAATCGGCAAGAATTGCTTTCATATTTTCAAATCCGGGGGAGCCGCCACAGTCTTCGGGTGGGCATTGCCCTTTACCGTCGATACACACGGGCTGATTAATTTCTTCGGATAAAATTTTTTCCAAGGTGATTGTGTGTTTCCAATCGTCGCCGAAATCGTAGATATAGGTGAACTTTTCACCCTCCTTTTTAAAGATGTCCGATAACATCGTATCAGTCGATTCTAAGGCTTCGCCTGTTTCAAAGTCATCTTCGCTAATTTGTTTAATTATGGGATATGAACCCCAGCCCTTAGGCGAAAATTGATACATATGGAAGTGAGACCATCCGAATACATCCTGAATAATAAAATGGAAAAAAGTAAAACTGTAATGCGATGGAACTATTACCTTACGCCATACAGGAGGATGGGAGATATTCTCGATTTGAATTTTAAATTGGAAACCTCGACTTTTAACCTTAAGAAGATTCTTAATGATCTCTTCGCTGTATTGATCTGCGTTTTCAAAAATATCATCACCGATAATATCGTCAAAAATGCTATGATTCAAATCGTCATCTTCGTTCTCTTCCATGTCAGGACTATCCAAGAATATATAGTTTCCTTTCCCGGCAGTGCGTTCAAGTTGCTGTACAATTTCTGCGGTTTGGGCATTTGTATCGTATGGGCCTCTTATGTAGGCGGGTTTTCCTTCTATTCCGCAGTTAATTTCAACTAGTTCAACGTTATCGTCGTCGTTCTCTAGGATGAACTGTGCTACTGAGGTAAAATCGGGGTGAGGCTTGAAACCGTACTCGTCGGCAAACTCAACACCCGCGAAAACAATATTGTGAATTTGAACGTATGTGTCGGGTTTTAAATCCAATTCATCGCTTATTTCATTTAAAATATCTCTGTATTCAAATTCTGGGATATTAAACCAGTAGTTGGAGTCCTTAACGCCAAGGCATTTCAAATCGACAAGGTATATTCCAAAAGTTATGTTGCCATTACTATGCTTTCGGGCTACTAGGGCGTTGGCAATTCCTATTTTATCCCAGTTTTTATTAACCCAGCATTCGTAAATGGGCAGAGTCCGGGCTTTTTGTCTGATATATTTTTCGGGGCTAAGTATCGGGGCTGCGTTTGTTGTTTTCTTCTTTGCCATTGTTGTTTTTTTAGAAAGTTCAAAGGTATTACTTTTCTGCTTTTTTATTGATGAACAGTTTATCAGTTTTCGATTTATTTCAACATAATAAACCCTCCAAACCGCCCTCTATCGCCAGCGCGAGCCGAGAAAAATTCGGAATTATTGCACTTTGTGCAAACTTTGGCTACTTCAATATTCTCGGGTTTTACACCCTGTTCAATTAGCGTACTAATGTTTGCCTCCCAAAGGTTGAATACTGGCTTTGTGTATTTGGGGTTTTGAATAAGAAGTTTATCGGAATTGATAAACGATTCCTTTACTTGTTCTGCCACTTCAGGTCCAATCTCGTAGCAGCACGGTCCAATAGATGGTCCAATACCTACAATAATATCTTTGGGATTAGAGTTGTATCGTTTCTTATATGATTTTATTACTTCGCCAGCAATTTTTGCCACTGTTCCTTTCCAACCAGCGTGAGCGCAGGCAATAACATTCTTTTTTGGGTCGTAGAAAAGGATTGGAACACAATCGGCCGCCTGCGCAACTATGCAAATGTTGGAATGATGCGTAATCATTGCATCGGAGTAGGGTAGGGACGATGCTCTGTTGAAGGCACCCAGCCCTCGTTTTTCAGGACTAATGAACTCTACAATGTTGCCGTGTACTTGCTCCGCAAATACATACGAATCGGGTTTAAAGTTGAATTGTGCTGCAAGAATTTCTCGGTTTACGTTAACACCTGCTTCATCTAGGTATTCGTTCATTCCAATTGTAAATCTATTACTTCCGTTATGATTTCGGGTCGAAATGAAATGGGTTATTCTGTCCGAAAACTTGCTTAAGTTCTCGAATTGGTAGTATGGAGTAGGAGCATCAACGTAAATCATAAATGAAATTTGATGCAAAAGAAAGCCAAATTTCTAAATAAGCAAATTGAAATTTATTTGTTCTTCACCTTTCCAACCACTCCTTAAACCCCGATACGCGTTCGCGACTTACAATTATATCTTCGTCTGTTTTTACGGTTGGAACAATTTTTAGGCGACTGTTGGAGTAGGCCACTATATCGCGAATGGAGTTTATGCCAATAATACAAGCGCGATTAACGCGGTAAAATTCCGATGGATCTACAACCAGTTCAATTTGGTCGAGTGTTTGGTCTATGGAGTAGTCGCGCCCCTCGGTGTTGCGTATGAATGTTGATTTTTCCATACTATGGAAAAAGGCTATATCGCTGCAGTTAATCATCTTAAGGTGCTCGCCAACCTTGACCAAAAACCTCGATTTATAGCTGTTGCTCAACTGATTTATTAGGGTTGTAATTTGGCTTAAATCAATGGTTGTAGAAGTGTTTCTTGTGTTTTCAAATTTATCGATAGCCGATTTTAGTTCATTCTCATTCACTGGCTTAAGCAGATAATCAATACTGTTAACCTTGAATGCTTTAAGCGCATACTCGTTATATGCAGTGGTGAATATTACCGGGAAATCGATTTTCACCTGCTCAAAAATCTCGAAGCTGATACCATCGGCCAGCTGAATATCAAAAAAGGCAAGCTGAGGATGCGGGTTCTGCTTTAGCCATTTAACTGCCGATGATACAGAATCAAACACTGCAAGTAAATTGTAATCGGGTCGGATGCAATTGATCATTTTGGCAAGTCTGTCGGCCGTTAAGTGCTCGTCTTCTACAATTAAATACTTCATCGGTTAGAACTATTTTTAAATTAATTCTGGAATTAGTTTCTTAGTGTTTTTCTTGTAATTTGAATACTCATCTCCAAATTCTGCGTGTAGAATTTCCTCTTCAACCTTAATTCTGTAAAGAATTGCTAGAAGCATTGGAATTGTAATAATCAAAATAGAAATATAGCTATTCATACTAACCGAGAACCCAACCATTATAAGCAAGAGTCCAAAATAACTGGGGTGACGAACATCCTTGTAAACCCCATTAGTTTTGAGTTTATGGTTGTTTGCAATGGCAACATTAACTGTAAAAGCACTACTTAGTTGAATGATTGAAATCCAACGAATAATTGCTCCTGAAAGAATTATCATAACGCCCAAAATAGCAATTGCATAATTAATAAGAGCCCAGGTTCTGTAGTTGGCAAGCATAAAGCCAAACGTAAAACAAAGGGTAATTATTACCCATAGCAAAACTAGTGAACCTTTATCGTTTTGACGTTTCCGTTCGATTCTCTTCGAGCGCTTTACAAGCATCAGTAGAAATTCCGAAACGAAGAAAAGCACCGAAAGTAGTATTAAATACTTCATTTTCTATGATATTGATTTAATAATTGGAACTTTAACGGTGAAATAATTCTCGTCCTGAGCAATCTCCATTGGATGCTGCGATAAGTAGTCGTATCGTTTGCTAATTGTTTCGAGCCCTATTCCGTTGGAATCCTGAATAGTTTTGCGTTTTTGTAGGTTGTTCTGAACTACTATAAAATTGTTATCCCGCCAAAGTTTAACAGTTAGGGGCTTTTCCTCCGATATTATGTTATGCTTAAAGCAGTTTTCCAATAACGTTTGTAACGAGAGGGGAATTATAAATCCCGATAAATCATCAATATCAATGGATATTATTAAACTTTTGCCATGTCGAATTTGATGAAGGTTGATGTACGATTTTACGAACCGAATTTCCTCATCCAAGGCAACCAATTCTTTATCCTTTTGGTCGAGAACGTAACGGTAAATATCTGAGAACTGTTGGATAAACTGCTTTGCCTTTGCTGTATCGGTATCCACCAATGAACTAAGCACACTTAAGCTGTTGAAAAGGAAATGCGGATTCACCTGACTTTTAAGCGCATCGTAGCGGAGCTGAATGGCTTCCTGCTTCAATTTCTCCTCATTAATTGCCGATATTCTCCACCATTTAAAGAAATAGGCTAGGTAAAAGCTAATGGTGATTATTAGCGATATTAAGAGAACAATAACCATTTGCCATACCCAGCGTTTGGGGTTGTCGAAAATGTTGACATTGAATGCAAGTCGCAGGTACAGGTAGTGAACTAGGAGTATGTCAACAAGCGAAAAGACTAAGGATAGCGCTGAACTGACTGCAAGGGTGAGCGAGGGTTTTATATCCCAGGGGAATAATCTATGGGTAATCCAACCCACAATCTGATTGCCTTTCCACAGCGAGTATCCTATGCAAAATCCGAATAGGAGATTCTTGTATGTTGTGGCGAAGTTGGTAAATAGGTGTTTCCCTGCAAATGCGTATGTTATTAATCCGCTTAGTATTAGCGCTATTACTGCTTCTAATAATTGGCGGGTTGTGAATTCCTTTATTTTTTGGAGATCCATTTTGTTACGAATTAGGTTTTTTTTTATAATCCCCTAAAGGGTTCAAAGCCCTTTAGGGGTGTTATTGCCTATCAAAGTTAACTATTTTCTTTGTTGCAGGCATCAATCATTCTTTTATTCGATATTGCGCCCCATCTTGGAGAAATTCCCTTTTTACCATTCTCGCTTTCGAACAAAACTTTTGCCTCCTGAAATTTTGGTAACGCATTCTTACTACCACCGCCAAACATTTTTGGGGTATAGTAAATATTTTGGCCTAGTAGCAATAGCGCTCTTGGATTTTTTGGATTTTCCTTAACAGCATTTTCAAGTATTTCTGATGCTTTTTGCGAGTAGGTCATGCCACGCATTGCACTTACCTGAATTCTTCCTTGGTATAGGAATCCTTGAAGCGCAAACAGTTCTGATTTATCGCCATTTACCTCTAGTGCTTTATCAATACTTTTTTGTGCAATATCCAACAAGGCATCTTTCTTATCGTTATTCTTTTCCCTAAAGCTTAGGTTGATGTTTGTGAATGCATGGTAGTAGTACGGCTCCCATTTTGTCGATTCGGTGGTGGCAATGCGTTCGAACCTATTGGCTACGGCCTGTAGGTCGTTGTTGGTTTTTGCGCTGTCGAATAGGGTTAGCGTTTCTTTCATTGCGCTTTCGAAGTTTGGCTGTTGTGCCATTGCAGTTCCTAATACCATTAGAATTGCTGCTGTTAAAATTATCCTTTTCATTGTTGTTGAGTGATTAAGTGATTATGTAATTAAGTAATTATGTGATTGAGTGATTGAGTAATTAAGCAATTAAGTAATTGATTTAATGGATTGTCTGGTGATTTATTGATTAAACTGTTGGTAAATTGACCTAATAACTTATTCTCTTATTCTCTTATTCTCTTATTCTCTTATTCTCTTATTCTATTAATAACTTATTAACCCATTAATTATCAGTTTAGAGTGTTATAAATATTCCCAGGAAGTAAAACCTTTTGCTATCGCTTTTGAGCGGAAATGCTTCGTAAACTCCATTGGCGTTTGGTTGGCTGTAATAACGGTATCCGTAAATATTGTCGCGGCCTAGCAGATTATTTATTGAAGCATAAATAATTGTCGATTTCCCAAAAAATGTTCTTAAATGGCTACAGTTTATGCTGATATCTTGGTAGTATGGAGCACGACCATCCATAAATTCGCTGCTATTTGGGTTATTGTATGGGCGACCAGTTGAGAACGTTGTAGATAGTGCGAACTGAGTGGTTATGCTTTGTATCCATTTCTTTGCAACAAAACTTGCTGAATGTGTTGGTGCGAACGATGGTGTTACCATTTTTGGATAGTAACGGTACTGGCGTTTGGAATCTACGTATGAGTAGGAAATCCAGAATTCAAGTCCTCTGATAGTTTTTCTATCGCGGTAGAAAACATCAACTCCTTGAGAATGTCCTTTTCCTGCATTATTGTACGATTCTCCATTCCAAATTTCACTTGGATTATAGATTACGAGATTTTTGTAATCCTTTTTATATGCTTCAACTCGGAATAACCTTTCACTTTTTTCCCATTGGAAGTTGGCTATGTAGTGGTTTGCTCTTTCAAAACTTAAATTATGTGTGAATCGAAGCAGATCGTCCTCTGGAGTTTGGTAAAAATTGCCGTATGCAAGCGATAGTTGCGATGAATTGGTAATTTTAACTGTAGCCGAAAATCTTGTGCCTAAGTTGTTGTCGTTTAATAGGGTGCTACGTTCGCCTCTAATTCCCGCTCTTAGTGCAATTTTACTGATTGGTCTATAGTCGGCCTCGGCATATAGTGCAGTTTCAAAATCATCAAAATTGCTGTTGTTGCTGAACGATGTGCTAACCTCGTTGTAATCCTGATTAAAGTAGTTATAGGTCTCCTCGGCACCAAATAGCACCGATGCGTTTTCGTTAAAATTTTTCTTTAGGGTGATTTTGGCTTGTACATTCTTATTGGATTCGTCCACTAGGTATGAGTCTAAGTTCAAATTGTTTTGATCAATAGTCATTGCAACACCACTTTTTAAGAACCATCCTTTGCCTAGTTTATCGGTATACGTTAGATTCGAGTAATTATTCTTATTTTCAATTGAGATATTGGACATTGAGCCGGGTACTGTTAGGTCAGGATATTCTAGCCCGAATCGAGTGCCGGAGTAAGTGTTAAAAAACTTCAGCATACCATCGTCTCCTACTTGTTGACGAGCAACTAATGTTAGACCTATGGACTCAGGGTATTTGTTCATTTCGAACCGTCGGGGAGATAATTGGGAGTAAGGCTGAAGATTAGTGTAGTCAACCCCTACAGAAATTGATGATTTTTCCTTTCTTAGAGTATGGCTCACGCCTAAACCAACAGACATAATTGAAATATCGGTTTGCGATTCTCGGGGTAGGGCATTTGAGTTTAGAATTAATGCGGAGGATAGTGCTTGACCGTATTCGGCAGAGTAACCACCTGTACTGAATGTTTGTCCGCTGAACAGGAAAGGGGAGAATCGTCCGCGGCTGGGTAGATCTGGAACATTGGAACTGTAAGGTTTTTTTGATAGCAAACCATCGATAAAGGTTTTGCTTTCGTATCCATCGCCACCGCGAACAAAAAGGCGACCATCCTCTCCAATTGCGGCAGTTCCAGGTAGAGTGGTTAGCGCTCCGTAAATATCGCCTGTGGCGCTAGGAGTTGTAACAATATCGAGTGGTTGTAGGGTTACACCACGTTTCCTGTCGGAGGTTTCGAAAGTGCCTGCAGAAATAACAACCCCCTCAATCTGGTTAGCATTTTCTTTAAGCTTAAAATTGATTTCAGTTTGACCTTTTGTTGTGCTTACCTTAGTCTCCTGATTGATGTAGCCCATATAGGTGGCAATCAGTGTAGGATTAGCGGCGTTTACTTTTAGGTAATAATTTCCAATAGAGTCGGTTACTACACCGTCGTTGTTTCCTTTAACAATAATATTGGCTCCAACCAGTGGGTTTCCATTTTTATCGGTAATTTTTCCTTTAACTATAACTTGTGCATTAACGCTTATCGAAACGATTATTAATGCTGCTGATAAAATGTTTTTCATTGTTTCCGTCTTTTGCATTGTTTCGGAAACAAAATTGCAGCATCAAAACTCCGATTAAAAAAAAATCCCGATGAGTTGTTGAATCATCGGGATGAGTTGTGAGTAATAAAATATGATTCGAACTTTATGGTGGTATTGTTAGTCCCACGTGGCGGTTATTCTGGCCGATAGGTTATTGCCGTCGGTAGAGTATTCCACTTCCACTTTGAGTGGCGATTTTAGGGTGATTTCGAGTGTGTGCTCAATCCAGCCTGCAATCCGTTCCATTATTAATTCCTCGTTGCGGTGGAATTTCGATAGCAGGAGGATTGTTCGTTTCTCTGTTATTTCAATAATTTTAATATCGGAGGGTTGATAGTAGGTGGCGAAAATATGGTATGCCTTGCTGAGTACGAATTGGGGCGAGCTAATCCTGACAAATATCTTGTACATTCCTTTGAGGGCGATGTCGGAGCTGAAGCGGCCAATTTCGCGGGCGGCCATTGCGTTGTCGCCGCCAAAGAACAGCTCGGCCACTTTTTGGGTGGGGATTATTGTCGATTCCATCAATGGGTACCAGGTTGTGGCGTATATTGGATGCTCAATAATGTAACGCGAGGGTTCGGGTAGCGCGTTAACCCAATCGTTGTAACGGTTGTAGTAGTTCGATTTTACAAAGTCGGGGGTGGCTTTTACGGCAGAACCTTTGATCTCCATTCCATGGGTATTATATAGGCCAAGTTAAGGTTTTTGGTTATGAAATCAAACGGTTGAGCGGTTTAATTTATTCAAAGTGCTTATAGTCATGCGTTTTTTATTAACTTCGTTATGCGTGAAACTTATAAATGAGAAGGGTGCAGGTGTTGTTGAATTTGCTTAGCAACTTTTTTAGTTTACGCCGTATCCGTACTCCTCATTGATGCAGTCGATTCCTTGAATATCGATTTGCTCAAATTGACTTGAATCTACATTCACTCTCCATGCTCGCAGTATCTTTTTGAATATGTAAGCATTCGGATCGTCGATATTGTAAATGGCAAATATTGTGGGATCAATTTCTCCATTCATTCTGCACGATCCAAAATTTATGGCTTGATCGCTTTCAATGCCCTCTATTTCTATAACGTTTAATAGTTGAAAGATTGGACTTCCTCCAACATGTCTTACCGTTTTTTCAAGGGCAACAAAAATTAAGGTTTCTTTTTGATACATTGCTAGGCTATAACCCTCTTGTTCTGGCAAGTCTAAAACAATTCCATATTTCTCTTCAAAATCTTTAAAGTATTCAAACTCTTTTAAGGTTTTATACTCTTTACCGATATAATCAGTAGGTTTTGGCTTGCTGAAATTGCAATTAGTCAGAAGGAATAGTGTAATGACAATTCCTAAGTAATTCAACTTAGGTTTCATAAATGTGCTATTTGAATAATAAAATTACCGCAGAATCTTCCTCACAAAAGCCACTGTGAAGTACGACATCATAAACACGCCCACAAAGGCGGTAATATCGGCAATCAGTCGGAGAATTCCAACAGGTAAAATCTCGCCATACCCAACCGTAAAGTAGGTTATTCCTGTGTAGTAAACTGTATTCCAGTATTTGCTCCAGAATGGGGCGTCGGGGTTAATGCCGTTTAGGTACGTGTTGGCAATGTAGGGGAGTGTGGTAAATATCATTGCAAAAAGCAGTATCATTACAATGTTGCTGAATATTACCCTTACAGGCGATGTGGCGTACAGCCCCATCCAGTCGAATACCAATTTTTTGAAGCCAAATGCGGGGTACTGCCAGATGGCCGATTTCTTATCTTTTTGGATAGATTCTGTAAGTACCGCTTTTGCCTCGTTCCGCTTAAATTCAACGTAAGCCAAATCCTCGTCGTCATACTGGCCTGAATTATTGAAGTTCTGCTTTAGTACGCGGAATTGTTCTGCTTTATTTCTGTAGTTAGTATCGGTTTGATTATAGATTAGTTGCTTGATATTGTTCGATTCCCAGTCGAGGTAAAGGATGCCTAGCAGTCGGACCCCCGATAGGTTTAGAATATCTACTTTGGGTAAATCGCCATGAGTCCAGTAGTCCACAATATCGCGGAAGATACAGCCGGTAAGGTTCATCACCCTGCATGTGTCAACGTGTAGCTTTAGGGTGGAGTTGAATTGGCAATCGTCCAAATGCAGCTCCTTGATAAATGCGCCGCGAAAGCTAACATCGGCGTTGAATGTGGAGCGCTCAAATATCAGGTCGGAGTCCAAGCCCTCGAATAGCTCGTAGTTTACGGTGCAGTTGCCAAACGTGGCGCGCTTAAAGGTTACTTTACCCTTCTTAGACTGTGCGCCCTCGAAGGAAACCTCGCCATCGCCAAATACGCAGCGGTTGAATGATGTGCGGCCGGTTCCAAATTCAACAGTTCTGAAGTCGGTGCGGCCATTGCCAAACTCGGTTTGCTCAAACGATATGCTGCCCTTGCCGAACTTGGCGTAGTGAAAATCGACCTTTCCGTTGCCAAACCGGGCAACCTTAAAGCTGGCATCGCCATCGTTAAACCGAGCATTGATGAACGATGCATTGCCATCGCCAAACTCTGTGTTGGTGAAGATTACCTCGCCATCGCCAAAGTTTACATCCTGAAAATCCTTGTCGCCAGTGTCGAAAATGGTGTTTTTGAAAGAAATAATTCCATCGCTAAATGAGCATTGGGTGAAGTTGAATTTATCAACTTTTACAAAGCAGTTTGTGAGGATAAACCCATCTTTGCCAAATCGGGTTGAATGAAAATCGCATGTTTTGGCAACGGTATAGGTGTCGTCGAGAACCGTTTCGTTGGAGAAATTTACCAGCGAAAAATCGATATTCAGGGTTGAATCGAAAAATGCGCCTTTTGCGCTAAACCTGTTTATGTTAAGGAACGAAGTTTTATCCATCAAAAGGTAACGCTTACAGGCTGTTGCGGAAAATCCTTTCACGTAACAGCTGTCGAGGTTTATGTTTTCGCCGCGCCCAATCTGGTCGTATATGTCCGAAACGTCGGGGTAGGCAAGGTGAAAGGTATGAATTTCGCGCCCCTTTTCGTTGAAAAGTACAATTGATGCGGTTTGTGGTGTTGTGTAGCCGTCGGCTCGCACAAAAGGGCGATCGATTATATCAATACTGTATGTGTCGAAACTGTAGGCCATTGCTCAGATTGTATGAATATCAGTTGGTTTGACTGAATAAAAATAGTATTTATTCTGGGAAGTAGGTGTTGGGCTGGCAAAGTTTTTTGTTTCCCTAGGGTTAATCGCTTTATTTAACGTCCGCAAATCTGGCTATACGGGCAAACCTTGCAGTTCTCGGTTTTGTCGGTTTGGGTGAAATCAACCTCGGGGTTGAATAATTCTGAAACTAAACTATGTAGAAGTTCCTTGAACGGCTGGGCGTAGTTTTCGTACGATTGTATTTCGTCTTTTACTCCCCGCTTATCGGATGTTTGGAATAGAACGGGTGTGTATTCCCTGGAGCTATTCCGCACAAACCATAGGTTTGGGGTAATTTGGCTTGGTCGGAATTTGCCTATCTTTGCAAATATCTCCGAGTAGGTGAATATCTGAAACACCCCATCGAGCTCCTTGCTCTGCAGAAGATCCTCAATATTCTTGAACTTTATTTTCTTTTCGTCGAATCGCCCGGTTTTAAAATCGACAATGCGGAACTGGCTATCTACTTGCTCAATCCTATCTATACGCCCGCCAATTCGCACCTTGGTATCTTTGCCCTGCACTGTAATGGGAACATCGATAATAACCTCCTGCTCGGTGCTAAAAATTGAGTAGGGTACTCTGTTTGTGTCCACTGCAAGCATCTGGAATATCATCCACTTAATGCGCTCCAAGGTTAATGCATTCCGGCCAATAAGTATCTCGTCAATTCTGTTGATATCGAGTTTGTAATTCTCGGCAAATGCAATGCGTACAGCGTTGTTTATTAAATCGATGTTACCGCTTAGTTCCTCCAGCTTTTCCTTGGTAACACAGCTGACAATATCCTTGTAAATTAGTTCAACCGCACGGTGCAGAATTGTTCCAACGCCACGTTCATCCATGGTCTCGTCCATTTCCTCCGGTTCCTCAATGTTGGCTATTTTGCTAAAGAAGAAACGGAGCGAGCAGTTCTTGTAGCTCGATAGCGCCGTGGGCGAGAGGTATTTCCCTTCCTTTTCGGTAACAACGTATTTGCCTAGGATTGATAGGATTTTATCGGTTTTCTTTACTGCGATTGTAGGTTCTGGCGTTAAACCCAGGTCGAACTTAACCCTGATTCTATCGATATTTAGCCCCGATTCCATTATTAGCTGAAGGATGTAGCGGCTCATTTCGCCGGAGCGTGTGCCTTCGGCCTTATCGGTGTAAACCAGGTAGATATTGTTGGCGCGCTGGATTAGCCGGTAGAAATAGTAAGCGTAAATTGCATTCTGATGTCTGTAATCGGGCAATCCGTAAGCAAAGCGAAGGCTGGGGGTTATGAACGATGGCTTATGGGTAACTCCGGGCAGAACGCTATCGTTCATCGACAGAATTACAACGTTCTCGAAATCGAGCGTACGGGTTTCGAGGAATCCCATTAGCTGAACACCGGCAAGCGGCTCGCCCGAGAACGATACACGCTGCTCGGCCATTGCTTTGCGGAAAAGCGCACGGTAAATTTTGGGGTTGATATCGCCCTCAAATTCGGGTAAAACATCGCCCAGCCTGTTCAGCGCTTTAAATACAGTGAAAAGGAATTCGAGTTCGAGCCTAATATTCCCACCCAACTCGCCACTGCTTGTTTTTAATCCATTTGAGATATCCTTTGTAACGGCAATCAGGTAATTATTAAGGTTGATGCCGCTTTTCTCAATCGTAAATATCTTTGTAAAAATTGGGTTTGCACTTAGGGTTGCGGAGTCGATATTGATTAGCTTCCGTTCAACTATTATACTTTGCAACTTGGATGATTCATCATTTGCAATCTGCTTGATGTAAGGATGCGTTAGTATATTCTGAACATCGCGGTAGTAGAACTTTGAGTCGTTGCCGCTTTGGCGGGCGTTGGTTTGTAGGCCGATAAGGTTGTCGACAAGGCTGTAGGCCGCGGTATCCCTAATGGGGTAACCCATGGTGATATTTACCTCGTCCAGCTCATCGGGCAGTGCCGAAAGAACAGGGAGCAGCAGTTGCTCCTCGGGCAAAACCAGCGCCGTGTTGATGTCGATTTTATCGGTGCTGGTTTTTAAATTTGACAGAATATCGGGGATTAGCTTTGCCTGCGCCACATTGGATGGCGATGCAACCAGTTTAATGGTTTTACTTGTACCGAAATTGCTGAAATGCTCGTGGCCAAGGCTATTGGGGAACTCCTTCAGGTTGTCGGCCATAAACATTGCGGCCTCGTTTCTGCTGTTGTCGCCCTGCATATAGTACTTGTCGTAATCCCAGTAGAACAGGGCGTTTTCGAAACGTTTTAGGTGATGAAAAAGAACCCTCTCGCAGCTGTTAAGCGCGTTGAAACCAACCAGCGCATGCTTGCCTGCCACCATCGATTGCTTGGCGCTTTTCAATTTTTCGGCGGCCACTTTGTAGGCCAGTCCTTCGTAGGCTATTCCTTTCGCAATAAGGGCTGTGGTGAACTGATTGTATATTCCGCCCAACTTCTCCCAGATATCGGAGTAACGCGATCGGATATGCGAGTCAGCAGTATCGTTCAGCAGATTCAAAAAGTCCTGCAGGGCTTTAAGGTGTTCCTCGTCGAACTCATCGAACTTTTTATCAATCTCCTTTAAATCCTTAACGTTGGCGAATATTTTCGACGAATCCACCATGTACTTATCCACCTGGTCGAAGTCCGAAATCATTACGTTTCCCCAGAAAAAGAAATCGTCGAACGATTCCTGGTTGCCAGTGGCTATTTGGTACTGCTTATAAAGCTGATGGTTAAGCAAAAGCGGATCGGTAGGCTTTAGTTCCGCTATAGCAAACATCAAGTCGTTGATAGTGGTAACCTTGGGTTGCCAGATTGGCTTAGTAAGTTCTGTTGCAAGGTATTTTGTGAAAAACAACGAAGCCCTCCGGTTAGGAAAAACAAGGTTAACCTCGGAAATGTCATCTCCGAAAGTTCTATATAAATCCTTGGCAACTATGCTGAGAAATGGTTCCATTGTTTAAATTTTAGTGGAAAGGTAGTGGTTTTTGGTTGTTTGACCAAAAAGAAAATATTATAGGAGTGCCTTATATCGTGGATGGAGAGGGTGTGCTGGAATGTATTCGGGCTAGCTCATAAGTATTGAGAATCCATTTTACAATTTTTTTTTGTTTAGAGGTAGTTGTTGGGTGGGGGCATTTATCGGTTGTTTTTGATGGCATTTGTAGGCTTGTTGAATTTCTTATTAGGTTTTTTGGGGTGCTTATATTTTCTCATATAGCCCATATATGATAGGATTCCCCTCGCGTCGTGTAATTGTAAAGTTGTCGATTGCGAAATTGCGTTTCCCTTTGTTCCAGATGTATATTTTTAGGGTTACTTTCCTGTAGCCTAAATAGGTGTCGGATAGTTTAATTGAGTGGTGGATTCGTTGCCATTCCGTGGCGGTGCTATTGGGAGTGGCGAAGTCGCCAAAATTAGTTCCGCCCCAATGCATGTTTCCCGCTTTAGTATCGAGAGAGGCCACTAGTACTATGTCGTTGAGCGATTCTGCCGATTTTGCATCTAAAGATATATCAATAAAATTGTTTTTTTTGGTAATAATGTTGCTCAAAGGTGCCGAGAACGATGGCCCCCACTCAATATCGCTGGTTATCATGTAGCCGTTGTTGGCGGAGGCTCTATTCTCTGCAACTATTTTGTTGGCGTCGATGGAGCTCCAGCCTATTGGGATTCCCTGGTCGAAGTTTATCGATGCAATTGTATCGCCGGTTCGGTGTGACCCTTTGGAAAAAATAAAGGTTGTGCCTCCAAAGTAATTGCTTTGCGCTTGTATGGTTGGGAAGTAGTCCTGAATTAGTGGAATTATATGGGGTGCAATTGTGGATAAACATCCCAAGTAAAGTTGATTATTCGATTGGCTACTTGTTCTTAAGTATTCCTTAAATTCTTTGGTGTTACAGAATGTGTCTATGTGAATAACCCCACTAGTGTTGATGCCGTGCTGTGATTTAAAATAGTTTGATATTTTTTCCTTCGTATCAATTAGGTGTAGAGTATTGCTGTGCTTGTTGGCGCTGGAGCTGTAGTTTACTAGTATTTGTTCGTAGATCGATTTGTAGAAGATTTCGTAGTGTTTCCTTCCATAAACCAGTGTTAGGATATTGGTGGAGAGTATAAGTAATACTAAAAGAAGGTTTGTGATTGTTTTTTGATTTTCTACTAATCCGAATAGGCCAAGCAGCAACATGGGGAAGCTAAAAATTAGCACCGAGTATTGCAGTACGGCGTTAATGTACCGCGAATAGAAAAAACCGATCAGGAACGAAAGGATAAACCACGCTATTGATAGCCCTATAAATTTAGTGTTAACGTTATCCTTATTAAAGGTTCTAAGCCCAAATACAACGATTGTTGCGGCTATCGCAACCGCAATGGTTGAATAATTTAAGGCATAGTAGATGTATTGAAGTAGAAAATCGTTGTGGGGTTTTGCAAGCCATCCTTCAACCCCGCCCATACTAAGTTGTAAAAAGAATATCCTGAGGTGTGGGACGAAAAGAATGAATACAATCACCCCGGCGGCAATATACTTGATCCGGTAGTTCCGATTAATCACGAGAATACCGCTAATTCCGACTATGGCAGCCAGTAGCAAGCTGAAGTAATGGTTGTAGGCGCATAGCGATGCGGTAATAATGAATAGTGCGATGTTTCTGTTTGTATTTTTTTGCGGGTTTGTCATCAGGTTTCCCCAGTAGTAGATCATCAGTAACGAAAAAAACATTCCACTGATGTATGGTCGGGCTATTTGGCTGTACATTACGGTGTACTGGAGACTGGCCATGTAGGCGGAGGATATTAGCCCGGTAGTTTCGTTAAACCATTTTTTCCCAATAATATATACTAGGAGAACCGATAGCAATCCAAATATGGTGAATGGTAGTTTAACAGCCCACTCCCGAGTGCCAAATAAGTTTGTCCAGTAGTACATGAAAACTTGGATTCCAGCGGGATGTGTATCTGTTTTTACTCCTTTTTCAATTAAATCATGGAAATTGTCGAATTTTAGCCGGAACAGAGCGCTAAACTCGTCGTGAGTGAAGGGGATTTCGAGGTAGTTGTAAAACCGGAGTATTGTTGCGACTAATATTATGCCTAGTAATATTGACCTATTTGTAAGTTTCATTCGTAATATGCGCTTGTGGTGGTATCTGCATGATTTAATTTACGAAGATAGCAAAGATCTTCGAATTGGCTGCATCTTTGATTGGTAATGCGCAATCCCGCGCTATATGGGCGTTGGCTAATGGGCATAAAAAAACGCCCGAAGGCGTAACATCAGCAATGATAGTGTACGGTTTGGTGTTGTTTTGCCAGGACTTCTCTACACCGATCGGTTGATATACTTGGAGTAGTCCTTCACCTTGGGGATATATTCCAGATCAAGTAGTGGCGAGCTAATCATGTAGTCGGCTGTGGCCCTGTTGGTGGCCGTGGGGATGTTGTATACAGTGGCAATGCGGAGCAAGGCCTTAACATCTACATCGTGAGGCTGTGCCTGCATGGGGTCCCAGAAAAATATTAACACGTCAATTTTACCCTCGGCAATGTGCGCGCCCAGTTGCTGATCGCCGCCCAGTGGCCCTGATTTCAGTTTGGAGAGCTGTAGGTGATCGTCGATGTTTTTTCCTACCATTTTAGTTAGCGCTTCGTCCACTAACCGCCCAGTGGTTCCGGTGCAAATCAGTTTGTGCTTGAGTAGCTTTTCCCAGTTCCACTCAACCCACTCCACCATGTCGGCTTTCCTGTTGTCGTGGGCTACCAAGGCAATTGTTTTAATTTTATTCACTGTAATTATTTTAGTATTCATGGCAAAAGTAACAATTATGTGGGGGAATCTGTTTTGAGACGTGTTAAGAAATGTTTATTCATTGTTGGGTTATTGCTGTGTTCGGGCAGTTCGGTAAACTTTTGTTACCTTTGACGTAAATTATATTGCATGCGTAGGGTTCTGTTTGCATTAGTTTTATGTTTGATTTGCTGGGCTCCGTGTGTTAGTGCCCATTTGTTGGATACCCTCGATATTCCACCTCGCAATTTTGAGTACAAGCTAGGTGCTCGCGATCTGGTAGTTCCTTCGGCGCTTATCCTGTATGGAGCCATTGGCACCTACGCCAATCCTTTTAAACGGTGGAACGCTAACATAAGCAGTGCTATCGGGGGCGATAGCGGATCCGAGGCGTGGATTTTCGATCAGCTTCGTTTTGTTCCCGTGGTGTCGGTTTATTTGCTCGATTTGGTTGGGGTAAAGGCTCAACATCGATTCCTTGATAGATCCATTGTGATTTTAACATCCTATGCCCTAACTTCGGCGGTGGTGTACGCTGCAAAGGAAACTACTGGTGTAATGCGTCCCGATAGCAGTTCGCGTACCTCATTCCCGTCGGGTCATGCAGCGTTAGCGTTTGCTGGAGCTGAGTTTATTCGGCAGGAGTTTAAGGGCAAGTCGGTTTGGTACGGGGTTGCTGGGTATGCCGTTGCTACAACCGTGGCAGGGATGCGTGTTGTCGATAATAGGCATTGGTTAACCGATGTAGTAGCTGCGGCTGGAGTTGGCATGCTATGTACCCAAACCGCTTACTTTTTGCACGAGCGGGTACGTTATAGGTTTGCCGTTAGGCATACCGAAACCGTGCTTTTGCCTTACTATAACCATAATTGCTGGGGAGTTTCATTGGCAATGAGGTTTTAGCGCTGTGGACGCTTGTTTGTATTGATATTGCTATATCTAATTTCAGCAAGATGCCCCGATGAGAAAATAATAGTATAGTTTTGTGTCTATTTTAGTTCTATGTTCCGATACCTCGATATAAACTCGTACCTACATAAAGTGGGATTTGCATTTAGGGCTTTGCAAAGTCCTAGTTTCCGACTGTTTTTTTATGGGCAAACGGTATCGCTTCTGGGGACTTTTATTCAGAATTTGGCGTTGGGGTGGTTGATTTACCGATTAACCGATTCCCCTTTCTTATTGGGGGTGGTGGGGTTTACCGGGCAAATCCCATCGCTTGTGCTTACCCCATTTGCCGGGGTTTTTGCCGATAGGCTGAATCGGCGTAAGGTGTTGGTGGTAACCCAAACCATTTCGATGGTGATGGCACTGTTATTAACTTTTCTGGTTTTTTCTGGACGAATTGCAATTTGGCATATTATAGCAATATCGGTGGTTAATGGCATGTCGTTGGCATTCGACACCCCATTCCGGCATGCTTTTTTGCTCGAGATGGTTGGGGGGAAGGATCTGCTCCAGAACGCAATTGCCCTGAATTCTACGTTGATAAATTCCGCCCGTTTCATAGGGCCAACCCTTGGCGGATTCCTTATTGCATGGTTGGGCGAGGGGTACTGCTTCCTGATTAATGGTATAAGTTTTTTAGCCGTAATAGCATCGCTACTATCTATGAAGGTGGTGCCGTTGAATAGGGGGCGGCATCGCGGTTCGGTTGTCCGCGATTTGCTGGAGGGGTTTCGGTACTCCTTTAACTTTAAGCCCATTCGGTATTTGCTGTACTTTGTAGTTGTAATGGGCTTTTTTGGACTGCCATTTCAGGTGTTCTTGCCTGTGTTTGCAAAGGATATCCTGCAAGGTAATTCCCAAATGCTAGGGTATTTAACCGGTTCGATGGGGGCAGGGGCACTTATGGGTGCATTCTACCTCGCATCGCGTAAGGGCATGTGCTCCATTCCCCGGGTTATTCTGTTCACTTCGGTTACCGCAGGGGTAGGGCTTGTGGCGTTTTCGCTTTCAACCAATCCCATGCTGTCCGTTGTGCTGGTGTTCTTCACGGGTTTTGGAATGATTGCTCAGTTTGCTGCCGTTAATACTCTAATTCAGCATATTGTTGATGAGGATAAACGGGGGCGGGTTGTGGCGCTTTACGGGATGTCGTTTATGGGGATAACCCCAATTGGTAGTTTGCTATTGGGCGGAATTGCCCCTTGGGTTGGAGTTCCTTTTACGCTGGTTGGTGCGGGGTTATGTTGTCTTTTAGCCACCTTTACGTTTGCCAAACGGGTTCCGATTATTCAGAAAGAGGTGTGCCAGTAGCCTGCTTTTGCTGGTAAACATTATTTGCTATATTTAAACCCTTTAAAATTTCAAATATCTCACTTAAAAACGTTATGCCATGCAAAAGATACTATCTCTTTTATTGATTTTGGTTGCCCTATCGGGGTATTCTCAAGATCCCGACGATTTAAATAAAAAGGTCGATCGGCTAATTCAGGAGAATAACAGTTTGAATCATCGGCTCGATGAGCTCCAAAAGCAGGTTGATGATGGGCTTTGGTTCAACCGTTTGGGCGATGTGGCCTTTATCGATAAGGTTTTTATTTATGGCCCTGCACCCGCAAATGTAGACAACCCCACGGCTACCGGGGCGAGAAATCCGTTGAAGTTTTGGACGTATGTTTTTATCCCCAAGAATATCGATCCTTCTAAAAAGTACCCGTTGCTTGTGTTGCCACATGGAGGCGTACATGGTGATTTCACTACTTATCACACCCATATCGTTCGCGAAATGATTGCTCAGGGCTATATTGTGGTTGCTCCGGAGTATAGAGGGAGTACAGGCTATGGCGAGGGTTTCTGGCGACGGATTGACTATGGCGGTTTGGAGAACGAAGATGTTTTCGCTAGTCGTAACTATATGGTGGAGAACTACGACTTTGTGGATGCATCGCGCGTTGGAATTATTGGCTGGAGCCATGGAGGAATGATAGCCCTTCATAATGTTTTTGAGCATCCCAGGGATTATGCTTGCGCATTTGCAGGTGTACCTGTTTCCGATTTGATTTCTCGCTATGGCTATTCAACCGACGATTATCGCGAGTTGTACCATGCCGATTACCATGTGGGTAAAACACCCCGCGAAAACATTGAGGAGTATCGCAGGCGTTCGCCCGCTTGGCAGGCTCATAAACTACAAACCCCATTGCTTATTCATACCAATACCAACGACGACGATGTTTTCGTACTCGAGGTGGAGCATCTTATAAAATCGTTAAAAGCCGAGGGTAAAAAGTTCGATTACGAAATATTCAAGGAGATGCCCGGCGGCCACTCGTTCGATAGAATTGATACAAAGGCTGCACGGGCAATTAGGGTGAAGATCTATAAGTTTTTGGCCAGCCACTTAAATCCACCCCGGCCAATTAAATCGGTTGAGGATATCAATAAGGCGGCCTACTTGCCGATGCGGTAGGTATTTCTGTTGATGTCTAATCCATGGTGAGTGGCGGTTGTCCTTATTTGAAAATTGCCTTCACCTCTTCGATATTACCATCAACCTTGGCGGGCTGTAGTCCCAGTATTTTTGCGATGATGGGGTAAACGTTTATATTCATGAATGGTTCGTGCACAAACCCGTTTTTAAATGCGGGACCTTTGGCTATGAATATTCCTCGCATGTCGGGTAGCATGTTGTCGTAACCGTGTGTGCCGCCCGTGTATTTATCCCTGTCGTCGGTCCACGATACGCTCCATCCAAGTTCAGCCTCAATCAGGATATCGTTTACGCGTGGATTGGTGCCGTAAACGTATCGCTTGGGAATTTCGTTCCGTTCCCATACCTTAAGGTGTTCAATTTTCCTGAGTTTATCGAGCACCTGTGAATAGAACTCGGGCTTTGGCTGTAGCGAGTAAACCGGATTTCCGCCTGTTATTACCGAGAACCACTCTTTGTTTAAATGCTCGGATAGGTTGATATACCTTTCGCTCGAGATGTCGGCCATGCCATGATCCGAGAGTACAATTATGTTGATTTTATTGGCAATTGGGAGTGTATTGATTTTTTCTACAAAAACACCAATTAAGCTGTCGAGCTGTTCGGCTACTGCTTGGGTTTCCTTGCCCAGTGGGCCAAAGTCGTGGCTGGTCCAGTCGGGTTGGTAGTGGTAGAATGTAACTAGGTGTGGCCGCTGTTCCTCGGGTAGCGAGAACCAGTGAATAACCGTATCAATTTTATCCTCAAAGGTGGGTTTGTTGCTGTATTTTTTCCAGTAAGTGGGTTGTATTCCCTGAATTGCGGCCTCGGAACCCACCCAAAAGTACGAGGCGCTTTTAACCCCCTGTTTCTCGGCTGTAACCCATATGGGCTCTCCTTGGTAGAACTTGCTATTCTCAACGCTTTTCCTATTCCCAATGGCGTAGTAGCCCAGTTTGCTGTCGTGGAACGAGTTGTTTACTATACCATGGTGATCGGGGTGAAGGCCGGTGGCAATGCTGTAGTGGTTGGGAAAGGTTTTGGAAGGGTAGCAGCTGATTAGCGATTTGGCGCGTACTCCTTCTTTTGCCATTTTTAGCAGATTGGGTGTGCTGAAAACTTCGGGGTAATCCCATCGGTAAGCATCGAGCGATATTAGTAGAACATACGAGTCGGGGTGTTGCGTATTCTGCTGGTTCTGGGCTGTGGCACTGCTTATTTGTATTATTAATGCAACAATGCTTGCTGTCAATAGCTGGGCTAATCTTAACTTGTTCATCATAATTCTACTTTACGGTTTGCAATTATTCTAATTGGTTTGTGTAGTCTTATTTGTGTGTGTGCTGCGCAATGTACTCATCCACATCGAATTTGCGCTTGCAGCCCTCGTAGTTCATGTAGCGGATTTTTCCAAAAATGGGGCGTTCGGGCCAGGCGCGGTCGTGTACACCCCCAATGGACCAGGCTATGCCGGCATAGCCATTGGGATCGCGCCCATCGAGGCTGTATTTATCGTTTAGGTAAATGGCCGTACGCATTGCTTCCTCGGGGCAGGTTGTCCACTCCAGAATTTTCTTTGCCCAGTACATTCGCATGTATCCGTGCATTTTCCCTGTGGTTGCCATTTCGGTTTGCGCAGCGTTCCATAGCGGGTCGTGGGTTTTCACATGCTCGAGCTCTTGGGGCGTGTATAGGTATTCTCTCACGTCGAACCGGTGGATCTTATGTGTTTGCTTAGCCCAGTCGGGGAATCCGCTAAAACGCGAGTACGATGGGTTGTAGTAGCAATAGTTATCGGCGAGTTCCCGTCGCACAATTAATTCCTCCAGAAATGCCTGTTTATCCTCTTGTGGGGCGTTGGCTTTCATGGTTTCGATGGCTATACGCTGTGCCGATATTTGTCCAAAGTGAAGGTATGCCGAAAGGTCGGATTGCCACTTGAGGGTAGGGTCGTTGCGTTTGGTTGCGTAGCCAGTAAGTTTCTGATTAAGAAAGTTGCGCAGGGTCTCCGTGGCTTCGTTCTCGCCTGGGTTGAGCCATTTTATTGGTTTAACGTGGCTAAATGGGTTTAGCCAGTTTAACGTGTTGTGCCAATGCGTTGGCTTGTTTGTAAGTAATTTGGGTGTTTTAAGTGATATTTCGGGAAAATCGGTGAGGAATGCCGAAAGGTGTTTTCTGATTTTAGGGCGAAGGGTGTATGCTCCAAATTCCAGTTTGGGCGATGCGTACCAGCATGGGGTTATGTTATGCGCGTCAACCTCGAGGTGTGGAATGCTTATTTGTTCGTTAACGCTTTGTTTCCACTCCCGGTTTATGCTTAGCGGGGTAAAATCCGATACCAGCACCGAGGCTTCTACCTCTTTTAAAAAGTTGGGAATGGTTTCGGGTGGATTTCCCATAAGTAGATGGAAGGTGATACCCTTATTGGTTAGAACTTTCTCGGTGTTCTGAAGGCCTTTGAGCATGAAATCGTAATGGCGTAAATTTGCGCCGGGGTAGGTTGGTGCAAGGGCGTAAATCACTACCAATGGCGAGTTGGTCTCGTTTGCCTTTTGGATTGCGTGAATGAGCGACCAATTATCATCAACCCGCTGGTCGCGTGTCATCCAGTAAACCACTGGGCCTCGCTGTTGCTTACCCGCTTTAATTTCCCTGATTCTATGCTTGTTGAAACCTGTCATTCAGAGTGTAATTTATGGTTTGAATAGGTTGCGGTAAACTTTTTAAAATTACAACGAAAAATGGACTCGGCATAGGTTTAGGGGATGAAAAAATGGATTCTGAGCATTGCTCAGAATCCTAGTGTGTTATGCGAATGGTTTGGTGGCTTATTTCAATGCTTTGGTGCTTATAATTTCGTTGGAGCGGAGCAGTATGTCAACATACTGAGCGCGGTGATATGCAAAGGGATCGCGAAGGTTTTTCCGCGAGAGCTTCCCTTTAAAATCGTCAATCGATTTGTAATTTTTCTGTTTCATCCAGGCCTCCATGTCGTGGAGTATTTTCTCAATATGCCCAATCCCGTTGTTGTATAGTGTACTCACAATCTGAAAGGCCGATGCTCCGGCCAGTATCATCTTAATGGCATCCTCGGCATCGTTAATTCCGGTGTTGGCACAAATGTCGGCGGCGATATTGCCGTACAGTAGCCCCGTGAACCGAAGCGGGAGCCTGATGTAGTTGGGTTCGCTAAGTATTATGGTTTGTATCAGTTCCTCCTTGTCGATGTCGATGTCGGGTTGGAATAAGCGGTTGAATATTACAAATCCTTGCACCTCGGTTTGGTCGAACCGGCGAATTACGTCCAGCGGATTGGTGTAGAATGGGCTTAACTTTACGCTAACGGGGATGGTTAGTTTCTCCTTTACACTATTTAGCACGTCAATTTGTGACTGTATGATGTTTTTGCCTTCAACCTCAAAGTTTTTAGGGGTGGTGTAGAAGTTGAGTTCAATAGCATCCACGCCGGTTCGTTCAATCAGGATGGCGTATTCGGCCCAAGTGTCGGGATGCATGGCGTTAAGGCTTGCTATTACTGGGATTTTAAGTGTTTCCTTGGCTTTTTTCAGTTTGGCCAGATGCTCGGTAGGCCCGGCGTGTTTTAGTGTGGGGAATAGTCGAATCATTTCGGCGTGCCGCTCGTTGTACTCCTCGAGCTCGTTTTCCAATTCCAGCTCTTCGAGTTGAATTTGTTCCTCAAATAGCGATTTGAATACAACTGCCCCTGCCCCTGCATTTTCAATTGCTTTAAGGGTGTCGAGGTTTGCCGTTAGAGCCGAAGCCCCTGCAATTAGCGGGTTTTTTAGCTCAATCCCTAGGTAGGATGTTTTTAAGTTCGACATGGCTATTATTTTTAGGTTTAAAATTCTAGTTTATTGATGCAATAACTGAATTTACCAGTGTTTTTATACTCTTAGGCCATTGGTAGTCGGCAAAGTTTTGGGCATTTATGGCAATAACCAGTTGTTTGCTGGGTACTATGTAAACGTACTGGTCGCCGTAGCCTGCGGCGTAAATAAGTGGTGAGTTGTTGGGCTGTTCGTCAATCCACCAGTGTAGGCCGTAGCCGGTTTGTTTTTTGTAGTCGATTAGTTTGCTTGTTGATATGTTAATCCAATCCTTCGATACAATGGGCTTTTCTCGGAATAGCCCGCCGTTAAGCACTACGAGTCCCAGTTTTGCCATGTCGTGGGTTGTGAGGGCTATGCCGCCCCAAGCCGGGGCGCTGTTTAGTGGGTATTTGTCCCAGAAGTAGGTGTTTATGGATAGCGGTTCGAATAAGTACTTCTGGGTGAGCATTTCGAAGGTTAGTCCCGATACCCGGCTCAGCGTTTCGGCAATAACCTGCGAGCCGAGGCTGTTGTAGCAGAAGGTGGTTCCCGGATTGGCCTCCATGGGTAGGTTGAAGAATGTTTCCACCCAGTTCGATTCGGTTTCCAGTAATGCTATAAGGCTGTTCGATGCGTAGTTGTAGGGGTATTTCCATTCTTCCCATTTTAACCCCGAGGTTTGGTTTAACAGATGCCTTATGGTTATTGCTTTTTTTGCCGTGTCGCGGTTGAATACTGGGCTGTACTCGGGGTAGTACGTCCATACGGGGCTATCTATCGATTTCAAGAATCCTTGCTCTAGTCCAATTCCTACAAGAATGGAGGTAATGCTTTTGGTTACCGAACTAATGGGGTTTAGCGTGGTTTTGCTGCTAAAGCCGTAGTAGCGTTCGTGAACGGTTGCACCCTTGCTGTTGAGGATTAGCAGGCTGGTTATTTTTCCGTACTCCCCAGCTCTAACCTCTTGGTCTATTATGTCTAGCAATTCGTAGTTTAGATGGGGTTTTGTATTGCTCGAGTAGCAATGGATCGATAATCCAATGGCAAGGGTGAGCGTTATGGTTTTTAGGATTGTCATGGGGCCGTTGTTGTACCAATAAAATTACGGCAATAATTTTCGTTACGCAATAGTTTTGCCATATTCTTTCTGCTTTGATGCTGTGTGGCCTTTCGATGCTATGGCTATTTGTTTATACTTTGATACTGATAATATCGGCCCATTTTGTGGTGTAGCTGGGCGATAGCTTTTCGTGTTTGAGTTTCCAGTTTTGCCCGTTCCCCTGGGTGGCAATCCGTACCGTATCCCTCCCGTATTTAGCGTTAAGGCTATCCATGGCGATCATTGCCTGTTGGTGTTTTGCCCTGTCAACAGTGTCGAACAGCGATGTTTGAATGTTGTTGGCCGAGGATATGCCGCTCACAATAACTCCAGCCTTTTTGTAGCGGTAACCTTTTTTGTAGATTCGGTTGAGTGCGGCTATTGCGTGGTGTGCTATTTCTAAACTGCTGTTCGATGCTACTGGAAGTGTTACGGTTTGGCTCATGGAGTATTGTGGAAGATCCGCGCGGAAAAAGTTGGTGTGCACAAACACCATTACAATGGAGGCACACGAGTTCTGCTTTCGGAGCTTATGGGCGCAACTGCTCGCAAATGCCGATACCGCTTCGCGAAGGTATTCCAGTTCGGTTTGCATTTCGCCAAACGACCGCGATGTGCAGATTGCCTTTTTTTGCGGGGCGGAGTGTTCCAGATCGATGCACGGTATGCCAAGCAGCTCTTTCTGCGTGCGGAGCCCCACCACCGACATCTGCCTCCGGATCCATTCCGGGGACATTCGGGTGAAGTCGTATGCCGTTCGGATTCCGTACCGGGTCAATATCTTGCTGTACTGTCTGCCAATGCCCCATATTTCGCCAATCTCAAAGTTTTTTAGGGCTGATATTCTTTCCTCGTCGTTTCTAATTATGAATACGCCATTGTGTTGTGGCTGTTTTTTTGCGATATGGTTGGCAACTTTGGCCAGCGTTTTGGTATTGGCCAGGCCTAGGCTAACCGGAATTCCGGTGTTTTTTGTGGTGATTTTTCGAATTCGGTGTGCGTACTCCGTTAGCTCGATGTGCGAAAACCCGTGCAGTTTGAGGAAGGCCTCGTCGATGGAGTATATCTCTATTTCGGGGGAGAACGTTGATAGGGTATTCATTACCCGTTGGCTCATGTCGCCGTAAAGGGTGTAATTCGACGAGAAAACAGTTACATTGTGTTTTGTTACGTACTCCTTTATTTTGAAAGCCGGTTCGCCCATCTTTATCCCGATAATTTTGGCCTCGTTGCTGCGGGCAATAACGCATCCATCGTTGTTGGAGAGAACCACTATGGGTTTTCCTATCAGCGAGGGGTTGAAAACCCGTTCGCACGATGCGTAAAAATTGTTACAATCAACCAGGGCGTACATCGCTTATAACTTGTGGATTACGTAGGTTACTATTCCCCATACCACGAAATCGTTTTCCTCGGTTACTTTTATGGGTTTATAGTTGGGGTTGGCGGGCATTAGGTAGATGCAATCCGGACTTGCTTTCAGTGTTTTTATGGTGAATTCGCCATCGATGTAGCATACTGCTTTCTTCCCATCGGTGGCCGGAATGGACTTGTCGATAACAAGAATGTCGCCATCGTTGATTCCCGCGTCAACCATGGAGTTACCCCTGACTCTTCCGTAGAACGTGGCGCTGGGATTCTTCACCAGCTCCTTGTTGAGATCCAGCGCAATATCGATGTAATCCTGAGCAGGCGATGGGAATCCCGCGTTTATGCCCTCGGCAAAGGGGTGCGGTTGTTCCGATTGGCTCTCGGAGGAGTATAGTTCAATACTGGGCTTTGTTTGGGTCAATTTCATCGGTATTTCTGATTACGGTTCTGCAAAGTTACAATACTTTGCTCATGCCTTCTCTCCGAAATCAAAAAAGAGTATCCCTAATTAGTAGGTTTGTTGATTTGTGTTGGGGTAGTATACTTTACCTGATAGTTTACGGTTATTTTGTCGTTATTGATAATCGGAACGTCAATTTTAGGCTCGGTGTGTTTCTCGAAGTCCGGTTTGGGGGAAGTAAATCAGTCCTCCTACGCGCTTCTCCCTGCGATATGGTTGTTTTCGGAGGGCGTATTGTTCCCATACGTTTTTGAATGGATCTAACTGCGTCCAGGGTTTGGGCATCGGCTTCCTGCCCCGCATCGAGTCCTCCAATAACGCCAATTGTTGTTGTAGTGGTTACATCGGTGCGGCTTACTTCTCGGGGTTCGGTGTCGTTGGCGTCGGCTACGGCGGAGGCTATTATTACGGGTACTGCGGCTATGGCTAGCACTGCGGCTGCAGTTTGCTGATTTTTCATGCTGGCCTCGGTGGCCGATTGTTGTAGATCCAGTTTTAGCAGTTGATCCTCTGGATTCATCGCTCTAACCGGAAATGCTGCGTAAACAGTTTGGTTGGTTATGGGATCCCACTTCCCGCTATCGGGATACATAACAAAGTTTTCGGGAGCCACAAGGTAATCGTCGGGGCTATTGTTAATCACTTCGATGTCGAATATTACGAATGAGGCATCGGTGCCATGGTATGCGCAATGAACAATGAAATCGCTCTTTTGGTAGCTCACGACCTCTTTGCCATGCTCCCATGTGGTTTTGGTTGCTTGGGGGGTGATTCTTACCACTGGTTTTGGGGCTGCACACGATGTGGCTATCAGAATGGCTATGGCTACCGTTTGTAGTGGTTTTGTTTTTTTTCATGGGTGTTTGGTTTCAATCTTTTCTCCGATGGGTTAGGCCTCAAATGCTTTGCCAAAATGTGACTTTCGCAATTGAATTAACAAAGTTTAATTTTGGTGGTTTAGTGTTCCTCCTCTATGCTCGATTGCCCAATGCCGGCAAAGAATGCTCGCGAATCGGTTCTCGTGGTTTCGGGTTGTGCCGGGTAGATTATCACAAAGTCCTTCCCCTTGAGCTGTTTGGATGCTATGCGGGGAATCAGTTCTACTCGCGACGAGTGCGATATGGAACCCTTGCGGGCTGCTATTATTACAATTAGGCTGTTGTCGGTTTTGGGTGTTAGCGTGTTTAGCATGGTGTGCCAATTCGATACTTGTTCAATGTCGTACTTATGCTTAAATCCCAATGCTACAAGGGCATTGGTGAAACTCTCGGTGTTGTTGTAAAGCAGATTGAATTCGATTTTTGCTCCCGATTGCTTACTGAGGATTTGTATTGTATTTAACCATTCCTTGAAATTGGGCTCAAATTCAGCCAGCGGGGGTACAATAACCTCTATACTTCTTATGCTGTGCGGGCTATTCTTTAGGCTAACCACGTAAACAGGTTGGCGCGAGTCGCGTAGAACACTTTCGAGGATAGAACCAAAAAGCCACTCGCGGGTGCTGTAGTTTCCGCTCCATCCCATAATAATTTTCGAGGCTGTAATTTCCTTGCATGCGCGTATTATCCCCGACGATATGTTGATATCCATTCTTACAATGAATTCCGTGGGTATTTCGGTTGTGACAGATATCTCCTCTGTTTTTTTTCTTATTTCGTGCGATATTCCTTTTTCGTCCTTCGCCACGTTTAAGATGTACAAGGGGGTGCGTTTGGAGTGAGAGTTGATGTGGTTTGCGAATTCGATTAGTGGTTGAACGTTGAATGGGTTCGATACTGGGAGTAATAGCCGTTCCGATTTCTCTGCTTTATACTGGCTTGGAGCCTGCCGTAGCACGATTTTTTTAGCCGTTTGCTCTGTAACAATTGCGCTCACCACGCACGAGGCGAATATTACCACTACCGTTGCATTTAGCACGTTGATATCCACTATTCCCATTTGGTACCCAATAAGTATAATGGCTATTGTGGCCGCTGCATGCGCCGTGCTAAGTCCAAATATTAACTGGCGTTCAATGGTTTTGTAGATGAATATTTTTTGCGTGATGTATGCGGCCATCCATTTGCTCGATATTCCAAGTAGTATTAGAATGGCGGATAGTCTTAGCGATTCCCAGCCGCTTACAAAGGCTTTTAGGTCTATTAGCATGCCAACATACAGCAGGAATATGGGGATGAAAATGGCATTCCCAATAAATTCAATCCTACTCATTAATGTCGATGCGTGGGGTATTTGGCGGTTGAGTACTATGCCAGCCATAAATGCCCCAATTATTGGTTCCAGGTTGATCAGTTTGGCCAATGTCCCTGCTAAAAATACCATCGATAGTACAAATACATACTGAGCAATCAAATCGGTTGCAGTATTTTTGAAGAACCAACGGGTAATCTTTGGAAAGATGTAAACGATGAAGAAGAGGTAGGCCGCAATTGATCCGAATAGTGTTAGCCAGTAGCTTGATGAGCTTTCGCCGTTGTGGAGTGCTATTATGAGTATTAGTAGAAGGAGTACAATTGTGTCGGTTATTATTGTTCCTCCAATAGCGATGCCTACGGGTTCGGTTTTGGTTAAGCGCAAACGCGATACTATGGGGTAGGCTATGAGTGTTTGCGTTGAGAACATGCTCGAGATTAGTAGCGACGGTAGCGAGCTGTAGTTAAATATGTGTCGGCAGGCCCAGTAACCAATTGCGAATGGGATGATGAACGTTAAAAATCCAAATACTAGATTTTTGTTGCGGTTCTGAACAAAGGTGTTCATATCCAGTTCCAAACCGGCCAAAAACATCAGGTACATTAAACCTACATTCCCCAACAGTTCAATGCTTCCGCTACTGTTGAGTATGTTGAATCCCGATCCGCCCAGTATCATCCCCGAAAGAATCAGCCCGATAATTCCGGGTAACTTAAATTTTGCGAATACGAATGGTACGATAAGTATTACAAGCAGTGTAATGCAGAATACTATCACGGGTTCTTGAATTGGAAGTTCGAACATACTACTTGCGTTCGAGTACAGGGCAGGTGTAAGTGCTGTGATTATAGGTAATGGGCTCGTTGCTAGCATATTCCTGGGCGTATTGTGGCTACAATATACAAAATTCTTTATTAGTTATTTTTTTGTGCGGTTTGTATTTTATCTTTTAATACATTTGAGTCCTTAAACCGAAAACCACTAAACCATGAATTCTGATCAACCTCGGAAAGGTTCATCCTTATTGCCAATGATTATCATTGGAACTCTTTTCTTTATTTTTGGCTTTGTAACTTGGCTGAATGGAATCCTGATTCCGTACTTTAAAATTTCGTGCGAGTTGAGCGATTTTGAGGCCACCTTCGTTGCTTTTGCTTTTTATATCTCCTATACCATAATGGCTTTGCCTGCTTCGTGGGTTTTGCAGCGCACAGGATTTCACCGTGGAATGACGGTGGGTTTGCTTATTATGGCTGTTGGTACTTTAATGTTTATTCCCGCGGCTTATTGTAGGGCTTACTGGATGTTTTTATCGGGGCTATTTGTAATGGGAGCGGGGCTTGCCTTGCTTCAAACCGCATCAAACCCTTATATTACAATTATTGGTCCCCGCGAAAGCGCTGCCAAACGGATTAGTATAATGGGTATTTGTAATAAACTGGCTGGTGCCATTGCGCCTCTTATTCTGGCCTATTATATTTTGCAGGATGGCGATTCGTTTGTTCAGTCCTTATTGGGGTTGGACGATACCGCTCGCTCTGCTGCCCTCGATGGATTAGCTCATCGGGTTATAGGGCCATACCTTGTGATGACCGGTATTCTTGTGCTTCTGGGGGTGTTTGTGCGTTACACCCCACTGCCCGATGTGGATTTAGAGCAGGATTCGGATCCATTGGCTGCTGCGGCTAATGAGAAAACAAGCATACTACAGTTCCCTCAGCTTATACTTGGGGCTATTGCCCTGTTTTTCTACGTTGGTGCCGAGGTGGTTGCGGGCGATACCATTATTCGGTATGGAATATCGCAGGGTATCGAGATTGCTAATGCCAAGGCCTTCACATCATACACTCTAGCCGCTATGATTGTTGGCTATTTGCTGGGAATTGTGCTCATCCCAAAGGTTATTTCGCAACGTCTTGCATTGCAGGTTTCTGCAATACTTGGGTTATTGTTTACGTTTGCGGTGATCTTTACCGATGGTTCCACGTCAATTCTATTCTTGGCACTCATGGGGCTTGCCAATGCATTGGTTTGGCCTGCAATATGGCCGTTGGCCATACACGATTTGGGAAAGTTCATCAAAACCGGATCGGCTCTTTTGATTATGGCTATCGCTGGTGGCGCAATTCTACCCCTGGTGTGGGGAAAATTGAGCGATGTGTACAGCCCCCAGTTGGCGTATGTTGTTTTAATCCCGTCATATATCATCATCTTCTACTATTCGGTATGGGGGTATAAGCTGCGTAGTTGGAAGTAGTCCGGCCTAACGTTGCCTGTTCGGTTCGCTTGTATGTCGATTTATTTGACACGGATGCGTGTATGCTTTATCTTTGTTTGTAGGTCAAAATTCTTAGGGGATGAAACAATTGGCAATCGGGATTGGTATCGTTGTTTTGTTATGTGCATTTAGCGCCTGCGCAACGCTATTTAATACCACAAAACAAAAAGTCGCATTTACATCGAATCCTATTGGTGCCGAGGTGTACATTAACAATAAGCCCACAGGTAAAACCACTCCGTGTACTATTCGTGTTAAGCGCAAGGTTAAGCGTGGCGAGATTAATGCCCGCAATCAGTATGTGTACGAGTTCCGTAAGGATGGTTTTGTGCCATATGCATACACCGATAAGGCTCAGGTTAGCAGTAAGATATATTTAAACCTTATTCTGAACATTGCGGCTCTTCCGGGTTTTGGTATCGATTTTATCTCGGGAGGGGCTTACTACTACAACAAGGATGTGATGGCCACCCTGCAGAAAGAGGCCGGATATGTGGTTATTCGCGACACGGTTGTTAAACAGCAGGTGGTGTATGTACAGGCTCCCGAAAATAAGGGCTACGTGTTTCA
Source organism: Bacteroidales bacterium (assembly GCA_020636835.1). Classification (GTDB taxonomy): domain Bacteria; phylum Bacteroidota; class Bacteroidia; order Bacteroidales; family Tenuifilaceae; genus SB25. The sequence goes on from JACJXC010000006.1 coordinate 215,589, forward strand.
GCGGCTTTCCGATGTTGATAACGACATTCCTGCTTCTGGTCGCTTAAATCCAATGCGCTTTGCTCTAATTATTGGGAACGAGGATTATAGCTCAATGCAGTCCGATTTGAGCACCGAGGTTAATGTGGATTTTGCCCGTAACGATGCCAGTGCTTTCCGTGAGTATGCAAAGAGTATTATGGGTATACCCGAGCAGAATATCACTTTCCTGCTCGATGCCACTACTGGTCAAATGAATCAAGCCATTGCGCGTATGAGTTTGATTATAAAAAATGCCAAGGGAAAGGCCGAGGTTATTGTTTACTATGCAGGGCACGGTCTTCCGCACGAGGATACCCGCGAACCTTACATTATGCCTGTCGATATTAGTGGCCGTAATGCTCAGGATGGTATTAAGTTGCACCGTTTGTACGAACAGCTTACAGAGCATCCCGCTCAACGGGTAATCTTTTTTATTGATGCGTGTTTCTCCGGAGGTGCAAGAAATCAGGCTCTTATTGCCGCCCGGGGTGTTAAGGTTCGTCCTGCCGAGGGCGTTCTGTCGGGAAATATTGCCGTACTATCGGCCACATCCAGCGATCAGGCTGCACTGCCCTACAAGGAGAAAGGACACGGCTTTTTCACCTACTTTGCGCTCAAAAAACTGAAGGAAACAGGAGGTAATGTATCTCTTCAGGATCTGTTCGACTATCTCTCCGAAACAATTCCGCTTCAATCTGTTATTCTCAATAATAAGGAGCAAACGCCCACCCTCCGATTGGGCGTAACCAGCGAAGAATACCTTCAACAGTGGATTCTTGCACATTAATTTATTGCGGTTGTATTAATTATATTATGGGTGTTTTAGAGTTTTAACAATCGCTTAAGCTTTATTTAATAGTTGGCATAGGGTTTGTTTCGCACGTGCGTTTAATTTTGTTTCGTTTCAATTTTGCTATAACCTTAACATCCAATTATTCATGCTAACTCTAAAATCCCCAATTGTTTTGTGTGTGCTAGGCTTCCTATTATTTGTTGTTGGGAACAAGGTGTCGAATGCTCAGGCTAAGTTTGCTGTCAGCGGTTACATTAAGGATGCGGCTACAGGCGAGGTGCTCATTGGTGCAACAGTTTACGTAAAGGGTACAACTCTGGGTACATCTACCAATAGTTACGGGTTTTACTCGTTAAACGTCCCCAAGGGTAGTTTTACGCTGGTTTACCGCTTTATTGGGTATAACGATGCTGAGGAACAGCTCACATTGAGTAGCGACACCCCTATTAACGTTGAACTTCAACCGCAGAGCCTTCAAATTGACGAGGTGGTTATTAGCCGCGAAAAGGCCGATGCCAATGTAACGCGTTCCGAGATGAGCTCTGTTAGGCTCGAAATGAAGAAGATTCGGCAGATCCCCGCATTAATGGGCGAGGTTGATGTTATTAAGGCCATTCAACTGCTGCCCGGGGTTACCAATGCTGCCGAGGGTTCGTCAGGTTTTAGTGTGCGTGGTGGTGCTATGGATCATAACCTTATTTTGCTCGACGAGGCCACTGTTTTTAACGGTTCTCACCTTATGGGGTTTTTCTCGGTGTTTAATAACGATGCTATTAAGGATGTGAAGCTCTACAAGGGCGATATGCCCGCCTCCATGGGGGGGCGGTTGGCCTCGGTGCTCGATATCCGTATGAAGGAGGGGAATTCCAAACGCTTTACCGCTACTGGAGGCGTGGGAACGCTCTCGAGCCGCTTAACCCTCGAGGGACCTATTGTTAAGGATAAGTGCTCATACATGCTTTCGGGCCGACGAACCTATATCGATCTGTTTTTCCCGCTTTTTAAGAATGATGATTTGCAATCGAGCACTTTGTTTTTTTACGACTTAAACGCTAAAATCAACTACACGTTGAACCAGAACAATCGGATTTTTGTGTCGGGCTATTTTGGCCGCGATATGTTTGGAAGTGGCGAGATGGGGTTTGGGTTCGGAAATCAGACATTTACTGCCCGATGGAATCACATCTTTGGAAATAAACTCTTCATGAATGCTACTTTTATTCGGAGTAATTACAATTACCTGTTGGAGTCGGATTCCAACGATGCCAATGCTTTTAAGTGGGATTCTAAAATGACCGAAACAGGGCTTAAGCTTGATTTTAGTCTTAGCGCCAATAGCCATCACAGCCTGAAATTTGGATTGAATTCTTCGTATTTTTCATTTAGTCCGGGTATTGTAAAGGGAACCAGCGACGATTCTTTCATTAAGTATTGGGCTATTCCCAAAAACTACGCACTGGAGCATGGCGTTTACGCGATGGATGAGTTTAAAATAGACCGGTTTATTTTGAAGTATGGGCTGCGTTTGTCAGTTTTTCAGAACTTAGGAAAAGCTCGATCCTTAATCCTCGATGATAACTATAAGGTGGTGGGTTTTAACGATTATAAATCGGGCGAGGTGTATAATACCTATGTAACCCCTGAACCCCGACTTGGGTTGATTTTCCTATTGAACGATAAAAGTTCCATAAAGGCAAGTTACTCGCATTCTGCTCAGTACATTCAGCAGGCCTCCAATTCGCAAGCTGGCAATCCTTTGGATGTGTGGTTCTCGGCTTCTCCCAATATTAAGCCGCAGGTTGCCGATCAGTGGGGAATTGGATATTTCCGCAATTTTTTCGATAATACCTTGGAGGCTTCAGTGGAAACGTATTACAAAAAAATGGATCACCTAATCGATTTTAAGGATTTTGCCAGTTTATTGCTTAACGATGAGATGGAGGCCGATATTCGGGCTGGTAAGGGGCACTCCTATGGATTGGAACTGTATGCTCGGTTTGCCCGCAGTAATTTTGATGGATGGGTAAGCTACACCTATTCCCGAACTTTTCGCGAAACCCCAGGTGTGAATTTGGGTAATCGCTACCGGGCTACCTACGATAAGCCGCACAATCTCACCTTTGTATTGAGCTATAGTTTCAATAATCGCACCAGCTTATCCGCAAACTGGCAGTTGGCAACCGGGCAGGCCTATTCGCAACCCGTGGCTCGTGTTGAGTACGAGGGGGTAATTGTACCCGTTTACTCGGACCGGAACGGCAGCCGTTTCCCCACTTACCATCGTCTGGATTTATCGCTAACTGTTAAATCCAAACGCAATTTATCGCGACGTTGGCAGGGCGAGTGGAATTTCTCGGTAATCAATGCGTACAATCGCAAAAACCCCTGGACAATAATGTTTTTACAGGACGACGAGGATCCAACCCGAACCTATGCCGAAACTGTATATTTCCCTATGATCCCTTCCATTACCTATAACTTCAAATTTTAAATTCTACTGCTATGACCAGTTCCCACTTATATATTTTTAAAAATATCCTTTTTGCACTATTCGCATTTTCGATGTTTGCCTGCTCCTCCGAGATTGATGTTTCCCTGAATAGTACCGATCCTAAAATTGTTGTGTACGGCGCTATTACCACCGATACCTTGGCTCACAGGGTTGAAATCACTCAAACTGCAGACTTTTTTAGCAATAGTCCGGCAAAAGTTATATCAGGGGCTGCACTATCCATTACCGATGGGGTTAACTTATTCCCACTAACCGAGAGCCCCAGTGAGCCTGGTGTTTACTATACTGCCCCCGATGTTTATGGCCTTATTGGCAAAACATACACTCTAACAGCCGATAATGTTTTGTTACAGGGTGCTCCCGAGGCTAAAACTCTTATTGCGCAAAGCACAATTCCCGATCTTGATCCAAATTATCAAACCGATTATTTGGATTCAATCAATGTGCTCTATAACGAGCAATGGGAGGGATGGTATGTGAATGCTTGGGCTACTGAGCCTGCCGATCAAAAGAATTTCTACATGTTCAAGGTTTATATCAACGATGTGCTATACAGCGATTCGTTGAATAATATTATTATTTCGGACGATAAACTTTTCAATGGCAATGCCATTAGTGGTGCAGGTGTTTACTTTATTGAGGATGCCGACACCCTAAAGGCTGGATACAAGGTAACTCTCGAGATGTGTGTTGTTAGCGAGGATCATTACTACTTTATGTTCGAGTCGCAAACCAGTTCGCATCCTCAAATACCCTTGTTTAGTCCACCCCCAGCCAATGCGCGTACCAATATTAGCAATGGTGCTATAGGATACTTCTCGGCCTATGCCATTTTACGAACCTCGTACTATGTTAAGCAGCGCGATGTTGATATTAAGAATAGGCTAATTGGTAAGCGGAGCCGATTGCAATAATTGGGATCGCACTGCCTAGCTGGGGAGGTATCTCGATATACGTGCGGCGAGTTTTCGGAACCTGAATCGCTCCACAAACGTATTTACCATTCTGAACATGTCGCTCCATAGGGCAAGGTAGAATACACCGCTCATTATCCAAATAATTACAACATTGAACCATAGGGTTGGAATGTAGTATTGCCCTATGCGTTTGTATGCCGAAAAAAGTTGCGCTCTGCCAATTTTCGATGAGGGTAGTGAGTATATTGGCTCTAAGCGACGGATTAGCCGGTCGTTTACCAATTCTATTTTCTGAAAATCGTTACGGTTGGTAACCAGTGCCTCAAGGTTTTTGTTATGGTATTTGCGGTTTAGGTCGAAAACCGCATCGCTGCTACCCCATTTTTCCGATAACGCTTTAATATGCTTGTCCCGTTCCATTACGGTTTTTCGGTAGTTTATATTGAAATGATTCTTAAGGGTATCCAGTGTTTGTTTTACGGATGTAATGTAATCGATAGTTGTGGTTCTGGTATTAAGCCTCGATGTATCGGGGTAATTAAAGTCCGAAATAGGATAATTCTCGGCAAGAATCGCAATCTCGTTACGGATTACGCTTAAATCGCGCCTAATTCGGGGCGTTTGCTTGTTTAGGGTTAAATCCACCATTACCTCGTCCAGTAACGATTGTAGCTTGGGAATTAGCAGCGTGGCGTTGTAGCTGCTGTTGCTCATCTGCATGTTGTAGTCAAAAAATTCCCTATCGTACCGGTTCGTTTTGAATTGCTGCACACACAACGCCTCGTACGACCATCGGCTTAGCATAATATCGCCAATAAAGGGAACGTACTCCTGGTGCGATATTCTTTTGTGCAACTTATTATAGTTTACAATCACTCCGCTAAAAAGGAGCTGCGGAACTAGCACTATGGGGATTAGCACGTATATGGCAACTACAGAGTTTAGTGCTGCCGAAAGGTTCAACCCTATTAGATTTGAACAAAAGGCTGTGGAGAAGAGTATTAACCAATGGCTCCAGAACATACTCTTGAATTCCAGGATGCCATGACCTATAACCACAAAGAGTAGCGATTGTATGGCCGAGAAGATCAGTAGTACAATAATTTTTGAGTTGATATAGCTAAAGTAGCTTAAGTTGAGGAATTTTTCACGGTACAGAATTTTTCGATCCTTGATAATTTCCTCGGCACTTACAGTTAGCCCTAGGAATATCATGGCTACCACGCTCATGAAAAGGAAACTCGGAATATTATCGTTCTCGTTGAACAGGTAGGCGTTAGGGTTGGCTAGGGTGCCGTGTATGTACTTTGTGAAATATCCAATAATGACGGCCAGTATGGGTGCCGCCAGTATGCTGATATTGATGAATTGAGTATTGGCCAACTTGCTCTGGAGGTTGCGTTTAAAGTAGATCCACATCTGCTTGCGGTGCGAGGGGATTTTGAAGTTATTGGGGGGGATTGGGCTCTCGGATGGGGGAAGGTAAATGTTCAACTTATTTTCGATATTGTTAAGGTACAGCTCGTACCACTCCTTGGCCGATCGCTTGCGTTTCCGGGTAAGTTTCCCGTACTCATTAACAACACGGGCTTCTACCACTTTAAGAATTAAGTCGGTGTTAACGTTTCCGCAGGTTATGCACTCGCTCTCCTCGGGTTTAAGGAAGTTGGCTGCCTTTTTGAAGTAAACCACCGCATCCATTGGGTTGCCTTGGAATATGGGTCGCCCGCCTTGGTCGAGTACCACTATTTTATCGAACAGTTTGAATATGTCCGATGAGGGCTGGTGGATGTTGGCGAATACAATTTTCCCCTTGAATGTCTGTTTTTTGAGCAGTAGCATTATTCGCTCCGAATCCATCGACGATAATCCCGATGTGGGTTCATCCACAAACAGTACCGATGGCTCGCGCATTAACTCCATGGCCATGTTAAGCCGTTTGCGCTGCCCTCCGCTAATGTATTTGTTCAGAGGGTCGCCAACGCGTAAGTCGCGCGCTTCAACCAAATCGAAGTCGCGCAGGGTTCTGTCAATTAGTTCGTCAAGTTTTTCTATGTCGAAGTTGCTGAAGCAAAGCGATGCGTTATAGTAGAGGTTCTGGTAAACGGTAAGCTCCTCAACCATGAGGTCGTCCTGTGGTACGTAGCCAATAACGCCTTCCAATTCCGATTTGTTTTGGTGAACATCGTAGCCATTAATCAGCACCTGGCCTGTGGCTGGCTTAAGGTTGCCGTTTAGCAGGTTCAGTAGTGTCGATTTTCCAACACCGCTGCCACCCATAATGCCGATAAGTTGTCCCGAGTGTGCAGTTAAGGAAAATTTGTAGATACCATTCTTGCTCCCCTTATGCTGGTACTCAATATCTTTAATTACCATCGATACAAACGGACGGTTCGGATCCTGAATAAATGCCGATGCAACCTTGCTGTAGTATATTGGCGATACCCGAGCACCCCTGATTACTGAACCCACGCCGAATATGTAGGTTCGTCCGGGTTTTATAACCCGGCTGTTTAAAAATAGCTCGCTTTCACCAAAGTATTTTATTAGCAGGGTATTGGTGCTTGTAATTCTTAGTGTGTAAATTTTACCGTTTAGGTGATCGTTGGTTAAATGCTTTATCTCCGAGGCTGGGAAATCCTTGTTGGAATCGATAAGCAAAACCTGCTGATTCCATGGGATTTGGCTATTGTCGCTGCTCAGGATGAAGTCCTTCCCGTTCTCAAATTCGTACTCCCTGATGTTAAATCCGCTGGCAACATCTTTAACGAATTCTATTCTTTCGGGGGAACTTATCTTGCTATCACCCATGAATTCTACCACTTGAAGGATTAACCAAACCTTCTGGTTTTGCTCAAACTCTGCGTTTACCGAGTCGATGAATTGTTTTACCGTTTCCGATTTTATAGCCTCATCCTCATTGTTCTTCTGTTCCAGTCGGTAAGCTCTGATGTACTCTTGGAATTTGGATAGGAACATATTGGTTTGCTCGGCACCAAAGTCGTGATGTAGGTAATCTTCCAGAACATCGATGGTGAGCGCTGCTGTTTTTTTGCAATCGATACTGATTACAAAGGCAAAAAGCTGCATTAATGCTTTTAGTAGGGCTTCGCTCATGTTCTGGTTTGGGTTTCGTTAAGCAAAAATAACCAATATTTATTCTGTTCCACTTATTCCCCAAAGTTTTGTCCTATTTATTTGTGAACAGTTTATGCAGTTTTTTTGTAATCTTTTCGGTTCGACAATGATTCGGATTCTCTTTTTTTGTAAATTTATTTCATTGTCAGATAATTATTGCTTGTGCCATGGGTAAAGATAAAAAGGATAAAAAGCCGCGGAAGGATAAAGCGGTTAAGCCGAGTAAAAAAGAAGTAAATGCCGCTCTGAATTTGGGCGATCATTACGAGTTGGTCGATTCTCATCACGATAAACTCGATAAAAAAACTTACGAGAAAGAGGTGGAGCAACTCCATGTGGAAATGAATAAGTTATTGGAGTGGATAAAGTTCAAAAAACTTAAGGTTGTCATAATATTCGAGGGGCGCGATGCGGCCGGAAAAGGGGGGGTAATAAAAACTATCTCTGAGCGTTTAAATCCACGGTCGTGCAGGATTGTGGCTCTGGGCGTTCCCACCGAGAAGGAGAAGTCGCAATGGTACTTTCAACGGTATGTGGCTCATTTACCTGCGGCAGGCGAAATAGTCCTTTTCGATAGAAGTTGGTATAATCGGGCAGGTGTTGAAAAGGTGATGGATTTCTGTAACGATGAGGAGTACACCGAGTTCTTGCGCTCGTGTCCGGAGTTTGAGCGCATGCTTGTGCGTTCCGGGATTATTCTTGTTAAGTATTGGTTCTCGGTTAGCGATAAGGAGCAGGAACGGCGTTTCCAGGAAAGGCTCGACGATCCCACCAAGCGTTGGAAGTTAAGCCCCATGGATGTGGAGTCGCGCAACCGTTGGGTGGAGTATTCCAAGGCCAAAGACGAAATGTTTGCCCACACCGATATTAAGCAAGCGCGTTGGTGGGTTGTGCGTGCCGACGACAAGCGTCGTGCTAGGCTGAATTGCATTAGCCATTTACTCAACTTAATCCCTTACGAGGATTTAACACCCCAGCCAATTAAACTGGAGCCGCGGAGGGTGGATAATTCCTACATTCGTCCCCCAATTACCGATCAGAATTTTGTGCCTGAGGTGTATTAATAGATAACCCTAGCAGGTTTATCTATTCCCAATTATCCTAGCAACGCACGAAACCCCGGTATATCCTCAATTTTCATGGGGCGGCCATTGCTCAGCCCTACGCCAATAACCTTGGCCTTAACCACGGTTTTACCTTCGGGTACTTTTATGGCTTCCTGTTCAAATACCATTCTCAGGTGTCCCTCTCGCTTGGTTTTAACCCGAACTATAAATCTATCGCCACTGGTGAGTGAGTATTTGTAGTCTATTTCGGTTCTCGACACCACCAGGTCGATCCCTTCGGTGTGTAGGCTTGTGAAGTTTATCCCTCTCTCCAATAGGTACTTGTGCCTGGCATGTTCCAGGTAGTTTAGATATACTGAATTGTTTACTATGCCCTGAAAATCGCACTCGTAATCGCGAACCTCAAATTCTAGTTCAAAATCTTCCATCTCAATGTTATCGATTATATGCTAATTGCTTAGTGTGATATCGTTTGCTGTACGTTACTGGTTGTTTACCAATACCTTGAATACCACTTTTTTTATCAGCCCAGTTCCAATCAGCGGTGCATGGGCATCGCCGGGAAAAAACACGGCAAAATGGTTTGCTGGTAATGTGATGTAGTTTGTGGGTGTATCGTTATAAAAGATAATATCCTTTTCCTTGTCGAATGGAGCGCGTGGTGCCCGGCAGTCCTCACGGTTTCTCCAGCCCATGGTTTCTTCGCCGCTGAGGCATACCTGAATGTCGATGTAGCTGTCGTGTGCTTCGAGCAGCGCCTCTTCCTTGGTTTTGGCCTTGTTAAACGATGGAATGGCAAATAGTTTCTCGCCATCAATATAAATGCGCTCCCCCGGTTTGCTAAAATCCAGGGTGATTAACGCTTGCTCTACCTTTTCGAATAAAGGGTGCAGGTTTATATAGGTGCCAAATTCGTTAAGCGGTGCAACTATCATTGTTCTATGTTTTTTCAGAATTGGTTACAAAACTAGTAATTATAATTTTATGATAGATTAATTTAACTACTTTAAGTAATTATACAAGGTAAATGCAAGTCAACGATTATTTCTCGACCCAATAGGCGGTTATTTAAAACAAAGCCTAAATTTAACAGAGATAATTCATTAATTATGCGATTTGATAATATTGCTAGTAGTAGTATTTACCGTGTTATTCTGTCGGTAATTGCTGGATTATTGTGTCTTGTCTTAGCTAAGTATAGTATTTCGTATCAGTTTGATAATTTAAGCATCGATATTCCCTGGTCGTTATTGTTCCCAATTATTGTTGCCGCGGCATTTGGAACCAGGTCGGCTGTAATTTCTGCAATATCCGGAGGGGTTTTGTTCCCATTATTGCTATGGCCTAGCAATGGGTATGCGCTCGTAGTGGATGTGTTAAGTTTATTTGTATTAATTGTGTTGGTTGGTTTTGTTACCGACATAAAAAAACGTTTTCACCGGTTGTTTTCCTATCGAATTTTGGTTGTAACACTTGTGTTTGGTTATCTAATTTTTCTTTCATCAATATACTTCTTTGGATTTAATTACTTGCTTTCTTTTAATCCAACTTTTTGGACCGATAGCACTGTTACCAGTTTGCCAGATTTTGTGATTTTCTCAATTATTATTAAGTGTGCTTTAAACTATTTGTTGCTAGTAATTTTTAGTGATATTTTGATAACTCTGCCTGAAGTGCGAAAAGTGTTAGGTCTTAGGATTGAACGTTGGATGAAACAAAACAGCCGTGTTTTTAGTCTGAGTTTGCTAATTGCACTTGTTGTGTGGGCAATATTTTATCTTTTAGATGCCTTACTGTCATTGAATAAGCAGTCCGATAAGGATTACATCGATCTGTCATTTATGGTTCTTTTCTTAAGTAGTGGAATAATTGGATGGGTTCTTATTTATTACAATAGATCTAAGAATTTGGCCGAGGCTAAACTTCAGAATAAACAGCAACAGCTTTTTTCAATTATTAATAACATTCCTTCTGTGGTTTATCGATGTGTTTACGATGCAAATTGGACAATTCAAATGATAAGTTCTCAGATTTCTGATATTACTGGTTACCCTTTGCGTTCTGGTATTTATAGCGACAGAAGGAGCCTTGCAAATCTATTACTCCATGAAGACGTCATTGATGTTGAGAAATCCATTAATCAGCAGATCGGGTTAACTAATTCATTCCAAGTAGAGTATCGTATTGTTACTCGGAGTGGCGCTGTTCGTTGGATTTCAGAAGTTGGACGGCTTTGTTTTGATAATGAGACGAATTTGGGATATATCGATGGTGTTATTAACGACATCACTTCAAGAAAAGAATTGGAGTTTGAAGTGGAGCATTACAGGAATAACTTAGAACTGCTCGTTAAGCAAAGAACCGAGGAACTAGAAATTGCCAATGAAGAATTAAGGGCTACCCTCGAAAAATTGAATACCACCCAATTGCAACTTATCCAATCGGAAAAAATGGCTTCACTCGGGGTTTTAACCGCTGGTTTCGCTCACGAAATTAATAACCCATTGAATTACATAATGGGTGGGTGTACTGCCTTGCAAGAGATGGTTAACTCTGGCGAAATTGCTAATTCTGACACCACAATACTTCTGAATAGTATTAAAGAGGGGGTTACGCGTGCTTCTGCAATTGTTAAATCGTTGAATCAAATTAGCACAACAAGTAGTGTATTTTCTGTAATTTGCAATATCAGTAACATTATCGATAACTGCTTAACAATTCTTCATTATCGAACTGATGGTAGAATTGAGATATTGAAAAATTACTGCTCAGAGAAGTGTTGCATTAAAGGAAATACAGGTCAGTTGCATCAAGTTTTTTTGAACATCTTGCTTAATGCGATACAGGCAATTGCTGATAAGGGGTCAATAACAATCTCGACTATAATTGTCCAAGGTGTGTTGAAAATTGATATTACAGATACTGGTTGCGGTATTGCTAGCGAGAATTTATCTAGAGTAGTTGACCCTTTTTTTACAACCAAAGAACCTAGGGTGGGAATTGGACTGGGTTTAACTATTTGCTATTCAATAATTAAAGAGCACGAGGGAAGTGTCGATTTTTTTTCTGAGGAGAATATGGGTACCAAAGTGTTAATTACATTCCCAATAGTTGATTAACTTTGCTAAAAGTTTACTTGTATTTTGTGAAAGCTATTGTCGATAAAAATATCCCTTTTCTGCGCGGTGTACTGGATCCATACTTTAGGGTTGAGTACTATCCGGGTGCCGATATTTCTGCTGCCGTTGTTCGCGATGCCGATGCGTTGATTATTCGTACCCGAACCAACTGCAATTCCTCCCTTTTAACTAACTCTCGGGTTCGTTTTATTGGTTCGGCAACCATTGGGTTCGATCATATCGATACGGATTTTTGCATCCGCAATGGCATAACCTGGGCTAATGCGCCCGGCTGTAACTCCTCGGCGGTTCAGCAGTGGGTGGCTACGGCCATACTGCATTGGTCGGCCACGTTTTCCAAGAGTCTTAACGGGTTAACTATTGGTGTAGTAGGTGTCGGTAATGTTGGCCGGAAGATTGTTGCGTTGGCGCAGGCATTAGGGATGAACGTGATTTGCTGCGATCCACCGCGTAAACGGGGCGAGGGGGTGCCTAATTTTGTCGATTTTGCTACGGTTCTTCAAAATTCCGATATCATTACATTCCATGTGCCGCTGAATCGGGGAGGGGTGGATTCCACCTTACACATGTTAAACCCTGAATCTTTGGCGCTATGCAAACCCAATGTGTTTATCCTCAATTCGTCCCGAGGCGAGGTTGTCGATTCCAATGCTCTTCTATCATTCCTTGAGCGGAATCCCGATGCACAGGCTGCCCTTGATGTTTGGGAGAACGAACCCAATGTCGCAGTCGGCCTGTTACATCGAACAATTGTGGCTACTCCCCATATTGCGGGGTATTCGTTGGAGGGTAAGGTAATGGGGACTAAAATGATTATCGATTCGCTGAGCCGGTTTTTTAAATTGGGAATCGATCCTTGGATACCGAATCCAAACCCTTTGTCCGCGGTTGTTAGGGTTGATGATGCTTCCAGCATTGAGCAAATCATTAAATCAACCTATCAAATTCTCAACGACGATTTCCGTAATAGAATTGAGGATTTTGAGGCCTTGAGGAATAATTACAACTACCGTCGCGATTTTAGTGGATATTGTGTATCGAAAGATGCGGCTGTTTCTGATGTATTGAAAAATATTGGGTTTAGTATTAACTTGGAATAACCCACAGCACCCGCTCTTCATCAATGCATAAATCGATAAGCCGCATCAAGTGCCTATTTACCTGGATTATCTTCCGCATGTGGGTACGCCACTGTCTTTCGTAGTTTGGATCGTAGTTGCTCAAAACCTCCAGTAAATCTTTGCCTAAAAAAATGCCCGAAAGGTAATTGCTGAATTGGGTTATGTTATTTATGGCTAACAATGTTTCGAGGTTTTGTAGGAGTTCGTTCCTTAATGGAATAAATTTCCGACTATTGTATAGTGTTGGAACCGAAAAATCGAATAAATGGTTACTGCGCTCAAAGCAACCCACAAATATATTGAATACATCAACTGCAAGGTATAGCGATTCATCGTCGCACCTATTATAGTTTTCCGCATCGCCTGTTGTGTTAAACTCAACGAAATCAATGATTTCGGTTTTCTTCATTAAGCTTAGCCTCATACATCTTCCGTGTTACACTTCCAACTTACTGACTGCTAATTGTTAGCACCTAATCTCAGTTCTGGCAGAATCTCTGTTTTTTTATCAAAGTTAATATTTTTTGATATTGTAACAATTTTTCCTTGTTAAATGGACATATTTACATACCGTTGGTATATTTTAGCGTTTTATTGAAAACTAGGCTATGATTGGGACTATTATCAATGCGGCCGCAATTATTGTGGGCGGTTTTTTGGGCTTAATACTGAACAGCAAACTGCCCAAAAAGTATATCGATGTTTTTTTTCAGGTTATAGGGGTGTTTACCCTGCTGTTGGGTTTTTCCATGGGGTTAAAAACCGATAAGCCATTGTTGCTGATTTTTAGCCTAATTCTTGGAGCCTTGCTGGGTACTGCGCTCAACCTACAGTCGAGGGTCGAGGGCTGGGGCAATAAAATAAAGGCGCGGTTTAACCTGAAGGCCGATAAATTTTCCGAGGGAATGGTTGTCGCTTTCCTGATGTACTGTATGGGATCCTTAACAATTTTGGGCGCAATTGAGGAGGGCACTGGCGGCGAACCCAAACTTTTCTATGTGAAAAGTTTGATGGATGGATTCTCGTCGGTAGCATTGGCTTCGTCGTTGGGTTTTGGCGTTTTGTTCTCCATCATCCCATTAATTATTTACCAGGGTGCGCTCACTTTCTTGGCCTCACTCCTTGGCCATAGCCTAACTCCTTTAATGGTTGGCGAACTCTCTGCGGTTGGAGGAGTCCTACTTATTGGATTGGGATTGAATATCCTTGATATTAAAAAGATCGATGTGCTCAATATCTTACCGGCGTTGCTTTTTATTATACCTTTAGTCTATCTGTTTGGATAGTTTTTGTGAGTTACCCTTATTAACTTTCAATTTATAACTCTTAATTGCGAAATGAATCAACATATCAATACTTTAAGCCAGCTCTTCGCGACGGTGTTCAATGTTAAACCCGATAGGGTAGAGGTGCTTCCGGCATCGGGTTCGTCTCGGATTTACTTTAGGTTATACGGTTCTGGCACTTCGTCGATTGGTGTTTTTAATAATGATGTCGATGAGAATAGGGCTTTTATTTACCTATCCAAACACTTTGCCAACAACAAGATGAATGTTCCCGAAGTTGTTGCAATCTCATCGTGCGAAAAGTACTACCTCCAAACCGACTTGGGCTCTGTTTCGCTTTTTGATCTGATTTCCAAAAGCGACCCCAGTCTCGACGGTTTGCTTGAACAGGCAGTTAGGCAGCTTGTCCAGTTCCAGGTGAAGGGGGCTGACGGATTGGATTCATCAAAGTGTTTCCCAATCCCTTCGTTCGATAGGCGTTCCGTGATGTGGGATTTAAACTACTTCAAGTACAATTTCCTTAAGCCCAGCGGGATTTTCTTTAGCGAGGTTAAGCTTGAGGATGAGTTCAATCGTCTTGCCGATATTCTTTTGGCTGAGGATTTGAACTTTTTTCACTATCGCGATTTCCAGTCGAGAAACATAATGGTTAAGGATAGCCAGCTGTTCTTTATCGATTTTCAGGGAGGCCGTTTAGGTCCCTGCTTGTACGATGTGGCATCGTTCCTTTACCAAGCTAAGGCCGGTTTTTCGCCCGAGTTAAGGGCGAAACTGTTTAATGTGTATATCAATGAACTTGCAACGCTCCGTCAGATTGACGCTGTGCATTTGAGACGCATTTTCCCTTTTATGGTGATGTTCAGAATCGTTCAAACACTCGGGGCGTATGGTTTTAGGGGTTTCTTCGAGAAAAAAGCTCATTTTATGCAAAGTATTCCCAATGCCATTATTAATTATTTGGAATTAGCGGAATCCTTTAGCGTCGATGAGTTTAGTTACATAACATCGTTACTCAAGGAGTATCGTCTTCTCATTCCCAAAAATGATGTCGATGAACCCGATGGCCTAACCATATCTATAACAAGTTTCTCCTTAAAGAAAGGTTACCCCGATATTCATCCCAGCCATGGCGGCGGCTTTGTATTCGATTGCCGTTTTTTGCCAAACCCCGGCCGAATTGATAGGTATAAATCACTCACTGGACTCGATTCTGAAGTTGTCGATTATTTAGATGAAATAGAGGAGGTTGCTGTTTTTAATAATCGTGTATTCGATATAGTTTCTTCTGCTATTGATAATTACATTCAGCGAGACTTCAAGTACCTTGCTGTCGCTTTTGGGTGTACCGGCGGTCAGCATCGTTCGGTTTACTGTACAAATCTGCTGGCAAGAAAACTTTCGCAGCGTTACAATGTTAATATGGTTGTAAAACATCGCGAATTAAAAATGTAGATCTATGCCAAAGAAAAAGTGTGAAAAAGGGAAAGTAAACGAAACCATAGATAATAAAGTGTTTTATTGTATCAAGTGTAGTGCATCATCAAACAACAAGGAGAAACTCTGCAAACCTAAAAGGGTGGATCGTTGACACTCTGTTTAGTTTTTTTAATGGTCCCAATCACTTGTTCCTCGCCTAAATTATGTATCTTTAGGTACATTAAAAAGTAAATGTATTAGTATGAAAGCAATGATTCTTGCCGCCGGTCTCGGAACCCGATTAATGCCTTTAACGGCCGATAAACCCAAAGCACTTGTTGAGGTTGGTGGTAAAACGCTGCTCGAGCATTGTATCAATAACCTTATTTCGCAGGGTTTCGATCATATTGTGGTAAATGTGCATCATTTCGCCCCGATGATATACCATTTTTTGTCGCAGCATTCATTCAATGCATCAATATACATCTCCGACGAGTCCGATCGGTTACTGGATACTGGTGGTGGAATAATTCATGCCCGCCCGTTCCTCGATGGCGACGAGCCCTTTTTAGTTCATAATGTCGATATTATTTCTGATATTAACCTTCAGGCTTTACTCCGGGCTCACACGATTAATAATGCGTTAGCAACCCTGGCGGTAAGTAGTCGCGAGTCTTCAAGAGTCTTTCTGTTCGACAGCGATATGCGATTGTCGGGATGGCGCAATATGCTTACCGGAAAGTCAATAATCCCCAACGAACAATCTGTTACTCTTAATGCCCATGCATTTGCTGGTATTCATGTGCTTTCGCCCCTGTTTTTTCAATTAACTACTGCGCAAGGAGCATTCTCTATTGTCGATCAGTATTTAAATCTCTGCGTTGACAATAGGATTTATGGGGTGAAGTTCGATAATAACTATATTATTGATGTAGGAAAACCCAACTCTCTAAAACGTGTTGAGGAGTATTTTTTGAATCGCTATATATAATAAGGTATAAAATATCGGTCTATTGGATTCAATGGTTTATGGCGATTAAAAATAATCAAAAATTATTAGGTTGATTTTCAGTTCAATTTAAGTTTATATTAACGATTTGTGAAAAAATATTCTCCACCCCCTTGCATGGTAAAAAAAAGCGCCCTATATTTGCACCCGCTTTGAAGGAATAGCGGCGTTCTGGTAGGGATTGAGGGGCTGAAAAAAAAGAAAAAAAATTTTCGGCCAAAAAGTTGGAGGAATAAAAAAAACAGCTACCTTTGCGCTCCCGATCCGAAGGGATGGGGACAGAAGCAGTGATGAGATTGAGACAGCCGCCGGCGGAGGCCGGGGGTGAACGATACAGGCGGACGGAAGTCCGCGCGTTCTTTGACGCGATGGTACCGAGAGAAACAAAACAGGAAAGCAAAAGCGTAAGGCGGGGCGGAAGCCCCGCAATAACAGCGAAACCCCTGGGCGAGAGAAAACAGTTTCAAAGATCTTCGATACAGCGGAGAGTTTGATCCTGGCTCAGGATGAACGCTAGCGGCAGGCCTAACACATGCAAGTCGAGGGGCAGCGCGGTGTAGCAATACACCGGCGGCGACCGGCGCACGGGTGCGTAACGCGTATGCAACCTACCCACTCCCGGGGGATAGCCCGCCGAAAGGCGGATTAATACCCCATGGCCCCGGGGCGCCGCATGGCGTCCCGGGTAAAGCTCCGGCGGGAATGGATGGGCATGCGTGCCATTAGCTTGTTGGTGGGGTAACGGCCCACCAAGGCTACGATGGCTAGGGGCTCTGAGAGGATGATCCCCCACACTGGTACTGAGACACGGACCAGACTCCTACGGGAGGCAGCAGTGAGGAATATTGGTCAATGGGCGGAAGCCTGAACCAGCCATGCCGCGTGCAGGACGACGGCCCTACGGGTTGTAAACTGCTTTTCCGGGGGAAGAATAAGGCCCATGCGTGGGCCGATGCCGGTACCCCGGGAATAAGGATCGGCTAACTCCGTGCCAGCAGCCGCGGTAATACGGAGGATCCTAGCGTTATCCGGATTTACTGGGTTTAAAGGGTGCGTAGGCGGACTTTTAAGTCCGCGGTGAAAGTCTGCGGCTCAACCGTAGGATTGCCGTGGATACTGGGAGTCTTGGATACGGTCAAGGCGGGCGGAATGCGTGGTGTAGCGGTGAAATGCATAGATATCACGCAGAACGCCGATAGCGAAGGCAGCTCGCCGGGCCGTTATTGACGCTGAGGCACGAAAGCGTGGGGATCAAACAGGATTAGATACCCTGGTAGTCCACGCCGTAAACGATGATGGCTGGGTGTTGGCGATACACTGTCAGCGCCTGAGGGAAACCATTAAGCCATCCACCTGGGGAGTACGGCCGCAAGGCTGAAACTCAAAGGAATTGACGGGGGCCCGCACAAGCGGAGGAACATGTGGTTTAATTCGATGATACGCGAGGAACCTTACCTGGGCTAGAACGCCGAACGCATGCGGGTGAAAGCCCGCAGCCAGCAATGGCGGTCGGCGAGGTGCTGCATGGTTGTCGTCAGCTCGTGCCGTGAGGTGTCGGGTTAAGTCCCATAACGAGCGCAACCCCTACCGCCAGTTGCCAGCGGGTCAAGCCGGGCACTCTGGTGGAACTGCCGGCGTAAGCCGCGAGGAAGGCGGGGATGACGTCAAATCAGCACGGCCCTTACGTCCAGGGCTACACACGTGTTACAATGGCCGGTACAGAGGGCAGCCACCCCGCGAGGGGGCGCGAATCCCGAAAGCCGGTCGCAGTTCGGATCGGAGTCTGGAACCCGACTCCGTGAAGCTGGATTCGCTAGTAATCGCGCATCAGCCATGGCGCGGTGAATACGTTCCCGGGCCTTGTACACACCGCCCGTCAAGCCATGGGAGCTGGGGGTACCTGAAGTGCGTGACCGCGAGGAGCGCCCTAGGGTAAAACCGGTGACTGGGGCTAAGTCGTAACAAGGTAGCCGTACCGGAAGGTGCGGCTGGAATACCTCCTTTCTGGGGCCCAGGGGCCCCGCAGACCTGTTGAGCGGAAATCGGTACCGTTGCCGTCGGGGGATGGTGAGCGTGATGAGAGAGATGGAAGGTCCTGGACCGGACGTCCCGACCCCGGAGCACTCCGGTGTGTGCGGCCCACGGGCCGACGGGAGGCACAGTCCCGTAGCTCAGTTGGTTAGAGCACCACACTGATAATGTGGGGGTCCGCGGTTCAACTCCGCGCGGGACTACGGAACGGGGGATTAGCTCAGTTGGCTAGAGCACCTGCTTTGCAAGCAGGGGGTCATCGGTTCGACTCCGATATTCTCCACAGGTAACAACGAGTTCTTTGACGTGGTGGCAAGCGAGAAATATTTAAGACAATGAAGTAGAATCGAGAGAAGCTATAAATTGAAGCGAGAGCACAGGATATAACTGGCGCGGGCGCGGGCGTAAGCCGGGCGACGCGCCGGGGAAGTGAGCAAGGGCGCACGGAGGATGCCTGGGCTTCTGGAGGCGAAGAAGGACGTGACAAGCTGCGATAAGCTCCGGGGAGGCGCAAATGGCCGTTGATCCGGGGATTTCCGAATGGGGCAACCCGCCGCGCGGAAGGCGCGGCATCCACCGCGAGGTGGAGGCGAACCCGCCGAACTGAAACATCTAAGTAAGCGGAGGAGAATAAAACAAGAGTGATTCCCCGAGTAGTGGCGAGCGAAAGGGGAGGAGCCCAAACCGGTGGCGTTCAGGCGCCGCCGGGGTTGTAGGGCCGCGACACGCGGACCGGAGGGAAGCGGAACCGGCTGGAATGCCGGGCCATAGCGGGTGAGAGCCCCGTACGCGCAACCGAAGGCGAGCCAGCGGGACCCTGAGTAGGGCGGGGCACGAGAAACCCTGTCCGAACCCGCCGGGACCATCCGGCAAGGCTAAATACTCCCAGAAGACCGATAGTGAACCAGTACCGTGAGGGAAAGGTGAAAAGCACCGCGAGCAGCGGAGTGAAATAGTACCTGAAACCGTGCGCCTACAAGCGGTCGGAGCCCCTTCGTGGGGTGACGGCGTGCCTTTTGCATAATGAGCCTACGAGTTGTCCTGTCCGGCGAGGTTAACCCCTGCGAGGGGGGGAGCCGAAGCGAAGGCGAGTCCTAATAGGGCGTTTAGTCGGACGGGGCAGACGCGAAACTTTGCGATCTACCCATGGCCAGGCTGAAGTCCCGGTAACACGGGATGGAGGGCCGAACCGGTAAGCGTTGAAAAGCTTTCGGATGAGCTGTGGGTAGGGGTGAAAGGCTAATCAAGCTGAGAAATAGCTCGTACTCCCCGAAATGCCTTTTGGGGCAGCCTCGGGTGGACGGTCGCGGAGGTAGAGCTACCGATTGGATGCGAGGGCCTCACCGCCTATCAAATCCAGACGAACTCCGAATGCCGCGACGTAATGCCCGGGAGTGAGCCGCGGGGTGCTAAGGTCCCGCGACGAGAGGGGAAGAACCCGGACCGGCAGCTAAGGTCCCCAAGCGTACGCTAAGTCGATCAAACGAGGTGCGGCTGCAGTGACAGCTAGGATGTTGGCTTGGAAGCAGCCATTCATTCAAAGAGTGCGTAACAGCTCACTAGTCGAGCGGCCGTGCGTGGATAATAAGCGGGCGTCAAGCGTACCACCGAAGCTCCGGATTGGCCCTTATGGGGTCACTGGTAGGGGAGCATTCCATGGCCGGTGAATCCGCCGCGCGAGCGGCGGTGGAGGGCATGGAAAAGCAAATGTAGGCATGAGTAACGACAATGCGGGTGAGAAACCCGCACACCGTAAAGCCCAGGTTTCCTGATCAACGCTAATCGGATCAGGGTTAGCCGGGACCTAAGGCTAAGCCGAAGGGCGATGCCGATGGAGAGCGGGTTAATATTCCCGCGCTGGTGCACGGTGCGATCCGGGGACGGATCCCCGCAGCGGCTACGCGCCGACGGAAGCGCGCGTTGAGCTTAGCCCCCGGGCGAAGCGAAGCCGTGAGGGGGGTCCCGAGAAAAGCCGGTAAGCTCCAGCCGTGTACCACCCGTACCGTAAACCGACACAGGTGGCTGGGGAGAGTATCCCAAGGTGCTCGAGTGAATCATGGCCAAGGAACTAGGCAATCTAACCCTGTAACTTCGGGAGAAAGGGTCCCGCCGCGAGGCGGGCGCAGAGAAATGGCCCAGGCGACTGTTTACCAAAAACACATGGCTCTGCCAAACCGCAAGGTGAAGTATAGGGCCTGACACCTGCCCGGTGCCGGAAGGTTAAGGGGGGACGTCATCCGTAAGGAGAAGCGTTGAACCGAAGCCCCGGTAAACGGCGGCCGTAACTATAACGGTCCTAAGGTAGCGAAATTCCTTGTCGGGTAAGTTCCGACCTGCACGAATGGTGTAACGATCTGGGCGCTGTCTCGGCCATGAGCTCGGTGAAATTGAAGTCGCGGTGAAGATGCCGCGTACCCGCAACGGGACGGAAAGACCCCGTGAACCTTCACTGCAGCTTAGCGCTGGTTCTGGGTAGACGATGTGTAGGATAGGCCGGAGGCAACGAAGCGGTACCGCCAGGTATCGTGGAGCCAACCTTGAAATACGGCCCTTCGTCTGCCTGGGGCCTAACCCCGAGAGGGGGACACCGCTTGGCGGGTAGTTTGACTGGGGTGGTCGCCTCCAAAAGCGTAACGGAGGCTTCCCAAGGTGCCCTCAGCGCGAATGGTAACCGCGCGGAGAGTGCAATGGCACAAGGGCGCTTGACTGTGAGGCCGACAAGCCGAGCAGGTGCGAAAGCAGGGCATAGTGATCCGGTGGTTCCGCATGGAAGGGCCATCGCTCAAAGGATAAAAGGTACTCCGGGGATAACAGGCTGATCGCCCCCAAGAGCTCATATCGACGGGGCGGTTTGGCACCTCGATGTCGGCTCGTCACATCCTGGGGCTGGAGAAGGTCCCAAGGGTTCGGCTGTTCGCCGATTAAAGTGGCACGCGAGCTGGGTTCAGAACGTCGTGAGACAGTTCGGTCCCTATCTGTTGTGGGCGTAGGAGGCCTGAGGGGCCCTGGCACTAGTACGAGAGGACCGTGCTGGACGCACCGCTAGTGTACCTGTTGTGGCGCCAGCCGCACCGCAGGGTAGCTATGTGCGGACGGGATAAGCGCTGAAAGCATCTAAGCGCGAAGCCCCCCCCAAGATGAGGCCTCCCTCGAGGGCCGTGGGAGACTACCACGTTGATAGGCTGCAGGTGTAAAGGCGGAGACGCCAAAGCCGAGCAGTACTAATGGCCCGACACTTCCCCGGCACGAGCCGGGCTTTCGCGAAACGCTCGCACGCCACCACGTTGGGTATTATCCCGCCATGAGCGGGAACGATTTTGGGCGGTTACGGCGGCGGGGGACACCCCTTCCCATACCGAACAGGGCAGTTAAGCCCGCCAGCGCCGATGGTACTGCGTCACAGCGGGAGAGTAGGTCGCCGCCCCACCTTCGCCCCGGAGAGCTTTCTCCGGGGCTTTTTTTTTTGCCCAAAATTCTCTAACGGTTTTCGTGCCAATGAGGCCGTTTATTCCAAAGGCTTTTAATGAGATTCCGCTCCGCTGGAGCTTACTTTTGTGGGTGTTCGCATTCTCTACAAATATGCCGCAGCTTTGCTACTAATTACTAGTCGCTTAGCAGCGAAATATTTGTAGATAAACTATTTATTTAATTTGGCGTGTTGCTAATATTAAATGATGCCAGCGGCATCAAATGTTTATAGAAATTCATTGTGAGTTAAAATTATTCGACTCCAGCTGGAGTCGAATAATTAAATATGCTCACTACTATAATCATTCAAACCCTTTGGTTTTGTTACCATTACCCTTATTATTTCCTATATGCTTAATTCATACTATTTAAATTCGAGTAATTAAGTTATAGAGTAGCGTAATTTTCAATTCATAGATGATCGAAAATTTTTCGGACAATATTGATTGTTTATTGGCATATAATAGTTGATTTATATGTGTTATTATGCAGTATTTGCATTTGATAACTGTTTTACTATTCTTCAATATTGTGTATAGTTACATGCGCTAACTTTCCATTATTTATACATTTGTCAGTCTTTTTTTTGATTACTTGTATCCGTAAATATTGATTTATATCATATTTTTATATTTTTTTGATTAACTTAGCATTATAAATTACTCAATGTTGTAAATTTATAGTTCACAATTCTAATAATGTACTGATGAAAAGAATAACGCAGCTATGGATTATAACAGCATTGATAATGTTGTTCAATCTGGTGGTATATCTTACTAAGGTTGGGGGCGATGCATTTATTCTGTATGTAAGCGACTTGCTCCCCGTGTTTTGCGCATTAGTAGCATTGTACTATTTGTATAAGGTTTATAGGAGTTTTACCCATTTCGATTTTGTAAAATCAGCTTGGATGCTTACTTTTCTAGGTGTGCTGCTTTATTTTTTTGGGGAATTGCTGTACGGCTTCTTTGAAATTGGTTTAGGCTACGATATGAACGAGTATTTTCCTGGTTTGCCCGATTATGCTTGGTGTGCAGGCTATATTCCCTTGTTCATTGGAATGGGATTGATGTTTTGTGGTTACAAAAGGGGTGGTTTCCCAATGGGCAAGCCAGTTATTTATGTTGTTATATCAGCTTTTATTGCCTCAATTCTATTAGCTGTTACAATCTATCTATTGATTCCTATTATTTTAGATACTGAAACAGACTTAGTTGATAAAATATTCTATTTATATTATCCTCTGGGCGATATGTTTCTTGTGATCCCCGCTGTTTTGTTGATGTATATTACGAGTCTATTTGGGAAAAGCGCTTTATCGCGTCCTTGGCGTTTTTTAGCAATAGGATACATCTGCTTTACTGCAGCAGATTTGCTTTATTCCTACTTGAGTTGGCAGGACTTATATGGGAATGGCAATTTAATTGATCTTGCATGGAATTTTGGTTATCTGTCCATTGCCATTGCTGCAGCCTATCAGGTAGAATTACTTAAATCACTTAACGAAAGGGTTGAACTATGATGCAGTACAACAATATGTATGTTCAGCAAATATATCAATTGCTGACACCTCTTGTGGGTGAATTTATGGCGAAGGGTATTATCAAATCCCAAATTCAAAAATTAGGGAAAACTGATGAAACCGTCGATAAACCCGATTTGCTCGTTTTGGCCGACGATATTCGGAAAGGATTGGTGGCTTTTATTGGTACCGATTTGGCAACTAAAGTTTCCCAAAAGATTAAGGAGTTTTGACTCCATTCTAAGTAACTGAATTTTTAAGCCGTTGATTTATTATGGGTCAATGGCTTTTTTCTAATTCTTATCTACCGCTTATTTATGATGACTGTTTTCATGTTGTTGGACAGCCTTTTAATTTTTCTCTTTCCACTTTCCGCTTAAATCTTTAACTTCGACCCTAAATTTTCTAATAAAAATGCAAACGCTGATACTTAACATAAAAAAGCTCGTTCAGGTCGAAAAAACGCCTGCTAAATGGGTTGCTGGGGCTGATATGTCCAAATTGAATACTATTGATAATGCCTTCCTGTTGATGCAGAATGGTGTAATCAAGGATTTTGGCACTATGGATAAGGCTCCTGAACTATCATCGCTTTCGGGCGATGTGCTTATCTACAATGCGCACGATAGAATGGTGTTCCCATCGTTTTGCGATTCGCACACTCATATTGTTTACGCAGGGAGTCGCGAGATTGAGTACACCGATAAAATTAAGGGGCTTTCCTACGAGGAGATCGCAAAACGCGGAGGGGGTATTCTAAATTCTTCCAAACGCTTGGATAAGGCCTCCGAGGATGAACTTTACGAGCAGGCGTTACAGCGTATCAACGAGATTATACACAAAGGTACTGGTGCTGTTGAAATTAAGAGTGGGTACGGTCTTAGCACTAAGAACGAATTAAAAATGTTAAGGGTTATTCGCCGGTTAAAGGAAACTACACCCATTACTATTAAGGCTAACTTTTTAGGAGCGCATGCTGTTCCCACTGAGTATAAGGGAAAGCAATCGGAGTATGTCGATTTGATTATCAACGAGATGATACCACAGATTGCTGCTGAAGATTTAGCCGATTACATTGATGTGTTCTGCGATAAGGGATTTTTTACCGTGGAGGATACCGAGCGAATTCTTATGGCTGGTATAAAGTATGGACTTCGTCCAAAAATTCATGCCAATGAGTTGGATTACTCCGGTGGAATTCAGGTTGGAGTAAAGTACGGTGCTCTATCGGTTGATCATTTAGAGTTTACTGGCGACGATGAGATAAAAGCGCTCCTTGGTTCCGACACAATGCCAACACTTCTGCCTGGTGCGGCATTCTTCCTAGGTATGGTTGACCCACCTGTTCGCAAAATGATTCAGGCTGGTTTACCCGTTGCTTTGGCATCGGACTATAACCCTGGTTCATCACCTTCGGGCGATATGAAATTCATTATGTCGCTAGGATGCGTTAAACTTAGAATGCTCCCCGAAGAGGTTGTTAATGCCACAACCATTAATGGCGCTTACGCAATGGGTATTTCCGATACACACGGTAGCATTTGCAAGGGTAAAGTGGCAAACGTGTTTATCACTAAACCCATACCATCCATTGAGTTTATGCCTTACGCCTACACAACCGATTTGGTTGATGTGGTTATACTGAACGGAAAAATCATCAACGGAAAATAAACTGATTAGCCATGAGAGTAGCTGTAGTTGCATCGTTACTATTGGTAATGGTATCGTGCGCCGAAATCACCATTCCAACGTCGTTTCCAATTTCTATTCCTACTGGCGATAAGCCATTAACAACTGCCGAAATAACCGAGGGGTTAAAGGAAGCGCTCAAAGTTGGAGCGAAGAATTCGACTGGGTTGGCCTCTCAAACCGATGGTTTCTTCAAAAATCCACAGCTATTCATCCCTTTTCCGCCAGAGGCCGAGAAGGTGAAGAACACTCTGGTTAAGGCTGGCTTTACCAAGCAGGTTGACGAGTTTACCATGACCCTGAACCGTGCTGCCGAGAAGGCTACCGAAAAAGCCCTGCCCATCTTTGTGAGTGCTATCACCCAAATGACCATTTCCGATGCAGTTGGGATTCTTAAAGGCAACGATAATGCTGCTACGGAATATCTAAGGAGAACCACATCGGCTCAGCTGCAATCAGCATTTAAACCTATTGCCCGCGATGCTATTAGTACGGTTAACCTAACATCGTACTGGGAGCCATTGGCTAATACCTATAATAAATTAACGATACTAACAGGCGGAAAGGCTGTTAATCCCAACCTTGAGGACTATGTAACACAGAAGGCTATAGATGGATTATTCATCCTCATTGCAAAGGAAGAGAAAAGCATCCGAGAAAATCCTGCAGCACGTGTAACCGATATTCTTAAGCGAGTATTCGCAAATACTAAATAACATAATAACTAATTATTCTTTACAATAATGAGTGGCAAAAAACTTATCGAATGCGTTCCCAACTTCTCCGAGGGATGCGATATGGGAATTATTAAGCAGATTACAAATGAGATTGAAGCCGTAGAGGGTGTTAAACTGATTGATGTTGACCCAGGTAAGGCAACTAACCGCACTGTGGTAACATTTGTTGGTACTCCCGACGAGGTTATAGAGGCTGCTTTTCGTGCAACCCGGAAGGCCATGGAGCTAATTGATATGAGTAAACACCACGGAGCACATCCTCGTTTTGGGGCAACCGATGTTTGCCCTTTGGTACCAGTTGCTAACATTACAATGGACGAGGTAGTTGAGTATGCTCGAAAATTAGCAAAGCGCATTGGCGAGGAACTCGGTATTCCTGTTTATTGCTACGAATTTGCTGCATTCGAGGAGAAACGCAGAAACCTTGCTAACTGTAGGGCAGGGGAGTACGAAGGGTTGCCCAACAAGATGAAGGATGCCGCTTGGAAACCCGATTTTGGTCCAGCCAAATTCTTACCTCAAACTGGTGCTATTGCTGTTGGTGCTCGTAATTTCTTGGTTGCTTACAATGTTAACCTGAATACCACTTCAACCCGTCGTGCCAATGCAATTGCTTTTGATATTCGTGAAAAGGGCCGTCCTCAGCGAGTTGGAAATCCTTACACAGGCAAAATTGCTTTGGATGAGAAGGGTAACGAGATTTGGACTCCGGGTTCGCTAAAGGCTTGCAAAGCCATTGGCTGGTTTATCGATGAGTTCGGAATTGCACAGGTATCTATCAATCTAACCGATATTACCGTTACACCTTTACATATTGCATTTGAGGAGGCAAACAAACGTGCCACCGAGCGCGGATTGCGCGCAACTGGCTCTGAGATTGTAGGTGTGCTACCATTAAGCGCAATGCTCGATGCTGGAAAGCACTTCCTACGCAAACAGCAACGCTCAACAGGTATTCCCGATAGAGAAATTATAAAGATTGCCGTTAAATCGATGGGCTTGGACGAACTTTACCCATTCGATCCCGATAAAAAAATTATAGAGTACATCCTTGAGGATAAGAACTCCAAGAAGTTGGTCGATTTATCCGTAGAAAAATTTGCACAGGAAACTGCATCTGAATCTCCAGCCCCTGGTGGAGGTTCTATTTCTGCTGCTATGGGAGCTTTTGGCGCAGCGCTTGCCACTATGGTTGCAAACCTATCGTCGCACAAGGCAGGCTGGGACGAGCGTTGGGAGGAATTCTCCAACTGGGCTGAGAAGGGCAAATACTACATGGAGCAGCTTACCAAAATGGTTGATGAGGATACCAATGCCTTTAACAAGATTATGAATGCATTTGGTTTGCCCAAAGGTACCGACGAGGAGAAAGCCGCCCGCACAAAAGCAATTGAAGAAGCCACAGTTTATGCAATTGAAGTTCCATTCAAGGTAATGCAGCTATGCTACGAGTCTATGGAAGTGGTTAAAGCAATGGCAGAACACGGAAATCCAAACTCAGTAACCGATGCTGGAGTTGGCGCATTAGCAGCCCGTTCCGGTGTTATGGGAGCATTTTTAAATGTAAAAATAAATGCCTCCGGATTAAAGGATAAAACTGTTGCTCAGGGTTTCATCGACCGTGGAAATGAAATCGTGGCGAAAACGATTGAAATGGAAGCTGCAATACTTGCAATTGTTAATGGTAAAATAAAGTAACATCGTTATTATTCCCATTAATTATTTCGAATAATTATATATTGTTACCCCAAAAGCCACCTAGCAATAGGTGGCTTTTTTGTGTAGTAATCACTGTTATTAAATCGTTAAAGCACGAAATTTTATTTCAAGTGTGCTTTTTTATTCCTGTTTAACCCATTTTGTGAAGATTAGATGTGATTGATTTCATGTAGAATACTTAATCGTAAAAATCATTTAATGTTAAAATAACAACTAAATCGTTAAAATATGTTACATTTTTAAAAAAAAGTTATATTTGCAGTTAGAAATACTGTTAACACAATTTTTAAACCATTAATTAACTAACTCTAAAAACTAACTTATGAAGAAACGATTCGCAATCTTTCTTTCATGTTTGCTGTTTGTGGGGATTCAGTTCGCACAAGCACAAACTGTAAGAATTACCGGAACTATTACGGGTTCCGAGGATGGAATGCCATTACCTGGCGTTTCGGTTGTTGTAAAGGGGACTACCATTGGGGCTGCATCTGATGCCAATGGGAAGTACGATTTGTCCGGCGTACCTGCCGACGCTCAAACCTTGGTTGTTAGCTATCTTGGCTATGTAACCCAAGAAATTGGGATTGGAGGCCGATCAGAAATTAATGTAGTTATGGTCTCTGACTCTAAGCAAATTGATGAGGTTATCGTTGTTGCTTATGGTACTTCAACAAAAAGTTCTTTTACAGGTTCGGCTGGAACTGTAAAAACTGAACAATTGCAGAAACGTCAAGTATCTAACGTTTCTAATGCATTGGCAGGTCAGGTTGCTGGTGTTCAGACTACTAGTAGTAGTGGACAGCCAGGAACTTCTGCTACTATTCGTATTCGTGGGATTGGGTCAATTAATGCTAGTCGCGATCCATTATATGTTGTTGATGGGGTTCCTTTTGATGGATCCATATCTTCATTAAACCCACAGGATATTGAGACTATGACAGTTTTAAAAGATGCTGCAGCCAATGCTCTTTATGGTGCACGTGGTGCTAATGGAGTTATTCTTATTACTACTAAAAAAGGGAAGGGTAAGGATGCTAGAATTGTTGTTGATGCAAAATGGGGTAATAGTAGCAGAGCTGTACCTAATTACGATGTAATGAAAGATCCTGCTTTGTACTACGAAACATTCTATAAAGCATTATATAATGGTAAGGTGTACAATGGTAGTTCTTCAGCTGATGCTTATGCTCATGCTGATACTGCACTGTTTAATACCGATGCAGGTGGTTTAGGTTACAAAGTATATACAGTACCCGTAGGTGAAAAGTTTATTGGAACTAATTTTAAATTGAATCCTAATGCTACTTTAGGCTATTCTGATGGGACTTATTATTATACTCCTGATGATTGGTATGATGAGTTGTTTAATAGTAGTAATTTACGCCAAGAATATAATGTTTCAATTTCTGGTACTTCTGATAAAATTAACTACTATTTTTCTGCTGGTTATCTTGATGAACCAGGCATTGTTTCTGGTTCAGGACTAAAGCGTTACTCGGGTCGCTCGAATGTGGATTATCAAGCAAAAAAATGGTTGAAAATAGGGGCTAATATTGGTTATACCAATTATGACCAAAAAGCACCTACAAGTCAAAATACTTGGGGATCCTCCGGAAACCTTTTCTATATTACTAATAATATAGCCCCGATCTATCCTATGTATGTCCGTAATGCTGATGGATCAATCAAGAAAGATAATAGAGGCATAACTGTTTACGATTTCGGAAACTCTACAAATTTTAAACGTGCCTTTATGGCTCTTGCAAACCCCGCTATTACTTTAAAACTTGATAAGTATTCTCGTATTTATGATGAGTTGAACAGTAAATGGTATGCTGTTTTTACTCCAATTGATGGGTTGACTCTTACTACTAATATTGGAGCTAATGTGTTAAACCGTAGAACTAATTATTTGTATAATCAGTTTTATGGAGGTAATGTAGGGTCTAAAGGATCTGTTTATGTTGCGCATTATCGCCAAATGGCTATAACTCAACAGTATATGGCTAATTATAAACGTACGTTTGCTGACATTCATAATTTTGAAATATTAGCAGCATACGAGAGTTATGATTTAAAAATGCAGCAACTCGATGGTACTAATAACATGTTATATAGTCCTTTTGTAGGAGAATTAAATAATGCAGTTGGACTTGATCCTGATGTTAATTCTTATACTAACACTTATGCTGTTCAAGGCTATTTGGCTCGAATTCAGTATGATTATGATGGGAAGTATTTTGCAAGTGCTTCGTATAGAAGGGATGCTTCATCGAGATTCCATTCGGATAATCGTTGGGGTAATTTTGGAAGTATGGCACTTGCTTGGTTGATTAATAAAGAGGAGTTTTTGAAGCCGATAACCTGGGTTGATATGTTGAAATTGAAGGTTAGTTATGGTGTTCAAGGGAATGATGATCTTGGAGGTGGTTATTACTATTATGCTTATGCCGATCAGTATGAGCCTTCTAATAGTGATGGACAATTTGCCATTACTCAGGTTTATAAAGGTAACAAAGACCTTACCTGGGAAACATCTCACTCTACTAATATTGGTGTTGATTTTGAGTTGTTCAAAAGTCGTTTAACTGGTACTGTAGAGTATTTTAATCGTAAAACCAAAGATTTGTTGTACCTACAGCCAACCCCCAATTCGGCGGGATTCCCTGGTGATGAGAAACCTATGAATGTTGGAGCTCTCGAGAATAAGGGTTTTGAAATTGACTTGAATGGTGTTATTTTCACTAATGGTAAAATTGAGTGGTCTGCTAATTTAAATGCTACTCACTATACCAATGAAATTACAGATTTACACCCTGATGTGAAAGAGAATGGAATAAAGGGATCTAGTCGAAT
Organism: Bacteroidales bacterium; assembly: GCA_020636835.1. Lineage (GTDB taxonomy): Bacteria > Bacteroidota > Bacteroidia > Bacteroidales > Tenuifilaceae > SB25. The sequence continues at coordinate 246,031 of JACJXC010000006.1, forward strand.
ACTTGAGGTTGGCGGTTCTATTTATGATGTTTATATGCGTAAATTTGCTGGTGTATCCGAAACAACTGGGAAGTCTCTTTATTATTTAGATCCAGATAATGGCGATTATACTTTGACAGATGATTACAGCAAAGCAAAGCAAGCTCGGTTAGGAGGTACTCTCCCTGATGTTTATGGCGGGTTTGGGACTCAGGTTAAAGCTTATGGTTTTGATTTCTCAATTCAGTTTTCGTACCAATTAGGAGGTAGATTATATGATGGTTCGTATGAGGCTTTGATGCATAATGGTAATGCAGCAGGTCGGAACTGGCATGTTGATATTAAGAATGCATGGACTCCTGAAAACACTAAAACAGACGTTCCTCGTCTTTGTAACCTAGATGATTCTGAGCAGAAACAGTCGTCTCGCTTTCTTGTTAGTTCAAACTATTTGAGTTTAAATAGTATTGTTTTAGGCTATACGGTACCAGAAAATTTGGTGAAAAAAATTAATATTTCATCATTAAGGGTTTATGTTGCTGGTGATAATTTAGGTGTATTATCTAAACGAAGAGGGTTAGATCCTCGGCAGTATTTTGGAGGCGGTAGTTCTACTACCACAGGTAACTTTAGTTACTCTGCTATGAAAACTATTTCTGCTGGTGTAACATTAACTTTCTAACTAATTAATTATTGAACCTATGAAATTAAATATTAGAACTTGGCTTATTTCGATAAGCGTTGTTTTGGTCGGAGCTACAGGTTGTACCGACTTGGACACTTACCCAGAGGGTGAGAGTATTTTACAAGATCAAAAGGAAGACATTGCTAAAGCATCCCCAGATCGTATAGCTGCAGATTTATCGGGAATGTTTGCTTATCTTGGAAAGCAGTACTGTGTATTCGGTAGCGGTAGAAGTCGTGATGATGATTTTGGTTACCCTGCTGTTTGTTTGTCGCAAGATATGAACGGACCCGATGTTTTTTCGCCCGACGCTGGATATAACTGGTTTTCTACTTGTAGTGAGTATGATGATAGAAGTAATACGTATGCAAATCCTTACATGCGTTGGTCTATATTTTATACACAGGCTAAAATGGCCAATGATATTATTAAATCGATTCCAGAAACAGTAACTGATAAAACACTTCTTGCTTATAAAGGACAGGCGTATGCGATCAGAGCGTTTGATTATTTATCCATAGCTCCTTATTACCAATTCAAATATAAAGGAAATGAGGATAAGCCATGTGTGCCTATTGTGACTGAAGATGAAACTATTGATGTTACTAATAACCCTCGTGCAACGGTTAGAGCGGTTTACGAATTAATTATGTCTGATTTAAATAAAGCAATAGCGCTTTTGGATGGTTATGCACGTACTTCTAAGAATGAAGTGGATCAGAAAGTTGCCTATGGGCTACGTGCTAGAGCTAATCTTTATATGGAAAATTGGTTAGAGGCTGCCAATGATGCTGAAAAAGCGTTGGAAGGATATGAGCCAGCTTCGAGGAATGATGTGTCTAAGCCTGCTTTTAATGATGCAAAGGCAAGTAATTGGATGTGGGCTATTATAATTAGCCCAGCCAATGTTCCTGATGCTTATCCTTCGTGGCCAGCTAAAATAAGTTCGTTTAGTGGTGATAGTTATACTTGTGCTGTTGGTATGTATAAAGTGATTAATAATCTTTTGTTTAATCAAATTCCTACTAGCGATGTTCGTAAAGGATGGTGGGTTGATGCAAGTTTACAATCACCAAACCTTGCTGGGGTTACGTGGACTTATGTTGATGAGAATAGCGCTACTGTCACCCTTACTGGTAATGAAATTCCTCCTGCAATTATCCCTGATGTTAAGGTTGCATTTTTACCCTATACTAATGTGAAATTTGCACAATACGACTATCCTGAAAATGCTACTAATGCTGGCGATTGCGTTTGATGCGTGCAGAGGAAATGTCTCCTTATTAAAGTTTGAAGCCAAAGGTCGTTTAAATGGAAGTTTGGCCAGAACTGAACTTGAGAATTTTAAGTAAAACCTGCGAGATGCTATTATGATATTAGTTTGTCGCCCTGCACTCTTTGTTGATGAGGTATGAACTCCAAAGAAGAGTTGAACTTAGTGAAGGATTTGCTATGTCAGACATTATGCGTTTAGGTAAAATGTTGTTCGTTTTTCTTCTCTTTGTCGTTTCTAATGTCTTGATGCATTTGGTTCAATATAGAGGCTAGTGATCCTTGGTTGCTTCTTCGTATTCCCCAAAATGAGACACAAATGCGAATAAGGAATTCCTTTATCTGCAGATAATCACAAGTGATCTAAAAACCCCTTCCAAATCAACAAAAGTAACTTGACAGATGGTGTAACTAATTACACTAGCATATGAAAACTAAATTTTATTACTTTATACTGCGCTATTAATAATAGTATCATTTGTTCTACAAAAGAGTATAAATAGGAAGCATCGTTTTCACTAATGAGAATACTCTGTAATGTGTATTTCCTAGGTGGTTTGCAAACAATCTCATGTAATATTAGGAAAGGCCGAAACCAGTTTTACTCTTTGCGTTTGGGCGAGAAAAGTCCACGTTGCTCAGGATGTAAAATTTTAAAGTTGTGAATACAATGCTTCTTGACTTCTCAATACCTGAAGTAGTATCTTTTCTCCGTTGAGAAGATACCGTAACAATTACTGTTACGCGATTTACTGGCTTGGAATTAATGAAGACTTATAATCTATCTATTGAGATTGATGGAAGTTCTCAAACAAAGCCTTTTAAGTACAGAAACAAGAGGTGTCCTCGTCAGTGATTCCTGCTGTGCTCCAAGAACAGCCTTATGCAGAGGGGAACTTATACGTGTTCTTGAGGATAGTTGACAGCACTGGAGTATTCTCCCACAACTAAATATCAATGTCTTAGCGGCCTTTGGTTTTGTTACTGCGTTCCCTTTAAAATGGGATGGATACTGTAGTTCATATAGTACTGTATCCGGTGAATCCAATTATATATATTCACCGGATATGTTCAGCAAGAAAGTATGGAAATGTTTTATGCTTTCTATAGTGGGATGCTCTATGATGAAAGTACAAAAACTTTCACCTCTCAGATTAATTGGCAAGTTATACTAAATGGAGCTCGGTAAAGTTTTGGAGGATTACTTCCTCGACGTACGGATCACTAAAGGTACTAAAGTTCTCACGATATTGATAGATAAGGGTTTTTATCTGAATTTAGATTCCTTATTAGTGGTTATAGCGAATCAGGGTTATAATCCTATTGATTCTTTTTTTTTTTGTAATGGATGCAGGTCTTGAATCCTCGTTATTTAGCAATTTCGCCTATCATATGGTATTGTGATGGTGTATTTTATCATTCAGGTTTAAATTTTGAACAATTGTTTGTGTTACTTATTTTAGTTCTCAAAGTTTTAGGGGGGGCAAGGTTGTATTCGATTCCATACTCATTTAAAAGTGGTGTGTCGGAACCAATTTGAAGATTTTCTTTATCCCCGTCTTTGTTAAAAAGTATTAAAAAATAATTGACTTTGGTTTTAGGATTTTTTACATTAGACCTGTTGAAAATTTATTAACCTCTATTGTAAACCTAAAACTTGTTCTATGAAAAAACTAAGCGTTTTTCTTACGGGTTTGTTGTTTGTATGCGTGCAGGCGGTACAGGCACAAACGGTGAGGATTACCGGAACAATTACCAGTTCCGAGGATGGAATGCCGTTACCCGGTGTTTCAGTTTTTGTGAAGGGTACAACCATTGGTGGGGCTTCCGATGCCGATGGAAAGTACGAGATTAATGTACCCGCCGATGCGCAAACCCTAACCTTTAGCTTTGTGGGCTTTAAGGTGCTTGAGGTGGGCATTGGCGGACGTGCCATAGTAGACGTGGTACTACAATCCGAATCTGTTGAAATGCAGGAAGTTGTTGTTACTGCATTGGGTATAACCCGTGAGAAAAAAGCATTGGGATATGCTGTTCAGGATGTTAAAGGTGATGAACTTGCAAAGGTGCGAACACAGAATGTTGTGAGTTCTCTGACTGGTCGAGTTGCTGGAGTGCAAGTTACTACAGCAACTGGACAAATGGGAGGTGGTGCCAAAATTAATGTTCGAGGCAATACCTCACTTACTAAAAATAATCAACCGTTATTTGTGGTTGATGGTATTCCTCTTGATAATTCAGATTATTCCTATGGAGCTACTGGATCTGGAGGGTATGACTATGGTAATTTAGCTCAGGATATTAATCCTGATGATATTGAGTCTGTTTCTGTTCTTAAAGGTGCCAGTGCTACGGCGCTATATGGTTCTAGAGCTGCTAATGGTGTTGTTATGGTTACAACAAAAAAGGGAAAAACAAATTCTGAAAAAGAAATAGGTGTATCTGTTAATTCGAGCATAACTTTTGAACAAGCAAAGTATTATCCTAAGTATCAAAAGTTATATGGTGGCGGTTATGGCGGATTTTCTAGTTTTAAAAAAGATGGACATACTTATTTGTATCCCGATTATTCAACAGACGAAAGTTGGGGGCCTAAGTATGATAAAAATGTTTTGGTGTTGCATTGGAATGCTTATGATTCCTGGGATACTGAAAATTATATGGTGGAGAAACCTTGGATTTATCCAAAGAACGATTATACTTATTTCTTTAAAACTGGTAGAACTATTCAAAATAATGTTGCTGTAACGGTAAATAATAAAAATAGTGCTTTGCGTATTTCATATACAAATATGGATGTAACAGGAGTTTATCCTAAGAGTACGTTGAAACGTAATACAGTTAATATGAGTGCAAGTTCTAAGATTAGTAAATATCTAGATGGATGGATTAATGCTAATTATGTTCAGAATGAGGCTGTCGGTCGTCCAGAAACGGGCTATGGTGATCGAAATCCAGTACAAAAGATGTGGCAATGGATTCATACAAGCATTGATTATAAAGATTTAAAAGCGTATAAGAATCCAGACGGTACTCAACGAACTTGGAATAGGCATAGTTGGAGCGATGGAACACCAGAATATACTGATAATCCATATTGGACTCGTTATGAGAACTATCAGAATGACCGAAGAGATCGTGTTTATGGAAATTATGGTTTAAATATCACATTTGCCCCGTGGTTGAAATTAACAGGCCGTATGGGAGCAGACTTTTATAGAATGCAAGCAGAAGAGAGAAGTGCTATTGGTTCGCAAGCCCAATCTGGCTATGTAAAAGATGTAAATTCAAATATTGAATTAAATTCAGAATTTTTCTTTACTGTTAATAAACGTTTTTCTGAGGATAAAATTGGATTGACTGCATTATTTGGAGGAAATCGGTTAGATAGAAAATATTGGAGAGATGGTGGAGAAACTGCAGGCGGTTTAATTCAGCCAAATTTATACAATTTATCTAATTCATTGAATAAGGCTACTGTTTATGACCGTCATACTTGGAAAAGAATTAATAGTTTATATGCTAACGTTAGTTTAGATTATAATAGAATGTTATTTCTTGAATTAACTGCAAGAAATGATTGGTCTTCAACTCTACCAAAAGATAATCGTTCCTATTTTTATCCATCTGCTACCTTAAGTTTTATTTTAACAGAGTTGGATGTTTTTAAGAATCAGAATATTATTTCTTTCGCTAAAATTAGAGGGGGGATTGCTCAAGTTGGTAATGATACAAATCCCTATGATTTACAAAACTATGTTACTATTAACCCGACATTTATGGATTCTGAACTTGATCAAAATCCTAGAATGAGTTTCTCTGGTACTCTTAATAATTCGAAACTAAAACCTGAAAAAACAACTTCTTGGGAAATTGGTACTGAGTTAAAATTTTTGCAAAATAGAGTTGGTTTAGACCTATCCTATTACTATAAAAAAACTGAAGATCAGATAATTCCTATTAGAGTTTCAGGAACAACTGGCTATGATAAAAAAATTATTAATGCTGGAGAAATGACTAATAAGGGAATTGAATTGGCTTTAAGCGCTACTCCTGTTAGTACAAAAGACTTTACTTGGGATGTCCAGTTAAACTTAGCAACGCTTAAGAGTGAAGTGGTTGATATTGCTCCAGGTCTTGATTATTTAACTTTAGGTAATGGCCCCTTTAAAGTTCAAAGTGGAGCATTTGTAGGACACTCTTATCCAGTTATATATGGAACTGATTATGTTAAGGATTCCCATGGGAATATTGTAGTAAGTCCAGATGGTTATTATATTCCAACTGAGATAAAACCTTTGGCTGATGTTAATCCTGATTTTACTGCTGGTTTAACTAATACTTTTACATACAAAGGATTTGAGTTTAGTTTCTTAATCGATATGCAGCGAGGTGGAAATATGTATTATTTATCTTATATGTGGGGTATGTATTCAGGTATATTGGAGGAGTCTGCTAAGAATAATGAAAATGGAGTTAACATTCGTGAGGACATTGCTGACGGTGGCGGAGTTCTTCTTAAAGGTGTTTATGGTGATTATAATTCAGTGACTGGTGAAATTACATATTTGGATGCTGATGGAAATGCAAGTACTACTCCTGTTAAAAATGCAACGCGTATTGATGGGGTTACCTGGGCTGAGTCTCATTACGATGGACCCGATAGGCAAAGTATTTTTAAAACAGACTTTATAAAGTTACGTGAGATACGTTTGGGTTATACAGTTCCATCAAGATACACAGGCCCAATAAAAGGTTTAAAATTCTCAGCGTTTGCTCGTAATGTTGCAATATTTGGTGCTGATTCTAAACATTTTGATCCTGAGTATTTACAAATGGCAGGTAGTAATGCCCAAGGATTAGAAGGAGGATATCTACCTAGTACTATTACTTTTGGTTTTGGTCTAAACTTTAACTTTTAATTTGTAAAACTATGAAAGCATTAAGAAAATATAGTCTTATTGTTACAGCCTTCGGTTTGCTTTTCTTTGTAGGTTGTGAGAATGACTTTGATGAGATAAATCATAATAATAATGCTTCGACAGAAGCATCTACTCCAGCACTACTCAGCCAAGCTATTAGAAATATTGCTTTTTATGATTTTGACGAGTGGTATGCTGGTCGTCAATCCAGTATTGCGTGTCAGCACTTTTCTCAACGTAACTATACGTCAGAGGATAGGTATTCCTTTAGAGTAAATACTACCGATGGATTTTTCAGAAATAACTATATATTCATGAATAATTTGCAGAAAATTATCGAATTAAATACTGATCCAGCAACTAAGGATAAGTATGCAACTTTATATGGGGATAATAATATGCAAATTGCCATTGCTGAGATTATGAAATGTTGGGTATTTCAGTTACTAACTGACTATTTTGGGGATATTCCTTACTCACAGGCCTTGAACTTAGATGAGTATTCTCAGCCTATATATAATACACAAAAAGAAGTTTATGATGGACTTATTGCTACATTGAAAAAAGCTGTTGTTGATTTAAAGGCTTCGACTACAGATGGTTTTAGTGAAGGCGATTTGTTTTATAATGGAGACTTGAGTAAGTGGATTAAGTTTGCTAATTCGCTTAGATTGAGACTTGCATTGAGAGCTTCAAATGTTGATGCTAATTATCTGTCTGAGGCACAGGATGCAATTACTGGAGTCGTTATGTCAAGTAATGCGGATGATGCTATGTGTGGATTTAGTACAGTTGGTGAACCAAATGAGGCTCCATGGTATTCTGCTTATTATGTTGATAATAGAAATGATTTTTCATATACTTATAGATTTCTTGAGTTGCTAAAAGGAACTAATGGTGATATATATAATGGCATTACAAGCACTACAAATGTATCCCCATTTGTAAATCCGTATAGTGGTATTGTTGATCCACGTTTTGAAGTATATACAACATATTCGCCTGTTGTTGATCCTGATAATCCAGCAAGGTATGGTGTCCCTTATGGAATGGGTGATTCCGATACTAAAACATTCTGGTCTGTTTTTGCTTCTAATAGGGTGAGTTTATATAGTGTTCAACCTGTAATTTTAAATCCTAACTTCCCAACAACATTCTTGGATTATCCTACAGTTTGTTTTATGATTTCAGAAGTTAATAATTGGGATGCATCTTGGTTTCAAAAGGGTATAGAGGCTTCTCTCGAAAAATGGGGCGCAGATCCAGGTACATATGTTACAGATGTTATGACACGTTTTAATTCATTAACCACCGATGAGGCCAGAAAGGAAATGGTTATTACCCAGAAGTATATTCACTTATTAATGCAGCCTCATGAAGCATGGGCCGAGTATAGACGGACTGGTTATCCTTCATTCTTGGTTAAGCCTGGCGAATTAACTTGGACATATAAGGATAGTAAAGATAGAGTGTTTACTTATAACTTTAGTCCAGTGTCTGGTAGTGAGTCTGGCTCCGATTTAGTTGCCAGGTTTAAATATCCAAGTTCTGAGTACACTTTGAATAAGTCCAATGTTGAAGCTGCTGTTGCTCGTATGGGCGAAGATACCCATAAACAAAAAGTTTGGTGGGCTGGTGGTGGAAGCCAATAGTTCTTTTAAACTGAAAAATGTAATAAATTTACGAGGCCATTTTTTGGCCTCGTTTTTTTGTTGAGTTTATGATTTTATTTTGCTAAAATGTCAATATACAATCCAATTACTATTTGGTTAACAGGTTTGCCGTCGTCGGGGAAAACGACGCTAGGCGAGGCTTTAAAATCGAAATTAAAGGCTATTGATGTAAACTTGGTTTTGCTCGATGGCGATGAAGTGCGTAAGAGTATTTGTGCCGATTTGGGATTTTCCGAAAAGGATAGGGCCGAGAATATTCGCAGAGTTGCGTCGATTGCTCGATTGCTGAATAGCCAGGGTTTTATGGTTGTTTGCTGCTTTGTATCTCCATTAATTTCTATGCGTAGTATGGCTAGGGAAATTGTTGGTGTCGATAATTTTTATGAGGTTTTTGTTGATGCCGATGTGGCAACTTGCAGTATGCGTGATGTTAAAGGTCTATACAAAAAGGCATCAATGGGAATGATCAATGATTTAACAGGAATTTCTGCACCATACGAAAGGCCTCTTAATCCAGATTTACATATTAATACCCAAAGTTTGAGTGAAGATTTGTCTGTTGAACTTCTCTATACGAATGCTTTGAGTTGGATTAAATTACAATAATATTTCTTGATATTTATACAAGTAACTTCAACCTTTAAGGTTTGGAGTTGTTTGTGTATTGTTTTAAATCAAGTCTAAAACTAGGTTAATAAACTTACTTATCTTTGTTGCCGAGTTTTTGTGTTAATGTTTCAATCTTTATAGTATGAATAAATTTAAGATGAATCATCTTAGAGAGTTGGAGTCGGAGTCGATATATGTGATTCGCGAGGTGGTTTCTCAATTCGAAAATCCTGCAATGCTTTTCAGCGGAGGAAAGGATTCTATAGTGATGTATTACTTAGCCCGCAAGGCTTTTTATCCAGCCAAGGTTCCTTTTCCATTAATGCATATCGATACAGGTCATAACTTTCAGGAAACACTGGATTTTCGCGATTGGCTTGTTGCCGAAACTGGTGTGCAGTTAATTGTAAAGTATGTTCAGGATTCAATTGATAAAGGGAGAGCAGTAGAGGAAACTGGCTATAATGCCAGCCGTAATAAGCTGCAAACGGTTACCCTGCTCGATTCCATTGAGGAGCTGAAGATTGATTGCGCCATGGGTGGCGGTCGAAGGGATGAGGAGAAGGCCCGTGCCAAGGAGCGTTTTTTCTCCCACCGCGACGAGTTTGGTCAGTGGGATCCCAAGAATCAGCGCCCCGAGCTGTGGAACCTTTTCAACGGGAAAAAGAACATGGGCGAGCATTTCCGCGTATTCCCAATTAGTAACTGGACCGAGATGGATGTGTGGCAGTATATTCTGATGGAGAATATTGCGTTGCCATCGCTATACTTTTCGCACGAGCGTGAGGTGTTTGAGCGCGATGGGATGCTTTACGCCAAAACACCATTCATCAAGAATAAGGATTCGGAGGTGGTTGCGAAGCGAATTGTCCGGTTCCGCACCATTGGCGACGCAACTTGCACTGGAGCCATTGAGTCGAAGGCCGATACCCTCGAGGATATTATCCGCGAGGTGGCTGCAACCCGGACTACCGAGCGGGGTGGCCGTGCCGACGACAAGCGTTCTGAAGCAGCAATGGAGGATCGAAAGATTGAAGGTTATTTCTAGGAATTATCCTATCATTTTAACTGAAAAAAATGGAACACGAAATTACAAATACCGCATATTTAGATATGGAACTCCTGCGTTTCACCACCGCAGGAAGTGTTGACGATGGTAAGAGTACCCTAATTGGCCGGTTGCTATACGATTCCAAGGCCATTTTTCAGGATCAGATGGAGGCCATTGAGCGGGCTAGCATCAAGAAGGGCGAGGAGCATGTGAATTTGGCGCTGCTTACCGATGGCCTTCGCGCCGAACGGGAGCAGGGTATCACCATCGATGTGGCCTACCGCTATTTTCATACACCCAAGCGTAAGTTTATTATTGCCGATACGCCCGGGCATATTCAGTACACCCGCAATATGGTTACCGGTGCATCTACAGCCAATGCGGCGCTAATCCTGGTTGATGCCCGGCACGGCGTGATTGAGCAAACCATTCGCCATGCCTACATTGCATCGTTGCTTCGGATTCCACATGTAATTGTTTGTATCAACAAGATGGACTTGGTGGAGTTTAAGCAGGATGTTTTCGATGGTATTCAGCAGAAGTTCCTCGAGTACTCAAACCATTTAGATTTGCACGATGTGCGCTTTATCCCCATAAGCGCCCTTTTAGGCGATAATGTGGTGGATCGATCCGGCAATATGGATTGGTATCAGGGGCCCACGCTCATGTACTTGCTGGAGAATCTTTATATCTCCAACGATTACAACCAGCTCGATGCCCGTTTCCCGGTGCAGCATGTGGTTAGGCCAATGCTTGCGGAGTATCACGATTACCGCGGATACGCAGGCCGTATGGCCAGTGGTACCTTTAAGGTGGGCGATAGGGTAAAAGTGATGCCCTCGGGTTTTACCTCGGTAATCAAGGGGATCGATTTTTGGACCGACCATCAGGAGGCGCTTTCTGCACCACAATCGGGGACTATTCTGCTGGAGGACGATTTGGATGTGTCGCGGGGTTGTATGATTATTCCTGCCGAGAATGGCATAAAGCAGGGGCAGGATATCGATTTGATGATTTGCTGGCTTAGCGATAAGCCCATGATTCCTGGCGGAAAGTATGCGCTGAAGCATACCACCAACGATTTGCGCTGCATGGTTAAGGAGGTTAAGTATAAGGTGGATATCAACTCGTTGGAGAAGAATTACGATGATAGAACCATTGGGCTGAACGATATTGGATGTATAACAATTAGGGCTACTAAGCCGTTATTTTACGACTCGTATAGGCAGAACCGAATTACGGGCAGTTTGATATTGATTGATGAGGCTACCAATGTAACCGTGGGAGCCGGTATGATTATTTAGCAATAATCATATTTTGTGGGTTGTTTTGGGAGTCCCGAGTGGGCTCCCTTCCTTTTTTTGTGGTTATAAACCTAGTTTTTCTCTGGTAAACCGAATAATTTCGGCATGGTCGAATGCCATTTGGGGGAGCGATTCCAAGGGGAACCATTCCGCAGTTTCGGCATCGTCGCCGGCCTCAATGCGCGAGTTGCTGCTGGTGGTGAATCCGTAGAATGCAACTGCAATGTTTCGGTCGCGTGGATCGCGATCGACCTTGTCGAATGCCCATAGTTGGGAAAGGTTGATGTCCGTTAGTCCCGTTTCTTCGGCTAGTTCCCGTTTTGCGGCATCGCAGAGTGTTTCGTCCATTTCGGGGAATCCTCCGGGGAATGCGTACATCCCTTTAAAGGGGTTATTGCCCCTTTTAATAAGCAGTATGTGAGTGCACTCGTTGATGCTGTTTCTCAGGAAGATCAATGCATCTACGGTAACAAGCATTCGGGGGTATTGGTATTTGTATTCCATGGTATTTGCTATTCGGAATCGGTGCTATCGTCGTTGTTGTTTTTGCGTTTATCCCTTATTCGAAGGGCAGCCCATATGGTAATTGCGATAACCATAAACATTATGAGTATTTGATGCTTTAACATGGCTGGTTGGTTTTGGGTTAGGTGTATTGCTGGTTAAATAACTCTTTTTATCACCCTCAATTTGTGTGTGTACTGGTTGGTTTGATCGTTAAAAATGCCCTGATGATCCAATCTGTCCATACGCACAAAGCCGGAGCTGTGGATTATTTGGTTATGGTTTAGTATTATTCCAACATGGGTGATTGCCCCCTCGCTATTGTCGAAAAAGGCCAAATCGCCAAGCCCCGCGTAGTTGTTAAATTCAACAGTTTTGCCAATAGTGGCTTGCTGGCTAGCGTCGCGGGGTAGGTTAATTCCTGCAATCCGGTACACAACCTGAACTAGGCCGGAGCAATCTATTCCGAAGGGCGATCGTCCGCCCCATAGGTATGGGGTGTTGATATACATCTTAGCCAGATGCTCAATGGTTTCGTATTGATTTTTGCCAGTATGCACAAATGGATTCCCGAGCGAGGCGTATTTTGCATTTCCACAGTAAAACCCATCCGCTTCGGGGTTTTGGAGTACCGATCCGGGGCATAGGTTGAGGGGGTAGTCGGATTCTTCGGTCTTGGCCTGAAATATGGTGCTGGCCAGTGCAATGTTGTTGGGAATGCTGTTCTCTATCTGAGTAGCGGTGAGGCGAGAGTCGAGCCAGCCATAGTAACCATCAAAATGGCCGACAATTCTTAGCCAACCCTTGTACTGTTCAATAACATCGAACGACTCGCCGAATAGCATTTGATTAACCATCTCGCTGGTTTCGCTGGGCTCTTTCCGGATGGCCGCTAAACTTTTTGATACTACGCCAGATTCCATTTCGAACTATTTTTTGTAAAAATATCATAAATAGCCGATATACAACAATTCTAAAGTCGAAAATCGTTGTTGGGGTTGCATTTGATTATGCAGCTTTTGAATTAAGGTAGGGTGATGCTTCCTGGTGTTTAGGCTTATTGTTTTAAATTTGTATCTTTACCATCGTTGTTTGGCATTAATTTCAAATACTTCTGATTGATGAGTTTGGTTCGATATATACTGGTAAACTATCGGGGAATATTCCGCGCATTGTATTTCTTTGCTGCGCTTATTGTGGTTATGCTTTTTTTACCCCACGAAGGTCGTTTTGGCTACGAGTTCCAGAAGGGAAAGCCTTGGATGCATTCCGACTTATATGCCCCGTTCGATTTTGCTATTTACAAAACCGATGCGGAGCTGTTCTCGGATAAAACTAAGATTCTGAAGGATTTTAAACCATTCTTCAGGGTTGATTCGTTGGTAGGGGAGTCGTCGAAGCAGCAATTTACGACTGATTTTCGGCAGGCTTGGACTAACTACCGCACGGCTAATAGGCTCCCTGCTAAATACCCAAGCGATAGGTTGAACGCATTTGCGGGTGTGGTTGAGGCGGAGGCTATGGCTGCTATTGAGTACGTGTATCAAAAGGGGATTGTGGATCAGTCCGAGAGTATTCTTAGTAATTATGCCGCCGATATTGGGCTGTCGGTGCTAAAGGGTAATGTGTTGTCCGATAATCATTATGGCGATATTTTTACTCAACGTAAGGCCTCGGATTATTTGATGCGGCGGATTAGCGCTAAGGCCGAAACCATGTCGTTGAAATGCCCCGGCCTGTTGGCCAATTTAGATATGCAGAGGTACGCTCAGCCCAATCTCCTTTACGACGATTATATAACCCAAAAATTTAAAAACGAGTTGATTTCGAATGTATCGTTAACTAAAGGGTTGGTACAATCCGGGGAGCGAATTATTTCGCATGGCGAAATGGTAACCTCTGAGGTGTTCCAGGTGTTGGAGTCGTTGAAGCGGGAGTACGAGTCGCACATAGGAACCCGAAATAAGTATGTTGTACTGGCGGGCAATGGCGTTATTGTGGGGACTCTTTTTGTCATCCTGTTCCTTTTCCTTCTCCGCTTCCGGTCCGAGGTGTTGAAGGATGATTCTAAGACCCTGTTCATATTGCTGCTGGTTTCATTTATGGTGATTGTGGCTTCGTCAGTTATCAAAAGTGGCTTGGTAAGTATTTATGTAGTGCCGCTGGTTATTGTTCCCATATTCATCCGAACTTTTTTCGATTCGCGGTTGGCTCTTTTCATCCATCTGATTACCGTTTTTGTGGTGGGCTTCTTCGTTCCCAACAGTTTTGAGTATGTGTTCACCAATTTTGTGGCCGGAATTGTGGCAATCCTTAGCTTGACAAACCTTTATCGACGTGGACGCTTGTTTGTTACCGTAGCCTTGGTTTACCTAACCTACATAGTGTTGTATTTAAGCCTAGCAACCATCGAAGAGGGAACCCCGTTTGCTGCTAATAGTTTGGTTTTGCTATGGTATGCAGTAAATGCGCTGCTTTTAATGGCCTCGTACCAGTTGGTGTACCTATTCGAGAAAATGTTTGGTTTCTTGTCCGATGCCACATTGGTGGAGCTGTCCGATACCAATCTCGATCTTCTGCGCAAGCTGGCTGAGGTTGCGCCGGGAACATTTCAGCACTCGTTGCAGGTGGCGAATTTAGCCGAGGCTGCTGTTCAGAAAATTGGAGGTAATCCTTTGTTAGTGAGAGCAGGCGCGCTATACCACGATATTGGGAAGACTGTAAATCCGCTTTACTTTATCGAGAATCAGGCCTTCGACTTTAATCCTCATAAAAATCTTGATTTTACAGAGAGCGCTCAGGTTATAATTAACCACGTTACCGAGGGGGTGCGAATTGCCCATAAGGCAGGATTGCCTCTGCCCATAATCGATTTTATTCAGGCACACCACGGAACTACCAGGGTAAAGTATTTTTACTCGTTGCACCGTGATAAGTTTGATAATGGAACCGACGATGTGCATAAATTTACGTACCCAGGCCCCCGGCCTAACTCCAAGGAGACCGCAGTGGTGATGATGGCCGATGCGGTTGAAGCGGCTTCGCGCAGCATGAAGAGTATAACCATTCAAAATATTGATGAGCTGGTGGAGTCGATAATAAACCTCCAGCAATCCGAAGGGCAGTTTAACGATGCCGACATTACCTTTAAGGACATCACCACCATAAAAACTGTCTTTAAAAAGAAGTTGGGCAATATTTACCACGCACGTATCGAGTATCCCGAAAGCCGAATGTAATAAAGGCAGCCGTTGGGCTGCCTTTGCGTTTGGGGTAACTGTTGTTACCGAATATCTATCACTTCAATCCCTTTGTGTTTCTGGGGTTCAAATTTAAAACGCTCGTCGCGAACTGGCAGGTTCGATTTAAAGGTTTTAACCTTGATGATATAGTTGTTGCCATCTTTGCCTTGGTAACGGATTAGCACGGGTTCCAACGAATTCTTGTCGAACTGGAGTTTTACGGACGAGTAGGGGAGGTTTAAATCTTTTGGGTAGAAGTCGAGTTCGTAGATTGTCCGGTTTTTTGTTTTTTGCTCGCCAATGAACTTCGATTTGAAATTCTTATCGTAATCCTTAAACAGCTTGGATGGGTCGTCGAGAAATCCACCATCGCCGCTGGCGTTATGTGTTGATATGGTTACCTCGTTGGCCTCCTTAATATATTGCCATTTGGTTTGTCCGTCGAAGTACATTTCCATGCCCATCATTTCCAGCAAGTACTTATTCCCTTTGGCTATTATTTTGCCCTGATGGGTATCGGATATTTTTTCCTGTCGATTTTCTAGTGTGAATGTGAATGTGGCATTAATGCTTTTAACGTCTTGCATTTTTTTGCTGAAATTGGCTACCGCTTTTGTGGCTTCGGCGTTATCCTGAGCCATCATGCTAGCTGGGGCCAATGCTAGTAGTAATAAAATGATCCTCTTCATGTTGGTATGTAGTTTCTTTTTTTGAGTGTCAAATATAGTAATAATGAATTGTTCTGGAAAAATTACTGGTTACTTAAGTTCTTCAAAAGTTGTTCCAAAGATACTTCGTCAACAATAAGAACCTGCCGAGCTTTGCTTCCCTCAAAGGGGCCAACAACGCCAGCGGCCTCCAGTTGATCCACAATTCGTCCCGCACGGTTGTAGCCAATCGAGAATTTACGTTGAATAAGCGATGTGGATCCCATTTGCGATTGCACAATTAGGCGGGCGGCATCGTCAAATAGTTCATCGCGTTTCTTTAGGTCAACATCCAGATTAACATCCTGACTCTCGGGTACATACTCGGGGAGTAGGAATGCCGAGGGGTAGCCTTGTTGGTTGCTAACAAAATCGGTGATGCGCTCAATCTCGGGAATATCCACAAAAGCGCATTGTACCCGGATCATGTCGCTTCCTGCCGAAACCAGCATATCGCCGCGTCCAATCAGGTGGTTTGCCCCTGGATGATCGAGGATTGTACGCGAATCGATCATCGACGAAACCCTGAATGCTATTCGGGCAGGGAAGTTTGCCTTAATCACCCCGGTGATGATGTTGGTTGATGGGCGCTGCGTGGCAATAATTAGGTGAATGCCAATGGCGCGGGCCAACTGGGCTATGCGGGCTATGGGCATTTCCACTTCGCGCCCTGCGGTCATAATCAGGTCGGCAAACTCGTCGATTATTACCACTATGTAGGGGAGGAATTTATGCCCTTTGTTGGGGTTCAGCCGGCGCGATGTGAACTTGTCGTTATACTCCTTGATGTTTCGAACCTGAGCCAGCTTAAGTAGCTCGTAGCGTTGATCCATTTCGATACACAGCGAGTTTAGGGTGTTTATTACTTTCTGGGTATCGGTAATAATTGCATCCTCGGTGTCGGGGAGTTTGGCAAGGAAGTGTTTTTCCAACTTGCTGTATAGCGTTAACTCCACTTTTTTAGGGTCAACCAGTACAAACTTGATTTCGGATGGGTGCTTTTTGTAGAGCAGCGAGGCGATTATTGCATTCAAACCCACCGATTTACCTTGCCCAGTGGCTCCGGCAACCAGTAGGTGGGGTAGCTTGGTGAGGTCGAGCATAAAAATCTCGTTGGAGATGGTTTTGCCTAGCGCAATGGTTAAATCGTGTTTGCTTTCCTGAAATTTCTGCGATTTAATAATTGAATGCATCGATACTATTTCGGGATGTTGGTTGGGTACCTCAATACCAATGGTTCCCTTGCCCGGAATGGGGGCAATAATTCGAATTCCCAGTGCGGCTAAACTCAGGGCGATATCGTCCTCCAGATTTTTAATTTTGCTGATTCGGATGCCCGGTGCTGGTACAATTTCGTAAAGGGTAACTGTGGGGCCAATGGTTGCCTTAATTTTGTCGATCTGGATTTTGTAGTGCGAGAGTGTTTCTACAATTTTATTTTTGTTCTCAATTAGAGTTTCGTTTGTAACGGGCGACGATGTGTTTTTGTAGTCTTCCAGCAGTTCCAGCAATGGCTTTTGGTAGTGCGATAGCTCCAATGTGGGGTCGTAGAGCTCGGTTTCGTTTATTTGATCCTCGTTCAGCTCTTTCTCTTTTATCGATTCGATGGTGAATTCCACCTTATCGTCGGTGTTTTTGTCGACCACTATTTGGGTTGAACTACTCTCGTTGACGGGTTTACAGTCTGTCTCCGTGGTGATTATCTCTGTTTCGTTGAACTCTAGCGAAGGGTCGTTATTCTTTAATTCGTTGTAATCGATAACGTCGTCTTCGTTATCGACTGTATTTTCATCATTGTTGTTGTAATTGCTACTGGTTGGTATCTCTTCGTCGTTATAGGTTGTATGAATTTCGAAGATGTCGTTTTCTGCTACCTTATTGCTTGATGATATGGGTTCTGCTTTAGCCTTTTCTATGCTGGCCGGTGTAGGCTGGTTGTTGTTGTTGTTGTTGTTGTTGTTGTTGTTGTTGTTGTTGTTGTTTGAGGGTACAAAATTTTCTTCCTCAATTGCAATCTCCTTACTTTTTTGCGTTGCGTGTTTGAACGATTGGGCAATATCCCAAACTATTCGGTTGAACCAGTATAGCGACGAGGGTTTAATGTAAATGGTGTAAGCCACAATAAACAGGAGTAGGATGAGTGCTGTTCCCACTTTGCCCAGGATGGCCGAAACCCATTCTGAAACGAATAGTCCGTGCGCACCTCCCAGTCCGCTTCCCAGGTAGCCATGTGCTGTTCCAAAGAGGAATCCCGTAACCAGCGAGAGAAGAACAACTCCCAGAATCACCTTAAAGGTTATTTTTCCTAGTTTCGGGGAGTAGAGTTTTAGTAGTTTTAGAGCCCAGAACATGAAAATTAGGGGGAATGCGAGCGATGATACTCCAAACCATTTATGCATGAATTGGGCTGCAATTGTTGCCCCGAGCTTCCCAGTCCAGTTTTTTACCCTGATGTCGGAGCCCGAGAATAGGTTTTGCCACTCAAAGCTTTGGTCAATTTTCCAAGTAAAAAGGTAGGATACAAATGCAATTGTTATGTAAATGCTTAGTAGCAATGCGAATAGCCCTAAGGTAAAACGAACCCTTTCGTCTTTAAGGAATGATTTACTAGCTGCTGGTTGATCGTTTTTTTCTTTTTGGGGTTTCCCCTCGGTGCCGTTATTAGCCTTTTCTTTCGCCATTTTCTGTGAAGATCTATACCTTAGATTTAACTAAATATCACTGCAAAGTAATATAATAATCCGATATTTTGGGATACCGAATCGGTGAATGTTATTAACACTTTTGTATGTAGTTAACCTTGCTGGTAGTGTACTGTTTATTGTTGTAGCAGGTATATAAGTTCGGTGATGGTTTTAAAATCAACCGCGTTATAGTCCGATGGTGTGGTGAATGTGTCGTCGGATATTTTACTTCTTTTCACCGATTCTGCCGTAAGCTGCATCATGGTGGTATTCATCCGCAGATTGAATCTTAGCATTACGCCATTGATGTTTTGGAATGGCGTGTTGATGTTAGGATTTGCAATGTCGATTTCCTGCGTATAGATAATTTCGAAAGTGGCATTGGGCTTATCGGCAAAAAATCCTTTAGCTCTAAAACATTTATAGCCAAGAAACTTACAGGGTTCGTTGTCCGAAATGAGGTTTACAGTGGGTATGCCAGAGTATAGTGCGGGGTATTTGCCCTCGGTATTGGCCTCTTCGTGGTAAAATTTCTTGTTAAAAACCTTTGCCATTGTTGTAAAGGTGTGGTTGGTGTGGTTGCTTATTATGGATATTGTAATAGCTCCCGAAAGCGCCTCGATGGTGTTTAGCGTGTTGTTATTCTTGAATTTAACGGTTAGTAACGAGGGGAGAAGCGTTGCGTCAATCTTTGCTGTTGTGGTGCTATCGTAACTAATTCCGTACTTTATGATACCCTCGCGAATGTGTTTACGTGCAATAATATCACGGCACGAAGTGGCCACAATTAGTACTAAACTGAATATAATTATGTAGCGATTGCTTGGTATTCGCATTCCTCTTTATTTTTCCGTAAATGTACTAAAATTGATTTAGTTGACAATCGGTTTTTGATCAATCGATTTTTTTGTTCGTTCGTAATACTGTTCATTTGCGAGGCTGTATTGTTTTCCTTTGAATACATTATATGTGTTCTTCCAAGTATTTTCTTGCTATGGTCTGTTTGTTTTTTTATAAGACGTTTCGGTTAAACCATCGGTGGTTATTTGCCGATGATATTAAAATTTTATTTTGATGTTTAAGCTTTCATTGCATAAATATACATCCTCTGCGTAGCTATATTTACATCTATTTATGGATCATGCTTTTCTGATTATTCTACTGTAACTAATAAATGTTTCTAAGCATATATTTTTTTACTTTTTGTAAGGTGTTGGTAATACTGATGTTGTGGTGCGTGTGTTATTAAACATATTGATACAGGAGTCTGGTTGATGATGATGATGGTATGGTGGCTAATTTTTGATCCAAAAAAAATTATAGCTTTGTAATCGAACTAAGTGTAATGGTTTTACGGTTACACATTAAAAATAGGGCTGTTCTTGAATGCTTTGACGGTAATTACTTCGTCTTTTCGGCCCTGAAGGAGTGTATTATAAAAACTAAACCTAATAATGTATTAGTAATGAGTAAATTGGCAGTTGTAGCAATGGGTGGCAATGCGCTACTCAGGGGCAATCAGGTAGGAACAATTGAGGAACAAGAGCAAAATACTACCGATACTCTCGAAAATCTTGTTTATTTAATTAAGGAGGGGTATAACCTGGTGATCAGCCATGGTAATGGCCCTCAGGTTGGGAATATTCTTATGCGTAACGATGCCGGTGAGCAAATGTACGGTATTCCCCAAATGCCTTTAGATGTTTGTGTGGCCGATTCTCAGGGTGGTATTGGATACATGATTGAGCGCGCGCTTCGTAACGTGCTTAAAAAACATGGAATTAACCGTGAGGTTTGTTGTATTGTAACCCCTGTTGTGGTTGACCATGACGATCCTGCCTTTAAGAATCCCACCAAACGTGTTGGCCGTATTTACGACAAAGCGCAGGCCGATGAGCTTACCAAGCAGAAAGGTTGGGTGTTTAAAGAGGAGGTGAAGGATACCGGAAGCGGATGGCGTAGGGTAGTACCCTCTCCAAAGCCTAAGGGGATTCTAAATATCAATGTGATTGAGCAATTGGCTAACCAGGGTATTATTGTTATTGCCTCGGGTGGAGGTGGAGTCCCAGTTTATATCGATGAGGTTCAGGATGTTCGCCCCGCCGAAGCGGTTATCGATAAAGACCTTGCATCTGCTTTGATGGGCGCAGCTATTAAGGCCGATGAGTTTTACATCCTTACCGATGTGCCCTATGTTTATGTAAACTACAAGAAGCCCAACGAGCAGAAACTGGAACTATTAAACCACGCCGATACTTTGAAATTCTTAAATGATGGGATGTTTGGCGAGGGCAATATGGCTCCTAAGATTCGGGCTTGCTTAAACTTTATCGAGAATGGTGGCCGCAAGAGCGTTATTACCGAGGCTACTAAGCTCGAGGATCGATCTTTTGGTACTAAAATAACCATGGAATACGAAGATTAGTATAAATCACTTTAAAGTTAACACTATGTCATTCAATTTAAGAAATCGTAGTTTTTTAAAACTCTTGGATTTTACTCCAAAGGAGATTCAATTTTTATTGGATCTTTCGGCCGATTTAAAAAAGGCTAAGTATGCCGGCAACGAGCAACATCGCTTAAAGGGTAAGAATATCGTTCTCCTTTTCGAGAAAGACTCAACCCGTACCCGTTGCGCCTTCGAAACTGCTGCTTTCGATCAGGGAGCCCATGTTACCTATTTGGGCCCTTCGGGTTCGCAAATGGGTAAGAAGGAGTCCATGAAGGATACCGCCCGTGTATTGGGTCGTATGTACGATGGTATTGAGTACCGCGGTTATTCTCAAGAAATTGTTGAAACTCTGTCGCAGTATGCTGGTGTACCCGTGTGGAACGGTTTAACCACCGAGTTTCACCCCACCCAAATTCTAGCCGATTTCCTAACCATGCGCGAGCACACCAGTAAGCCATTGAGCGAGGTGGCTTTCTGCTACATGGGCGATGCCCGCAATAACATGGGTAATTCCCTAATGGTTGGTGCTGCTAAAATGGGAATGGATTTTAGGGCTTGCGCTCCTAAGGCTTGCTGGCCAACCGAGGATTTGGTGAAAACCTGCCGCGAAATTGCCAAAACTACCGGTGCTAAAATAACCTTAACCGAGAGCGTTGAGGAAGGCGTAAAGGGTTGCGACTTCCTTTATACCGACGTTTGGGTATCCATGGGCGAGCCCGAGTCGGTTTGGGAAGAGCGTATTAAATTGCTTAAACCATACCAGGTTAACCGCAAGGCGATGGAGCTAACCGGAAATCCTAACTGTAAGTTCATGCACTGCCTGCCCGCTTTCCATAACCAGGAAACTGCTGTAGGTCAGGATATTTTCAAGAAATTTGGATTGGAATCGATGGAGGTTACCGAAGATGTTTTTGAGTCGGACGCTTCTATTGTTTTCGACGAAGCCGAAAATCGTGCACATACCATAAAAGCAGTAATGGTGGCAACATTGGGTCAGTAATCTGATTTTATAGAATAAAAAAAAGCAGCTTTTGGCTGCTTTTTTTTGCTTTTATTGTTTTTTAACACTAATTTTAGTTTGGTGTTAAAAATAATTGGCTTATGATGATTTATGTAGGAAACATTTCGTATTTGATGACAGCCGAGGAGCTCAAAGAGTTGTTTGCTCCTTATGGCAACGTTGTTTCAGTAAAAATTATTGCTGATAAAGTATCCGGAAAGTCCAAGGGGTACGGATTTGTGGAAATGGAAAACGATGCCGATGGTCTTAAGGCTATTGGTGCATTGAACGATTCGCCGGTAAAAGGGCGAAACATTAAGGTAAATAATGCCTTTCGCAAAAATGATACAAAGCCAGCGGTATAGTCTGGCTTGCTTTTTAGCGTAGGAATATTTCCACCACAAAATGGTAGGCAATAATGCCCGAGGTGGCAAATTTCAACCCTGTTCCAAGCAAAAATCCGAGTAAAGAGCCCGTGGCCGATCGCCATGGATTACTTTTAGTTTCGGAGTGTTTGTTTGAGTATTCCCCCAGTAATGCCCCTACAAATGGCACAACAATTATTCCGAATGGTGGTAGGAGGAATACGCCAACGGCTAGTCCTATGGTTGCTCCCCATATCCCCCGTTTTGTTCCCCCCATTTTTTTTGTAACCCAAATGGGGAGTACGTAATCAATAATGGTAACTGCTAGAGCGAGAACGCCAGTCCAGAGTAGTATGTTTCCCGCATTGCCCCAGTATTTTGTAAAGTATGCTGCTAGCAGGCCTAGCCAACTGAGCGGAGGTCCTGGTATTATAGGCATTATACATCCAAGGAATCCCAAGATTAAAAGTATTATCGCAAGTGCAATTAAAAAGTAATCGAGAATCATAGCTGCCAATAATTGAAAGGTTGTTGAGGGTAAAGATAGAAGTTAATTTGTAAAATTGGTAATTGGGTGATGCGAGCGGTTGCTATTAAAATAACGGGCATTGTTCAGGGTGTTGGGTTTCGCTACTATGTGTATAGCGTGGCGCGGGAGTTGCATGTTTGCGGATTTGTGCGCAACTGTTCCGATGGGGAGGTGTATGTTGAGGCCCAAGGCTCTGATTCGAATATCCTGCTTTTTGTCGATGCGTGCAGGCGTGGTAGTCCCCATTCCGATGTGCGCAATGTTGATGTGGCCGAAATTGATCCGAAAGGGTTAACTTCATTCGAGATACTGGCGTAGCCTATAGTTTTATCCCTAGGATACAAATGTCGTCGAGTTGATCCTCGCCGCCTTTGTGATTTGCCAATTCGTTGAGGAGTATTGTTTTTTGTGCGGACATTTCCTTATCGCTGATTTGCATCAGCAGGTTGTATAGGCGCTGTTGCCCAAACTTTTTGGATACAGGGTTCATTTGGTCGGAATAGCCATCGGTTGTGAGGTATAGTATGCTTGTTGATTCTAATGTGCGCTCGTTGTTTACAAAGTGTTTTGGAGCTTTGGGCTGAAATCCCCCTGCCGAACGGGTGTTCCCCGCTATTTTTTCGAGATTCCCATCTTTAACTATTATCAATGGCCTGTTCGCCCCTGCGTATAGCAATTTTTTGCGTTGAAAGTCGATCGAAATAAAACCGATATCGATACTGGCATGCAGCTTTGTGTCGTACTCATCCTGTTTTAAAGCCTTGCGGAGTTGTTCGTTAAGGGTTTCGAGGACTAAAGAGGGGTTTCGGATTTGCCATTCGTTTACAATTTGGTTTAGTAGGGTGTTCCCAATTAGCGCCATAAA
Organism: Bacteroidales bacterium; assembly: GCA_020636835.1. Taxonomy (GTDB): domain Bacteria; phylum Bacteroidota; class Bacteroidia; order Bacteroidales; family Tenuifilaceae; genus SB25. Next base: position 269,874 of record JACJXC010000006.1, read on the forward strand.
CGATCCGGGGACCCCATGCCCCGTGCAATCCATGATGGCGATATGAGTATACTGCTTGTTGCTGCTGATCCAGTAAAAATCGCCCGAAACAATATCTTTGGGTAGGTATATTACAAAGTGATCCTTGAATAGCTTTTGCAAATCCTCGTTTTTGGGGAGCAGAGCCTGTTGAATGGTTTTTGCATATTCGATACTGCTTATCATTCTGATATTTTTTTCGGCCACAATTTGTTGCGCTTGCTCCAGGTATAGGTTTTTTCGTTCAATCTCGTCGCGTTGGGTTAATATCTCTTCGCGCTGCTGCTGGAGCTCCTCGTTTTTTGCGAGTATCTCTTTTTGGTGCAATTCCAGGTTGTTGTTTATTCGTCGGATCTTTACGAGTGCATAAAGAATTGCTAGCACAAGTCCGCTAAATAGCAGCACGATAATAAGCAGGAAGTTGCGTATCATTTTTTGCCGATGGATTCGTTCGGCAAATACTGCCTCTTTCTTAATTTGCTCGAGGTTGGCTTTTTCCTGCTGTTGCTCAAATTGGTAGATCATTTCGGATTGAACCGATTTCCGGGTGTTCTCTTCGTTAAAAAGGCTGTCGCGAAGTGCAATATGGGCTTTGTAGTGCTTGTGAGCTTGAGCGATGTTGTTAGTTTTTTCGTAAACTAGGCTTAACTGCTTGTTGGCATTGCTTGCTATTTCCATAGCCCCTGTTTGATCCGATAGTTTGAGCGCATTTGTGTAGTGGGCAATGGCCATACTGTATTGGTGTGTTGCCATACCAAAGTTGCCATGGTTCATTTCATACTCCGCAATGCGCGATTTGTTCCCCAGTTTGTGAAACGATTCTTTGGCTTTGTATAGGTGTGGTAGCACCTCGTTGATTAGTCCTTGCTCAGTATTGATGCCAGCAATTTCGTTGTGTATAGTGCCAATGGCGTCTAAATCGTTGTTTTTGTGCGCGTACATCAGTGCTTTTAAGTAGTAGTCGGTGGCTTTGCGGAGTTCTCCCTTTTTCCGGAATGCTTCGCCTATGTTTAGGTACGATATGCCGATCCCTTCATCGTCCTTCAGTTCTTCCTCAATTTTTAGTGATTGTAGGTAGTACTCCAGGGCTTTATCGTATAGCTTTTGGTATAGGTAAACCACGCCGATGTTGTTGAGTTGATGCGATACTCCGCTCTTTACACCAATGGTCTGGTATAGCGATAGCGATTTGAAGTAGTAGTTAAGGGCCGTGGCGTAATCGCCTCTTAACCGGTAAACTGCGCCAATGTGGTTGAGTGTAGATGCTATTCCATTGGTGTCCTTGGCTTCCCGCTGGTTTTCGAGAATCATATTTAAATCGGTAAGAGCTGCTCCGTATTCCCCGCGCAGTCGGAGTATCCAAGCTCTGCGCATTATAACCCGGTTGATAGCGTGTTTGTTATTTAGCTTGGTTAGAGTTGGGTACGAATTGGCAATTGCCGTTAGCGCTTGGCTGTAGTCTTCGTTGTAGAATAGTGAGTCTATGGTTTTTGCGATTTGCTGCGCTTCGATCGAATCATTAACGGTTTTGTTTTCTCGCGATGCTTGGATCGGAAGTGTTGAGATGCATAACAGTGCCAGAGTAATAATTCTGATCGATTTAATGAAATAGCGAGCCATTTTGGATCCTGTTAATGTTCTACTTATGCGAGAGGTGGTACGGCGATTTTCCCAAATATAGTTTTTTTATTCTTTAACAGAACAAGCTTTGGATAAAACTATGTGCCCTTTTTTACTTTTCACCCTGATTGTTGTTGTGCATTGTTTTCTGTTGTTTGAGATATATTACATTGTTAATGGTGGTGGGGTGTATTGGTGATTGCGGATGTGTTCTGTAGGTCGGTACAATTTTATACGAGTTGTCATCATATTCAGAGTTCCATATTTTTGAGGATTAAAGAGCAATCTTCTACAGGGTGTGGAATTATTACACGCAATGATCGGTTTTAACTATGTCTGTATTGTATTTTGACGTTGTGTAATGTATTGATATGCAGTGCATTGGTTGGTTGTTGTGGATTTGTGTCGCTTTGGCACGGTTTTGCTATATGTATAGTTGTCCCAAACACATTTACATAGTAATATGCTGCAGCCACCAGCAGCAATGTTGTCCGGAGATAACTTTTACTGTCGATCATGCATCGAATCCACCAACAAGTCCCAAATTAAGACAGTAAAATCCGGACAACTTTTCCTTTCGATTTTGTGTTCTACTATAGTTTTAGTGCGTAATTTAACAAGGAAACACATGCCTGGATCATAGGAGAATGATGCAGTTATGTCTATGATAATTTACAATCACTTATGAGGTGTTAATATTATGATGTGTGTTGGATGGTTATGAGATTTCCTCCACTGAATTGGTAGTAGAACCGAAAATTTTAACGGAATCTTTAACAAAAAAAATGCGCATCCCAGTATTAATGAGATGCGCATTTTTTTTAAGTGCCCAGGACAAGACTCGAACTTGCACAACCTTGCGATCACCAGCCCCTCAAGCTGGCGTGTCTACCAATTTCACCACCTGGGCAATCTGAAATATTTTGCAATAATTAGGACTGCTTTCAGTCCCATTTTATTCTTTCTGGTTCCACAGAATGGTGGGAGTTTGTTCCTCGATTCCACCACCTGAGCGTTTTATTGCGAGTGCAAAAGTAATACAATATTTTAAATCGGAAAATGCTGCAATAAAAAAATAGGAATGTGTGCGATAAAAAAATCGATTAGATTATTGGATTGGGCATTGTCTAATCTGGTTTAGTCGGTTTGTTTTATTATTCTCCGAGTTATTATTCCCAAGTGATGCTGAATTCAGATATTGTATCGCCCTTAGTTAGCGACTTTGGGATGTCGATTCGGATGTTTCTGCATCCCGAAATTTCTAGGGCTCGTTCCATCCATCCGGCAAGTCGGTATTCCACAACTTTGTGCGGCTCGGGGAACTTGGTGAGGTGTAGTGTTACGCTTTTGTCGGTTTTTCCCACCACAGTTATTTCGGAGGGGTCGTAGTAGGCCTGGAGCACGCGCCCTGCCCGGTCGATGATATGCCCTGGCGAGCTCATCTTTACGTATAGCTTGTATATTCCGTTTAACGCAACCTCGGCGCTATACCTGCCACATTCCCATGCTCCGTCCCTTTCGTTGCCGTAAAGGATTGTCGACATTAGCGTGGTGGGCGTTATGATGGCATCAAGTATGGGATACCAATTTGGGGCGGCTACTCCTTTTTGGAATATCGCCTTCGATTTCTCGGGTAATTGCTGAAACCAGCCATTATACTTATCGGGGTGTTTGCTCTTGATAAATTCGGGGATTGTTTTAACCGCAGTACCTTTTACTTGCATAGCTAACCGTTGTTTTAGTTTAAAACAAGTGTTTATTGTAATGCAATATTAACAATAAGTTTTTAAAAGGTTTGGGTTTCGTTTAAATATTTACTGAGCCGCTGCAATACTATCGCAACAGGGTAGTTTTACTGCGTGTAGGGCGATAATCTCGATTGTTAATTTTGTATAACGGAATGCCAATTCAGGCAGCTAATACGGGTGTAGGGGGGTATTGCTTTTTGGTGCCCAGAACAGGACTCGAACCTGCACATCATTGCTGACACTAGTCCCTGAAACTAGCGCGTCTACCAATTTCGCCATCTGGGCTTTTACAATCTTAAATCAATCTAGAACTGTATTTTGTAATTCATCAATTACTAATCCTAGTCTTTGTAGGAGGTGCAAATGTAGTAAAAATATTTTTTCTAAAGCAAATGGAGCGCAATAAAAACTTGCGCTCCATTTTTTCTTACAGTTAAGTGCCTTTTAGGCATGCCCTTTACTTGTTTTTTTACAAGTTTTCTTTCACGTAGTTTGTTAGCTTGGTGTAAAGGTGCATGGTGGTGTTCCCGCCTCTAATTCCGTGGTTTTTGTCCGGGTACATCATTAGGTCGAATTGTTTCCCGCTTTGTACCAGTTTTTCGATTAGCTCAATGGCGTTTTGTACGTGCACGTTATCGTCGGCGGTGCCGTGAACCAGCAGTAATTTCCCTTTTAGCTTGTCAACATGGTTAATGGGGGAGTTGCTATCGTAGCCGAGCCCATTATCCTGGGGTAATCCCATGAACCGTTCGGTGTATATTGAGTCGTAGTAGCGCCAGTTAGTAACCGGGGCAACCGCAATCGCCATTTTGAATACATCGGCACCTTTAAATAGGCATAGCGACGACATGTAACCGCCGTAGCTCCATCCCCAGATTCCGATTCTATTCCCATCAATATACGGGAGGGTTTGGAGGTATTTGGCTGCTTCGATCTGATCCGTCGATTCGTATAGTCCCATTTGCCCATAGGTCATTTTTTTGAATGCTTCGCCACGGCCTCCGGTTCCCCGTCCATCAACGCATACTACAATGTAGCCCAGAGTGGATAAATGTTCGTCCCAGCCAATTTTGAAGTTGTCTTGAACCGATTGCGAGCCGGGTCCGCTGTACTGGTACATTAGCACTGGGTATTTTTTATCGGCGCTGAAATCGAATGGTTTTACCATGTAGCCATATAGCTCCACACCTTCGGATGTTTTGAATGTGAAGGTTTCCTTTTGTGGCATGTCGTATTCTGCAATACGTTCTTTCAGTTTCGCATTATCCTCTAGGGTGCGGAGTAGTTTTCCCTTACTGTTGTGTAGGGTTACAAGGGTTGGGGTGTTGATGTTGTTGTGAAAGTGTATGTAGTATTTGAAGCCGGTGCTGAAGTTCGCGCTGTTTGTTCCCTCTTGTTCCGAGAGTTTTGTTGCTTTACCTCCATTCAGGGGTAAGCAATATACAGCCTTGCGGAGAGGCGAGTTGTCGTAGGCCTGGTAGTATATGTTTTTTTTATCCGAATCGTAGCCGTAAATTGCCGAAACCTCGTGGGTGCCCTTAGTTAATTGTCGGATAAGTTTTCCGTCCATCCCGTATAGGTAGATGTGCTTGTAGCCATCCTGTTCCGATGTGATGATGAAACTTTTGCCATCGGGGATGAAGGTGAGATAGTTGTCGTTGGGCTCTTCGATGTAATACTTGTTGGTTTCGGTGTAAAGAATGCTCGATTTGCCTGAGGTTGCATCGGCTAGCATGATGTCTAGCTTATTCTGTAGGCGGTTGAGACGTATCATGCTCAACTGGTTTGGATTGGTGGTCCAAAAAATACGGGCGATGTACTGATCGGTTTCGGATCCTACGTCCATCGTTGTGGTTTTCTTCGATTCTAAATCGTAAGTATGAATGCTAACCACCGAGTTGGTTTCGCCAGCCTTGGGGTATTTAAAAGTGTAGTTCTCGGGGTAGAGTTTTCCCTCAAACATGGTCATGTTGAACATTTTAACCTTGCTCTCGTCGAATCGGAAGAATGCTAACTTCTTTGAATCGGGCGACCATTGCATTCCGTTGGTTAGTGCGAATTCCTCCTCGTAAACCCAGTCGGCGGCACCATTTATTATATTGTTGTATAAACCGTCGGTGGTGATTTGAGTTTCCTCTAAGGTGCTAAGGTCTACAATATAGATATTGTTGTCGCGGACAAAGCTTATCCTTTTGCCATCGGGGGAAAACGTGGCGTTCATTTGTGCACCATTTTTAGAGAGCGGGGTTAATGCTTGCGTTTTCAGATCGAAGATGTAGCTGTTCGAGGTGTAGGAGTGCCTGTAGATATATTGGATTTGGGTTTCGATTAGCATCTTGTCCTCGGTGGGGCTTAACTGATACCCGCCGAATTCTTTTAAATCGGCATTCGACATGAACTCCGATGGGTTGAACAGTACGGAGACCTCATCGCCGGTGGCGTACTTAAACTTGGCCACTTGCTGTTTTGCGTTGTAAGCAGAGTAGTGCTCCCCATCGTTCATCGATGTGAGTCCGTACACGCTGCGCGATCGGAATGTTCCCTTTTTGAAAAGATCGTCGAGGGTTATTTTGGCTTTTTGCCCAGTTGCGATTCCGGGTATTGCAAGCGCTGCTACAAGTAAAAGCCACAAAAAATGATGTGTATTCTTCATTGGGATAAACTATTTATGTTGACAATTTTTATTGGTTTGTGTTCTGTTAATGATTAATTCCGGCGATTGATGGTTTTGTTGCATCAGCCGTTTTTTCAAATTCCCCATTAAATATAGAGTTCTTAAAATCCTATAGGTTTAACAAAATGCCAAAATAGTATTAATTGTTCTAATTTGAAAGTTCGCAGTTTTTCTGAAAATGGGTTTGGTTCACTGTTGGTTAGTTTTTTTTATGTATATTTTTTGTTATTTACAATGTTAACTAGTTATTAATTAGGTGTATGCGCTTGTGTGTGTGGATGCAGGTTCTCTTTTGATGATGTATGAGGGTGTCTGTGAGTAATTGAGTAGTTCAACCTGTTGATGTTTGAGTTTTTTATGGGGCAAATTTGTTTTGTATTCAATCGATTGCGATTGATTTTACAATCTGCTTAATGTTATCAACTTACTATTTCATTTTTTTTAATAATTTTGTAAACTCACACAATGTTCCTAATGTTGTAAAAGTAATAATACCAATAATTTAATTAAATCTGATACATAAATGTCAAAAGTAAAACGCGTTTATTTCTTCGGTAACAAAACAGCCGAAGGAAAAGCAGATATGAAAAATCTGCTTGGTGGAAAAGGAGCCAACTTGGCCGAGATGTGTCTATTGGGACTTCCTGTTCCTGCAGGATTCACCATTACAACCGAAACTTGCAACGATTATTATGCAAATAATAATGAGCTTCCAGCTGATTTAATGGAGCAGGTTTGGACTGCAATGGCCGATGTTGAAAAGGCGATGGGTATGAAGTATGGCGATTCTGAGAATGCGCTTCTTTTGAGCTGCCGTTCTGGTGCTCGTAGCTCAATGCCCGGTATGATGGATACCGTTCTTAATATTGGTCTTTGCTCGGCTACAATCCCAGGCCTTCTTAAGAAAACCAACAACCCACGTTTTGTTTACGACTCGTACCGTCGTTTAATTATGATGTACGCTGACGTGGTTATGGAGAAAGCTGAAGGACTAGAGCCAGTTGATGGAAAAGGTATCCGTAAGCAACTCGACGACATGCTTGACGAGTTCAAGCATAGCAAGGGTTATAAATCTGACACAGACTTGTCGGCAGATGATTTGAAAACGTTAGCCGAAGAGTTCAAAAAACGCGTTAAGAGCTCATTGGGTAAGGAATTCCCCGACGATGCCAAAGATCAATTAGTTGGTGGTATCAAGGCCGTATTCAAGAGCTGGAATGGTAAGAAAGCAGTTTCGTACCGTCGTATCGAGGGTATTCCCGATAACTGGGGAACTGCTGTTAACGTTCAGGCAATGGTGTTCGGTAATATGGGCGATTCTTCTGCAACTGGTGTTGCATTTACCCGTAACCCTGCAACTGGTGAGAACCTATTCTACGGTGAGTGGTTAGTGAATGCTCAGGGCGAGGACGTTGTTGCTGGTATTCGCACCCCAAGCCCACTTAACGATGATACAAAGAACGAGCAAAATAAGCACTTGCATAGTATGCAGGAGGTTATGGCTGGTACCTATAAAGAGCTTGATGATATTCGTACAATTCTTGAAAAATCGTTCAAGGATATGCTTGACATTGAGTTCACCATTCAGGAAGGTAAACTTTACATGTTACAGTGCCGTGCTGGTAAACGTACTGGTACCGCTGCTTTGAACATGGCTATGGATATGCTACACGAGAAACTAATTGACGAGAAAACCGCTGTTTTGCGTGTCGATCCTGCTCAATTAGACGAATTACTTCACCCAATTTGCGACCCTGCTGAGGAGAAAAAGGTTAACCCAATTGTAAAAGGTTTACCCGCTGGTCCTGGGGCTGCCGTGGGTAAAGTTGTTTTCACTGCCGAGGATGCAGTTGCCTGGAACCGTAAAGGCGAAAAAGTTATCCTTGTTCGTGAAGAAACTAATCCCGAGGATGTTGAGGGTATGCGTGCCGCAGAGGGGATTCTTACCGCTCGTGGTGGTATGACCTCACACGCTGCACTTGTTGCTCGTGGATGGGGTAAATGCTGTATTGTAGGTGCTGGTGGTATGCACGTTGAAGTATCAAAGAAAACTGCAAAGATTCCCGGAACCGATATCATTATCAAGGAAGGTGATATTCTAACCTTGAACGGAACAAAAGGACACGTTTATACCGGTTCGCTTCCATTAATGGACGCTACCGAAAATCCTCGCTTCCAAGAATTTATGAAAATTGTTGACAGTCATCGCAAGATGGGTGTTCGTACAAACGCCGACACTCCTGCCGATGCTAAGGTTGCTCGCGATTTTGGCGCTGAGGGGATTGGTTTGTTCCGTACCGAGCACATGTTCTATGGAAAAGGATCGGAGGAGCCTCTGTTCCTACTCCGTAAGATGATTTTAAGTGATGGTGTAAAAGAGCGTCGTAGCGCCCTTGATGAGCTTTTCGTATATGTTAAGAAGGATATCAAGGCTACTATGTTAGCTATGGATACTCTTCCTGTAACTTTCCGCTTGCTCGACCCACCTCTACACGAGTTTGTTCCCCAAAGCGATGAGAAACAGGCCGAACTCGCAAAGGCATTAGGCATTACTGTGGCTGCCATTGCTAAACGTGGCGAGGCTTTGCATGAGTCGAACCCAATGATGGGACACCGCGGTGTTCGCCTTGGCGTTACATATCCAGAGGTTTCGGAGATGCAAATTCGTGCCATCTTCGAATCAGCTGTTGAGTTGATTAAAGAAGGGCACCAGCCACATCCCGAGATCATGGTTCCTGTAACCTGCGATGTGTCTGAACTTGATTTCACCAAAAAGATTGTCGACAGAGTTTACGCAGAGGTTTGCGCTAAATTTGGCGTTAAAGAGATTAAGTATAAGTATGGTACTATGATAGAAATACCCCGTGCTTGCTTACTCGCCGATCGTATGGCTAAAACTGCCGAGTTCTTCTCGTTTGGAACCAACGACTTAACCCAGATGACATTTGGTTTTAGCCGCGATGATATTGGTGGTTTTATGCACGACTACCTTGATAACAAGATGCTTGCGGCTGACCCATTCCAAACTATCGATCAGGACGGCGTTGGTCAATTAGTAGAGATGGCCGTTTCGAAAGGTCGTGCTACTCGCAGCGATCTTAAGGTGGGTATTTGTGGTGAGCAGGGTGGCGATCCCGCATCAGTTGAGTTCTGCTTCAAAACAGGCTTAACCTATGTTAGCTGCTCTCCTTTCCGTGTGCCAATTGCTCGTTTGGCTGCTGCTCAGGCTAGCATTAAGTTTGGTAAATAGTCTTAAACTGTATTTCTATAGAAAACGTCCCTTATTACAGGGACGTTTTTTTTGTTTTGTCGTTAGCTTTTCTCTAATTTGTAACAGATTATTTTGTGAATGGGTACGGTTCTTGTAACATTCCCGGTTTTTGAATTCAAACTGTGTTATGGTTAACTGTAGAGTATTAGTCTTATTTTTTGTTGGTCTTTTGTTTCATAACGTGCTGGTGTCGCAGGATTATGGCATTAGTAACGATTCTGTGGATTCCAAAACCTACCTGAATAATTTGCTAATACTGTATTGCGATTCGGGCAATTACGAAATTGCCAAGAGGTTAATTGGCTATGGAGCCAACCCCAATATGTCGAACGACTATGGAGTTACCCCTTTAATGTACGCTGTGCAGAGTGGGTCGTTGCCATTGGTTGAACTGCTTCTTGAGAATAACGCCAATCCAAATGCAAAGCCCTATGACGGGAATACTGCTATGCACGCTGCGGTTCGAGCGGGTAACGACAGTATTGCCGATATGTTGTTCCAGTTCGAGGCTCGTGTTGATGATCAGAATGATTTGGGCTTAACCCCTTTGCACTATGCGGTTTGGTATGGCTTCCCTTATTTAACCGATTTGCTCTTGTACTGGGGAGCTAATGCTGATTGCAAGGATCAGTTTGGCTGTACTCCTTTGTACCTATCGGCTTATAGTGGTGCCTATGTTTCGTCGAAGTTATTGCTTGATGATGGGGCCGACCCCAATATATGTAATATTAAAGGTGTTTCGCCCTTGATGGTTGCGGCTCAGTATAACGATACCGCTATGGTTTCGCTTTTGTTAGTCCATGGTGCTAAAATTGATGTTGTAGATATGAGTGGGGAAAACGCTTTGGCCTATGCCATTGCGGCTAATTCCAAAGAAACGGTTTTGCTGTTAATGAGGCAGGGCGCTTTTGAACAAGCCCTTGCGAGGAGTTACTACCAGATTGCCGCCGAAACAGAGAATAAGAGTATGCGTTTTTTTCTCGATTCTATTGGTCAGCATACGCGGTTGAAACTGGCTATCGGCAATGTCTATGTTGGAACTGCTACTATTTTCAGCAACCATGAGTTTATGCTTGGGTTTAATATTGGGGTAACGGAGCGTGTCTCTAAACTTTCGGTGGGTATTACATACTGGTATCGGCCTGTGCCGGTGGCTACGCTCAACTATCAATCCGACGCCATTTATCAATATAAAGAAAAACGTCAGGTTTTTGAGATTCGTGTAAATCGTTTTAAGCCGATTCGGGTAAATCCCTCTGGGCGAGCTTTTGGTGTTTACTATGGGGGCAATGTTGGAGTTTTCTTCCGCGATTTTAAGGGCGCCAACTCCGATCCTAAAACTTCGGTTTATCCAGGGCTGAATGCAGGTTTTTACGCAGGAGGGGATCGATTCAGGTTTTCAACTGGGTGGGAGTTTACAGGTCTTCGTACCCCCTCGGTAACTCAGCATCGGGTTGGCGTGCATTTAATGTTCTTTTTCCCTGTTGGGCGGTATAGGCGAAGTAATATTCTAATAGATCATGTGGAGTAAAATTTTCAGATTCGTAGTGTTTGTAATCCCTTTGCTTACCATTCCCATTGCGTGTGAGGATATGGAGGGCTTTTTTGTGGATTGCGATGAGTGTTTTCCTGATAAGCCCGATTATGCTTTGGTTGATATTCGGTTTACCATTAATGGAGAGAACCCATTGGTGGTTTATTGGCTGTACGAAGGCGATATCGATAAAGGAGAACTGATTGCTGTGGATACTGCATATTCAAGCACTGTACAGTGGGATTTACAGGTTGATGTGAGTTACAGCATAGTGGCAGAGTATATTAGCAAGGGTCGTGTGATAAATGTGGTTGATGCCACCGACTTGCGGACTAAGCACGATAGGAGTTCGTGTCAGGCCGAATGCTACGTGGTTTTGGGCGATAAACTGGATGCCCGGTTACGGTTTTAGTATTATTTTACTTTTGTGAGTCCCAGGTCTTTGGCCTTTTGTTCCATTAGCGCGTATGCCTCGGTGTAGTTGTTTTGTATTAACCCATCAAGAATGGCGTCCTTTATCATGGTCTTTATTATCCCAATTTCTCTTCCCGGGCCAATTCCGTATGTTTCCATAATTATTTCGCCGGTTATTGGGGGTTGAAAGTTGCGTATGGCATCTTTTTCCTCAATTTCTTTGAGTTTTTGCCTTACCAGTTTGAAGTTTGCCAAGTGTCGGCGAACGGTATTGTCGTTTTTTGAGGTGATGTCGGCCTCGCAGAGTGTCATCAGAAGGTCGATGTCGTCGCCTGCTTCAAAGAGCAGTCGGCGAACTGCCGAGTCGGTAACAACCTCCTGCGACAGAACGATTGGCCGCATGTGTAGTTCCACCATTTTTTGCACAAACTTCATTTTCTCGTTCAGTGGGAGTTTTAGCCGTCGGAAAATGCTCGGAATCATTTTAGCTCCGATGAACTCGTGGGCATGGAATGTCCAGCCCTGTGCCGGTATAAATTTTTTTGTTGCGGGTTTGGCTATATCGTGTAGGAGGGCTGCCCATCGAAGCCATAAATCGTTGGAGTTTTGGGCTAGGTTATCCAGTACCTGCAGGGTGTGGTAGAAGTTGTTCTTGTGGCTTATCCCATTCCGGGTGTCCACTCCCTTTAGTTTGGCTATTTCGGGGAAAATTATGTCGAGTAGTCCCGTTTGATCCATGAGGATGAAGCCTTTGGATGGCTTGGTCGCAAGCATCATTTTGTTTACTTCGTCAATGATTCTTTCGGTGGAAACAATGCTGATTCGATCCTTAATTCGTTGAATGGATACGAGGGTTGACGGTTCTATATCGAAGTTTAGCTGGGTTGCAAACCGAATGGCACGCATCATCCGGAGTGGATCGTCCGAGAAGGTAACGTCCGGATCAAGTGGAGTGCGGATTAAGCGGTCGTCAATATCTTTTATCCCGTTGAATGGGTCGATTAGTTTTCCGTAGGTGTTGCCGTTGAGGCTTATGGCCATGGCGTTAATGGTGAAGTCTCTGCGCTTCAGATCGTCCTCCAGTGTGCCGTTCTCAACAATGGGTTTGCGCGAGTCCAGCCGGTACGATTCCTTTCGTGCCCCAACAAACTCAACCTCAATGTCTCTGTACTTGAGTTGGGCTGTTCCGAAATTCTTAAAGTACGACACTTTAGCCCCTTTGGCGTGCCCCGATACTTTTTGGGCAAAGTCGATTCCGCTGCCCACCACAACAATGTCGATATCTTTTGAAGGGCGCTGCAGGAATATATCCCTAACGTATCCTCCAATAACAAACGCTTGAATGTTTTCGGTGTCGGCAATTGTTTTTACTATGCCGAATATTTTGTGGTTTAAGTGTTTTTGCAAGGTCGATTCAATTAGTGAGCGTGGCGATTAACTTATTTCAGTTCGTCCCCTCGTTTTGTTATTTGTGCAAAGTTAGCATTTCTTACACTTTTGTCATAATGGGGCGATGTTTGGTTGCGATTCTGTGCTATTTATCTTCTTTTCCTCTTTCGGTGCTTGTGTATATTGTGTTTTAACTATCGATGACATATATCAACCCTTTATTTGCTGAACAATTTTGTGTAGTATTTGTTTTGTTTTTATATTTGCATCCAAATATGTATATATTTAAATGTGATAAAACTAAATAATTTTAATACTATGATTGAACATTTGACAATGGAAACCTTTAAGGCAAAGGTTTTTAACTTTGAGAAGAGTCAGGACTGGAAGTTTGAGGGTGATAAGCCTGCCGTTATCGATTTTTATGCCGATTGGTGTGGACCCTGCAAAATGGTAGCTCCAATTCTAGAGGAGTTAGCTGCTGAGTACAACGGGAAGTTGAATATTTATAAGATTAATACCGAGGATCAACAGGAGTTGGCTGCAGTTTTTGGGATTCGTAGTATTCCGTCGTTATTATTCATTCCCATGAACGATCAGCCTCAGATGGCCATGGGGGCATTGCCTAAAGATTCCTTTAAGCAAGCGTTTAAGGATGTGTTAGGGGTGGAGTAGGCATTTTGAAAAGTTTTTTTATGGTTTAACTCGATATACTGTGGTTAGTATGTGTTTTGGAACCGAGAGGTTGCCGGTTACGGTAGCCTCTCGGTTATTTTTTGTGAATACGGAAACCGTTGCAAAGCTCTGTGCGGAGTGGTAACGCGTTCATGGTTTTAGGAAAAACCGGTTGGGTTTGGAGCCGTCCTGTGAAATAATTCTATCCCGATAATATTTTTGTGCAACATTTCCTGTTTAAGCGAATCAGAATAATTTGCCGTTATTTTTCTTGTTACATTTACGCCTCGTTAAATAACTAACTTAATAAACCAAATTATATGAGCATTAAGATTCGTTTAATAGTGATGAACTTCTTTCAGTATGCCATTTGGGGGGCCTGGTTGATCTCTTTGGGGGCATACTTGGGGGGAGGTTTGAAGTTTTCGGGGTTTCAGATTGGGAGTTTCTTTGCCACAATGGGTATCGCCTCGTTGTTTATGCCTGCAATTATGGGGATTATTGCCGACCGGTGGATTCCTGCACAAAAGGTGTTGGGGATGTGCCATATATTGGCAGCGGGTTTCTTGATTGCGGCCGCGCCACAGACCGATTACGGAATGTTGTACCCATTGGTGCTTCTCAGTGTGATGTTTTATATGCCCACAATCGCATTGTCTAATTCAGTTGCCTATAATGCGTTGTCGCACCATGGTTTCGATACCGTAAAGGCATTCCCCCCAATTCGGGTATGGGGTACCGTTGGCTTTATTTGTGCTATGATTGCTGTCGATCTTTTGGGATTTGCCACCACATCGTACCAGTTTTACCTATCGGCGGGGTTGGGCTTTGCTCTGGGGATTTACTCATTTACACTACCCGATTGCACCATTTGTAAGAGTGTTGAACACAAAACGTTGGTCGATACTCTTGGACTCCGGGCATTCGCATTGTTTAAGGAGAGGAAAATGGCTATATTCTTTATCTTTTCCATGATGCTAGGTATGTCGTTACAGATTACCAATGCTTATGCTAACGATTACTTAACCAATTTTTACGGTGCAATTGAAGCGTACAAGGGTACCTTTGGCGTGGAGCATGCCAATATTCTTATTTCGTTGTCGCAGATGTCCGAAACGCTATGTATTCTTTTAATTCCATTCTTCTTGCGCAAGTTTGGTATTAAAAAAGTGATGCTGATCTCGATGTTTGCCTGGGTGTTGCGCTTTGGATTGCTTGGTGCTGGAAATCCCGGCGGCGGTGTGTGGATGCTGATTCTTTCGATGATTGTTTACGGTGTAGCCTTCGATTTTTTCAATATTTCCGGCTCTCTTTTTGTAGAGCGCGAAACCGATTCATCAATTCGATCCAGCGCACAGGGCGTTTTTATGATTATGACCAATGGCTTTGGGGCTTTTATCGGTTCGTACGTAGCGGGTATAGTTGTTGATGCTACAGGATGGCCAAACGCTTGGTACGTTTTTGCTGCATACTCCTTGGTTGTGGCTCTGGTTTTTGGCGTTATATTCAAGTATAAACATAACCCCGATGAGGTAAAGGCTTTTCAGCATTAATACTGGAGCCTAATTGTTGTAAAACCGGGTGCCTGAATTATTTTCAGGCACCCGGTTTGCTTTTTTATTCAACCTATTCTAGATTGAACTAATTGAATGATTGGCAAAATAAAAAACCCTAAGCGCAAACTTAGGGTTTAAATATTAAGCGTAGCGCTTATTATCCTTTAGTAATCTCGCTAAGTTTGGTGAAGCAATCGTCAACAGCAGTCATTAAATCCTGTTGTATTGCATTGTAATGTGCCTTAATTGCTTTGGCGTCATCTTTCTTTTCGGGGTTGTTAATGCGAGTAACAAGCTGGTTGCGTTTTTCGAGCATTGATTCTATGATCGATAATGCTTTGTCGCGGTTTTTATCGCCATTCAAAAGCATGTAGGTATAGCAATCGCTAACTACTTCGCTTACCAGAAAGTCAACGTCTTTCTTTAGGTTTCTTTTGTTTGCCATGTTTAAAACAGATTATTATGATTGCACAAAGATATAAATTTTTTTATTTCATGTAGTTGGTTATTTGTGCGGAACGGGCATTAGCTTTCAACTATTGCCTCTTCGCCCTCTATTAATGTGGGGTTAACCACGGAGTGGTGCTGCCATTTGCCGTATTTGTAGTAAATTACTGCGGCAATGGCTCCAAAAATCCAGCCAATGGGAATTGCCCACCAAACTCCTTTTTCGCCAAGCCCGAGTGTTTTGCTGAGGAAGTAGGCAAGCGGCACTCTGATAATCCATAGCGATAGCAGCGTGATATACATTGGTATTACCGCAGCTCCCGCTCCGCGGAGTAGTCCGTTGATGTTGAACATTACGGCGAATACGATGTAAAATACACTTACAATTGTTAGGTACTGGTAGCCATGCTCAATTACATCGGGGCTTGTGGTGAATATTGTCATAATGGATCGGCCCCAAATGATTATTACTGCCGTTACGGCAATGCAAACTACCGCCGACATCCATGTTGCGGCTTTAAGCCCTTTGGCTATGCGTTCAATTTTACCCGCACCAATGTTTTGCCCCACAAACCCCGACAGGGCTGCGGAAAAGTTCATGATGGGGATTACTGCCAGCGAGTCAATTCTTCCGGCTGCGGAGTATGCCGCAATAACCGGAGTTCCAAAGGTGTTAACTATGCCCATCATGGCCATACCTCCAACGGCTACCAATGTTTGATGAATCCCAGCCGGAAGGCCAATCCGAATGCTTTGCCGGAATATTTCCCAGTCGAAGGTTATATTCTTTAGGTTGATTCGGAGGATGTGCTGTTTGTGGTTTAGGTACAGAATTGCAGCGATAAACGCCCCGGCCTGCGATATTACCGTGGCCCATGCTGCTCCGGCAATACCCCAATTGAGTACTACTATAAATAGGATGTCGAGCCCAATGTTGGCAAATGTTGAAAATACAAGGAAGTACAGGGGTGTTTTGGAATCGCCAATTCCCCTGAGTATGCTTGCGGTTCCGTTAAATCCGAACATGATAACGAGTCCGGCCATGTATATGTTGAGGTAGGTAACCGCTGGCTTTACCAATTCGTCGGGGAGTTGCAGTAGTTTGAATATCCATTCGCTCGTAACCAAGCCCACGATGGTCATAATACCTCCGGCTACGAGGAGGAATATGTAGGCCGTGTCCGATGCGCGCTTAACCTTGTCGTACTGCTTTGCCCCGTAGTACTGCGATATCACCACCGAAACGCCTATGCCAACCCCAATTATTAATGCAATTATCATAAAGATGATAGGGAATGATGCCCCAACGGCGGCTAGCGCTTTATCGCCCAGGTAGCGGCCTACAATGATGCTGTCCACGATATTGTACAGCTGTTGAAATACGTTCCCGATGAGCATGGGAACTGCAAATTTGAAAATATGTTTGGATTCGCTACCTGTGGTGAAATCTTTCATCGGCTTTCTTTATGTTTGGTTGCCTATTGGCTGCAACCAGAATACAAAGTAGGACAAAATTCGACGAAATATCAAATTTAACGCCAGTGGATGTCCGTGAAATGCGTGGTAAAGAAAAAGGTCGCCAAGCTTAGTTGACGACCTTTTCTGTGGTTAAAATCTTCGGGGGAATGCTCCCTTGGATTATTTAATTCTATCCATTTCGATGGTGAAGTGTCGCATAATTGGGGCTTCGCGGATTATCTCCAGGCCATGCTTAATGTCGTTCCTTCGGTCGAAAACATTCTTAAGGGCAACGGCAATAACGTCCATGTGGTTGTTAGTGTAAACCCGACGGGGAATGGCAAGGCGGAGCAACTCAAGTTTGGGGTAGCGATTCTCGCGGGTTTCGGGGTCGCGGTCGGCCAGTATGGCGCCGATTTCAACGCCACGAATGCCTGCTTCAAGGTACAGCTCAATGGCCAAGGTTTGGGCGCGGAACTGCTCCTTTGGAATGCTTGGTAATACCTTGTTGGCATCAACAAAGATGGCGTGTCCACCGGCAGGGAATTGGAATGGAATTCCATACTCGGTTAGCTTGTTGCCAAGGTACTCAACCTGTTTTATACGGGTTTCCAGGTAGTCGAATTCGGTACCTTCGTCAAGGCCAACAGCCAAAGCATTCATGTCGCGACCCGACATACCGCCGTAGGTTACGTACCCTTCAAACATGATGTTGAAGGTGGAGCACTGGCGCCATAACTCTTGGTCGCGCATTGCAATAAAACCGCCCATGTTTACAATGGCATCCTTCTTACTGCTCATTGTCATTGCGTCGGCGTAGGAGTACATCTCCTTAACAATCTCCTTGATGGTTTTATTGGCGTAGCCCTGCTCACGAACCTTAATGAAATAGGCATTTTCGGCAAAGCGGGCGGAGTCGTAAATAACCATTTTCTTGTACTTGTCGGCAATTTTTCGAACCTCGCGGAGGCACTCCATCGAAACGGGTTGTCCGCCTGCGGTATTGTTGGTAACGGTTACAATGATAAATGGCACCTTGTCCGCTTTTTCGCTCAAGAATTTTTCGAGCTTTTTAGGATCAACATTACCCTTGAATGGGTGGTATATCTCAGTGTTCGCGGCTTCGTCGATGGTGCAATCCACTGCGTGAGCCTTACGGAACTCAATGTGCCCCTTGGTGGTGTCGAAATGGGAGTTTCCGGGAACGTAGTGCCCCTCTTTAACCAATGCCGAGAAAAGCACATTTTCGGCTGCGCGCCCTTGGTGTGTGGGTAGAAAGTGGTCGAAGCCAAGCGTGTTCTTAATGGCATTTTTCATGTTGAAGTACGACGATGCGCCTGCGTAGCTCTCGTCGCCGATCATCATGGCGCTCCACTGCCTGTCGCTCATGGCTCCGGTGCCCGAGTCGGTTAGTAAATCGATGAATACTTGTTCGCTTTTTAGGTTGAATAGGTTGTACTTGGCCTCTTTTATCCATTTTTCGCGTTCCTGACGGGTGCTGCGACGGATGGGTTCAACCATTTTAATTTTATACGATTCTGAAAAAGGTAGTTCCATGTTATTGTATTTTAATGATTATTAATAGAATAAGAATTCAGATCCCCGGTATGGGGATTTTGTTGTAATCGATGTACAATAGGAACTAGAAATTATCCCTGTTCTTGATATTCAGGAATATGTATTTAGGGGCAAACCGGATATGTAGATTATACTTCATTGGTTTGATAATGAATATAATATCGTATGGATTATGCAAATATATACAACTTTATGGAATTGTTGAACTTGATGGGCTAGAAAAATTAGCTTTTTAGATGTTATACTTCTGCATTACATCTATTATATTTATTGTTGGTTTATTCTGTAATTTATGGGACTGTATAATTTTGATGATTCGATTAGTCGCGAGAATAGCGCATGTGTGAAGTACGATTCGCGCAAGGCAATTTTTGGGAATCCGGAGGTGATTCCAATGTGGGTGGCCGATATGGATATTCCCACACCTAGTTTTATTCTCGAAGCAATAAAAAAGCGCTGCGAGCATCCTTTCCTGGGATATACGTTTAGGGATGATGATTACAACCGAGCCATTGTTAACTGGTATGGTCAACGGCATGGCTGGGTAATTCAGCCCTGTTGGCTCGATTTCTGCCCCGGTGTTGTATCGGGGTTAAATCATGTAATTAGAGCATTTTCTAAACCAGGCGATAGAATTATTATTCAACCTCCGGTATATCATCCATTTTATTCAACTGTTGAGAGTAATGGCCGGGTTTTAGTACTAAATCCGCTAATCGAGACTAATGGCAATTACTCCATTAATTACGATGAGTTGGAAATGTTGGCGCATGATGGTGCTGCCATGCTTATTCTCTCGAGTCCGCATAACCCGGTAGGCCGGGTTTGGACAAAGGATGAGTTGAGCCGGCTTGGCGCAATTTGTGCTAAGTATAACATTATAGTGGTGTCGGATGAAATACACTCCGATTTGGTGTACGCACCACACAAGCATATCCCCATTGCTTCCATTAGCGAGGCGTTTGCACAAAATACAGTAACATTTGGTTCGGCCAGCAAAACATTCAATATTGCTGGGTTAACCAGTGGATTTGTTATTATTCCGAATGAACAGTTGCTAAAAAGGTATAAGCAGGAGCTGGAGGCGTCGGGTGCGGGTATGGGGAATATTTTTGGAAACGAAGCATTAAAGGCTGCCTTCTCATCGCAGGGCAACCGCTGGTTGGCAGAGTTGTTGGATTACTTTTATGGCAATATTTTACTTGTGGATGAAACTTTAAGGCAGCGGTTGCCCCGGATTCGGTTTGTTCAACCTCAAGGTACGTACTTGCTTTGGCTCGATTTTAGAGATTTTGGATTCGACGAGGCAGCGCTAAATGGTAAATTGATAATTGATGCTGGCCTCGGTTTTAATGCCGGTAGTGGTTTTGGAAAGGAGGGTGTCGGTTTTCAGCGTATGAATATTGCCTGTCCTCGGACCACGGTTCAACTCGCACTCAACAGGCTAGTGGCCACATTTGGGACTAGCAGGTAGTTTAGGGCTTAAATAGGCCGAAGTGGGGTATGCGTTTTAAACTGGCCAGGTACACTCCAATCAGAATAATGGCGAGGCTAAGCAGATGCATTGTGCTAATGTATTCGCCATCCAGTAGCCCCCATATCAGTGCAAAGAATGGGATTACGTAAGTTGACGATGATGCGAATATTGGGCCGGCTTTGTGGATTAGGTTATTGTATATGAATAGGAGTATTACTGATGCAAAGGTTGCCAGTGTTAGTACAGCCAGTAAGCTGGGCCAGAACTTGACAGATTGAACTGCCGTTTCGATGTTTGTGAACATCAGTACAACGCCTGCGAATGGACCAATCAGGAAGAATAGCAGCGAGGTGATTTGAATCCCGTTTAGCCCCATTAGCTTATTCCGGATGATATTCGCATTGATACCGTACATAATTGTAGCGAACACAATAATTAGTGCGAATGCATTAATGTTACTCAACGAGTCGAAATTGCCATTGGTTACGAGGATGGCTGCTCCCAGAAAACCTACAAATATTCCAATGTACTGAAGCTTGTTGGGTTTGCTTTTGAATGCGAGTACCCCAATAATTAGGGTGAAGAATGGGGTTAGCCCGTTAAGTATACCAGCCAACGAGCTGGGAACCTGCGTTTGAGCGAGTGGGAACATAAATGCTGGGAAGAAATTGCCCAGCAATCCGCTGGCCAGCAAAAATCCGAAATTTTTACGGGTTAATAGTTTTAGGTTCTTTATCGAAATTGGGAGAAGTATCAGGAAGCTGAAAAAGATGCGAAGCGCCCCTATTTGAGCGTAGGTAAATGCATCGAGCCCCCGTTTCATTAGGATAAACGAGGCTCCCCAAACAAACGCCAGTAGGAATAGAGCCCCCCATTGCCAGTGTCTCTTGTCTAAACTGAACATAGTAGTTTATTAGCGGGGCAAATATAGAAATATTGACTGTTGGTTGTTAGTTTATTAAACCGATTTGAGCAACAATTTTCAGACCTTCAATCCGAGTACCAGAATATCGTCGGTTTGGTCGTGTGTAACTCCTTTCCAATTCTGCAGCAGCTCGTTAATCATTGTTTTTTGGGTACTGAGCGGTAAACTGGAAATCTGCGAAAGGTAATCGATAAAGTTTTTCCTCAAATACTTTTTGCCGGCAACTCCTCCCAGTTGATCGGTTATGCCATCGGTAAAAAGGTATATAGTATCGTTTGGCTCAAGTTTAACCTCTGTTACTCTAAATGGCTCTTCTTTGAGAGATACCCCGATCAACATTTTGTCGGCAGGATATTCTACAATACGGCCATCTCTCGAGATCCAGAGCGATAGGCGAGCCCCACTGTAGAGTATGGTTTTACTCTGTGGGTTGAATACGCAGAATGCGATTTCGATACCCTCGCGTCGTAAATCGGTGGATTGCGATAGCTCAAAGGTCGATTTTATCGACTTGCGCAGCTCCTCTAGCGTTTCGGATGTGTTTATTTGGCTGGTTGTGCTTACAATGTCGTTGAGGTAGGAGATGCCCATAATGCTTAGTAGTGAACCCGGAACACCGTGCCCTGTACAGTCGGCAACCGTCAGGATGAGCGATCCATTTTTCTCCTTAAACCAGTAAAAATCGCCACTTACCACGTCGCGGGGTTTGTAGTAAATAAAGTAGTCGGTAAAGAAATTCCCGATACACTCCACCGAGGGCAGCATGGCCGATTGAATGATGCTGGCATACACAATGCTATCGGTAATTTTTCGGTGGCTGGTTTCAATTTGCTCCTTTTGTGCCTGAATGGCTTTGTTTGCCTCCAATAGGTTTTCGGCTTGCGCCTGTATTTCCTCCTTTTGCTGGTATAGCTCGCCGTTGAGTATTGTTAGTTTACTGTTGGTATGCCTTACTTTTTTCCTACTATTATAAATGTTTATAGCGAGTAACATGATGAGCACGGTGAAAATAATCAGGCTGTATAGTGTAACCGTCTGCCGCTTGTTGTGCTCGGTAAGTATAATGTTTTCTTTCTCCTTCTTTTCAGTTTCAAATTTTGTTTGCATTTCGATGATTTGGGCCGATTTTTCGGTGTTTAGAAGGGAATCCTTTATCCTAATAAGTTCTCGGTTCGCTTGCAGGGCCAACCTGTACTCTCCCAATGAGTCGTATAGCTTCGATTGTGTTTCCAGCGCGTAGGCCAATTGGAAATACGCTTTTATTTTGTAGTTGATTGCTATGCATTTGTTCAGGTAGTGCTGGGCGGAGTCGAGCAAATTCTCTTTCCTGTAGCATTCTGCCAATCGGAGGTAGCTGTCGGAAAGGGTGCTGCTATCGGAAAGCGATGCCGCAATATCTATTGCGTTTTTGGCGTGCATTTTTGCTTCTGGGAGTTTTTCCATCGAAATAAGTAGACTGGCAATGGAAATGTGCGAAATGGCAAGGCCGCGTTTATTCCCTCTTTTTTGCTCCAACTCTAGCCCTTTTTGTTGGTATTCCAGCGATTTTTCCAATTGGTGGGTCTCTTGGTATATTAGTCCCAGGTTGTTTAGGCACGAGGCAATTCCGGTTTCTTCGCCTAAATCTTCGTAAATAGAATAGGCATTCTTGTAATATTCAATTGCCTTGGGGAAATTGTCGGAGAAATAGTAAATATTGCCAATCCCACCATAAGTTTTAGCTACGCCCAACCGGTAACCAATTTTCTGATATATTTTGGAGGCGCGGATCATTGCGTCGAGCGAGGCCTCGTATTCTCCCTCAAATGCCTCTGCAATTCCTTTTGCGTAAAGGGCTGCGGCTTCGCCTTTCTTAAAATTGATTGATTGCGATTCGCTGATTACCTCGTCGATCAGACTTATCGATTTGGCTGGGTTTGTGTATGTTAACTCGCTGGCGTACTTTATTGTAAGGCGAATTCTGGCCGTGTCGCTATCCGCTTTTTCTATGAGATGTTGGATTGAATCGAGCGTTGGGGTTTGCGATTTCACCACCAAGAATTGCATAACCAGAATTGCTGCCGCTATAAATCTAAAATTAGTCATTAATCTCTATTTGGGATCAAATATAATTTTTTAACAGTTAATTTTGGCGATATTTGTGAAATTCTGTTGCCGAATTATGGTTATTTTTCTGACATTAAGAGATTTAAGTGCTGTTCTTAGGCGAACGTCGCTTTTACTAAAATACCCTCAGTTATGAGCGAGAAAACCTACGATCCCCGAATGCATACTGCCGAGCATATTCTGAACCAAGCCATGGTGCGGATGTTCGGCTGCGGAAGGGCTTTTAGTGCCCATATCGAAAAGAAAAAATCGAAGTGCGATTATCGGTTCCACCGCGAGTTGCAGCCCGATGAGCTGCGTGCCATTGAAGCCGAGGTTAATCGGGTAATCGGTAGCAATGCCGATATTACCGAGGAGTTAGTACCGAAACAGGATGCCGCCCAATTCCTCGATTTAAGTAAACTCCCGCCCGATGCACCCGATAGCATCCGGGTTGTACGTGTTGGCAATTACGATGCTTGCGCTTGTATTGGGCCGCATGTGATGAACACCCGCGAGATTGGGCTCTTCAAAATCATCTCATCCGACTATAATTCCGGTGTTGCGAGGTTGCGGTTTAGGTTGGGGTAGGAGTGTGCTTTTGTAAATCAGGCTTTACCCCTCGGAATTTTTTCGTTTCGATTTTTAGGGCTCAATTGCTATTCCGATAGTTTTTAAAGTGATGTGTGTTTATTAACATCTTCGATTTAGTTTATCTTGGGGCTGTATCGTGTATTTTTGCAAAAAAAGCAACTATGGAGAAAAAACGTGTCGAGCCAAAATCGTTAAGTACAATACGGCTTGTTAAGGGCGAGGATTTGAACCATCATGGAACGTTGTTCGCTGGCCGAACTGCGGAGTGGTTTGTGGAGTCGGGGTTTATTGCTGCTGCAACTTTGGCTAATCCTCAGAACATTGTTTGTTTGCAAATTCACGGATTGTACTTTAGCCAGCCTGCTCATCCCGGCGAAATAATCAAATTCTCGTCCAAAGTGGTGTATGCGGGTAAAAGCAGCATGGTTTCCCACATCGAGGTTGTTAAGGAGGGGCAAACTGAACCGTTTGTTAGTGGGTTTATTACCTTTATACATGTAAGCGACGATACTAAGCCAACGCCGCATAATATCGAGATTGTCCCAGTAACCGATGAGGACAAGGCGCTGTTCGAAAGGGCTAAAAACCTAAGGAAATAGTTTATCGATATTCCCGAACGGCCTTTTGCGCATTGCATCAGGCCGTTACTTATTCTGCTTTATTTGTAGACCTTTCAGGAAATTTCGCATTATCTGATCGTTGCAGGGGCGGTACTGGCTCTGCGAGGGATTCCTAAAGAATGCGCTGAGTTCGTGCTTGCTAATTTGCATCCCCGCTAAGGCCATAATCTGCAGTATATCCTCATCCTTTAGGTTGAGGGCTATTCTCAATTTCCGGAATACAATATTATTGTTGAGCCGTTTCTCCGCTTCGGGTTGGTCGCCCTCCCGTTTGCCCCGCCTATCAATAATTAGCCCATTAAGGAATGTGGCCAAGTGGTAATCATCAATTTTAACGAATGCCTCATCTTCATCTTTCTTTAGCCAATCGCTAATTTCGGCTCTTGTGGTTTCGTATCCGGCATTGGCGAATAGTTCAATCATTTTCGAGTCGCTAAAATCGAATATGTAGCGAATTCGGCGGAGTATGTCATTGTTTGTTATCATGGCTGTAATGGGTTGATGATGCAAATGTAGTACTATTTCTGAATTCTGCCTTGGCAATTGGGTTGCCCATTCAGCGTGCATATTAATAATTGCTGATTTCCGTAGTGCGAGTGTACGAATAGTGTGTCGGTTATTAGGTTTTGTTGTGTTGCCGCCTTTATATCCTTACTGTTCTGCAGTAGTAGCACGCTCTTTCGATCCAATTTGTGTTTGTGTTTAAGTTGTGAATATTTAATACACTCAATATGATGGATTCGCATACTCTTTAGGAGATCCGATAGCCCGATGAACGACATGGTTTTTTGCTGTATGGCTTTACTGGCATTGCTCATTAGTTTTTGAGCTCCCTTTTGGGCTTCGGACTGGGGCTTTGCATCCATTACGATAATCTGTTCAATTGAATTTCTGTGGTTGTTGATGTATTGTATTGCCGCCGCAAAGTTTTGCCGTTGCTCCACAACGTTAGTTAGAGCTTTATACTGATTTGATATTTCAATGGAAATGAATGTTATTCCAGTAATCGCAATAGCTATTGCCAGTAAAAGGGTTTTTCTGTTTTGAACAATACTGTTTAGTGTGATTCTGTAATCTATTTTCTTGTAGGTACTATAAATGGCATAGGCAATAAATAGCGATAACCCAAAGCTGAATTCCAGTAAATAGGTTGGTGTGTAAAACTTTAGTATTAGTAATGGCAATGAGGTAAAGGTAATCCAAATGAGCGGGCCTAGCAATGCATTATATTTTTTTACCAAGCCGATGGCGTATGCTATAGAGATGATAAAGTAGTATGCGGGGCTAAATAATGCCGGAATGGATAGCATTAGCAGTAATCCTAGCTTTGTGTAATTTCTGTTGTGAAGATTAAGGGTAAGGATGGTTGCGAGTAGTGCGGGAATTAAGACTCTTATGCCGGAAAGCAGGCAGCTGTGGTAAAAGTCGGCTCTAAATGCAATCTTTTGAAGTAGTGTTTCAATTGTGCCGGTGTTTAACGGGCGGCTTTGGAGTGTTGGGGATACTGCAAGTATTACTATTGCCATAAATACATAGGGCAGAGCAATAATGGCTTGCCTTGTGAGTATCTTCCAATTCGATTTTACCAGGATGTCCGATGATACAAAGGCCACTATTATTATAATCGATGGCTCTTTAGTCAGGTATGCAAGGGCTGCAAATAGGTACGAGGCGTAAATATTACCCCAAAATAGTTCCCTATTAAGGTAGTATCGGATCGATAGAAAGGTGAATAGGAGTTGAATCGTGAACGTTGTGTCGGAAAACCAGAATATTACATAGTATAGGCCGCTGAATAGCGCTATGTGGATAAGTATTGGGAGTATGGCCGCTTTGGAGCCTATATATACTTTGCTTATTTGGTAGAATTGCGACAACACCGCAAGGAAGATTACCGTAACCGTAATTTGATAGTATAATGCGTTGTGTCCAAAAATGTTGTATGTAATCCACCAGAATATATAGTTTATCGGGCGGTAGGTCCCCCCAATGGTAGCCTCGCTTAGGCTGAACGCATCCATTAGGTTGTGAGTTGAAGCCCAGAATAGCCCTGTTCCATCATCGTTGCGGAAATATACTGGGAATAGGTACGATATCAGCACCGATACCAGGATTATTGCCCCTGTTACAATTAGCCCGTTTAAGTGTTTGTTTTTTTTAAATTTTCCCATTCCCATTGTATTAAACTACCAAAGGACTATTGCTGAGATGATTCCCACTCCTTAAACCGGCGCTCGTTCTCGTACCATAGGGCAATGCTCATGAATGTGCTGGCTATAAATGCGCCGAGTGTGATGCTTCCTAACGATTCCCATAGGTTGTTGGTGTGCCCCATTATTAGTTTGAACAAAAGCAATCCGGTAAACATGAATAGCGAGTAGGTTGCGCCAGATGCCAGGCAGAATGTGATTTTACTCCTTTTTTGCCAGCGGCTCCACTTGGGGATATTCTTTTTACTATAGATGATCATAGTTGTGTTGATTGTATTTTTGTGAGAATAGCAAATGTAGCGATTGTTAATATAATTTTGCTCTGCTGAAAAAGTCTATTGCTTGGTGTGTATTGTATGGCAATTTTAGTTGACATCAAATGGGATTACATCTTTTTTGATGTAGAGGTTGATCCGATTAAGGCGATTGCATCCTCGAACGCTAGGCCTTTATTGCCCAGCGCAGTTTTGCCGAGCGTGCCCTTGGATTGCTATTGCACTCCTGCGCCGAGGGGCGAATGGGATCGGGTGCTACTTCTCGATAAATGCCTTCCCGGAACAATCGTTGAAAGGATTTCTTCACCCTCCGATCCTCGCCTGAGTGGAACGAGAGTATGGCAACACGTCCCTCGGAGGCTAATGCATCCGGAAGTTTCTCCAAAAACTTATCCAGTACATCAAACTCGTTATTCACCTCAATGCGCAGCGCCTGGAATACCCGCTGACACGATTTTTTTACTTCATCCTTGCGCTGTGCTTTTGGGATAAATCCTAGGGTTTCGGTAATGATATTCCGGAGGTGTGTGGTGGTTTCTATTTTTTCGCCTGCTAAAACTTTATCGATAATTGTTTCGGCAATCTCGTGGGCGTAAGGCTCATCGGAGTTTAGTACAAGTATCTCCTCTAGTTTATTCTGCGAGATGGTATTCAGCAGCTCCGAGGCCGGTTGTCCATTATGGGGATTTAGCCTCAAGTCGAGAGGTCCTTCCACCTTAAAGGAGAAACCCCGGTCGGGGTTGTCTATTTGCATCGACGATACGCCCAGGTCGGCAAGTACAAAGTTCAAAGGCCCCGATTCGGCAACTATGGCATCAATTTCCGAGAAGTTCATTTTTCGTATAATCAATGTGTCTGCGGGGTAGCCAAGGTTTCTTAAACGCTGCTCGGTTTTGGGTAGTTCAATGGAATCCACATCGGTGGCGAATAGCCGACCACCGGGCTGGAGCCGTTTCAGCATCTCGAGGCTATGTCCACCGTATCCCAACGTTGCATCCATGCCTGTTTGCCCCGGGCTAATGTTTAGGAACTCCATAATTTCATCAACACATATGGAGCGATGCATTCCTGCCGGTGTTTTGCCCTGTTCCTGAATTTTGGCTATATCGGTAGTGTACTTATCGGGATTTAGCTCCTTGTATTTTTCGTGAAAAGCCTTTGGGTGCGTCCCTTTATAACGTTTGCGTCGAACGTGCTTTGGTTGTTCCGGGTTTTCCATTTGTTATTGCTTTGGTTTTTGATGCTTTGTTGCAAAGGTAATGATTCGTATAGAAATATTAAGTTGTGCTCAACGGGGTGAGGTGTTTTTATAGGCTCTTAGTTAGGGTTATCGTACTGGGGATTGAGTGTATCAGTTGGATCAGTGTCGCATCGTGATTAGTTTTGCCGTACAAATCGATATATAGTTGGGTTATCAGGTCGGCAATTTGCCGTGGGCTGAAAGTAGTATTGTTGACGAATGGTATTACCATCAAAATCATATGGGTGGGGGTGGTGTTATTAAGCGTTGGAAGAATGTAGGGAGTATCCTTAATGATGTATGCCCCATTTTTGAGATAGAATTCTACGCGGTTAATTCTATTGGTTGGATTTGCCTCTCCCGAAGGGTTTTCAACTTCCATTACTAGGTGTTTACCCTTTTTGCTTGTTATTCCTTTTAGGTATCGGAGTAGTTGTGAGCCCAGTTGTTTCCCCCGTTGATTTTTGTTCACTGCAAGGTAGTCGAGCAGTGTGAAATCAAGTTTTTCGAAATTCCATAGCAGTGCAAATGCCATTACTTGATCCGAGTCGACACAAACATAAAGTTCTTGGCGCCCAGAGAGGATTCGCTGCTCGATGGTTTTAATCGGGTGCTGCTCATTGGCCGGGAACGAGTCCCGGTATATTTGCATGGCGTTGAGGAAGTGGTGCGATTGTATGTCGAGTATTCGGAGGAATTGAATAGGCATGCGTTTTTGTTGTCAACTTTGTTTTTTGCCAGCTTGAAATCCCCAGTTTTTTTAGTGGGTTGACCAAATCTATATGAGCATGTCCTTAATTTGCTGCATGGTTGTTTTCATTACCGGGTGGTCGTATATCTGATCGTCGGTAATGTTTTCGTTGGCCTCGGCTAGTTCAAAATCAACATTATCGATTAGTAACGAGCATATGTCAATTACGTGCTGATTGTCTCTGCGCTGAGTAAACATAAGGAGTTCGTGCACAGCGCTTACAGCATTAATTGCATACGATTCCTTCCATGTATCGGCTTCGGGGTTTATGGGCATCAATTTTTCAACCTTGGCAATAAATTCGTTGAGTTTGGTTTTATCTGTTGCCGACTTTGCAAGTTCTTGTTCACATAGTGCAATGGCATCGGCCAGCAGGATCGAATCTTCTTCTTTTGCGAATTGTTTATAGTATGGGTATAATTTATGGCAAATATCAAGCGATGCGTTTTGCTTTTGCTGATCGGTAGCCATATTTACGAGGAGTATCAGCTCATCAATAAAGTTAAGATATGCTTGCATTTTTTTACTAGTTTTGTTAATATAATGTACTATTTGTATTGAATAGTGATGGTTGGCGCGTTTCTGGCTGTGTAATCGGTTAGGGTAAAACAATTGAAGTGTTGAGGTTACTGAAGCCTAAATATATAGGTAATAGTGCCAATTTGGGAGGCTGGAGCATCGGCTTTTATGTTAAATTTGGCATTGAGCGCGGCTTTCTCGGCGGCTTTTAGGAGTTGGCTGTCGAGCGTAGTGGATCCTTTGACGCCCGCTTTCGCCTTGGTAACGTTTCCCTGTTTGTCAACGGTAACTTCAACCACAACTTTGCCGCTTTTTTGCCTAGGGTATTCAGGCTGAGGTAATTTTAGCACGGTTCTACCGTTAAGGTTGACGGAAATACCCCGTTCGGCATCGCCTCCTCCTCCAGTTGAACCAACCCTGTTTGGGGAGTCAACGGAGCCTTCTTCGCCACCCTGATTTCCGGCTTTGCCCGTTTCGCCTTCTCCGGTTGTGCCGCCATCGGCTTTTTGTCCGGGGAACAACGCTTTTTTATTCGCTTCGCGGGGTTTTTCTGTTGGGGTTTCGCTGGTTTTCTTGTTGGTAGTTGTTTGTGTATGTTGGGTTGTGGTTTTATTGGCCGATTCTACCTTTTTTGTTTCATCTTTCTTCTTTACGGGTAGCGAGGGGGCTTCCTCTGTATCCTGTGTAAGGGGCGCATCCTCCTGTGCTTTGCTGGCGCTAGCGGTTTGAGGTGTGGCGGCCTCCTGTTCAATTTTGGGTTCATCGGCGCCCATTCCATCCTCAGAATTCCCGAAGTTTATTAGAATGCCTTGCTCAGCAGGGAGTGGAAGGGGCGTGGAGAACCCGAAAGTATAAAGCAATAGAACAGCTATGGTATGCACTGCAATTGTACTTACTATGCCTTTGCTTCTGTTGCTCATGGTTTGCCGGTTACTTTGTAAGGGGTTGTGTGGCCAGTATCAGTTTATACTTATTGTCCTTGGCTATGTTCATAACCTTAACCACCTCTTCCATGGGTACGCTACGATCCACATGCAGAGCTATAGTAGGATCTTCCTGTTCCTTCATCTTTTGTTGAAGTAGGTATTCCAGCTGGTTGAGTGTAACCGGAACCGTTTCGAGGAAGAAAGTCCTTTCGGCAGTTATCGATACCGACGTCATTGGTTTTGCTGATGTTTGGCTGTTGCTCTGGGGTAGCAGCAACTTTAGCGCATTGGGGTGGACTAGAGTTGATGTGATCATGAAGAATATCAGCAGGAGGAACACCAAGTCGCTCATCGATGACATGTTAAAACTCGCGTCGGCTTTTGATCTCTTTTTTAGTGCCATACCGGTAGTTTTAGCTATGCAACAGGTTCGTTAAGTAAATCCATAAACTCGGAGGTTTTGGCTTCGAGTTCGTATACAACCTTTTCCACGCGGGCAACCAGATAGTTGTACCCAAAGTAGGCAAAAACGCCAACAATTAAGCCCGCTACTGTTGTAACCATAGCGGTGTATATCCCATTCGATAGTAGTCCTACATCGATATTGTTTCCTGCCATAGACATATCGTAGAAAGCACGGATCATTCCAATTACTGTACCCAGAAAACCAATCATTGGTGCGCCGCCCGATATTGTGGCCAGGAATGGGAGGCTGGCTTCGAGCTTGGATATTTCCAGATTGCCCACATTTTCGATGGCTGTGTTAACATCGGAGAGTGGCCGCCCAATCCGTTGAATCCCTTTTTCAATCATCCGGGCTACGGGTGAACTTTTTGATTGGCAAAGTGCGAGTGCCGAGTCAATTTTATCTTCGTGAATATACTCCCTAATGCGGTTCATGAAATTTGTATCGGTTTCCGACGCTTTGCGGATGGCAAGGTAGCGTTCGGCAAAAATGTATATTGCCACAACCGATAGCAAGAATAGTGGAATCATTATCCAGCCACCTTTTAGGGCTAAATCGATAAAGCTTAGAGAAACCTCTTCGGCCTGTGGCGTTTCTGTTTGAATGGCGGTCAAAAGAATAGTCGAAAGTGTGTTCATACGCTTAAAATTTTTGCGAAAATTACTAAAAAAACGGATTAGTCGTACAATCTATTGTTCTTAACTGATTTGTTTTTAATTTTTGGAAATGCTTTACTTAAATACAACGTTGTTGTTTAGGATGGCTGGAGCGTTATAGCTTAGCGTGCTGTCGCTTTCCGCTGGGGGTGTTTCCAGTGAGTCGGTAGGCGTTGTGTTATTCTTGCGTTTAAAGGAGTTGGTGAGTTGCTTCCACAGTTCCTTTACGGTGTTGAATTCTTCGCGGTATAGAAAACCTGCTCCAGTGGTGTAGTTGCTTTCCTGGGTTGTTTGGTCAAACTCATCGTTGGACCGGGCAAATGCTTTGAATCGAAGTTTCCCCGATTTGTTGAGTTTCACATCGATGTTAAAGTCGCCCGCTATGGGGTTGTTATTATTTTTTGCGCCTACATCTACGTTTCCGTTTATCGAAACCCTGTCGTCGAGCAGTTGGGTCGAGAGTGCCAACTCCATTTGATCGGAACTCAGCTCATCCTCTAAGCCTGGGCGGTAGTTGAACCCGATGTCGAAGTTATTGCTCCATTGCGATAGCCAGTTGCTCAACTGGTTGGAGAGTAGTTCGCTGGCGGTGTTGTATATGCCGGTGGTGCCCAAGCTGGGGTTGCTGCTCTCGGTGGTTGTTCTCGTGGCATTCTGATCAGCAATAAAACTGTTTATTACTAGCAAGCCTAGGAATTGAGTATTAACTTTTTCCTCGGTGTTAAGGGTACTGGCCACAAGTGCCTTAGTTTCGGCATCGGCGTTGGGGAGGCTGATGTTGAACTTGATGTTGGGCGACATTAGCTTCTGTGTTAGCATAATTTGGCAATCCACCGGTATCCGGGTGGCGTACTGCTCGTCCATAAGGAGTTGCCGTAGCGATGTTTTTACCCGGTAAACCGCTCTTATATCCATGGTGGCATCGAGCGGATCGCCATTCCATATTATGCTGCTTCCATCCTCAATCCTGAACTTCTTGTTAATTACGCCCTGTAGGGTAAACAGGTAGTCTCCTTTTTCGATGTTGTAATTACCGAACATCCTGAAAATATCCTTGTTCGGGTTTATTTCCATCTTCAAGTTTCCGTTTCCGTTTGCTTTAATAATATCACCCAGCTTCTTGTCGATAATTATTTGTGCTTCGGCCTCGGGGGTAACCTGTAGCTCCATTGTCAGGTTCAGGTTGGTGCTGGGTTGCTCTTTTTCCAGGGTGGGTTCTTCAACGATGATTAGGTTGGGGTCGTTGTTTACGAATGTGATAAAGTTACTCTGCTCAACGGTCGATCCGCTCGATAGGGGAAGGTAGATGGCTGTTTTGTTCTCGGTTTTGAGTTTAATATTTAGGTTAATGTCATTGGGAGTTCCATTCACCAGCACTATTCCCGTGGCGTAAACTGTGCCGTAGAACGACTC
Organism: Bacteroidales bacterium; assembly: GCA_020636835.1. Lineage (GTDB taxonomy): Bacteria > Bacteroidota > Bacteroidia > Bacteroidales > Tenuifilaceae > SB25. Next base: position 302,413 of record JACJXC010000006.1, read on the forward strand.
GTTATCGCGCTCGGTGGTGTTCATGCATTGGAAGTTGTTGGCTGTTAATCCAATATTTAGGTTGATATTCTTGAAATGGTTGGTGGTAATGGTACCGTTTAGGGTTGCTGTATGGTTGTGCTGGTCGGTGATTTTCAGGTTGTGGAGCAGGAAGTTACTGTTCTCAACGATAATTCTATCGTTCAAACTGTAGCGGGTTTTCAGAAAGTCAACCGTGAGGCTTGTGCTGTTCAGTTTTATGTTGCCGTTGAGTTTGGGGGTATCGGTGTTTCCGGTTACTCGGATTTTTCCTGTGGCATTACCGTTGAGGTTCGATATGTTGCCCTTTAGGATTGGATTCAGATGCGATAGTTTGAATCGGTTTATATCGATATCAAAATCAAGTTGATTGTTTTCGGTGTAGTAGTTGCCATTTGCTCTGAATGTGGTGGAGTCGTGGTTCCGGTTTGTAACGTTAATAGCCATTCGCCTTTCCTCATTATTCCATATACTTTTAAAACTGATGTTTCCAACGGAGTCGGCGTTTACGGTTAGATTGTTGATATTAACGTCGGCTAGTAGGGTTGGGGTTGTGTATAGGCTGTTTACTTTGGCATTCCCGTTTATTCTTCCATTGAGTTGGTATCCTAAGCTTTGAAGGTACACATTGAGGTACGATATGTTGAGGTTGTTGAGGTTTACCGACAGGGTATCGTTGGGTATCCCCGATATGTTGCCGTGTATGTTTAGCATTTGATTTTGGCTGCTAATCCTGAATTTATCAATCGATATGCGTCCGGAGTCAATGGTGATGCTCGATGGTGACAGTTGCCAGGTGGAGTCGTTTAGTATAAATTCGGAGGGGGTGAAGTTGAGTTGCGCAATATGTCCATTTTTGCCCGATTCGCTGAAGTTTGCCGATGCCTCAATTAGCCCGTGGGTTGCTGGCGATTGCGGGTTATTCCACCCTAAGGCAATGTGCATTATGTTGTTCTTTATGTTGGTGTTAATCTTGAAGTTCCGTATGGCATTTTCGCCGAAGCCGATGGTTGGGGTGGTTATGCTTGCGCTTAAAATGCTATCGCGGGTTTGCCCATCGATGCTTAAATCCTTTACCGTGGTGGTGCCTACTTGTATTTCGGGGATTTTAATCTTGAATATGAGGGTTTGTAGGTCGGGATTGAGGATTCCGAATACACTAGAGTTTTCGGCAATTCGGATGTTAGGGGCTATTACGCTGGTTATTTTTTTTGTCTTTTTTAGTCGGAATTTTATTAGGTAATCGTTGTGCTCGGGTTTGTCAACCCCTGTGATTTGGGCTTGTTGGTGCTGGCTGTTGGGGTTAAGCGCTGGTACGTATTTGTAGAACAGATCCGTGAGGTATGCCGCTATTCTTGAGTAGTTGTACTTGCTGCGAATTTCAGCCTCGGCAAATTCCGATTTCAGGCTAATTATTTTGCTATTGGCCGAGTTGTCGGCATTAATTGTGATATCGGCAAGTTTAAATTCGCCGCGTTGATTTTTGTACGATGAGTTTAATACCTTAATCTCCCCCTTACTATTGTCTAGGCTATTTCCCGCAAATTTAGTGGTGAGCAGGAACGATGCTTCCGAAATAGAGTCGGTTTTGTTAAAGTTAAGTTTTACCAGGTCAACCTTGGGTACGAATGCCGAAAAGTCGAATACCGGGATGGTATCAGTAAAGTCGATTTTTCCCAAGAAGTTGAGTTTGCAGTTGGGGTCGTTTAGGTGTACGGATCCAATGTAGTTCTTGTTGCTAAGGTTTCCGGAAATTACAATGTCGGAGTAGTTGTAGTTATTGGCAATTAACGATTCTATTGTAGCATCGGTAAATGCTTTAATGTTGTCAGCTCCGTCGTATGTCCCTTTTACCTTGGCGCTAAGGGTTGTTTTGCCCAAAAAGGCGGTATTGGCAAGTTTCCCAATGTCGAGGTTCGATGCGCTTACATTCCCGTTAAATGCTACCCCCTGCTTTGTTTCTGGGATAAACGATAGGTCAACGGCAAGTTTCCCAATGGCGCTTTGTATTGTTCCGTACGCCACAAAATTGTTGATATACCCTGTGAAATTTCCCCTGTAGGTTATTTTTCCAAGCACATTAAGGTTCTCCGGGATGTTGATTAGCGGGGTTGTGTCATCTTTCCCCTTAATGCTGAGCAGGTCGTTCCGCGAGCTGGATAACTCTTTCATGTCGATATTGAGTAGGGTTTGCTCAATATTGGGTAGCCCTGTTACGCTAAAATTGGTGGCTATGGTGGTCTGTGCGCCTGTGGTTAGTATCACATTATTCCCGCGGATGTCGCTTACCGATCCCTTAATCCGGCCATCGAGTGTTGAGGCTATGTTGATATTCCTGAATGTGGGCACAAAGTAGGATATAGTACTGGTTTTTATGTATGTGTTGGCAAAATCGGCATCAAGGTGGACTCCTGTTACAAATTGGCTGAATTTTTTCCAACTATCGAATTCCATGTTGAAATGGTTTAGCCTCAACGTCGAGCCGTGTGCATGAACTCTTAATTTCCCAAAATTAAGGTGGTGGCTACACATGTTGAAATTTGCCCTAAAGTTGTCGAGCTTAAACCCCGATTTTTCGGTAAAGTTCATGGCGTTAATGTCTAAAGCGACAGTGTCGGCGTTTAGGTAAAAGTCCCGAGCGTCGATGTTCAGTTGGCTCAGCTGCATATCCTCAAAGTTAACCCCGTAATCGATGGGGGTGGGCGTGGTTTGTTTTAGCCTGAATGTGGTGTTGGTAACGGCTATTTTTTTCATGGTAAGAACAAACAGCTCCGTGTCGGGAGAGGGTGTGGTGTCCGACGAAATTTTATCGATAAGCGCTGTGAGGTTGAGTACACCCAGCGTGTCGGTTACAAAGTTGATAGTTGCCCCGTCAACCCTGACTTTCCCCAGCCGGAAAGTTCCTTGTTGGGGTTGGATGCTACGGATTGATACGCTAATTGTTTTTGCATGTATCAGCGTGTCGTTGTTCAAATCCTCTATGTAGATGTTTTTAAGTAGCACTGTGTTGAATGGCCTAAAATCAACGGCTCCAATTTTTAGGCTAATGCCCGTGTTGTTGCGGATTAGCGTTGTAACCCGCGACACAAGGATAGTTTGAACCTGGCTGCTTTGAATGGCAAGCCAGAACATGGTGGGCAGTCCTAGAGTTATGATACCAGCCCAAACTAATATTTTTAGTATTTTTTTGATAATTTTGCTCCGTGAAATATTGCAACTATTTTAACCAAAATGCGTACCGAAAATAGCAATTGACCTTGGTTTTTTTGCTATTATTCATGTGCAATTTCCACTTTTTTTTGTGATTTAATAAAAAATAACGATGAGCGTAACAATTTTAGGGATTGAATCTTCGTGCGACGATACCTCTGCAGCTGTAATTCGTGATGGTTTTTTGCTGTCGAATTTGATTAGTAGTCAGGAGGTTCATAGAATTTATGGTGGGGTTGTTCCGGAGTTAGCGTCGCGTGCTCATCAGGCCAATATTATTCCGGTTGTCGATAGTGCTATCAAAAAGGCGGGCATCGATATTTCGGAGATAAACGCGGTGGCATTTACCCGTGGCCCAGGGTTGCTTGGATCGTTGCTGGTGGGTGTATCCTTTGCCAAGGGGTTTGCGTTGTCGCGGAATATTCCATTGGTAGCGGTAAACCATCTTCAGGGGCATGTGCTGGCTCACTTTGTGAAGGACGAGATTAATCAGAATCACCCTAAGTTCCCTTTCCTTTGTCTTTTGGTGTCGGGTGGGCATACCCAGCTTATCATTGTGCGGAGCCATTTGGATATGGAGATTGTTGGTCAAACTATCGACGATGCTGCAGGGGAGGCATTCGATAAATGTGCCAAGGTGATGGGGTTGCCTTACCCTGGTGGCCCCGTGGTGGATAAACTGGCGCAGGAGGGCAATCCGCAAGCATTCTCCTTTGCCCGGCCAAACATTAAGGAGTTGGATTTCAGTTTTAGTGGGCTCAAAACGTCGTTTCTCTACACTTTGCGCGACAGGATGGCCGAGGATCCCCATTTCATCGATGTGCGCAAGGCCGACTTGTGCGCATCGCTTCAGCATACAATTATCAGTATCCTGTTGTCGAAGGTGGAGATGGCTGCCCGAAAGTACGGTATCCGCGAGGTGGCTATTGCTGGTGGTGTTTCCGCTAATTCCGGGCTGCGTAATGCGCTAACCGAGTTGGGACAGGCCAAGGGGTGGAATGTTTTTATTCCACAGTTCCGCTATACTACCGATAATGCAGCGATGATTGCAATTGTTGGGTATTACCGTTTCTTGGCTGGGGAATTCTCTCCACATGATGTAACCCCGCTTGCCCGTTTCCCATTGGGCGCCGCTGAAGTTTAAGTGGTTTCCTTGGGGGTTAAGTATTTTCGTAGGATATTGAAAAGATCCAGTCGGCTAATGGGCTTTGTGATAAAGTCGTTACAGCCCGCCTCGATACTCAAATTTACTTTAATCCCTGAACTGTAGGCGGTTTGTGCTATAATTATCACCCGGCTGCTGGTTAGTCGGATTTTACGGGTAATCTCTATTCCATCCATATCTATCAGCCGTAAATCCATGAATATTAGGTCGATTGCGGGGTTGTCGTTAAAGGTGTTAATGGCTTCCTCACCCGTTTTGGCGTGGAGCAGTTTACAGCCGGTTTCCTCAAGCATCTTTGAGAGCAGGATGAAGTTCGATTGAATATCCTCAACAATAAGAATCGATTTGGTATGTAAGTCCGGGGGATCTTGCTGCTGGTAATACGGCGTGGTAGGCATACCTGAACTGCGGGTTCCAACAGGTGTTGCCGGAATGCAGATGTTTACTGTTGTCCCTGAATTTTCGAGGGTGTCAATCCATATTTTTCCACCTAAAATATCGGTTAAACCTTTTGCTATGGGGAGGCCTAAGCCCAGGTTGCTGAATTTCTCGTCTTGCATTCCTGCTGCAAATGGTGTGAAAACGTGGTTAACTTTTTGGCTCGTTATGCCCAACCCGCTATCCTGAATCCAGAAAAGAAGGTTTCCGTTTCCATTTTTTTTGCAGCCGAGCTCAATGTACCCTTTGGATGTGAATTTGACTGCATTGCTGATTAGCCGTACAAAAATATTCCTCAAGGTGCTCCTATCGCTAAGTATGTCGAAGTCAATGTCCTCCTCGCTTATTGCCGTTTTGATGGTTATGTGTTCTTTGTCAAATAGCTTCAACTCGTTAAGGGTTAGCATGTGTAGCGTGCTTAGGAATTCAAATAGGTTTATTCGTTGGTAGTTCTGTTTGTACTGATTTGCCTGTATTTTCGAGAGTTCTATCAGGTTCTCGATTTGATGTTGCAGCGATTGTCCGCTTTTAGCAATTTCCTTTGTGTATTGCCTTATTTGTCCGGTTTTTAAGTGGGGGGCGTTGAGCAGTTCGCAGTATCCCAGTATGTTGTTTAGGGGCGATCGGATTTCGAATGATAGGTTGGAGGTTAGCGACTCGTTGAACCGTTCCAGTTCTACCGCCTTGCTGTTTAGGCTGTCGATATTATGCTTGAGCGTGGTTAATTCTATCTCTTGCTGTTCAATTTTTTGCTGTTGTTTTTCTATTATGATGTTTTTTTTACCGAACGATTTGTGCGTTATTTTTAAGTAGATGAGCAGTACAACGGCTATTGCGCAAAGGATAATTCCAGCAAAGGTTATCAGCTTGTTCGTGGTTATGATTGTGCTTCCGTTTGGTTTGTATAGGAACTCCTCGATACTGCGGTTGGTTGTAATTATGCCTACTTGGCTTAGCACTTCGGCCATGTGCAACCATCGTCCCTTATTGGAGTGTCCGATGTTGATGAAATCGGGCTGTATGTATTTTTTTACCTGTTCGGCTTCGAATAGTAGGTGCTCGATGGTTTTGGTCGATTTATATTTGGTTTGGATGAGCCGGGCAATCTCCTCCTTGTTTTTTAATGCGTAATCCCATCCTCTTATGCTTGCTGCAATGAATCGTTCCGTTCGCGATCGGTGCTTTTTTAGTTCGCTTTGCGAGGTGAATAGGCATTCGGCGTAGAAGTCGATGCCGTAATTTTTGGGGATTATGAGTCGGAACGGGATTCCGAATTTTTCCAGGAAAAATGGCTCGTTGGTTTGATATATTGCGGTGGCATCCACTTTGCTGTTCAATAGGTTGTTGAGCGAGAGGGTTGCATCTACCACCTTAATTTGGGAGGGTTTAATTCCACTAAGGTAAAGCATTGCCAGCACCTCATTCCCGCCGCCTTTGGTATCTATTTCTATCGATTTGCCGAAGAAGCCCTGTGGGCTTACAATACCGGAGTTCTCTCTTACCACAATGGCCGATGGGCTGCTTTGGAATATAGGGGCAAGGGCTACCAGTGGGCTGCCATTCATGTACCGAACCAGTAGTTCCGAGTTGGCTATTCCGTAATGCGCCCGGCCTGCCAATACTTCATCTATTGCAGTGGTGTTTGATTCTATCCCTTTTATTTCAACATCAAGGGCCGCCTCTTCGTAAAAACCCTTCTCCAGCGCAGCGTAGTAGCCCGCAAACTGGAATTGGTGCTTCCCGTTTAGGTGGAGTATTATTTTATCGTTCGAGAGGCCGTGTAGCAAACCGTTTTGCGATACGAGTATGGTAATAAGCAGGGTTACGATTCGTAATAATCGGGTCGGTGGTGGTGTATGGGCGGAATTGCTCCGAACTTTTTTCAATTTCATTGGTTTTATTTTCAGTTTATTCCATTTGTTTGGGTGATAAACCTTATCAACTTAAAATTACAAATTTTAATTTGGTTTTAAGCCAGGTTTTAAAAAATTGTTTGTAAAATAGTGTTTTTGCTCTATTTATTAAATGCGATAGGTATGTCGAATTTTCAGATGCTAATATCTCCCTCTAAATCGTTGTCGGAGATTGAGAATAACCGATGCGAGGGTTTTTCAACACCTTACTTTTTGGATCGAGCCGTTGAGCTGGTTGCTGAGCTGAAGCAGCTTCCGTATCGAAGTTTGGAGGAGATGCTGGGTGTGAGTTCTAAAATTGCGATGCTCAATTGGGAGCGGTACCAACAATGGGCTACGCCTTTCAATTTATCAAATAGCCGCAGGGCTATTCTCACGTTTTCGGGCGATGTGTATGGCGGTTTGATGGCGAAGGATTTTGAGGCCGCCGATTTTGATTACTCGCAGGAGCATTTGCGCATACTCTCCGGTCTATACGGTTTGTTGCGTCCGTTGGATCTCATTCAGCCCTATAGGCTCGAGATGGGAGCGTCGTTTAAAGTGCAAGGGCAACAATCGCTTTACAGTTTTTGGAGCAGAGCCATTACCGCAATGCTTAATAGCGAGGTGGAGGCCGGTGGTGTTCTTGTAAACCTTGCGTCCTCCGAGTATTTTAGGGTTGTCGATTTAAAGCAACTAGCCGTTCCTGTTATAACTGTGGAGTTTCGAGAGAATCGGCCCGATGGTTACAAAGTGGTTCCCATATTCGCCAAGCGGGCTCGGGGGCTAATGTCCCGATTTGCAATTAAGCGCAGGTTGACCGATGTGGACGATCTGAAGTTGTTCGATACCGAGGAGTATATGTACTCCGAACCTCTCTCAACTTCCAGCAAGTGGGTTTTTGTGAGGTAATCGTGTTTCTCCTATTCTCGCTTAGGGGAACTGGTTGCGGTTACTTTACCCGGAGCACCAGCCCTTTAAGATATTCGCCTTCGGGATGGTAAATGTTTATAGGGTGATCGGCAGGTTGCGTAAGCTGATGGAGAATGGATACCTCCCTGCCCGATATTGCGCTGGCCGAGAAAACTGCATTTCGGAAATCGACACGGCTTACCACTTGCGAGCAGGAGAATGTGAATAGAATTCCGCCGGGGTTTAGCTTACGGATTGCGGCCAGGTTTAGCCGCTTATAGGCTTGTAGCGCGTTGCGTAGCGCATCATGATGCTTTGCGAATGCCGGGGGATCGAGTATTATGAGGTCAAATGTTTCGTTTGTAGTCCGTAAGTACTCAAAAGTATCAATTGCTATGGCCTTGTGCTTATGGGTGTTCCCAAAGTTCTCTTCAATATTTTGGGTTGATAGGGCAATGGCTTTTTCCGAACTATCAACGGTAATAACCTGGCTGGCATCGCCTCGCATTGCGAACACCGAGAAACCGCCTGTGTAACCAAAGGTGTTCAGTACTTTTAAGCCTTTGGAGTACTCCTGAAGTAATCGTCTGTTTTCGCGTTGATCGATAAAGAACCCGGTTTTTTGCCCTTCGCTCCACGACACCCAAAACTTATTGCCATACTCCTCGTAAATGCCCGATAAGTTCCCTGTACCAGCAATAAATCCGTCGGTTGGGTTGTACTTTTCTCGCATGGGGAGTGTTCCGCTGCTCTTGTCGTAAACTCCTTTTATGCGGCCTCCGAATAGGTTTATAATTTGTTGGGCTATGGTTTCCTTATGTAGGTACATGCCCACGGAGTGGCACTGGATAACGGCGGTTTCGCCGTATATATCAACAATTAGGCCGGGTAAGTTGTCTCCCTCGCCGTGTACAAGGCGGAATATAGTGGTGTTTGGGTTGGGGTATAGCCGGAGCGATTGCCTTAGATTGAGCGCATCCTGTAATTTTTGTCCCCAGAAGTTATCGTCAATGGTTTCGTTCTTAAAGCTGAGAATCCGAACGCTTATGGATCCCGAATGGTAATGTCCTATTCCTAAGAAATCCATGTTGGCGCTGAGTACCTCTACTGTTTCGCCTTCCGATGGCGTGCCGTCGATACGTTTTATGGCACCCGAAAATACCCATGGATGGAAGCGTTGTAGCGATTGTTCTTTGCCTGGTTTTAGGATTACTTTCGGATAGCTCATTTTGTTGGGTTTATTGGATTGATAGTGTTAAGCTTGATGTATATTTGGCGGCAAACCCATGCGTCGGTTGCTGCGTAATCTATTTGTGCGCTGGTGAGTGTTGGTGCTTCCCAGTTGCTTAGTTGTTGACTTTTCGATACCCGAACACCAAGCACAATGGCCGCAAGTTTTCGTACACTCTGTCCCTCGATGTTGTAATTTGATGCGATTGTTTGCAAGTCGACAAACCCTTTGGGGTTGAAATCGTGGATACGTTTTAGCCCTTTTAAATCGTCGCGGATTGCAGCGCCAACCTTCAAAATTTTTTCGTTTTCGAGGATTTTTACCAGTAGAGGGGGAATCCCCATGGCTTTCACCCGAATAATTAGTCCAACATTTTCTGTCGATAGTTGCAGTAGCGCAACACCATTGCTTTGCCCTTTTTTGAACGATGGTTTCGATTCGGTGTCGAATCCCAGAATTGGGCTGTTGCTTAAAACATGAATCCACTCCTGGAGTTCCTCGGGGGTGGAGATAACGCGTGCCTCGCCAGGGAAGTTTTGGCGCGGTAGTTTTACTATATCGTCGTTATCGATGTTTGGGGTGAACATTGTTTTTGCTAGTTATCGTCGTCGTTGGATGAGAACCACTCGGACGTATTATCGTTTGTTTTTTTCTGAGTTGGGTTTTCGATGGTGTCGAGATCAACATTCCCGAATGTGAGAATATGGAAGGCCCTTATTAGGTTTACCAAACGGATTCCCCAAATATCTCCAAAATTCTCGGTGCACTCCCAAATGGCATCGTTCATAACATCAACATTGCCAATATGGTATCGCATGGTGAAGTTCTTTAGGTCTTGGTAAATATCTGCTAAGTATTCGGCTATGCTGGCTGTGAAATGGCCATCGTTGGCATCGGCACGCTTGTCGTGGATTTCCAGAAAATCGTTGTGGGGACCAAGGAGTGTTTCAATTTTTGCCTCTACCATGCGGTAGTCCATCTCCGATACAAATTGCTCATTCCCTTCGTCGTAAACAGGTTCGGTAGATGGGAGTAGTGTCCCCTTGTAGTAGAGTAAGGGGAGCAGTTTGTTGCAGGTTGTAACAAATGCTCTGGTTTTGAGTTGGTCGCAGGTTTCGAGGAATGTGCAGAATTCCTTTGTAACGGTAACAAACTCAACTACATTACGGCTGTAAACTATACTTTTGGTATCCATGTGGATTTTTTTTCTGGGCTACAAAGATAGGTATAACGGCGGAGAAAAAAGAACTACGAATTTGGTTTTTTCTGTGAGATGTAATAGCAAGCGGTGTGCTGGGGGGTTATGAGTGCCAGTTTAACAGCCCTTGCTCGTTGCGGATCAGTTTCCCATTGTCGAGTAGGTATTTGATAACCCTGATTACTCGTTCGGGGTTGCGTTTTAGGCTGTCAATCAGGGTTTCATCGGAGCATGCGTTCTGCAAAACTGCCTGCTTAATGCCGTCCAGAATCATGTCGAATTCGTATTTGCTCATATCCAGCTCATTGCGCTGTGTGCATACGTCGCATTTCCCGCATCGGAACGAGTCCTTCTCGCCAAAGTATTCACTTAGCATTTGGCTACGGCACTTGGTTTGGCTTTTGGCGTAGGTAATCAGTGCGTCAACCCGCGAAACAAAACGATTACGCAGCATTTGGAACGATTCCGGATTGATGCGGAGGTTTTTCTCGTCGAGCCGTTCGGTGGTCATTATTACCAGAGGGGTTCGTTTTTTAGGGATGAAGTTAATTATTTTGTTATGACTCAGTGTTTTGAGGTTTTCAAATACTTTTGCAGTGGGGATAGCAGCCAGTCGGCTAAGGTATGCTTCGTCAATCCTAACGTACTGCGAAAAAACGCCTGTAAAATTGCGGAGTATCACTTTGATGAATTTATCTAGGTCGGCGTGGGCTACTTGGTATTTGTATAGTTCTTGCTTATTAACAGTGAAGATTAGTCGGCTGGGATTGTCCAACTCGTCGGTGAGTTCAATGTAACCCTCGCGTTCGAGCAGTTTTAGTGAGTTGTACGCTTTTACCGAGTTAAGGCGGTAAACCGAGCAAAAGTCCATGAGGTTAAAATCGTAAACTTCGTCCCTGCCGCCGCCAATGGCAATGTTTAGGTACGACCCCAGGGCTTGGTATGTTCTTCGGATTTCCTCGATGGGGGGAAAGTTGGATTCTAACCGCTGGGAAATTTTAAGGGTGTCGGATTCGTTGAAAAGGAGTATTGCGTAGGCTAGTTTCTGGTCGCGGCCAGCCCGTCCGGCTTCCTGAAAGTATGCCTCGGGCGAGTCCGGCAGATCCATGTGTACAACAAACCGAACGTTGGGCTTGTCGATTCCCATGCCGAAAGCATTGGTAGCCACTATTATCCTGGTTTTCCCCGATTGCCAGTCCGATTGCTTGGTGTTGCGGATCTCCATGGTTAGCCCGGCATGGTAAAAATCGGCCGATATGCCGTTTTGTCTGAGCATAAGGGCAATCTCCTTTGTTTTGTCGCGGCTACGGACGTACACCACCCCGGTTCCGGGAATTCCATTGGCAATTTTGAGGAGGTGCTTAATCTTATCCTCCACGTTGCGGACTAGGTAAACCAAGTTGTCGCGGGCAAAGCTCATGCGGAATACCTTCCCGTTTTTGAACCCCAACTTTTGCTGAATATCTTCAACCACATCGGGTGTGGCTGTGGCTGTGAGCGCAAGAAAAGGAACATCGGGTGGAAGGAGTTCCCGTATTTCCACTATTTTTAAGTACGATGGGCGGAAGTCGTAACCCCACTGCGATATGCAGTGCGATTCGTCGATAGCCACGAGCGATACTTTCATCTTGCGGACCCGCTCCTTGAACAGGGGGGTGGCTAGGCGTTCGGGCGATAGGTACAGGAATTTTATATTGCCGTAAGCGCAGTTGTCAAGTTCTATGTCAATTTCATGCGACGATAGGCCTGAATGTATTGCGGTTGCACTAATTCCTCGTTGCTTTAGGTTTTCAACCTGATCTTTCATTAGGGCAATTAGCGGGGTGATAACCAAGCAAACGCCTTCTTTGGCCAGTGCTGGCACCTGAAAGGTGATAGATTTTCCACCGCCAGTAGGCATCAGCGCCAGGGTATCGGTACCGTTGTACACCGATTCAATTATTTCGCGCTGTATGGACCGGAACGATGTGTAGCCCCAGTACTGCTTAAGTATTTGCTCAAATCTATCCAAACCCAAATTGTTTATCGCAAAAATAGGTACAAAAGATGAGAAAACGAAGTGTTAGCCGTGCTAAGGTGTTGGCGGTTTTTGTAAGTGCCGATTCCGCGTATATAGTTTGATCATTACTGTTGTGGTTAGGTTGAACATGGGGTTGAAATGCCGATGCCTTTCACAAAATATAACACTCAATTTGGATATTGATAATGAAGAATTATTGAGGTTCCGCTATTTTTTTTTAACTTGCCGCATTTTTAAACAATAACCTGTTCAAACATGTCATTTTACAGTGATAAAGTAGTAGCCGATGGGCTAACATTCGACGATGTGCTTCTGGTTCCTGCATATTCCGAGGTATTACCACGTAATGTGGATTTGTCGACCCGTTTCAGCCGAAACATAGAGATTAAAGCGCCTATTGTTTCCGCAGCAATGGATACGGTAACCGAGTCGGCTCTTGCAATCGCAATTGCCCGCGAGGGTGGAATTGGGGTTATCCATAAGAATATGAGTATTGGAGCACAGGCCAGGCAAGTGCGAGAAGTTAAACGGGCTGAGAATGGAATGATTTACGAACCTATTACCATTCATCCCGATGCAACAGTGGGCGATGCCTTGGCCTTAATGCGCGAGTACCATATCGGCGGTATTCCGGTTGTTGATAATGCCGGGCTACTTATCGGGATTGTTACCAATCGGGATTTACGGTTCCAGGAGAACTTCAAAATGCCTATTCGTGAGGTGATGACCAGTAAGAATATTATAACTACTACAAAATCAATCGATTTAGAGAAGGCTACCGCAATTCTGAAGGAGCATAAAATAGAGAAGCTTCCGGTGGTTGATGAGAATAATAAGCTTATTGGTTTGTTAACCTATAAGGATATTACTAAAGTTAAGGATAATCCTAGCGCAAGCAAGGATGCCAAGGGGCGTTTAAGGGTGGCTGCCGGCGTAGGCGTTACTGTCGATACGATGGCTCGCGTTCAGGCTCTGTACGAGGCCATGGTCGATGCTGTGGTGATTGACACTGCGCATGGGCATACCAAAGGCGTAAACGAGATGCTTAAGCAGGTTAAGCGCGAGTTCCCAAGCCTAGATGTTGTGGTGGGGAATATTGCCACTGGCGATGCCGCTAAGATGTTGGTTGACAACGGAGCCGATGCTGTTAAAGTGGGAATTGGCCCGGGGTCTATTTGTACTACTCGTGTTATTGCGGGTGTTGGAGTACCCCAGCTTAACGCCATTTGGGATGTGGCCAATGCAATTAAAGGTACTGGGGTTCCTGTTATTGCCGATGGGGGTATTCGTTACTCCGGCGATATTGTGAAGGCGCTGGCCGCCGGAGCCGATAGTATTATGGCTGGATCCCTGTTTGCCGGTGTTGAAGAGTCGCCTGGTGAAACCATCATTTATAATGGCCGTAAGTTTAAATCGTACCGAGGGATGGGCTCGCTCGATGCTATGCAGCAGGGCTCTAAGGATCGGTATTTTCAAGATGTTGAGGACGATATTAAGAAATTAGTTCCAGAGGGCATTGTGGCTCGTGTTCCGTATAAGGGTACAATGAACGAGGTGTTTTACCAAATGCTTGGTGGATTAAAGGCTGGAATGGGGTACTGTGGAGCGTCTAACCTCGAAAGGCTCAAGGATGCTCGGTTTGTGAAAATTACCCATGCTGGGATGATTGAGAGCCATCCGCACGATGTGGCAATTACTCGCGAGGCTCCCAACTATAGCCGTGATGGAGGGGCGTAGGCTTCCCTGGATTAAACTCTGGCCATAGTAGATATTGAGCCGTTTCACTTATCAAATCTCATATATTCGTTGTTTTAAACATTAACAGTAACATGGAAAAGTTTTGTGGATTTCTTTTGGCTATTGCCTCCTTACTTATCCCTTATTCTGTGGCATCGCAGCCATTATCCCAAAAAACTCTACTTACAATAGCCGATTCGCCCGTAACGGTAAATGAGTTTAAAAGCATATACCTAAAAAACACGGGATTAAGTGATGGTGTCGACTCTGCTACTCTTAACGATTACCTGACCCTTTTTGTGAATTTTAAACTAAAGGTTCATGAGGCTAAGGAGTTAAAACTCGATACTTCGGCTACGTTTATGTCTGAGTATCGTGGCTATATTAAGCAGTTGGCTCAACCCTACTTAACCGATTCTGTTAGTGATGTTCAACTTATTGATGAGGCCTATGAGCGGATGCGCTATGAGATTAGTGCCAGCCATATACTGATCAATGTTCCTGAACTGTCCAGAATGTCCGATACCTTGGTTTACTTTCAGAAAGCGATGGATGCAAGAACTCGCATTCTCAAAGGGGAACCCTTCCCCGATGTTGCTCGTGGTGTTAGTAACGATCCCTCGGTTACCCGCAACAATGGCTACCTCGGTTTCTTCACGGCGTTCCAAATGGTTTACCCATTCGAAACGGCAGCTTACGCTACGGCGGTTGATTCATTGTCGATGCCTGTGCGTACCCGTTTTGGGTACCATATTATAAAGGTACACGCTAAGCGTCCGGCAAGAGGAAAGGTTAAGATCGCACATATTCTCATTCGCCTAACACCAAACGCATCACCTGTTGATGCTGAGAATGCACGTAAAAAGATAGTGGAGCTTCATACGCGGATCAAAAGTGGCGAAGACTTTGCTGCAGTTGCCCGTCAGGAGTCGCAGGATCCAGCAAGTGCAAAGAGTGGAGGCGAACTGTCGTGGATTGGTTCAGGCCAAATTATTCCCGAGATGGAGAATGTGGCGTTTTCGATCCCTAGCAATGGTAGTGTTTCCGAGCCATTCCAGAGTCCTTTCGGATGGCATATTATTAAGCGGCTCGACAGGAAGGAGATAGGATCGAAATCCGAAATGCTTCCCGAAATAAAAATGCTGGTTACCCGTGATTCGCGAAATGCTAAATCTCGCGAGTCGTTTGTTCGGAAACTTAAGTCTGCCTATCGGTTTAAGGAGGATCCCTCCAAGTTGTTTATAGTCCAGAATATGCTCGACTCTACTGTTTATAAAGGACAGTGGCATGCAAAACCGGTTCAAAATGATGCTGTCCTTTTCAGTTTCGATGGGGGCGAGTGGAGTACGCAGGCTCAGCAGAATGGCACCACATTGTTTACACACTATCAGCCCCAGTACCGCGTTTCCGATTTTGTTAAATTTATTGAGCAAAACCAACGCTTTGCTGGGCACAACTCATTGGCCGGATTTGTTAGCATGGCATATAATGAGTGGGTTAGTAAAACAATTTTAGATTACGAGGAGTCCATTCTTCCGCTTAAATATCCTGACTTTAAACTGCTATCGCAGGAATACTTGGAGGGCATGCTGCTTTTCGAACTAAGCAATCAGTTGGTTTGGCAAAAAAGTTCCGATAGTTTAGGTTTGGCTAATTATTATCAATTGCACAAGGATTCTTACAAGTGGGGTGAGCGTGTGCACTATGCTGTTTACACCGTTAAGGACGTTAAGGTTAAGGATCGGTTAGTGAAAGGCCTTGCTAAACGTAAGAAACAGAATGTAAGCCCTGCTGATTATATTGCTCAGTACAATGGTAGTTCGGAAGTGGTTACAGTCGAAACCCAGGTTGCAAGCCCTGATGTTCCTGCAATTGCCGATTACAAGTCGTGGAAAAATGGGGTTAAGGTGAACCCGGGACGCGATGGTGCATTCGAAATTATAGAGTTTCTCATGGTAACCCATGGCGACGTTAAAGGTATCGACGATTGTAGAGGTGAGGTTGTAGCCGATTATCAGGAGAACTTGGAGAGTAACTGGATTACCACTTTACGGGCTAAATATCCTGTAAACATCAATGCTGAGGTTTGGAGCGAACTGCTCGAATCGTTAAAAACTAATAATTAGGATATGGTTAAAATGAAGTCTTCTGCCAATCTCATTATACTTTTTGTAACTCTGGTTCTAACGTTTACTTCGTGTATGGAATCGGCCGATAAACCCAAACCTATTGCGCGTGTTTACGACAAGTATCTCTACTCTACTGATATTAAGGACTTGATTTTAAGTGGGGTTTCGAAAGAGGATAGCGCATTAATTACCAAGGCCTATGTGGAGAAGTGGATTCAAACTCAGCTCTTGCTGCGTATGGCCGAGCAGAATTTGAGCGATTCGCAGAAAAATGTTGCCCGGCAACTGGAGGACTACCGCACATCGTTGCTGATTTTTAAGTACGAGCAGGAGTATATTACGCAGAAAATGGATACTTCGGTGGTTTACGACGATTTGCTTAACTACTACAACGAGCATAAGGATAATTTTGTTCTTCAGGAAACAATTGTGAAAGCGTTGTATATTAAGTTAAGACGCGAGGCTCCCCAGATTCAGCGCATTAAGGAACTTTACAAATCGACCCGCGACGAGGATGTGAAACAACTCGATAATTTAGCCTATCAAGCCTCAATCAAGTACGATTATTTTGGCGATAAATGGATTGCGCTAACTTTAATTTTGCGCGAAATCCCATTCCCAATTCAAAACCCCGAGGAGTTGTTTACCCGCCAGCGTAGCGTTGAAATGGAGGATGGCGATTTTGTTTACCTTGTGAACTTCCGCGATGTTATGAACAAGGGCAGCGTTGCTCCGTTTGAGTATGTAATTGAGGATATCAAACAGATTGTGCTTAACTCGCGCAAACAAAAATTAATTCGAGATTTAGAGCAGAACCTTTTCAATAAGGCTCAGGATAACGCCAATTTTCAGATGTTCTAGTGTTGCAGCGTATTATAAACCTAATAAACAGTTCCCATGAGATTTTTTCGATTTTCGTTGATTTTAGTGCTTTTGTTATTGAATAGTTCTTTGTATTTGAGATCGCAAACTGCAATCGATCAGGTTGTTGCTGTTGTGGGTGGGGAGCGCATTCTCCTTTCGGATATTGAACAGGAGATTATGCGGATGAAAATGCAGGGATCCATTACCCACAATGACGACAAATGCGCAATTCTAGAGCAATTTCTCACCCAAAAATTGTTGCTTGCTCAGTCTAAAATCGACAGCTTAACTGTAAACGATGCTTCGGTTGACATGGAGATTGACCGACGGTTGAAATATTTTATTAACCAGATTGGTTCTGAGAAGGCTCTTGAAAATTACTTCAATAAACCTCTTTATGAAATTAAGGAGGATTTGCGTGAGGTTATCTCCGAGCAGCAGCTGACCCAGCAAATGCGGCAGAAAATTGTTGAGAAGGTGTCGATCACCCCGTCGGAGGTGCGTAGCTTTTACAAAAATTCGCCAGCCGATAGTCTTCCGCTAATTCCCGATCAGTATGTTCTTCAGCAAATTATGATTTTTCCCCCATCCACAGCCGAGGCTAAGTTTTTGGTTAAGGAAAAACTTTTAGACATTCGCGATCGGGTACTTAAAGGCGAGCGTTTTTCAACCCTTGCTGTGGCCTACTCCGAGGATCGCTCCTCGGCCATTCGTGGTGGAGAGTTAGGATTCCTTTCGCGCGAGGAGTTGGTGAAAGCCTTTGCCGATGTGGCCTTCAATCTTAAAGAGGGACAGGTGAGCAACATTGTTGAAACCGAGTATGGTTTTCATGTGATTCAGATGATTGAGAATAAGGGCGATAGGGTTAATGTGCGCCACATTCTTATGAAACCCAGCTATTCGTCCGACATGCTAAGCAAGGCGGTTGCCAAACTCGACAGTATTTCGGCTCTGGTTAAGTCCGATAGTTTGAAGTTCGAGATGGCCGCTATGCGTTTTTCCGAGGATAAAAAATCCAATATCAACGGCGGTTTAATCATCAATCCCTATACAAATACTTCTCTATTTGAGAAGGATCAGTTACAACCCTCGGATTACTATGTAATTAAGGAGTTAAAGGAGGGGGAGATGAGTGCTCCGTTCGAGTCGCGAGATGAACATGCCAACGTGGTGTTTAAGGTTATTAAAGTGAAGAAAATTAATAAGGCTCATAAGGCTAATATTAAGGACGACTACGATGTGATACAAGTGGTGGCCAAACAGAGCATGGAGAATAAAATCCTGCAGCAGTGGGTGGAGAAAAATCAAAAAACCACGTTTATCCGTATCGACCCTGCATTCAGGGGATGTAAGTTCAGCTCCAATGGTTGGGTTAAGTAAATTGGTTCAATGTATCGGATGAAACCTTTATCCTGGCGATTTTGGATATTATTGGGTGCACATTTCCTGTGCACCTCAATTTTGTACGCCCAGCAAAAAACCGTGGTCCATCTCGAAAGAGCTGGCTCCATGAAAAATCTTAAGATTGGCGATCGAAACATAATTCGCTACATTGGCGATGTGCGTTTTAACTACGATAACTCCCGCTTAGTTTGCGATAGCGCTTACCTCGATCCTGCCGACAATTCCTTTGATGCTTTCGGAAACGTGGTTATTACGAAGGAGGATTCGCGCATTACTGGCGATATGCTTCATTTTGATGGCAGTACTTCGCTTGGAAAACTTACTGGGCAACAGGTGAAGATGGTTGATAAGGATGCTACGCTTACCACCGATATTCTTTTTTTTAACTCAAAAACCAGTTATGCATACTATCTTACCGGTGGCGAGATAATCAGCAAGGATTCCCGTTTGGTTAGTCGGCGTGGCTATTACAATAAATCGCTACGTACAGCCTCTTTTGCCGAAAATGTGGAGATGTATAGCCCCGATGGAACAATATATACCGATTCGCTGGAGTATATGTCCGAGATTGAAAAGGCCAATTTTCATGGGGCTACCTATATATACAACGAGGATAATTTTGCCTATTGCGAGCAGGGTTGGTATAACCGTACCCTTAAACAGTCAAGTTTGGAATCCCATGCTTACGTTCTGGCCGGTACGCGTAGATTGTTTGGCGATGCAATATTCTACGATCAGGTTGCCGGTTATGCCCGTGCTGTTGGAAATGTGGTGGCGGTGGATACCGTTAACCGGGTTTATGCCTATGGCGATAGGGCTAACTATTGGGACGATAGGAAGGAGGCAGAGATAACCGAGAATCCCTATGTGATGATGATTGAGAAGGGCGATACGCTCTTTTTGCGTGCCGAAAAGATGTATCTGCAAACCATCAAGGATTCCTCCTGTGGAATACCCGATTCAACCTACCGAATTGTTAAGGCTTTGGGCGATGTGCGTTTTTACCGTTCCGATTTTCAGGGCGTGTGCGACTCAATGGTATCCAATTCGCTCGACTCTTCGCTGGTGATGCACGTTGACCCGGTTATCTGGAATGGTGTAAATCAGATGTCGGCAAACCTTATCACAGCCTATTCCGATGGGAAATCGGTTCGGCAAATGGATTTTGTGGGCTCTGCATTTATCGCATCGATGGAGGATAGTGCGCATTTCAATCAGATCCGGGGGAAGTCCATTTTTGCCTATTTCCTTGAGGGGAAAATGCGTACAATGGATGTGCTAGGGAATGGACAATCGGTCTACTATGCCAAGGAAAACGATACCATCACAATGGTTAACCGGGTCGATTGCACCAATATCACTATCCACTTTAGTAATAATAAGGTTAATCGGATTGTTTTTAAGGATAAGCCAAATTCAAACTTTTATCCTGTCGATAAAATTGATATTGAAGAGGTTACTCTTAAAGGGTTCAAGTGGCGCGATAGCGTGCGGCCAAAGGATAAATACTCCATTATTCCTACCACGTTGGTGCTTTTCCCCGAGCAGAGGGGCGAGGCGCATCGGTTGTTACATCAACCCAAGGCAAAAGTTGAACCGGTTGGCGATGTTGATGTTTTGACTCGCGAGTAATTCTGGTCTATTCCGATATTCCCACTGTGTTTAGCATATAGGCATAGGTGAATGCCTGTTCCTTTAGGTATTCATATCGACCCGACAATCCGCCATGCCCCGAATTCATGTCTATTTTAAGCAGGAGTAAGTTGTTATCGGTTTTTGTAGCCCTTAGTTTGGCTGCCCACTTGGCGGGTTCAAAGTACTGAACCTGCGAGTCGTGGTAGCCCGATGTGATTAACATGCTGGGGTACTCTTGGGGTTTAACCTGGTCGTACGGCGAGTACGATTTGATGTAATGATAAAGTGCTGAATCCTTTGGATTTCCCCATTCCTCGTATTCTCCAGTGGTTAGAGGCAGGTTGGGATCCAGCATACTGGTGAGTACATCCACAAACGGTACTTCGGCCACAATGCCTTTGTAAAGGTTAGGGCGCATATTGACCACGGCGCCCACCAGTAGTCCACCCGCGCTACCTCCCTGCGCAATAATTCTATCGGGCGAGGTATAGCCTTGTTCTATCAGATATTCTGTGCAGCGGATAAAATCGGTAAACGAGTTCTGCTTATTCAGCATTTTGCCCATCTCGTACCATTTCCGGCCCATTTCTTCGCCTCCCCTTACGTGGGCAATGGCGTAAATAAAACCTCGGTTGAGCAGGCTTAGCCGGTTGGGATCGAACGTGGGATTCTCTGAGTAGCCGTATGCGCCATAGGCGTATATTAGTAGAGGGCTCTTTCCGTTGAGTTTTATTCCCTTTTTATGCACAATGGAAATAGGTATTTTGGTGCCATCGTTAGCCGTTGCCCATAACCGTTTCGTTTCGTAGTTCGATGGGGTAAAGTCGCCAAGTATTTCATTCTGTTTCACTAAGCGTTTTTCTTGGGTTTGCATATTGTACTCGTAGGTGGCTCCCGGAGTGGTGAGCGATGTGTAGTAGTAAACAAACAGCGGTGTGTCAAATTCTGGGTTAACCGAAGGTAGAGCGGTGTAAACCTCTTCGCCAAAATCGATGTAGAATTCTTTTTTATCAGCCCATCGCAGCACCTTTACATGGATTAGTGCGTCCTTCCGTTCTTTAACTACCAGAAAGTCCTTGAAAATGTCGATATCCATTATTAGCACATTGTTGCGGTGTGCTATTAACTCTTTCCAGTTATCCATCGCTGGCTTGGCGATGGGGGTTTCCATTACTCTGAAATTTTCTGCATTCCAGTTCGTTTTGATGTAGAAATTTGAGCCTAGGTGCTCAACGCTGTATTCCAACTTAGGTTGTCGGGGTTGTATCAGGGTGAACGTGCCTAATGGGTTGTTGGCATTTAGGTAGCGATATTCCGATGAAGTACTGCTCGATGCCATAATCATGATGAGTTCCCTCGATTTAGAGGTGTACACATTTACGTCGAATGTGGAGTCGGTTTCGTGGTAAATCAGTGCATCGCTCTGCGAGTTTGGCGATTTGATGCTATGTCGGAAAATCTTGTATGGACGTAACGATTTATCCTTTTGCGAATAGAAAACCGTGTGGTTATCGTTAGCCCAAGCTATGGCTCCCGTGGTGTTGTCGATTTTTGAGCAGATTAGTTTGCCTGTTTCCAAATTTTTGAAATGAATGGTGAATTGCCTCCGTCCTATAGTGTCAACTCCGTAAGCGAGTACCTTGTTGTTTGGCGAGATGTCCAAACTTGCCACCTGGCAGTAGCTGTGCCCCGCGGCAACTTCATTTTCGTCGAGTATTATCTCTTCGGGTGCATCGAGAATGCCCTTTTTCCTACAGTTGATGGGGTACTCTTTGCCCTCTTCGTAGCGGATATAGTAGTAGTAGCCGTTGAGGAATACTGGTACGGTGATGTCTTCTTCTTTCTGACGAAGTTTCATCTCGTTGAACAGCTTTTCCTGAAGGGGGATGGTGGGTTCCATCATGGCCTCTGTGTAAGCATTCTCGGCAATTAGGTAGTCGAGCACCTTTTGCGAGTCGCGTTGGTTGAGCCAGTAGTATGGGTCGATACGGGTATCGCCATGCATTACCAGGGTGTGGTGCTCTTTTTCGGCCACGGGGGGCTTGGGTAGGAGGCTACAGGCCGAAATAAGTCCCAGGGTTGCCAATAATAGTAAAAACTGAGTGGGGGAGTGCCTCATGTTGAATTCTTGTTGTCAAATAATAGATCAAAATTATGCTTTCGCATCGATTTACGCAACATTGCCCCATCTTTTTTCCCTGTGGTAATAAAAAAAACGCGGAGAAGCGATTGCCCTCCGCGTTTTTATTATGTGTAATGGGGGTTATAGTATATTCCCAAATTTAATTCCAAAGTAAATTGTTCGGGGCGAGGTAGGTCCGTATATGTAGGCTGGATCGCGATTTATCCCGCTGTCGAAGTCGTTTTGGTACGAGTTGAGTATGTTCTTCATTCCGGCAAATAGTTGTATTGAGTTGGTTTTCAATGGTATTGTGTACGATGCCTTAAGCCCAAAGTCGTAGAATTGGTCGGTTTCGCGGAGTTCCCCTTCGGACGTGGGGGCGTTGGTCCCAAAGTAGGGGGCTAGCATTTCCCCTGTGTAGTTGCCCGATGCCGATAGGCATAGTTTGGGGAGTACATCCCAGTCGAGGGTGATGTATCCGTAGCTGTTCGGCGTTCTGAAGAATTTATGCTCGTTGAATTCCTGTGCTGCATCGTAACGCGATGTTTGCACTGTGAACCCGGATACTAGGGAGAATTTCTTGGCGGTTCTTAACTTAAATTCGAAGTTTATACCTTTTACTTCAGCACCATCGTTCGAGTTTATGCGGGTGTACACCACAGTGCCAGTAGAGTCGGGTTCGCCAAATTCGTTAACAAATGGGTTGGACAGCCGGGTGTAGAATGCTTCAATCAGGAGTCCGGTGTGTATATTGCCGAAGCTACGGTTGATATCTACCGAGGCCATGTAGCTGTAGCTGTTCTCCTGCTTTAGGTTTGGATCATTTTTGTGTAAAACCTGTCTGGTTCCGGAGGTTTCGATGTGTAAATCTTCATCGAATATCTGGGGGGCTCTGTAGCCCTGCGAATACGATATTCGGGCCTGTAGCCAACTCGTGGCATTGTAAAGCAGGCTTACCCGGGGTATGAATACATTGCCTGTTTTATCGTTTCCGGCTTGAGAGTTGTCCTTTATGCTGTAGCGATCGACTCTGGCTCCAGCGGTTAGTTTGAATTGGCTAAAGCCCAATTCGTACTGGGCAAATGCACCATTGGTGATTAGCGATTGATCCGATACCAGGGTGTTTTCGGTGTGGGGAAACGTAACGTTAATGGTGTCGCCACTTATGGGATCGGTTTCGTAGGTTGGATGGAGTAGGTCGGGGGCTCCTAGCTTTTTATCGGTTAGGTGGCTTCCGGTGCTTTCGAGTCCAACCACAAATGTCGATTTGTTGAGTAAGCCCTTGTACTGTACCCCGGTGCTGTAAGTCATATCCTTCGATGCGCCATAGCCTTTAAGGGTTTTGTTGGCTCCGTAGTATGAGTCCCTATCAAGCAGTTGTCCCGATAGGAAAACCGACAGCTGGTCGTATTGGCGGAAAAACCGTTCGTAGGTTAATGCGCCGGCTTTCATGTCGTGCTTTACAGCTTCGGCAATGTCTCTTTCGTGAAGGGGATAGCTTTGCTTGTTCCCTCCATTCCGTTCTTCGCGGATGTTGAACAGATCGAGCGATAATTTTCCCCGGCTCCCAATTTTCTGCCATAGGCGGCTGCCTAAGCTCAGGTTCTCAATTGGGGCGATTTCGGAGTAGCCATCCGAGTTGGCATCGAACATTTCGCGTTCGCGCATGAACCCGTAAATGGTAAAGCCGGTTTGGTTATTGTCAGTAACGAATGATGTGTTGAAGTTGGTGGAGTAATCTGCGGCAATTCCATCCGATTTTGAGTGGGCAATGCCGTTGATGGCTGAGTTTAACCCAATTTCGTAGGAGTTGAAGTTTGGGTCTTTGAGTATAATGTTTATTGTTCCGGCAATGGCGTTGCTGCCATATAGCACAGAGCCTCCGCCTCTTACAACCTCTACCCGTTCAATCATATTGGCAGGAATTAGTTCGAGCCCGTAAACACCAGCAAGCCCGCTGAATATTGGGCGGCTATTGATTAGGATTTGCGAGTACGAGCCCTCCATCCCGTTCATTCTAACCTGGGTGAATCCACAGTTCTGACAGTCGTTTTCGAGCCTTAGCCCGGGCATGAAGTTTAGTCCTTCGCCAATTACTACCGATTGTGTGGTGTTGAATAACTTTGGGGTAATAGTGTTCACTATTACGGGGGCCTGAGTTCGTTTCTGGGAGTTGCGGTCGGCCGATACAACAACCTCTTCAAGGTTCATTACATCCTCCTCCAGAATTAGGTTGATGAACGAAGGGCTATCTGCTGCAATGGTTACTTCTACCTCTTGTGGTTTGTATCCCACTGCGCTAATTGTTAGCACTACTCGTCCCTCTTTGGCTCCAGATATGCTGAATTGCCCATCTTCGTTGGATACAGTGCCTATGGTGGTGCCTTTTACTATTACGTTGGCAAAGGGAACTTCCTGCCCGTTGCAGGTTATTTTTCCATTAATCTTAAAACTGGTGACACGTGGGGTTAATGGCTTTGCATGATAGAATGCTAGTAGTAAAATGCTTAGTAGGTATATCCTGATTCTCATTCGTGCTATGTTTGTCATGTTAATTACTGTATATCCGTTTGGCCTATAATTAGTTATTGTTTTTCAAATAACATATTGACCTTAGTGTGATGTGTTGTTGCTTTTTTGCACCTGATTGTTTCTTGTTCCGATTCGCTCTGTTTTTCCGATTCGGGGATTACACATCGCGGTATAACTCTGGCGAATGTGTAATGGGCATTTTTGTGCGTTTTGCAGTAATACAGGTGCTATTGAAAGGGAGGAGCCCTGTTGCAGGAGTATTGCCTGTTGCCGTTGGCAAGCAATGTTTCGGTGAAGTTGAAAAGGATGGGAAAAAGTGGCTGGATATCTGGTATTTCGATGGTTGTGTTGTTGCATGTTGCATTGCTACCAATTGCAATAAAGAATAGTTCTAGATTGCTGTGATGGTGTTGCTTTATAGGTTGCTGATCCGAAGTTGAACTGAATGGGTGGGCATGTACTATGTATTTGCCGTTGAGGTAATGGGTATGGCTGAAAAGTACTACGTTAGATATTTGAAACCATGCTAGAGTTAGCATTAGCCCAATAATCAGCCCTTTTATTTTACTTTTATTCCACATCCCCAAATAAATTGCCGTTGCAAATATAATAACCAATTACGAGATTAATTGTTGTAAAGTTTTAAATTTTTGTATGTTTGATACCATCATAATTAATTGGTTTAACTAATCTGCAGAAAAATGGAAAAAAGTATCAAGGGTACCGAAACCGAAAAGAATTTGCTGAAATCGTTTGCCGGCGAATCGCAGGCGAAAAATCGCTATACTTTTTTTGCCAAGGTGGCAAAGGAGGAGGGTTACGAACAGATTGCCGAGTTGTTTATGATTACCGCAGGCCAAGAGGAGCAGCATGCGAAGCAGTTCTTCAAATTTCTCGAAGGTGGAATGGTTGAGATTACCGCATCGTACCCAGCCGGGGTGATTGGCTCCACTGCCGATAATTTAAGGGCTGCAGCAATGGGCGAGCACGAGGAATGGGCCGATTTGTATCCACATTTTGCTGAGGTAGCCGAACAGGAGGGCTTCCCAAAGGTTGCTGTCGCATTTAAACTGATTGCTAAGGTAGAGAAAGAGCATGAGGAGCGTTATAAAACACTTTTAGAAAAAGTAGAGGCCGAAAAAGTTTTTGAACGCGACGATGAGATTGAATGGATGTGCCGTAAGTGCGGATATATTCATAAAGGAAAAAAAGCCCTTAAGAATTGTCCAGTTTGTCAGCACCCTCAGGCTTATTTCGAGGAAAAGGGCACGAATTACTAGTTTTATTGAAGATAGGGAGTTCTGTAGAACTCCCTATCTTCTTGGATTAACCTATTTCATATCACAACGCATTGCTTCACTTGGTTTAGGCATTGCTCGATGCTTTCGAGGTATTTTGCGGTCTTGTCTCAATAGTTATTCATGATCGAAAAGAGGGTTCGTAAATCTGTCGTAGCACAGTTCGTATCTTTTATATAATTTTGCAAAAAAAAGGAATGTTCAACTTTTACCCCGATTCATTCGAGCAAAAGGTCGGTTTCGATAAGGTTCGCGAGTTGGTAGTGGCCAAATGTCTTTGCCCGCTGGGTGCGGCAAAGGTGGGTGCGGCTGAGTTTGTTGCCGATTTTGAGTCAATTGAGAGGATGATTAATCAGGTGGATGAGATGAAATCCATTTGCCTGATGGAGAATTCGTTCCCCATTGAGAATTACTACGACTTAACCCCTTCGCTCAATAAAATTGCGAAGGAGGGTACTTGGCTCGATGAGGTTGAACTTCAAAATCTAAAACGCTCGCTCGAAACCATTAAGGCCATCCTTACTTTCTTGAAAAAAGTATCCGAGAAGTACCCCAATATCGCCGATCTGGCCAAAACGGTAGCTTACTATCCCTACGTGGTAGAGCGTATCGACTCAATACTCGATAGGTTTGGGAGAATTAAGGATAACGCTTCGCCCGAACTGGCCAAAATTCGTTCGGCAATAGCCGCCAAGCAGGGTTCCGTCTCAAAGTTGGTTCAAAGTATTCTGCGGAATGCCCGCGAACAGGGGGTGGTGGAACAGGATGTAACGCCATCAATCCGCGAGGGTAGGGTGGTTATCCCTGTTTCTGCTGCCAATAAACGCAAGTTGAAGGGCATTGTTCACGATGAATCGGCCACAGGAAAGACTGTTTTTATTGAGCCCGTTGAAGTTGTTGAGTTGAATAACGAGATTCGGGAGCTGGAGTACGACGAGCGTCGTGAGGTTATCCGGATTTTGGTCGATTTTGCTGATAACATCCGCCCATACCAGCCCGAATTGCTATCGGCATACGATTTTCTTGGAGTTATCGATTTTATAAGGGCTAAGGCTTTATTCTCCACAGAGTATTACGGGGCAAAGCCTATTTTAAAGAATTCTACAGGGACGTACCTGCGCCAGGCAAAGCATCCAATTTTGCTGAAGAGTTTGAAACGTGAGGGCAAGGAAATCGTTCCGCTCGATATTGAGGTTAACCAGCAGAACCGAATTCTGCTAATCTCGGGGCCAAATGCCGGCGGTAAATCCGTTTGCCTAAAAACCTTCGGGTTGTTACAGTATATGCTTCAGTGCGGTTTTTTGCCCTGTGCATTGGAAAACTCCGAGATGGGAATTTATCGTGGAATCTTTATCGATATTGGCGATGAGCAATCCATCGAGAACGATTTGAGTACCTATAGCTCCCATCTTCTCAATATGAAACATTTCCTCCGGAATGCGCAGAGGGAAACCTTGGTGCTGATTGATGAGTTTGGTGCTGGTACTGAGCCTATGGCCGGTGGCGCAATTGCCGAAGCAATTCTTCAGCAGTTGTGTAATGTAGGGGCTTTTGGGGTTATCACAACTCACTATTCGAACCTTAAACATTTTGCTGCGAATACCGATGGTATTATTAATGGTGCAATGCTGTTCGATAATGCAAAGATTGAACCTCTGTTCAAATTGGAGATTGGGAAGCCCGGTAGCAGCTTTGCTTTTGAAATTGCACGTAAAATTGGCTTGCCCGATACGGTTCTAAACGATGCCGCGAGCAAGGTAGGCGAGGATTATATCACATTTGAAAAGCATTTAAGGGAGATCTCGCGCGATAAGCGTTACTGGGAAAAGAAACGCGATAATATTCGGATTACGAATAAAAAGACCGAGGAGTTTCAGGATAAACTTGAAGGGGAATTAGCAGCCCTGAAGGAACAACGCAAGGAAATAATTGCCAATGCCAAAAAGGAGGCACAAGCAATTCTTGCCGATGCTAATAAACAGATTGAAAATACCATTCGCACTATAAAGGAAGCCAATGCTGCCAAGGAGCCAACCAAGCAGGTGCGCGAGGAGTTGGATAAGTTTAAGAAAGAGGTTGAGGCAATTAATGTTCATGACGAAAGTATCGATCGTAAGATTGAGCAAATAAAGCGTCGGCAGGAGCGTAAACAGCAGCAAACGAATGATCCGAAAGTTGTAGAATCCACCAACGCAAAGGAGGATTTGAAGGTGATTGGTGTTGGCGATAAGGTTCGGATTGCGGGGCAAAGCCTTATGGGCGAGGTTGTATCGCTCTCAAATCAATCGGCCTCGGTGGCGTTTGGGAATATGATTACAGTTGTGCCGCTGGTTAGGCTCGAGAAAATTTCCACCAACGAGTTCCGTAAGGCAAATAAAACAATTGAACAGCCCAGTGCGGGAGCGGGTTTCGATACTTTTAAGCGTAGACTCAATTTTAAATCCGATATCGACATTCGTGGCTATCGTGCCGATGAGGCCATTGAGGCTGTGCAGGATCTGATTGACGATGCCTTGATGCTCAGCATCTCGCGTGTGAGGATTCTACATGGTAAGGGGAATGGAATTTTGCGTCAGGTTATACGCGATTATCTGCGTAATGCGCCTGGCGTTAAATCCTATGCCGACGAGCACATCGAGTTTGGGGGTTCTGGAATAACTGTGGTTGATATTGATACCTAGCAATTGTTTAGCTTCGGAATAATGCCGAAGAGCTGTTGATCAACTTCTTTTGATAGGTTTATTTCTTTCCAACTTTTTCATTAAATTAGTGCCAAATTAACTGGTACTTGGAACTCCTTATATATACACGCAACATAACGCCACGGGTTGAGTATATTTTCCGTTTTATCTTTAAGGATATACTCCGGATTAATTACCGAATCACAACCTCTATCACCGAGGCTCAGGCGTACTATGGCCATGTTTTATCGTATTCGCATAAGCGGATTGGCGATTCGCTACAGGTGGTTCCGCATGGCTTATTGCTCGAGGAGGGGCTTCGGCATCATGAGTTTGAGGTGCACGATTGGCAGGGATTGCCAGCATTCCTGCTTACAGCCCCGGATTCCAAGATTCCATTCGATATTTTTTCTGCAGCCTTTTACCTGGTTACGCGGTACGAGGAGTACAATGCGGTTCGTAACTGCAAGGTTGATCCGCATTGCAGGTATTCTTCGCAGTTCAGCATGGCTTTTAGGAATAACTTTTTGCATATTCCCATAATCGATTTGTGGGCGTATCGTTTTTTGGATGTGTTGAAATCGTCCAATTATTCGCTAACCCGAAGACCGCGCAAGTTTTCCTTTATCCATACATTCGATCTCGATTCAGCCTATGCCATAAAGGGAAAGGGACTGGTGCGAATTTTCCTGGCATCAATGCGTAAACTGTGTAAGGGCCAGAAGCCCCGGTTGCTATTCCGGTTGAAGGTTTTGCTGGGGCGTATTCCCGATCCATTCGATATTTATAGCACTTTGATCGACTTTCTGCCTGAGGGGCCTCAAACCATTTGGTTTATCCATGTAGGGCGCTGGGGCAAGTACGATAAGTCTATTCCCGTTAAATCGGCATCCATGCGCAAGCTTATCGGTTTGCTGGGCGATTGCTTCAGAATTGGAATTCATCCTTCGTATCGCTCATTTTTAAAGGACGGCGAGGTGAAACGCGAAATTTCCGACTTGGTGGATACCTATAACCAGTATGTTGCGTGTAGTCGGCAGCATTTTCTGCGGTTGAGGGTTCCCTTTACATACCGAATTCTCGTAAAATTTGGAATTACCGAGGATTACTCCATGGGGTATTCCGATGCTGCTGGTTTTAGGGCAGGTACTTGTACTCCTTTTGTTTTTTACGATTTAATCGATGAGGTTTCCCTTAACCTCAAGGTGTTCCCTTTTGCCGTGATGGACTCAACCCTTGTTGGGCAGGGAATATCGCCAGACCAGGCCAAGGCGCTTATTAAGTCAATAATAAACTCCATTCGCAGTGTTGATGGTACATTTGTAAGTGTATGGCATGTCGATTATTTGTCGGGTTACGAGCAGGGGGACGGGTGGTTTGATGTGCTCCGCTCCACGCTTAATTATTTGGAAGGAG
The DNA here is from genome assembly GCA_020636835.1 of Bacteroidales bacterium. Lineage (GTDB taxonomy): Bacteria > Bacteroidota > Bacteroidia > Bacteroidales > Tenuifilaceae > SB25. Next base: position 332,315 of record JACJXC010000006.1, read on the forward strand.
GTGGAGATGCGGATTGATTTCTTAAAACGATCCGAAATTGACGATTCCCGTTGGAATGCTTGTATTGATGCATCGATTAACGGTGTGGTGTATGCATATTCGTGGTATTTGGATATTGTATCGCCCGGTTGGTGCGCTTTGGTTGGCGACGATTACCATTATGTTTTCCCGCTGCCCGCTGTGCGCCGATTCGGTGTTGATGTTGTGTTGCAGCCCCTATTTGTGCAGCAGTTGGGTTTGTTTTCGGGGGGGCATATTACGGCTTCAATTCTTCAGAATTTTATTCAACACATTCCACAAAGGTATCGACTTGTAGATGTTTTTATGAATGTGTATAACCAGTGCGATGGTTGTCCCGGAGTCTCGGAGCGATTTACCTATTGCTTGGATTTGGTTGAACCGTACACCTCCATTTATAATCGGTATAAGCAGAATACTCGTCGGAATAATCTGAAATCTTTAGCTTTGGGTGTTGAGGTGAGGGACGATGTGTCTTTGGACGATTTTTTAGTTTTTCACAAAACGTACTCGTCGGTGCGCCTCCCCCGTAAGGCTATTGAGAGGCAAAGTACCCTCGTTCGTAGTCTTATGCATAGGGGCGTAGGACAAATTGTTGGGGCGTATTTTAACGGAGAGCTTTGTTCCGCAACTGTTTTGGTGAAGGGTAATGGGCGATTAATTTACCTTTTTGCTTGTTCCAGCGAGCAGGGTTTTTATAGCAGAGCTATGTTTGCCGTGGTGGATCAGATTATTCGTTGGAATGCCGAGTCCCATGTTGTGTTGGATTTCGAAGGTTCGATGATTCCATCGGTTGCCCGTTTTTACGCTGGGTTTGGAGCCATGCCTCGGACTTACCCCCGTTTTTCGGTGGACAGGTTGCCTTGGTTTTTGATCCCTTTTTTCCGGTTAAGAAGTATTTATCAATGTTTGCGTTTATTTAAGAGATGATTACAATTGCACGATTAACGGTACGGGAACTATCCGTATTCATAAACGATCTTTCGGCCGATAGCCGCGAGGTGCTGCCCATTAGCAAGCTCCGGGCAATGTCTTTTATGTCCAATCCCAATGCCGACTCGTCCGATGTGGTGCTCTACCTAGCCTACCGTTTCGATAAGTTGATTGGTTACCGAACGGTACTTCCTGATAATATGTATATCAATGGTGAGCCCATTAAGATTGCCTGGCTTAGCGCCTCGTGGGTACATGCAGAGTACAGGCGCAAAGGGATTTCCACAGAGCTGCTCAATGCTATTGATGCCGATTGGAATCAACGGTTGCTCACGTCGAATTTTACCCCTTACGCCAAGCACGTGTACTCTAAATCGCAGAAGTTTGTGAAATTAATTGATGTGGTTGGAGCCCGATTTTACCTAAAAGCAACTTTTCTGCATTCGTACAACTCCTTTCGGCACCGCAATGTTATGCTTGCCATACTCGAGCGGGTGATAAATGGGTTGAACCCATCGTTCTTTTTCCGTCATTTCCTTACGATGCCGAATGGGGTCGATCTCGAGTACTTTAGTCGTCCCGATGAGGAGCTGTGTTGTATGCTCGAGGATGCCACGTCCGATACTCTTACCCGGCGATCGCGCGATTCGTGGAATTGGGTGCTGCGTTTTCCATGGCTTAAGTCGGCTCCGCTTGGCGATCGGATAGCCAGCAAATATTTCTTTGCTTCGGCTCCGCCCGTGTTTAACCAGTACGTGCTAAAAGTATTCCGCTACGGGGAGTGTGTTGGGATGTTGCACATTCAGCATAGCCACACCCGGTTGTCGGTGCCTTACTCGTATTTTGAGCCGGAGCATGCCGGCCTGATGGCTCGGGTTGTGCTAATGCACGCTAAGAAATTGAATGCTACGTTCATTGTATCGTATAATAATTGCTTGATCCGCGAATTGCGACGGCATCGGATTTTTTTCCTGTCGGTGAGGACGCGTAAGCGCGAGTACCTTGCCACCGATTACATGGTGGATCGGTTGAGGGGCTTGGATCTGCGCTTTGCCGATGGCGATGGCGATTGTGCTTTTATCTAGCTTACTCCATCAGGCTGTCGAAATCAATTTCGCTAACCTGCTCGGTTTCGGTGAGTTTTCCCTTTTCGCATTTTAAGGTGCGCCCCGGAAATTTCTTTATGAGGTGATGGTTGTGTGTCGCCATTAGCACCGATTTGCCGTTAGCTGCAATTTCCTGCATAATCTGCATAATCCCTTCTGATGTCTCGCTGTCGAGGTTGCCGGTTGGCTCATCGGCGAGTATTATGTCCGGGTTATTTAGGAGTGCACGGGCAATAACAACACGCTGCTGCTCGCCGCCCGAGAGTTGGTGTGGCATTTTATAGTCCTTAAACTTAAGCGCAACCATTTCGAGCACATCGGCTATGCGTTGCTTTATCTTGGCTTTATCCTTCCACCCGGTCGATTTTAGCACGAAGAGTAGGTTGTCGTAAACGCTCCGATCCGTTAGCAGTTGGAAATCCTGAAACACAACTCCGATGCGTCGGCGTAAGTGGGGGACTTGCTTGCGTTTTAGCGTTTTTAGGTTGAAATCGCAAATGGTACCTTCGCCTTCCTTCATGGGGAGTTCGGCCGTAATTGTTTTTATCAAACTTGTTTTACCACTTCCCACCCGGCCAATTATGTAAACAAATTCGCCTTTGTTGATGCTGAGGCTAACGTCCGAAAGTATGAGGTTGTCTTCCTGAAAGATATTGGCATTCTTGATTTCAATCACCTTCTCCATTTTTCTGCAAAAGTATTAGTCCGATTTGATGCACTAAATATAAATCCAAATTTTCGGAAATAAACAGCTATTCGTTATTTTTCTAGTTTTATGCTATTGGAGCAGTTTCCCTGCAATAAACCCCGTGGTCCATGCCGCCTGCAGATTATACCCCCCCGTAATTGCATCAATATCCAAAACCTCACCAGCAAAGTACAAATTTTTGCAAACTTTACTCTGCATAGTGTTCATGTCGATATTTTGAAGGCTAACGCCGCCGCAGGTTACGAACTCCTCGCGGAATGTCGATTTGCCTTTAGCCGAGTAAATGTCGTTTGTGAGAGTATTTGCCAGTTTGTTTACTCCCTTTTTGCCCAATTCGCACCATTTTTTCTGCTCTGGCAATTCACCCTTTTTTAGCAGGTAAAGCCAATGTCTCTCGGAAAGGTTGTAGGGTCTTATGTTTGATAGTATTTTGTTGGGGTGCTGATTTGCAATTTCATTCAGTTTCTCCGCCACAAACTCTGAATTTTGCTCGTTAGTCCAGTTTACTTGAATATTGAAGTTGTAGCCTGTCTCGTTCAGAATTCGCGCTCCAAACGACGATAGCTTTAGTATTGCAGGGCCACTCATTCCCCAGTGGGTTATTAGCAGTGGCCCTTCGGATTTTATTTTTGTTCCTTGAATACTTACCAACGTATTCTCCACCACTATTCCCATAAGTTCAGTTACCGGATTGTTCGGAATATCGAAGGGGAAAAGTGATGGAATGGGTTTCTCAATTTTATGACCTAAATCCTCAATCCACTTAAACGAAGCGTAATTCGATGAGCCACCTGTGGTAATAATCACTTTATCAGATTCCTGTGGGTTGTTTTCGTCATCCCTGAATTCTATTTTCAACTTATCATCTTGAGCAATAACGTTTTTGACAGCTTTGCCTGTTTCAATCTTTACGCCAAGTTTCTTGCATTGTCTCAAAAAGCAATCGATAATACTTTGCGAATCCTGCGATTTTGGGAAAACACAGTTATCGCTTTGGGTGACTAACGGAACACCCCGGGATTCGAACCATTCTATTGTATCAAAATTACTGAAAGCGTAGAATGCCTTTTTAAGTTGACGTCCACCGCGAGGGTAAGCCGTAATCAATTCATCAATAGTTTCGCAGCCATTGGTAACATTGCATCGTCCACCACCCGAAACTTTCACTTTCGACAAAACCTTTTGCGCCTTTTCAAAAATCACCACATCGGCATCGGGATAATTCTCCTTAGCCGAAATTGCTGCAAAGAACCCAGCCGCACCACCACCAATAATTGCTACTTTCAACTATTTAAAATGTAAATTAATTGCATTTATACCCGTGAACAAAACTCCATCACTCCATCACTCCATCACTCCATCACTCCAAGTGTTTTATCCACTTCTTCCCGCAAAGATACTCAAATGACCGTACAATTTTTTCCTTAACCATAAATGCAGTATTTTTGGGTGATAAAAATACATACCACATTGGAAAAATTCGAGATAATTGTTACAACCCTATTCGGCTTGGAGGAGGTTCTTGCCAGCGAGTTAAAGGATCTTGGTGCCGAGGATATTGAAGTGCTTAGCCGTGCCGTTAGCATTAAGGGCGATACTGCGATGCTATACAAGTGTAACTTGCACCTGCGAACCGCGGTTAAGGTGCTTAAGCCCATTAGCACTTTCTACGCTAATAACGAGAAACAGCTCTACGATAAAATTATGAAAATAGAGTGGGAGCAATATTTCTCCTACAAGCAAACATTTGCAATTGATGCCAGTGTTTACAGCGAGGTATTTACCCATTCCAAGTATGTTGCGCTGAAAACCAAGGATGCCATTGCCGACCAGTTTCGCGATAGGCACGGGATTCGGCCTTCGGTGAATACCGAGAATCCCGATGTTCGAATAAATATTCATATTCACGATAGGGATGTGGTTGTGTCGCTCGATAGTTCAGGAATACAGTTGGGTATCAGGAATTACAAACAGCAGCAAACCGAGGCGCCCATGAGCGAGGTGCTGGCGGCCGGTATTATTCTACTTACTGGTTGGGACAAAAAAAGCGATTTTATCGACCCTATGTGTGGTTCTGGTACTTTCCCCATTGAGGCTGCCATGCTTGCAAGCAATATGGCTCCAGGGCGCAACCGTACTTTTGGTTTCGAGAGCTGGAAGGATTTCGATTCCGCGCTTTGGAATAGCATAAAAACCGATGCGGAGGCAAGAATTAAACCCTGCGAGGCTAAAATCTTTGCGCAGGATGTTGATAATCGTGCAATTGATATTACCGTTGCCAATGCCAAGAGGGCCGAGGTGAAGGGAATGATAACCTTCGACAGAACCGATTTCTTCAACTCATCGCATAATTGCGAAAATGGGCTTGTAATTATGAACCCGCCTTACGGCGAGCGTTTGCAGTTGGAGGAGATAACCCGTTTTTACCAGGATATGGGTTCTCGTTTAAAGCATTTCTACCAAGGATGCGATGCGTGGATTATCAGCGCCAATTACGATGCCCTTAAGAACTTTGGACTTCGTCCATCGCGTAAAATTAAACTTTTCAACGGCTCGTTGGAGTGCCGCTTGCAGAAGTTTGAACTGTACCGAGGCAGTAAAAAGACCAAGGCACAGGATTAGTATGGCGCAAACTTTTTTTAAAGGGTTTGATTTTTCCAATTTCTGGAGAAACTCCGAGTATGCTCTTAAGAATTACGTTGAGGAGTACCCATTGCCCGATTTGATTAGTTCGGTTGAGCAGGATTTGGGTTATAAGTTGCCCGCGTCGTACGTCGATTTTATGAAATTACATAACGGAGGCATTCCTGAAAAGTGCTGTTTTACTAAAACTGACAGCGATGGGAGTGGCGATGATTATACTATATTTGGATTTTTGGGCATTGGCCGAACTAAGTGCTGCTCGCTTTGTGGCGAGCAGGGTAGTAAGTTTATGATGGAGGAGTGGGGGTATCCCAATACCGGGGTTTACATTTGTGATTGTCCCTCGGCCGGGCACGATATGGTGATGCTCGACTACTCGGAGTGTGGCAATAGCGGAGAGCCCCGGGTTGTGCTTGTTGAGCAGGAGTTTAGTTATAGAAAAACATTGTTAGCCGAAAATTTTGAACTATTTGTTCTTGGTTTACACGAGGAAGAGGAGTATTGAAAATTTTTACAAACATTATATCAAAAATTTTTTAGCGATGAGAAAACTTACACTCACACTGGCTTACCTAATGGGCCATGTTTACTCTGGCTCTGCCCAGAAAACCGATCTTCAGGTTCGCGAAATTTGCGACAGGGCTGGTATCGTTTTTGAAAATAGTAGTGCTGCCCAGTTTGAATGGAATCAAACTAATATCGACTATGCATTTGTTGAATTGGTTCGGAAGAATCATGCAGACCTAGATGTTAAGGTTAGTGAGTATTACGATGCGTTGGAGTGGCTATACCGAAAGGGGCTATCCAGTAGTGCCTTAAGTGAGTTCCTGCAAATGGATAGCTATCCGAATGCTTCCGTGGTGTTGTGGTTTTTACTCGAAAAGGGTTGTGAGTTCCCCAAGCAGGTCGTTTTAGCCGATGGGATTGCCGAGAGCATTCTGACTATGCCAATTGTGCATAATTCGCAATATTGCTCTGTGTTAATCAAATTATTGCTCGATAAGGGTTACACACCATCGCTGAATACCGTTCGGGTATTGGTTGATGATTTCAATTATAGCCACGATTTAGCCTATTTGTTATTAAATCACAGCTCTTCGAAGCCATTGGTGCAGCAGTCCGAAACTGGTATAGCTGACATATTGATTGATAGCAATTGCCTGTGGGGGAAAGGTTTGCCAGCCGTGAATAATCTTTTGGGTTCAATTAATGCCATATACTCCAGTACTAATGCCAGCAAGGAGGTTCGTGAGCAGTTGGCCTCCAATTTTGTGTCGGCATTTAAAACCGTGTATGGCGATTACGCCAAAAATGTTCAGTCGGTTTTGGATATCGAGGTTATGCAGGAAATGCTTAGGCATGCCATTGGATCCGATTATTTGGAGTTGATTAGGGTTGTTGACGAGGCTTATCCTAATTTAATTACCGATCGTAGGTTGTTGCAGCAAACCTTTGTGTACGGGGGGCGCCGGGTGTCGGAGTATTATGTGCAGAACGATTTATTTCCATTCAGCGAAATTCCTGCCCAAAGTGCCGATTTTCAGATTCCGAACCCATACGTGCTATTTTACGGGATTAAATTCAACCGAATTCAACCTTCGCAAAGACTTCGGCTTAATTCCGATGGGCTAAAAATGTTGGCAGCCGAGCCTCGGTTCGTTAAGGATTTTTTCGGTACGTACATTCCCTTTATCTCCGATGATCAAACCCTTTTGCATGTGGTAAGCGGGAATCACGGGGTGGTTCATCCCCTGTTGCAGTCGTCCGAGGCTTTGGGCGCTCCAACCCCAGTTGGCCTATCGTTGGTTGACTTTGCTCTGCTTTTCGGCGATAGCGTTATTGTTAGCGATGCGCTGGGTGCTGTTAAGGAGTTAAGTCTCGATCAGGTACTGCTGCTACTCCGTAATACTCAAATCAATATTGCGGATTACTTTACTAGGGTTGATGTTCAGGGTGCCTCGGATCATCTTTTATCAACAGCCCTTTTCGAAGGCAATATGGAGTTAATCCGTTTGTTGCATGGGAGTAATGCCAATATATTCTCCAATTTTAATTCGTTGTGCGTTTTTCCCGACAACCAGTTTTCCGATCCCAACAAGTTGGGCGTGTTTAAGTATGCTGTCGACAATGGGCTGAAGCTCAATATCCGCGCCTATGTGTCGGGTGTTAACCCCCGGATTATTCCCGGCTCTACAGGCGTTCAGTACCGAATGCCAATTTTGGGCAATGGTAATGGTGCGGCATTGTTCGAGATGGCCATTGATAGCAGTAGCAATCAAACCGTGGAGTGGATGATTGGTATTTTACTAAAATCGCCCCTTTACGTGGAGTGCCGAAACAATTTTACCGAGATGTTGACCGCCGTTTGTAAGCACGATAACACGGTATGGTTTAAGCGGCTTATGGATATTGGGCTTAGTAAGGAGTACGCTACACCCGAGGATATGTATTCAATTGTTCTGTCAACTGTTGTGGAGAACAAGTCCGAGCGGGTTCTCGATATTTTTCTTAGCGATTATTATCTAAAAAACCGCTTGCCCAACAATGTGCTTGACGAAATCATTATTAGTCCCGGTGGCGATGAGAGTTGGCATATGCTGCCGGTTATTGAGAAAAATTTGGGGGTATTCGCTTCCTCTATTAAACTTCAGGAGTTAAGCCTGCTGATTAAAACCCATCAGAATAAGCGGGCGCAGCAACTTGTAAGGGATTGTGTTGGTGCTGTGCAGTACAAAAATTATAATGTGCTGCTCGAGGCTGTAGAGGCGCAGAATCGCGATTTCGCTGGGTTTGTTGTATCAAAAATGCCCCAGTTGATTCCCGAGCCCACATCGAATTACTATTCGAATTTGCTCGATGCGCTCGATTCCCGTTGGGAGTGGTTGCGCGGGTTACTTTTGAAGATGAATGGTGATGCAATTCAAAATTCCGAACTTCAACAGATTCGCGATTTGCATAGGGCTATTGGCTATCTGCAGACCAATCGGGTGGTGGAGTTGATCAATAGCGGTGTTAGTATATTTGCCCCCGATGAGGTTGGCGTAATCGCTCGCGATCGGTACATTACTAACCGTCCGTACTTTACGCCCCAGTGCGTTGGTGTGCTCGATCCGCTATTCCAGGTAATGCCCGATACTGCTACTCACGAATCAATTGATGTTGCCATCGAGACGGGAAATGTCGATCGTGTACGTGAACTGCTGAATCAGGGTGTCGATCCCAACGGTTTGGTTGCGGTTGATTCTGACTCGGGAGTTGTAAAGATGTCGCTTTTGCACTTTGCTGTTGCCGTTGAGGCCGATGAGGTTGCCGTTATCCTTCTGGTTCATGGTGCGGATGTAAATTCTATCGCTCATCCGTACGGTGTACCCCCAATTGTACACGCCCTGGAGGCTGAAAATTACGGGTTGGCTCGGATTCTAATCCATTTTGGGGCCAATTTGTCGATGCAGGTTGCGTTAGATTTAGATTACGACGGCGAAGCCGATCTCCCAAAAACCATTTGGAGCATAATTGAGGATACCGATGCCTACCAAAAAATTTTCATGCTTTCGTCGCAGGTGCCTACCTATGTCGATAGCCTGATTGCAAATGCCAAAACCCCCAATGAATTGGCGGGGTTGATTGATAGGTTTGTGCTTCCATTTGCCCATTTCCACAGGAAATTGATGGAGCCCAATACGAGTGTTGGGGCTAATCTTATTCGGCAGATTTTCAACCATAAGTCAGTCGAGTTTATTGCCCAACTTTTCGAGAAGTTCCCCCGCTTAGGGAATCCAATCAACTATTTTTTGTTTGCGCTCGATTCCAAGCGTAGCGATGTGGTAAATCTTCTGCTCGAGTTGCCTAATTCGAGCACGGTTGACTCCGGTAGGGCGTACAATCTAACAATAAATCAGGAGATTGAGTCTAAGGATACAGAGTTTTGGGCTGCTTACAATGAGTCTAATGTTGGAGTTTCGGCCTATTTGGCCATGGAGCTTATCGATAGGTTGAATAGCGGAAACTCGTTACGTAATATTCAACAGTATAAGCATCCAATTGGGGTATACTCCACCGATAAGAATATTGAGGCCGCAATAGCCAAGCATCTGGCTATCGTACTTAAAGGCGATAATGCTACTCAGGAGATGGAATTTATTTACTCAAAGGCCTTAGAGTATGGCAATCCGCAGTTGGTTGAGCGGATTTTGGAGTCCGATTCGCAGTTGAGTACCAAGCTGCGGGCGGTTTTTGCAACGATTAAGGCCGACGATGCGGCAGGGCTTGCCCAGGCTCTAGGAAAATCGGTATCCGCTTCGGATAAGTGGCGCGGTTTGTCGTTGCTGAACTGGGCTGCGATGAATAACAGTACTAATGCTGCAGAGCTGTTGCTCTCTAAAATCGATTCCATTGAGTATCCCGTTATGCAAAGGGGATTTATGGAGATGGAATCGAATCTGTTGCGGTGGCATCACCCGTTAACTTGGGCTGTGTTGAATGCGAGCTATCGGCTTATCGATTTGATTATGCAAAAATCCGTCGATTTATTCAAATTCGATATTGGATTGTTGGCGTTCTATGAGAGTTCCAGTATTTTCCACCATATTGCCCGAACCGGGAATCGGCCAGTCCTGATGCACTTTGTCAATAATTATGGTTTGGGTGTTACCTTTGGCCATAATACGCATAACCTGGTGAATTCAGCCATCGAGGGCGATCATCCCGCTCTGGCTTGTACGCTTCTGGACAGCTGGACTGCTGATGATAAAAAATTTATGGCCGAGCCCGAATCTCATTACTACGGCGTAAAAAACCATGCCGATGCCTTGCAATTTGCCATCGAGAAGAATTCTGTTAAGTCGATTCAGCACTTCCGCGACTATTTTGCATCGCAGCAAAACCCCATTTCGCCCGATAGCCTTTTTATTTCAGCCATTAACCGTTCTAACTTCAGTTTTGCCCAGCAGCTGGTTCAACGCGAAGGGGTTGATGCAATTGCTATTCTAAAGGACAATGTGCCCATGCAGTCTACCATTTTCACGTTTGGTACGGAGGGGGTGATAGACGCCATTATCCCCGACAGTGCTGCCATCCAATCGTTACTGCCTACGCCCCTCAGTCGCCTCGAATGCTCCGTTATGCTTTCGCAGCGTCATGATAAAACCCACATCATTAAACGCGTTGTTGAGGTGGGCGTGAACGATTCCACACTCAATAATTTTCAAATGCACATGTATTACGCCTTATTCAATAAAAATTTAACCCTTTTACGGTTCTTGCTGGATCAGGGGGCAAGCTGGTATGTGCAAGGGTATAACGGTACAACCTCAATCCTGGAGTCGGCAAGCATAGCGAGCAACTATGAGATGTGGAAAAATGTTATGGAGTTGGTGGTGCTCTCCGAGAGGCTGCGTCAACAGAATAAAACCGCTGCAATGCTGGATACTGGAGCCAATTCGGTTGATGCGCTTCGGGTGCAGTAGTTGTTTTACATTGAGTGGACTCCATTTTATAGATGAACCTTAAACTAGTTAATCATTGTAATATGCCGATTATGGAAATTGACTGGAACCAAAGCATTGAGCCTTTACTTAAGCAGTACAAGGGCCGACAGCATCCGTTAGATTACAAGAACCGATACCAGTTGGTTGTAATGGTTATCCTCTCGGCCCAGGATTCCGATAGGCACATTAATGAGGTGGCCAAGCAGTTCTTTGAGGAGTTTCCAACAATGGAGCATCTTGCCGTTGCAAGTGTAGTCGAAATTCAGCGTTTAGTAAGTAGCGTACGCAATTTTGAGAATAAATCGGCGTGGCTTTCGGCGTTGGCTAAGGCGGTAGGAGCCGACAGTAAAATACCCCACACACTCGATGAACTAATCAAGCTGCCCGGTGTTGGCCGTAAATCGGCCAATGTAATAATCCGCGAATCGGGCGATAATGCCGAGGGCGTTATAGTTGATCTACATGTGGTCCGTGTTGCTCCCCGCCTAGGCTTAGCCGAGGGCGCAAAACCCGAAAAAATTGAGAAGCAGTTAATGGCCGCTTTTCCGCAGGATAAGTGGAACAAGGTAGGAATGGCAATTTCGTTCCTAGGTCGCGAGGTTTGCCGCCCCACCAATCCCAAGTGCACCACCTGCGTAATGAGTACTGTTTGTGAGGATTACAAGGGTCGGAAAAATCAGTAAGCGGAGTGTCGGCATTATGAAACCATATAGAAGTGCTGGGTTGATTTTTAGTTATGCCTTATAGATTGATTTGTTACTATAGGGGATTAGATAAATAGCTGCTATTATACCGCATGATTGCAAATCACAATCGTATGAAAAATATAGACAAAATAAATTCTTTCAAATCGACAATTAAAAGAACCGATTTCGGAACATTAACAACAGTATCGGAATTTGGAATTTCAGCTACAGAATGTATATCGATTTGTTTAAAACAAAAAAAAGAGGCATTACGCCTCTTTTTTTATTTCGTCGGGGTGAACCGACTCGAACGGTCGACCACTTGCACCCCATGCAAGTACGCTAGCCAACTGCGCCACACCCCGAGCATTATTGCGGTGCAAAAATACTCCCTTTTTTTTAATTGAGAAATTTACTGCAAGGTTTTTTCAATTTTTTTTGCGGTTGGTCGGCGCTTTAATTGTAAATTATTGAGTGCTAGCCCTCCCTGATTAATCTGTTTGTGTACTGTTTTGCATCCCTAATAGATAATTGCTAGGCGTAATGTTCCCTTCTTATTTGGTGTCAGCATTTTTTTTTATTTTTTTGCATGGATAATTAATCAAATCGCTCTGCTTTTTGTTACTGCAAATAGTTATTTTTGTATCAAATTAAAATATATAAATAGTTTAATATTATGGAATTGTTTAAACCGATGAACGCCAATGCAGGGAAGGGGACTGCTGGTGCCGATAAGCCTACCGAGAGGGTGCGAGTTTTAATTCTGGGCTCAGGGCCTGCAGGGTATACCGCTGCTATTTATGCTGCTCGAGCTAATCTTAGCCCTGTGCTTTACGAGGGGATTCAGCCCGGGGGGCAGCTTACCACTACTACCGAGATCGAGAATTTCCCCGGTTACCCTCAGGGAATTACAGGTAACGCAATGATGGCGGATCTGAAGCAACAGGCGCAGCGATTCGGTACCGATGTGCGTTTCGGCATTGCCACCGCCACCGATTTGTCCGTTCAACCCTACCGGGTTACTATCGATGACGAGAAGGTTGTTGAGGCCGATGCGTTGATTATCGCAACTGGGGCTACCGCTAAGTATTTGGGTCTTGAGTCGGAGGAGCGCTTTAAGGGGCAGGGCGTTTCGGCCTGTGCCACTTGCGATGGGTTCTTTTATCGGGGTAAGGATGTGGCCGTTGTTGGGGGGGGCGATACCGCTGCCGAGGAGGCTACGTACCTTGCCGGGTTGTGTAATAAGGTGTACCTGATTGTGCGTAAACCTTTCCTCAGGGCTTCAAAGGCCATGCAGGAGCGCGTTATGTCTACTCCAAACCTGGAGGTTCTGTTTGAGCATGTTACCAAGGAGATTGTGGGCGACTCGATGGGGGTGAATGGCGTAATCCTTACCAATGCTCGTACTGGAGAGGAGGTGAGGAAGGATATTACAGGTTTCTTCGTGGCAATTGGTCATCAGCCCAACTCCGATATATTCAAACCCTGGATCGATACCGACGAGGTGGGCTATATCAAAACTGTGCCCGGCACTTCAAAAACAAATGTTGCTGGGGTGTTTGCCTGTGGCGATGTGCAGGATCCCCATTACCGGCAGGCTATTACTGCAGCAGGGTCGGGCTGTATGGCGGCAATCGATACCGAGCGCTATTTCCTCGAGAGCAAGCATTAAAAATAAAAAACCCCGCTTTTGCGGGGTTTTTTATTGCGGTTATTGCATTTACAGTATTATATCTGTGCAATTTTCTCCTTGTTGTACTTGCCGGCAGCTAACTTTTCGCGTACAATGGCGAATGCGGTTATGGTTTCCTTCACGTCGTCGAGAGTGTGAACTGCGGTGGGGATTAGGCGGAGTAGTATTTGCCCCTTTGGAATTACTGGGTAAACCACCATCGAGCAGAAAATGCCATAGTTTTCGCGAAGATCGAATACCATGTTGGCTGCTTCGGGAATACCGCCTGTCATATAAACTGGAGTAACTGGCGATTGTGTCTTCCCGATGTCGAAGCCCATATCTCTTAATCCTGACTGAAGGGCTGCAACTATTTTCCAGAGATCCTCCTTAAGCTGGGGTTGGGATTGAAGTAGCTCCAGACGCTTTAATGCCCCGTAAACCATAGGCATTGGTAGCGATTTTGCAAATATTTGGGAGCGTAGGTTGTACGCCAGGTACTTAATCACCTGCTCGTTGGAGGCAATGAATCCCCCAATTCCAGCCATACTCTTGGCGAAAGTCGCAAAGTATAGGTCAATCTGATCCTGAACCCCGAAATGCTCGCCAGTACCAGCACCAGTTTTTCCCATTGTACCAAACCCATGGGCATCGTCAACTAGTATGCGGAAGTTGAACTCTTTTTTGAGGTCAACAATGGCTTTGAGGTTGCCTAAATCGCCGGCCATTCCGAAAACTCCTTCGGTAATAACCAGAATCCCCCCCTTGGTGGTTTCGGCAACCTTGGTGGCGTGTTGCAATTGTTTGCGGCAACTATCCATATCGTTATGCTGAAATACGAACCGTTTGCCGGGGAAAAGCCGTAACCCGTCGATTATGCAGGCGTGTGCCTCCGAGTCGTAAACCACTACATCGTTGCGGTTAAGGATTGTGTCAATAATCGAAACCATTCCTTGATACCCGAAATTGAGGAGGAACGCGGATTGCTTACCTACAAATGCGGCAAGTTTTTCCTCAAGTTCCTCGTGTTTGCGGGTTTGTCCGCTCATCATGCGGGCCCCCATGGGGTATGCCATCCCGAATTGGGCTGCAGCCTCGGCGTCAGCCTTGCGAACCTCGGGGTGGTTAGCCAGACCCAGGTAGTTGTTCAAACTCCAGGTAAGAACCTCTTTGCCTCTAAAAATCATTCTGGGTTTTATTTCTCCCTCTAGTTTTGGGAAGGAGAAATAGCCGTGGCTTTGGCTTTGCCATTGCCCAATTGGGCCCATGTTGCTTATCTTGTCAAAAATGTCCACTTCTAAATACTTTTAAGTAAAACATTAAACATTATGAAATTTTGACGCAAATCTACACGATTTTTAGTAACGCTTTCGAAAAATAGTCAAAAAATGTACAGTAGGTACGCTAACACATTGTTAACTAGATTTATGAATTTTTGTCGCGGTCGACGATGCAGTGAACTTAACTAATCACTTTGATTATTTATTCTTGATGCTGAGTATAGTGGCTTGCCCGTCGGTAAAAGCAATTGGTTTAACCTTTTTTATAATAAACTGGTATATTTTTTTTCCGAATATCACTATTCTTACTAACTTTGCCTGCTTAATGGCTAATGCTTGGATAGGCTTTATAGTTTATTGGGCGTAGTTTTACCCTTAAAGAAATTTGGTATTATGATAAATTGCGGTTTTGAGAAACTTTTTTCGAAGTGGAATTTGTACCTCTCATTGGGTTTAATTGTTGTTTTATTAGGAGCATGCAGTGGCTTTGAGAAAATTCTTAAAAGCAAGGATTACGAGTTTAAGTATAAAAAAGCGTTGGAGTATTATGCCGAAAAGGATCACTATCGGTATTTGACTCTATTTGAGCAGTTGTCGCCAATATTCCGTGGAACCATGCGTTCCGATACCATTGAGTTTTACATAGCTCAGGGAAATTACCATCAAGGCGACTACCTGTTGGCTGGGCATTACTACGATAAGTTTCGCAAAACATTCCCGCGAAGCGTTTTTACCGAGGAGGCCGATTATATGTACGCTTACTGTTTCTATATGTCGTCGCCCAGGGCCGATTTGGATCAGGAGAATACCCAATCGGCAATATCTGCTTTTGCCGAGTTTACCATGCGCTATCCAAACACAAAGCGTTTGGCCGAGGTGAACAAGATTATGGTGGAGCTCCGCGATAAACTGATCGAAAAATCGTACAAGAGTTCCAAACTATACTTTAATATAGGGGATTACAAGGCTGCCATAGTAGCTATCCGCAATAGTTTGAAGGATTTTCCCTCATCAAAGTACCGCGAGGAGCAGGTATTCCTCATTCTCAAGTCGGCATACCTGCTGGCCGAGAATAGTATTAAGGATAAGCAGCGGGAGCGTTTTCAGGCGACTGTGGACGAGTATTATACTTTTATAGGTGAGTACCCCGACTCAAAGTATGCGGACGAGGCTAAGCAAATGTATGCCGAATCCATGAAATATATTCAGAAATCAAATTAACACAAATATAGATATGGACGTAAAGAAAATCAATGCACCAGCATCAACCGTTACTCGTGATTTGGATAAACTCGATAGGGAAACAGGCAATATCTACGAGTCGGTTCGTATTATTGCTAAACGCTCCAACAAAATTAGCGTTGATTTAAAACAGGAACTGAACCGTAAACTCGAAGAGTTTGCCTACTATACCGATAACCTGGAAGAGGTATTCGAGAATAGAGAACAAATCGAAATTTCTAAATTCTACGAAAAATTACCTAAGCCTACCCTAATTGCGGTTCAGGAGTTTCAGGATGATAAATTGTACTTCACCAAGATCGAGAAAACCGACGACAATTAGTAATTGCAATGAATCTTACTGGTAAGCATATCGTTCTTGGAGTTACTGGTAGTATTGCCGCATACAAGGCGGCATCGCTTGTTCGCTTACTGGTAAAGGAAGGCGCTGAGGTTAAGGTAATAATGACTCCGCTTGCAAAGGAGTTTATTACACCCCTAACTATGGCCACCCTGTCCCGAAATCCCATCCTGGTCGACTTTTTCAATCCCGAGAATGGCGATTGGAATAGCCATGTCAGTTTAGGGATTTGGGCTGATTTACTTCTCATTGCTCCTGCAACAGCCAATACTATGGGCAAAATGGCTCGCGGTATTGCAGATAACCTTTTGCTTACAACCTATTTGTCGGCTAAGTGTCCGGTTATTGTTGCTCCAGCTATGGATTTGGATATGTATAAGCATCCAGCAACCCAGGAAAATATTCGAATTCTGAAAGGGGTTGGTAATATCATTGTTGAAGCCACAACCGGCGAATTGGCCAGCGGGCTTAGCGGGAAGGGGCGTATGGAGGAGCCAGAGCGCATTGTTGATGCGGTGGTGGATTTCTTTAATGCCGGGAAACTGCTGAGCGGGGTTAAGGCGCTTGTAACATCGGGGCCTACCTTTGAGCATATCGATTCGGTGCGCTTTATCGGGAATCACTCATCGGGTAAAATGGGGACGGCTATTGCGCTTCAGCTTGCCGATCGGGGTGCTGAGGTTTTTTTTATTACAGGGCCTGCATCAACCATTCCCAATGGGCATCCTACTATTAATGTAATTCCGGTTACTTCGGCTCAGGAGATGCTCGGTATGGCTCAGCGTTACTTTGACCAGGTTGATATTGCCGTAATGGCCGCGGCTGTTGCTGATTTTACCCCCGAAACCTCTGCAACGGGTAAGATTAAGCGCGAGGCCGACGATCTGATTCTCAGGTTGCGCCCCACTGTCGATATCGCAGCTACGCTTGGTGCTCAGAAAAAGGATAAACAGGTTCTGGTTGGGTTTGCGCTCGAAACCGATAACGAGGTAGAAAATGCCCGCGGTAAGTTGAAGCGTAAAAACCTCGATTTAATTGTACTTAACTCGCTGAACGATGCGGGCGCTGGGTTCGGACACGATACCAATAAGATTTCCATTGTCGATAGCAGTGGAGCATTAACCTCTTTTGGGTTGAAATCGAAAGCCGAAGTGGCCAAGGATATTGTTGCTGCCATACAAGACAAGATCTTCGAAAAACGTAGCCATTAACTATAATTCACTGAAATGGGGTTGAAAAGAATTGCACTTCTGTTAGTACTCATTGGCCCGTTAGGGCTAAGGGCTCAGGAACTACGCTGTAATGTTCAGGTTAACTCTCAAAAAATTCAGGGAACCAACCGCACTGTATTCCAAAATCTGCAAACAACTATATACGAATTCATGAACAATACCTCGTGGACTAACCATGTTTACGGGTTCGACGAGCGTATTGAGTGCAACATTATGCTTAATATAACTGAGCAGCTGGGATCCGATGAGTACAAGGGAACCCTACAGGTACAGTCGCGTAGGCCTGTATTTGGATCATCGTACAATACCACAATGCTCAATTTCCTGGATAATAACCTTCATTTCCGATACATGGAGTTCGATAAAATTGAGTTCTCGGAGTCCACTCACCTTAGTAATCTTTCAGCTATTCTGGCTTTTTATGCCTATGTTATTATCGGGCTCGATTACGACTCGTTCGCCAGTATGGGTGGGAGTGATTACTATTTGAAGGCCGAAAAGGTGGTTACAAACGCTCAGATGGCTCCCGAAAAGGGATGGAAGGCTTACGAGGGGAACCGTAAAAATCGGTACTGGATGGTGGAAAATTTGCTGAATAGTAAGTACCGTCCTTTGCGCGAAGCTTACTACCGTTATCACAGGCAGGGCCTCGACCGAATGAGTGAGAAATCCACCGAGGGGCGCGCCGAGATTGCCGATTGCTTAACCCTTTTGCAGAAGGTGTACCGCGAAAAACCCGATGCGTATATGTTCGGACTTCAACTTTTTTTCGATGCCAAAAACGATGAGTTGGTTAATGTCTTTTCCGAATCCTTCTCGGCCGAGAAAGCTCGTGTGGTGAATATTCTTACCGAGGTTGATAACCCTAATGCAGCTAAGTATAAAAAGATCCTTGAGGAAAAATCGGAATAACTACCCAGGATGCTTCGTAAAATTTACATACAGAACTACGCCCTAATCGATAATCTGGAGATTAATTTCCAGAAGGGGTTGAATATTATTACCGGCGAAACGGGTGCCGGTAAGTCGATACTCCTCGGCGCGCTTACACTAATATTGGGACAACGTGCTGATTCTGCTGTGCTCAAGGATAAGTCGCGGAATTGTATAATTGAGGGTGAGTTCGATATATCAACCTACAATCTTCAGGATTTTTTTGCCGCTAACGATATTGATTTTGATACAACCCTAATTATTCGCAGGCAGATTAGCGATTCGGGGAAATCGCGTGCATTTATCAACGAAACCCCTGCGAATCTTAACCTGCTTAAGGAGTTGGGCGATTTGCTTATCGATATTCATTCGCAACACCAGAATCTTCTCCTTGGAAATTCCCAATTTCAGTTAAAGGTTATCGACTCGTTTGCATCATTAAAAACCGAGTTGAACACATATCGTACCCAATTTCATAATTATCAAGCCATTAAACTTCAACTTGCTCAGCTTGAGGCTGATGCTCTTACCGCAGGGCGCGATTTCGATTATCTTCAGCACCAACTTAACGAGTTGAATGCGGCTAATCTGAAGCCGGGCGAACTGGACGAGCTGGAGGCTATGCAAAAACAGTTAACCCATGCTAGCGAGATTAAAGTTGCGCTACAGTCGTCGTACGAATTGCTGGGTAACGATCAAGGCGCTGTTTTGGCCAACCTAAAGGATGCATTGCTTAGCCTTAAGCGCATTGCGCAGTTTTACAATCCTGCGGTTGCTATTGAGCAGCGCGTTGAGAGTTGCCGTATCGACATTAAGGATATTGTAACCGAACTCGATGCGTTAAACTCATCGGTGGACGTGGATGACGAAATGCTTAGCCGGGTTGCTCAGCGCATCGATCTTATTTATGGGCTGTTCCAGAAACATAGGGTTGCGCATATTGAGGAGTTGATTGAATTGCGTAACACAATTGAGGCGAAGGTGAACTTCATATCGGGGATGGATTTTAACCTCGAGAGCTTGCGTAAGGAGTTTACCGAATCCGAATTGCGGCTGAAATCGTTAGCCGATACTCTTTCCGTTAAGCGGGGGCAGGCAATCCCGAATATTGAGGCCAGTGTTACCCAATTGCTTGTTCAGCTTGGGATACCACATGCCGTATTCCGAATCGAAATGACTCCCTCGGCTGAATTCACCCCTCTGGGGGCCGACAGGATCACCTACTATTTTTCGGCCAATAAGCAGATTCAGCCCATGGAGCTCTCGCGGGTGGCATCGGGCGGTGAGTTGTCGCGGCTTATGTTGAGTTTAAAGTCGTTGCTGGTAAAATCGTCGGATTTGCCTACTATTATTTTCGATGAGATTGATACTGGCGTGTCGGGCGAGATTGCCGATAAGATGGGGACAATTATTCATGCCATGGCGCAGGGTATGCAGGTGATCAATATTACCCATTTGCCGCAGATTGCAGCCAAGGGAAATACCCATTTCCTTGTGTACAAGGATAATCAAGCCGATAGGAGCCAAACCTGTATGAAACTTCTATCCCCATCGGAGCGCATTACCGAAATCGCTAAAATGCTTAGTGGCGAGAAACTAACCGAAGCGGCTCTGCTAAATGCGAAGGAGCTGCTATCCACAAATAGTTGCTCAAACTAATTTGAACAATTTTTTGCTGTTTTTGTTTAATTTCGATTAACTAACCTAAATTTTATATATGGCATACAATTTATTGAAAGGTAAGAAGGGGTTGATTTTTGGTGCCCTAAATGAAATGTCGATAGCCTGGAAGGTGGCTGAACGTGCACATGAGGAGGGCGCCGATATTGTTCTTTCGAATACTGCGGTGGCCATTCGGATGGGGAATGTGTCGGAATTGGCCGAAAAATGCGGAGCGTTGATTATCCCTGCCGATGCTACCAATGTGAATGAGTTGGAGAGTCTAATCTCCCAAGCAATGGAGCATTTTGGCGGTAAAATAGATTTTATTTTACACTCCATTGGAATGTCCCCCAATGTGCGGAAGGGCAGAACCTATGACGATTTGGACTACGATTATCTACAGAAAACACTGGATATTTCCTCAATTTCGTTCCATAAGGTTTTGCAAACCTGCTGGAAGTTAGACGCCATTGCTCAGGGAGGATCGGTGATTGCTCTGTCGTATATTGCCGCACAGAGAACTCTTTATGGGTATAACGATATGGCCGATGCCAAGGCGTTACTGGAGTCTATTGCGCGCAGTTTCGGTTACATTTATGGACGGGAACGCGGGGTGCGAATCAACACCATTTCGCAATCGCCTACCGAAACCACTGCTGGGGGTGGGGTGATGGGATTCGATTCGTTGCTCGATTTCTCCAACCGGATGTCGCCACTGGGTAATGCCGATGCTCTGGACTGTGCCGATACGTGCGTTATGCTTTTCAGCGATTTGTCGCGCAAAATTACCATGCAGAATATTTACAACGATGGAGGCTTCTCCAGCATGGGTATGAGCAATAAGGCTATGGCCATATACAACCGGAACTTAGAGGAGTGTAAGGACTGTAAATAAAAATAAAAAAAACCGCGTTAAGCGGTTTTTTTATTTATGCTATTTATTCGAATTATCCAAGGTACGATTTAAGCAATTTGCTCCTTGATGTGTGGCGCAACCTGCGGATGGCTTTTTCCTTAATCTGTCGAACCCTCTCGCGGGTTAGTCCAAACTTTTCGCCAATCTCCTCCAGCGTCATTTCTTGGCATCCTATGCCGAAGAAAAGTTTTACAATATCACGTTCCCGTTCGGTAAGGGTGGCTAGTGAACGTTCTATTTCGCGGCTAAGCGATTCGTTTATCAATCCACGGTCGGCGTTGGGTGAGTCGTTGTTGATCAGAACGTCCAGCAGGCTGTTGTCCTCACCATCAACAAATGGAGCATCAACGGAAACATGGCGGCCACTAACACGGAGCGTATCGTTTACCTTTTCCTTGGGGAGTTCCAGCAGTGTGGCTAGTTCCTCGGGCGAAGGGGTACGTTCAAACTCCTGTTCGAATTTTGAGAATGCTTTGTTGATTTTATTTAAAGAGCCAACTTGGTTTAGTGGTAAACGGACAATCCTCGATTGTTCGGCCAATGCCTGTAGGATTGACTGGCGAATCCACCATACGGCGTATGAGATGAACTTAAAACCACGCGTTTCGTCAAATTTTTCTGCGGCTTTGATTAATCCTAGATTCCCCTCGTTGATAAGGTCGGGGAGGCTTAGGCCTTGATTTTGGTATTGTTTAGCAACCGACACCACAAAGCGTAGGTTTGCCCTGGTAAGTTTTTCAAGTGCTGCTTGATCGCCCTTCCTAATGCGTTGCGCTAGTTCTACCTCTTCCTCAACGGTGATAAGATCCTCTTTCCCGATCTCCTGAAGGTATTTGTCCAGCGAAGCGCTCTCCCTGTTAGTAATTGATTTTGTGATTTTTAGCTGTCTCATCTCAATCTCCGAAATTTTATGCGAATTTATGGCAAATTCAACTGAAATTCAAGTTATATGTAATAATATGTTAGGATTTAAAAGTATTTAACCCGGAATCCATCCCACAGTGTTATCGTAGAACGGAATCCGGGCCGCTTTTGTTTCGTTATGTTGATAAATAATTTATTCGAGTGTGAGCGCGTAGGCTACCCGCGATCCATTGGGGTAAACCCCTTCAACCAGAACTGCTCCCGATGAAATCTCAATGATGCGTTTCAAATCGTCGATGTCTGTAATTTGCGCACGGTTAATCCGGGTGATGATATATCCCTTTTTTATTCCGCTCGCTTTTATTGCGCCATCATCGATTTCGGTTACCTCCAGTCCGCCATTTATTCTCAACTCTTTTTTCTGTTTGTCGGTGATTGTGGTAAATTTTGCGCCCAATTTTTCCAGAATTGCGTCCTGGGTAATCAGTTCAAGCCCATTTCTAAGGTTGGTAAGGGTTACTGTGAAATGTTTTTTGTTGTTATCGCGGTTCACTACCACATCAACCTGCTGATTGGGTCGGTATTTGCTAATTTGTTCCTGGAGCTGCGATAGGCTGTTCACATCGATACCGTTTATCGACATAATTACATCGCCAGCCTGTATGCCCGCTTTTTCGGCTGCGCCATTCCGGCTTACCTCAGCTACATAAACCCCTTTGATCTCTTTAATGCCATTTTCGGATGCTATCTCTTCGGTTAGTTCGCTTATGCTAACTCCGAGTATTGCCCTTTGTACTTCGCCAAATTCTATTATATCGGTAACAATTTTTTTTGCAATCGATGAGGGTACTGCAAATGAGTATCCGGCGTAGGAGCCTGTTTTGGAGGCTATTGCGGTATTTATTCCAACGAGTTCGCCTTTCAGGTTAACCAGCGCCCCGCCACTATTGCCAGGGTTAACTGCCGCATCGGTTTGTATGAACGATTCGATGGCGTAGCTTCCCTGTAGAATTTGTATATTCCGAGCCTTCGCGCTAATAATCCCTGCGGTAACGGTTGAGTTTAGGTTAAACGGATTGCCGATGGCCAGTACCCATTCGCCAACCTTTACATCGTCGGAGTTCCCAAATTGGATGAATGGGAGGTCGGTGGCGTCAATTTTAAGGAGTGCGATGTCGGTGCTGGGATCGCGCCCCACAAGCTTGGCTTTGAAGGTGCGCTTGTCGTTAAGCACTACTTCTATTTCCTCGGCGTTGTCTATAACATGGTTGTTGGTTACTATAAATCCATCGCGGGTGAGTATTACCCCCGATCCGGAGCTCTGTACCGGCTGCGGTTTACTGTACTGCTGCGGCCCAAAAAAGAAATCGAAGAATGGGTCGCCATAGCTGTACGTGTTATTCATTGTGTAGGCTGTTTTTACGTGAACCACCGCATCTACAGTTCGTTCGGCGGCCACGGTAAAATCCGTTGAGTTCGAATCGCCGGCAAAGGTTTTAGCAAAGTAAACCTTTTCTACCTTGTCGGCTGCAGCAATTGGCTCGGCAATGCCTTTAAAAATGTAATTGCTAATTGCTACAGCAATAACTCCGCCAATGATGGCGGATATGATTGGGACGATAAATTTTTGACCTTTCATATACTACAAATTTTAAAGTTCATACTAAGTAACAAACAAAACCCATTCCTAGTGCGCTTATGGGGTTTGTATTAACATTTGTTAACTGCCCGTATGCCAGTTTTTCATTTTTTTAATGTTGATAATACTCCATGCCGGCACGTTGGGTGAAAAAATGTCATTTTCCTTCTCCGTTTGGGGTTTCTCCCGTGGTTATCTGAATTCAAGATTTTGATGATTGTTATTATATTGATATTCAGATTGGTATGCAGAGGGCTGGGCTGGATTTGTATTGTTAGGAGTTGAAACCCAGCGTTATGTGAGTTGTACACAAATATTTGCAGTTCAGTATAATCTGGGGTAAATATTGGTGATGAGGGTGTTACTGTAAGTGTTCAATCTTGATGTGATTCGATATGGATATCCCTGCATTGCATGCGGGGATATTGCGAATAATTATACAACAACTCCGATGGGTTGAATCCGGAATCTAAAAATAAAAACCCCTCGTGCGGAGGGGCTTATTTTAGTAGGGTGTTATTCTGAACGGTATATGAATAATCTCCGAGAAGGTTTCGCCGGTCTCCTTCATATCGTCGTCGTTGCTGCGGTAGTGCCAGTTCACAATAACTGTTTGTTTTTTCTTGTGTATTTCGAGGAGTACCGAGAGTATTTCCAAGATTTTTTTCGACGATGCGGTGTTGAAATAATCCATCTTGAAAATAAGAACAGTTTCCTTATTCGGTTTGGTTATGTACTCTTTTAACCAATTAATAATAGGAGTGAAAAACTCATTGGGATCCTCTGGCATCGACTTTCCGTAAAACTCAAATCGTCCCCGGGTTTGGTCTAGGTTTACCTCTGGTGTGTCCGATGTTTCGTTTATTCTCAACGGGTTCATAGCAGTTGGGTTTATTGGGCAAAGGTAGTCATTTTTTTGTGCGTCGAAAATTTATAGCATATTATCTATATCTACAGTGCCTTCAAAAACATGATTAGCAGGGCCTTGTAACCATATATTTTTAAAAATGGAGGGCTCCTCCTTGGTGAACTGTACCATCAGTTTACCGCCGGGTGCTTGTAGTTCGATGCTGTTGCTTTCGGGTTCGAGGAATAGGTTGTAGGCTATGCTCGAGGCCACCGCTCCCGTTCCGCAGGCCAATGTTTCGGCCTCTACACCCCGCTCAAATGTTCGTACCTTTAGTACATTGCCCGATAGCACCTGCACAAAATTAACATTGGTGCCTCCGTTCTGAATATTAACCGATTGGCGGATTAGTTTTCCTTCGCGGTTCACGTCGATGGCATCCACATCGCGTACAAAGCTAACGTAGTGAGGCGATCCCGTATCGATAAAGTAATTCTCGTCTGTTACTTCGGCCTCTTCAACATCTTTCATCTTAAGTTTTACGTAGTTTTTATCGGTTATTTCGGCCGAGTGAGCACCATCTATACCCATGAATGTGGTTGTTGTTCCAATAATACCGAGTTTGTTGGCGAAATGCGTTATGCAGCGGCCGCCATTGCCACACATGGTCGATTCGTTGCCATCGGCGTTGAAGTACCGCATAAGGAAATCGCCTTCGGACGAGTTGCTTAGGAGCATTAGCCCATCGGCGCCAATGCCGAAGTGCCTGTTGCAGAGCTTTCCGATTAATTCGGTTGAAACGGGGAATAGTTCAGCTCGGTTGTCGATTATCACAAAATCGTTGCCCGCGCCTTGGTATTTCGAGAATGTGAGTTGCATGGTGAATTGTCTGTTTTGAGTTATCGGTTATCAGTTATCGGTTGTTTCGTCAAGTCTTTCTGTATTCCAGTTGGATTCAACAAATTTAATAAACTTGTTAATTTTGGCACCTAAAATATCAAGTTCTACAGATATTTTATCCCATTCATTGTTAGGGTATATTATGTTGAGAAACTCGCATTGAGATAATGACTCCAGTAATGATGAATAACTGTAAGCCAAGAATTTTATAAAGTCAGATTTATATCTTCTACTACCATAACCTTCAACAATATTATCCTTAATTGATTGGCTTGATCTTCGTAGCTGAGAACCCACTTCATATCTATCTGGATTTGGCAATTCAATAGTTTTAATTCTTATACGAATCGATAATTCGAAAGCTTGCTTGTAGATTATCCAAATCCCTATAACTTTTCATGTGTTTAAAATTTCTTAAGTTTCAGAAATTCAGTAGTATTTGTTTCTGTTTTTATGTCCGTAACAATTATGCGCACATGGAATACCCATATTATATTAACTGCGTTTAGTGTAAATTATTACATGGACATTTCATTGCAAAAAATTAGCGTATTAGTGATCGAATTATATTCATATCATCATAACTGATAACAGTAAACGCTACTTGCTAATCACCTCAATCTCAACCCGTCGGTTCAGGGTTCGGCTGTCCTCGGTGTCGCTTGGTGCTATGGGGGCGGTATTGCCAAACCCTCTTACCTGAATGTTGCTAAATCCATTTTCGATTAAGTATTTAGCTACGGCTTTGGCTCTTGTTTCGCCAATTTCGGGGTTGTTTATGGCCTCTACGTCGTCGCAATGGCCCTGTATCTCTATTCGGATGTTGCTATTGTCGCGGAGTATGCGGAGTAGGCGGTTGAGCTCAACCACAGTTTCGGGACCCAGGTCGGATTTGTTGATCTCAAACTTGATGTTCAGCTCAATTTTCGATCCAATGGATATTTGCTTCAATAGAATGTCCTTGTTCACATTCATGAAGGTGGTTACTTGGTTTAGGTTCAGGCTCTCGGAGAAGTACCAGTAGTCGTCGGCAACTATTTCGAGCATGTAAATGTCGTCGGCCAGGAACGATAGGCTGTAATCGCCTGTTTGCGCATTGGAGTAAACCGACGAAACAATGGAGTTGTTCTTGGTGTTAATTAGGTTAACCCTGGCGCGTAATGGCTTAAGCGTTGTGGCATCCTGTATGGTTCCGCGGAGGTTGGTGCGGCGGATTTGCACCACGCCATCGGCCAGGTTGCTTTGGGTTGATGGGCTGAAGTTTATTCTACGGATTTTTTCGTCGAATACAAAGTTTACCTCAAACTGCTTGTAGCCGTTGAACTGTACGCGGAAGTTGTTCTGGCGTAAGTCGAAGTCTTCGTAAAAGATGTTATTGATGTTTACAATATACTCGTCGGTTACGGGGGCGTGAATGGTAAATTCGCCCTCCTTGTTGGTAAGGGTGGAGAATGTGTTACCCCGGCTGTCGGTGGCGGTTATACGGATGTTCGACACATCCACCTTGCCGATACCCGATAAGCGACTACGGTTAAGGATAATTTTGCCGAACACCTTGTTCTTTTCCACAAACGGGAAGAAGTAGTCGCCTGAGCGGTCCACCTTGAGCTCCACAATGTCCTTGGCCTTGCTATATGTTCCGGCCTCGGTGCCTATTGGGTTGTACGAGATGGAGTATAATCCTTCGGGGATATTCTCCATGTTCACAATCCCGGTGTTATCGGAGAGTAAATCGGCACTTACAAAATCGCCGGGGATTCGTCCTTTAACATCGCTTTTAATTTTCTCAATCCGAACAAGTACATTTCGGATTCCCGGTTCGTTTTCGTCCTGCAAATAGTTTCCATTGAAATCCTTGAAGAAAGTGAAGTTCAGATCGTAGAATTT
>JACJXC010000007.1 GCA_020636835.1 Bacteroidales bacterium
TTAACTTTGAGCCGATGGAGGGATTCGAACCCCCGACCAGCTGATTACAAATCAGCTGCTCTGGCCAACTGAGCTACATCGGCATTGTTTCAAAGATTAAAAGGATTCAATGAACGTTTACCTCTCAAAATCGGATTGCAAATGTATAACAATTTTGATTATGCGCAAAAAAAATCTGTTTTTTTTCGCAATAAATTAAATTGTTGCGGACGCATAGCTGAAAATGAAATGGTTATGATTTTGGCACAAATGGGGTATTCCACAAAGCAGAGGCCCCAGTATGGGGCCTCCGGAATATGCTGACTTTAGGTTTAGTTCCCTCGAACCTTATCCTTATGTTTTTGTATCTGACTTTTTAACGCATCAACACAACAATCAACCGCTTCCTCGAAAGTTTTGGACTCACGCTGAGCGAACAGATCGGAACCTGGAACCTTAATACGAATCTCGGCCACCTTGTTTTCTAACTCCTGGCTGTTCTGCAAGCGCAGGAATACTTCTACATCTACAATGTTATCGAAGTAACGCTCGAGCTTGTTAACCTTTTTCTCTATGAAATCGGATAACCTCTTGTCGGCATCGAATTTAATTGACTGGATCTTGATGTTCATAATAAATCCTCCTTTTAAATTTTAAGCTCGTGGATGAGCTTGGTTATAACTACGTTTCAATTTTTCAAAAGTACTATGTGTATAAATTTGTGTTGCTGACAGGTTTGCATGCCCCAAAAGTTCCTTGATGGCATTCAAATCCGCTCCTTGATTCAACAAGTGGGTGGCAAAAGTGTGCCTTAAAACATGGGGGCTCTGCTTTTTTAAAGGCGTGATCAGCGATAAACAATGCGTTACAACCCGATACACCAGCTTGGGATAAACGGGATCCCCCTTCGCAGTGAGGAAAAAGGCCTGCTGACCATCAGTATTGACAGTTTTCCTCAGGTTGCCATACCGGGCGATCAACGGCTTTAAATCGGGATGTATGGGGATTATACGTTCCTTACTTCCTTTCCCAAGGACTCGGATGGACTCTGATTCCAGACTTATGGAGTTAACCGTAAGCCCAATCAGCTCGGACAGGCGCATACCAGTCATATAGAATAGTGAAACGATGAGCAAATTACGTTGGCCTTCGAAGGAATCGTCAAAGAGTAGGTCTGACTGTAGTTTCCTCATGTCCGACTCGGGGACGAACTCCGGAAGCCGTTTGCCCACCTTAGGCGCAACCACCTTAGCCGTAGGATTAACCGTTATGCACCCTTCGCGCATAAGATATTTAAAGAATAGTCGCAACGATGATAACTTACGATTGGCCGATCGCGGAGTGATACCACTCTCCATCATAGACGACAACCAAGCCCTAATGTGCCGGTGCGTGATGGTAGAATACTGTGCCGATAGAGAGTTGAGCCCACAGAATAGCATAAACTGCCTAACATCATCTCCGTAAGAACGAAGGGTGTAGGCAGAGTAACCGCGCTCAATCTCAAGATATTTTAAAAAGGCTGTTAGCATATTCTTTGAATGCAATATAATTGTTTTGCCTCGGAAAAACAAAAAAAATCAGGCAAAAAAGCCTGATTAGAACACCCAAAGAATGTTAAATTTACTCCTCTACTCGTTGTAGATTTTCAATGTAAATGGCTTTCTTAATTTCTTCCCTACGTTCAATTGACTGCTTAGTATAAGACTGACGTGCACGTAGTTCTTTCATTATTCCGGTTTTCTCAAATTTGCGTTTGAATTTTTTGAGAGCCCGTTCAATATTTTCGCCTTCTTTAATTGGTACTATAATCATGTTTGTAAATTTTTAGGAGTTGCAAAGGTACACTTTATTACAATTTATTCAAAATATTTTGATTTTTTTTTCTAAAAAACCATGGATCCGAATAAAAAATGGGCAACTGTTCAGCAACTACTTAACCGTTAGGTAAGGCTTCAACTTGTAGAACCGATCCTGGGGCAGCAGCTTATTTTGCAACAGTTCATCCTCGCAAACAATAGTGCCCCGCTTGCTTCGGTAATACACTATGGCCTTGGCCTGGTAATCCGTTATGTAAGGATGATTCTTTAGGTGCTCGTAGGTTGCCATATTAATATTCACACTACGAATTGTAGTACTATCAACCCAAACATTGTGCTCAATAGCGGCAATTAGCTCGGGGGTGATTCCGTAAACCTCGGATAGCTGCGCGGTGCTATAAAAGCCCCCCAACATATTGCGGTAAGCAATAATCCGGCGGGCAAAACCGGGCCCAATACCCTTGAGTTTTGTAAGCGCAACCGAATCGGCAGAGTTTAGATCAACCTTAACTTGAACTGGTGCAGTAACACTGGTAGAATTGCCATTTACAGGCAGATTCTGAGGGATTCGCACCCAGGAGCGCAAACGCTGAAAGGTTGCCGAGTCGATTACATGAATTTTGGATAAATCGTCAGGAGTTCGAAACCGCCCCCCCTTACTCCTATAGTTAACCACAACCTGAGCTTGCTTGGGCGACAAACCCAAATCGATTAGGCTATCGAGTGTTACGGTGTTCGGGTTGAAGTAAAACTCCTGCACAGTCCTCGCCGCTGTAAGCTCCTCAACTGCGGCGGAATGATTAGAAAGCGTAGGCTCCGATCCGGAGTGTTTAAGCGAGTTAAAGAAACTATCGATTTTCTCAACAGTGGCGGTGTTTACCTCGGACGTTCTGGTAAAAAGTCCCCTGAGCAATGTGGTGGAAACTATAAGCAGCAAAAGAAGTACGCCCAGAACAATGGTTCCATTCCGCTCGCTCCGCGAGTAGGTTGCAAACTGTTTAAGAGCTGCCGTTATTCTATTTTTAAACTTCACACCGCGATAATTGGTTGCATCACTACTATTTATGTGAAATTACGAAAATCACCCCAAACTTCCATAAAAAATGGAATAAATAAAGATTGCCGCAATTGCCACAGGGGCAATAAACCGGACAATGAACCTAAAGTAAGGAAAGAATGGCACATTAAGCGTGCCTCCGTTCGACACCTCGTCGCGAACATCGCGCTTGGTCATGTACCACCCCACAAAAATCACAATCAAAAGCCCACCAAGCGGCAACAGCACATTTGAAGCAACAAAATCGAGCAGATCGAATATCGACTTTTTAAAAATTAAAACTGAACTCAACGGCCCAAACGATAGAGAGGCAAAAACTCCGAGAATTGATGCGAAAATAATTGTTATTATAATAGATTTTTTTCGGGTAATCTTAAATTCCTCGGAAAAATAAGCAACAACAACCTCGAGAAGCGAAACGGTAGAGGTTAAAGCCGCAACGGCTAGCAACGCAAAAAAGATAAAGCCGAAAATACTACCCAACGGCATCTGTCTAAATATTTCGGGAAGCGTGATGAAAACTAAACTAGGGCCAGCCGAAGGCTCGATATGGAAGGCAAAAACGGCAGGAAATATCACAACTCCGGATAAAACTGCAATAACTGTATCGGCTATAGAAACATTAATTGCAGTAATCCCAAGGTTTTCGGTTTTCTTAAAATACGACGAATAGGTTATTAGCGCTCCCATGCCCAAACTTAACGAGAAAAATGCCTGTCCCATGGCAAATAACACGGTTTTAGCAGTAATCTTGGAAAAATCGGGAGTAAAGAGGAACTTCAATCCCTCGACAGAATTTGGTAAGGTTATGGCTCTAACACAAAGTATTAACAGGAATATAACGAGTAAAGGCATCAGTATTTTATTGTATTTTTCAATACCATTCTTAACGCCTCCCACCACAATAAGAGCAGTTAAAGCCATAAAAACCAACTGCCAAAGAATAGGACGAACCGGATGGGTAATGAAATTATTGAAGGCATTGCTCAGAGGCTCCCCCGAATGGAAACTGCCATCCACCGAATGCACTATGTACTCTAGCGTCCACCCAGCAACAGCACTATAGAAGGAAAGTATTACAAAAGCGGCCACAACGCCCATTATCCCAGCGAAATACCATGGAGTATTGGGGGCTAACGATTTGAATGACCCGAAAACATTACGCTGACCACGCCGCCCAATGGAAAATTCCGAGAGCATAACCGAAACCCCCAGCAGGAGTACGCAGGCCAAATAGATGAGCAGGAATGCCCCTCCCCCATTTTGACCGGTTACATAGGGGAACTTCCATACATTTCCAAGGCCAACAGCAGAGCCAGCCGCAGCGGCAAGAATTCCGAACTTACTGCCAAAGTTGTCGCGATTTGCATTTCCGGGTAATGACATAAAACTCGAATTTAGGTTATGATTTTTAGGTGTCCCAAATTGCTAAAATTTGTTATGATTACCAAAAAATAGATAAAAAAGAACCCACGTATCGATTTATCAATCAAATACGTGGGTGTAGAGGCAAAAAGGAAATTTATGCAATATCTATTTGGGGCTCGAGGTAAACATCCTGAATTGCATTCAGAATTTTAACCCCATCGGCCATCGATTTCTGGAATGCTTTTCGGCCACTGATCAGCCCCATGCCACCAGCCCTTTTGTTAACCACTGCGGTCAATACGGCCTCTGCCAAATCGCTAGCACCGCTCGATGCCCCCCCAGAGTTTATTAATCCTGCACGACCATTATAACAATTAATAACCTGATAACGGGTTAAGTCGATTGGATGCTCCGATGAAAGTTGAGAGTAAACCTTATCGTGTGTTTTACCAAAACTAACGGCCTTGAAACCGCCATTGGTTTCGGGAAGTTTCTGTTTAATAATATCGGCCTGAAGCGTTACCCCCAAATGATTAGCCTGTCCGGTTAAATCGGCAGCCACATGGTAGTCGACGCCATCCTTCTTAAACGCATTGTTCCGCAGGTAACACCAAAGAACAGTTGCCATACCCAATTCGTGAGCCCGCTCAAAAGCCTGAGCCACCTCTATAATTTGACGGGAGCTCTCCTCGGAACCGAAGTAAATTGTAGCCCCCACAGCAGCAGCACCTAGATTCCACGCCTCCTCAACCGAGCCAAACATTATTTGGTCGAACTTATTGGGATAGGTGAGCAACTCGTTGTGATTAACCTTAACAACAAAAGGAATCCGGTGCGCATATTTGCGCGACACGCTTGCCAGCACGCCCAATGTGGATGCAACCGCATTGGCTCCACCCTCAATGGCCAGCTTTACAATATTTTCGGGGTCGAAATAAATAGGGTTTGGAGCAAATGACGCTCCGGCGCTATGCTCAATCCCTTGATCGACAGGCAGGATTGACAGGTAGCCAGTTCCAGCCAAACGCCCATGATCGTACATCGACTGCAGGTTGCGAAGTACCTGTGGCGATCGGTTTGAGAAACCGTGAACCCGTTCGATAAAATCGGAGCCAGGCAAATGCAAGTGCTCCTTTAACACAGTTGAACATTTGTGATTGAGCAGAAAACCGGACTTTTCGCCCAGCAGTTCAACTATTCCATCAATATTCATAGTGGTAAAATTTTATGTTTACACAAACCTACAATAAATATTGAGAAAAGTCAAACTAATTAAAATGGATAACCGATCCCAAAGTTGAAATTAAAATCGCTCCACATAAATTTTTGTTGAAACGGAACCCATGGGCGGAACTCGATATCGGGATTAATGGCTGGATCGTAAACCTTGTAACCAAAATCGGTTCGCAAAGTGAAGAACCCAAGGTTCATCCTCAACCCCAAACCGCTTCCCAGGGCTATCTGTTTATAAAACTTGTCGAACTCAAAAACAGTTCCCTCGCCAATCTCAATTCCCGGAAGCGACCAAATATTACCCGCATCGAAGAACAGAGCTCCCTCCAACTGCCAAAATAGTTTAAAGCGGTACTCCACATTGGCCTCGAGTTTTATATCGGCAGTTCGATTGGGGTAGGTTTCGCCCACCTTATAGTACGATCCAGGTCCGAGCGCTCGAGCCTGCCAAGCTCTAATTCCATTCGCACCTCCCGAAAAATACCGTTTCTCAAAAGGCAATGCCTTAGAGTTCCCGTAAGGATAGCCAATCCCCGCAAAAAAGCGGTAGGCAAACGTATTGTTCTTGTCAACAACCTGATGGTAGGTAATATTGACATCGGAGCGGGCAAATTGCGAAAAACTGGTATTGAAAAACTGGTACGACCCTTCCTCGGTTTTAGCCCTTCCTGTTGCGGAACAAGCCATCGACAGCAGATTACCGGATAGTTCGAAATTATACCGCAAATAGGTGTAACTCCTCAGTTTCTGCGTATTCTGATTGTTAAAAACAATGCTATAGCTCGACACGGTAACAATCTGATTTGTGTAACTATACTCCAGGAATGTATTCGCAATTTCGGCTTTAAACGCATCGCTAATAATGGGAATTGTAATAGCATTAATCTCAACCGGATTAAAGCTCTGGGTGATATGCCTCGAACTTTTCCAGGTGTAGCCATACGTAAGGCTAGCAATAGTGCGGGTATAATCGGGGCGACGCTGAAAACTGTATGATGCCACAATCTGAGTTTTAACCGCGTTGCGGATAAAAAAATCGCTGGAAGAGAATGGCCCTAAAAACTTAGGGATACTCAACCCCAACGAACCTCCCAACTCCAGTGTATTGTTAAGATTAATTTTTTGCTGAGCCGATTCCACAAGCCCCCTAAACTTAATATCGAAAACCTCGGCACCTCTAAAAAGATTTTTATGCTGATAGCCCAAATTCCCCTCCGCTCCTAGCGATCCGGTGGTGTTTGTTCCAACAAGCTCTACCTGATAGCTTTGAAGCGTGTGCTTGGAGAGCTGAATATGACAATCGAGATAGCCGAACAACTCAGCCGGAAAGCTATCCTGCTCGCCAAGGAATGGGTCGAATTGTACAGGTTTAGGCTCCTCGTTATTCTCGACAAAGCTAATATTAACGAACTTATAGAGTTTTAAAAGGTTGAGATTATTCTGCGAACGCTGAACAATCTCGTTCGAAAACATCACACCAGGGCGTACAAAGTTGGCATTGTATATCACGTTGAGTTTAATACCGGGATCATCGGGGAATATATACTGAATTCCATTCAGCGAAACGGTGTCCAACTCCAGCTTCTTGGCAATAAAGGAAATCGGGTCATAATCGGGGTAAATAAATACCCGTTTAATTAGGTACTGCTTAAAGCCCATCACTTCGGTTTTACCCTCGCGGTTTAAGCGCTTGGGATTTCGAATCATCATCAAAACATCAACACGGTGATTGCCCACACTCGAATCGGCCGAAAAGGTAACAAAGTCCTTACTAAAATTGTAATAGCCATTGTTTTTGAGGTAGTTTTCAATTCGATCCCTCTCCTTCTGAAGCAAATCGGTATCAAACAAATGATCGGGAACTATAAGGCTATTGACCGAATCGGCCTTTACCAGGCGTTGAATAACCGTATCGTCGATACTATACGATAGTCTCCGTATGGCATAGGGAGTATTCGGTGTGATGGTATAAAAAACATCAGCCTTCCGGCCATGATAGTAAATTGAGTCGGAAATTATAGCATTGTAGTAGCCTTTGCTCTTCAGGTAGTCCAACACGTTCCGCGCCCCTTCGTCAACCAGATTTGTATCCAGCACCGAGGGTTCCTCGCCAATGGTTTTAAGCCAATTGTTAAAGCGACCAAACTTGTAGGGATTGGCCAAGTTATAAACCCTTAGATGAAAGCGAAACCCAAGAATCTCCTTGTTGGGGTGTTGCTTGAGATAGGTATTCAGATCGCCAGAATTAATATTTTTGGTATCAATTTCGATTTTGGATTTATTGAGCAAATACTTGCCCTCGGGCACATTCCGGGTAGTACTGCACGATGCCAAAAACATTACACCCACCACAAGAGCAGGAGTAACAATACGTAAACAGCCACTATCCTTTATGCGGAATAAAATCCGGAAAATCATACCAAATGCTACCCTATTTAAGCGATGTAAGATAAAAAAACCTTTTGGAACAACCATTGAAGCTGTTCACATTTTACCACAATGATTTACGAATAGACAAAATAATACGGTAAAAACAAGGTATTCCCAACTAAACAACAGTAATCATATAAAAAATCGTGCCAAAACTAAATTGAGTTCAGAGATTATTTTTCCAAATTAGAATATCACACTCATGCTGGCTGTAATAAAGCGTCCGGGCCCAACCGCACCACTGCCATCGTAAATCTGCTTGTCAAAAATATTCTGCACATTAAAAGCAGCCCTGTAATGACGGGCAAAATCGCGCGACAAGTTTACATCTACGGTGAAAGCAGTTGGATAAACATCGGATCCCACTATTTTATCGGTAACATTGCGATCGTTCACATACATAGGGCCAACACATCTACAGGTGAGCCCCACATTAACCCATCGATGCCGCAAAAGGGCTCCCGCCGAAAGCAGGTGCCGGGGCACATCGGTTAAATAATTACCACTCAAATTCACCGGATCGACAAGCTGTAAGGGTTTGTAGTCCAATATGGTGGGGCTGGTAAATGCATAGTTTCCAAACAGAGTAACGGCACGCAACACGCTAACCGCGAAATCGAACTCGAACCCGTATATCTGCACATTGGAGATATTGGAGCGGATCATGATTGGACGATCGGCATAGCCCATATCGATACTATCGCCAGTGGAAACATAGTACATAAAATCGGTACCACGGGAATAGTATAGGCTCGACGAAAGTTTAATCCAATCGGCAGGCCGGTAATCGGCTCCCATTTCCACATTATGGAGGTACTCCGGTTTAAGTTCTGGGTTGGCCACCTTAAAGCCACCACGCACACGGCCGGAGCGGCAAAGATCGTCGAGTACCGACGGTCGGAATCCCCTGCTGTAGCTGGAATATAACCTAAAAGCTGAGTTGGGCTTATACTGTACCGACAAGCGCGGGCTCAACGCCCCCCAAACCTCATCGTTCAAACCCGAGAATTGAAACTGATCCATGAATAGCGTTTCGTCCGATGGGTTGTGAATTGTAAACTCACCATCGCTAAACCGGGCAATATCGTATCGCAACCCAATAACAAGGGTTACCCTGTTGCGAAACAGCATCACCTCGTCCTGAAGGTATAGCGCATAAAAATCCATACGCCCCTTATTATCGATCCTATCGGTAGATGTGTAGTAAATATCAGAGCCATCAACAGCACCGCTGCGAACATCGAGCCCCGAAACAATGCGCTGGTTGGGCAATGAATAGCTGAAGGATGACAGGAAACCCAAATCCTTACGGTACGACGACACGTTGTACCACGAGTAACCTCCCTTAACCGACTCATTCACCGCCTTGTAGTGCTCGGAAAGGTAGAATAGCGATGCATTCCAGCCAAAATTTCCGACTGCACCCTTTGCCGAGGTGCGCAGCTGATAGGCGTCATGATCGACGCTGTTGCCATCGGGCTGAACATACTTCTGGCCAGTTCCCCGCATATCATCATAAACCGTAAAATCCAATTCGGTCTGAATCTTGGTGGCATTACTAAACCCAGCCCTAAAATTCAATGCCTTTTCGTGAAAGCACGACTTAACCGCATTATCGCCAAGCATCTGCAGATCGGCATCGGATTGGGTGAAATACCCATCGCTTTTACGGTAGTGGCCGTTAACCGCCCAGTAGTACGATTTTGAGTCCACATTGCCAAGCCTACCGGCAAACCGAGCCCTAGCGCCCTGAGTATTATAGGTTCCATAGAGGATACTAGCGCTCCCCTGCACGCCTCGACTGGGAACTGAGGTAATCACATTCACAATTCCCCCCATGGCATTTCCACCGTAAAGGGCCGAGGTGGGGCCTTTAACCACCTCAATCCGATCGATATCGAAAGTTGAAATAAGGTTCCAATTCACGGAACCCCCATCGGCCTTGTTCACCGGAATACCATCAATAAGAACGAGGGCTCGAGCCTGCTCGTTTCCGCTTAGCCCCCTCATGGAAACCACCGATTTATGCGAGAATAACCCAAATGGGCGGTTAACCCGGACACCGGGGATTAGCGATAAATACTCGTCGGTAGTTTGGGCAACCGTTAGCGATAGCCTTTCCGGAGTAACCAAGCAAATCCGCCCGGGGATATCGCCTATTCGGGTATCGACCCGTGTGGCTGTAACAACCACACCATCAATCTGAACCTCGCCGAGGGTTAACGGCACATCAACCGAAATGGTATCGCCCTGAATGGCAGTAATAGTCCGTTCAAATTTTGAGTAGCCCACCACCGAAACCGCCATACTACACTCACCGGGTGCTAAACCATCAATAAGAAAAAAACCATTGCCATCGGTTGCAACCCCAACCCCTGCCACAACCACACTGGCAGCGGGAATGGCCTTGCGGGTGGCTGCATCAAAAACATAACCCGAAACACCGGCTTGCGAAAAAGATACAACTGGGAGAAAAAATGCTAATACAAATAAAAAAGATTTCATGCGATTAAAATTTGTTATCTCTCAAATTATCAATAATATAAAATCCAATACTTAGATTTTATTTCAAGTGTGCACACATGGAATGCGTTTAATTATGTCGACTAAAATAGCTCAACGGACAAACCCAATAATTAGAGTGCGAATATAATAGATAATGGGACAAACACATGGTTTAATCCATGCGAAAGAAGCCCAATGCGAAATGTATCGCCACACAATTTCGACAACCATAGCAGACTCCAGAATTTTTGGATAATGACAATTTGCGAATTACCTTAGCGGCATAAATGAATTATCATGCTCAGCAAAAACGCCATTAAGCGAATATCGTCGTTACGGATAAGGAAATACCGCGAAGAGAGCGGAGTATTCGTGGCCGAAGGCTGCCGACTAGTAGATGAGATTTTAACCTCGGAGCTTGAGGTTAAAGAGCTCTACCACACCTCCGAATGGAAAAACAGCGGACTAACACGGAACACGTACATCGAAATGGTATCGGTTGATGAGATGAAAAAAATATCGGGACAGAGCTCGCCCACCCCAGTTTTAGCCATTGTATCCACACCAAAATACAGCATACTCAACATCAATTTTGCAACCGAGCTGGTTTTAGCACTCGACACAGTTCAGGATCCGGGCAACCTGGGAACCATAATCCGGCTTGCCGACTGGTTTGGGATAAACAGCGTGATATGCTCGAACGGCACCGCAGATGCATTCTCTCCCAAAGTAGTACAATCCAGCATGGGAGCAATAACCCGAGTAAAAGTTATTTACTGCGACCTACCATCGGAACTAGCCAAACATACCGGGACAATTCCTGTTTACGGAGCATTTATGGAGGGCAACAACATCTACACCGCCAACTTGTCCCAAACAGGAATAGTTGTAATGGGAAACGAGGGTAACGGAATAAGCCCAGCGGTTGCACAACTTGTTACCCAAAAAATACACATCCCTACCTACGCAAATAATCGTACATCTGTGGAATCGCTAAACGTGGCCATGGCAACTGCCATCATCTGCTCCGAATTTAGACGACGCTAAACTCGGGGTTTATCGATTCAAATAGCTATCCAAAATTTCTAAAACCTCGGGCATATTTTCCCGTCCGAATCCAATACGCACGTGCGACGAGCCATAATCAAAGAGTTCCGAGGGCAAAATCATAATGCCGGTATCCTTCACCAGCCGCTCGGCAAAATTCAATGCACTCTCTTTAATATTCAACTTGATAAAAGCAGTTGAACCCGTGGTAGGCTTTGGAAAATCGAATAGATTTGAATTGCGTTGGTGGAACTGCTCGAAATGCGAGATATTTGCCCTGATTTTAGCGTTATTGGGTTTCACGAAACTATCCAGATGGTTTAATGCAATGGTTCCCAGTACTTCGCTTGGCGCACTGCTACAAATGGAAAGGTAGTCCTTAAAGGCTTCAATCTTCCGGAGCAGGGGTTTGTTCTTAGATGTAAGCCAACCTAGGCGAAGCCCGGCAAGGCCAAACGTTTTGGCGGTTCCCCAAAGGCTTACCGAGTTCTCGTACAAATCCGAAACCGAGGGCAACGCTTGCACAGAGCCATGATTCAGGAAGCGGTACATCTCGTCGGAAAATATTGCGATACCCCTACTGCGAGCCAATTCGACAATTGAATTCAACTCGTCGATATTCGGACTGTATCCCGTCGGGTTATGCGGAAAATTAACAATGATAAGCTTAGTGTTATCGCGGATTAACGCCTTCAGATCGTCGGGGTTGTAATACCAACTATCGGGGTTGGCCAATGGATTCCAGAAAGTAACCTCGCACCCAATATCCATGGCAACCTGGTACAACGATTGGTACATAGGCGCCATGCATACCACATGGTCGCCCGCACTCAGGAGTACATTCATGAGAATAAAGTTAGCCTCACCGGGCGAAGCCACAAGAATCTCATCCATCTGAATGGACTGGTAATGCTGTTGAATGGCATTGCGCAGGAATTCGCTACCAAGAGTCTCAGTGTAACCGAGTGTCAGCTTCTCCCAAAGCTGCCTCTCGGAATCGGAGGCTAAGCCCAGAACGTAATTCATGGCATAACCATCGCAATCGGAACTGGAAAGCAAATACTTGGCCGAAAACTCGTAACGGGCAAAATACCGCTCAACCGCAAAATCTTTTATCCTCATAGTCTAGAATGAATTGCAAGAAATAGTAAGATAATTTTGGGCAAGGTAGCAAATAATCAAAAAAAATACCACCGAAGAGTTCGAATAGAAAGGTAATGCAACTATCAAAAAAAAACAGGACTACTCCACCCGGGGCAACGACCACTTATTACGAACAGCCAGTAAACGGATGGCAATGATAAGAAGCACGGTGATACTTGCTGCCCAATCGCGGCTCCAGGGCAAAGTGGACAGTAAAAGATAGGACAAACCACCCAACAAGCAGGCCGTGGCGTATATCTCCTTCCGAAAAATAAGGGGTACCTCGCCAATGAGAATGTCGCGCACCACACCACCAAAAACTGCAGAGGTTGTTCCCATAATTACCGCAATTATGGGTGATATTTCATAATTAAGCGTTTTCTGTAACCCCACAATGGTAAAGATTCCGATTCCAATGGTATCGAAAAGGAAGAGAGTACGTCGCAAGCGCTCCACGTACTTCTTAAATATCCAAGCCAATAGAATTCCTGCAACCACAGCGTACAGGTAATGCAGGTTCGACATCCAGCCCACCGGAAGGCTACCAATAAGCATATCGCGAATGGTTCCTCCGCCCAATGCAGTAACCAACGCAATAACAGTTGCTCCAAAAAGGTCGAAACGTTTCTCGGCAGCAGTAAGCAATCCACTAATTGCAAACACAAAAGTACCCAGCAGATCCAACGCGTATAAATAGGAAAAATCGCTCATCATGGCCGCAAAAGTAGAAAAGAATCGTCATACTATTAAGGCCATCGTTGTAATATGAATGCAAAAAAATGTTAACAATTCCGTAACGCAAATAGGCCGGGGTGCTACATATCGCACCCCAGCCTACGCCACTAAACAAACTAATACGCTACGGACAAATAGCTACACGGCTTTCTCGATACTCCACACAAAGGCTCTTACTCCAATCTCCTTATTGCGCAAATCGAGTTTATGGACATCCTTGAGCAACTCATCCACCCTGTCATCGTCGACCATGGTGATGATAGCCGAATTCATTTCGGGCCAAGTGTGAGTTCCCCGACGCGGCTCACCGGAAATGCTTCCGCGCCCTTGCACCTGCTCGAAAAAGGTAAACCCACGGACTCCCAACTGATCGAGCATATACTCCACCCGATCGGTATTGGCCTGGTTAAAAACTATAAATACTGCTTTCATTCCTAATATCTATTAGTTATTATCATCTGAAATCTGCATAAATACAAACTCTTTACGCTCGCGTTCCAGTTTATTCCGCTCCCCATGCCGCGACATAATACCGTAAAGCACCGGAACCACAATAAGCGTAACCACAGTGGAGATCAATAATCCACCTATAACCACTATCCCCATGGGCTGCCACATTTCAGAGCCTTGCCCTTGACTAACAGCCATAGGCACCATCCCCAGCAGGGTGGTAAATGCGGTCATAAGCACGGGGCGCAAACGCGAAGCACCCGAAAGGGCAATGGCCTCGTAAAGATCGTACCCGCGATCGCGCATCAGGTTGATATAGTCGACCAGCACAATACCATTCTTCACCACAATACCCACCAACATGATAACACCTAAAGCGCCAATCATATCGAGGCTTGTGCCAGTAACCAGCAGGGCAAGCACAACCCCTGTAATGGCAAAAGGAACCGACATCATGATAATAAAAGGTTTGGAGAACGACTCGAATTGCGAGGCCATAACGATATAAACCAGCATCACAATTAAAGCAAGTAGAAGCAACATATCGCCAAATGTCTCCTGCTGATCCTCGTAACTACCGGCTAGTCGAAGCGTAACACCCTGAGGTAGATCCATTTTTGATACCACCTTATCAATTTCGACAGCCAACTCACCCAGCGAGGTTTCGAAAGGTGTAACCTGAACGGTTACAATGCGCTGCCGACTTTTACGCTGAATTGTAGGAAGAGTCCAGTACTCCTGCACGGTCGCAATTTCCTTCAGTTTTATTTGCCCCCCACTAGCCGTGGGAATGGTTAAGTTTTCGATGGCCGAAATGGAGTTGCGGTTATTCTCCTCAACCCGAACAACAATATCGTACTCATCGCCCTCCTCGCGTAGATAACCGGCATGCATCCCCGCAACACGGTTGCGAACATAAGCCGATACAGTGCTTGAGGTTAACCCATGCAGCCCCAATTTCTCCTTATCGACCACAATTTTGAGTTCGGCACGCTCCTCCTCGCGGCTGATGGTTATGTCGCGGGCACTCGGAACGCTATCCCGGATTACCTGGCGAACATTCTCCGCAAAAACACTGGTAACGTCAAAATCGTAACCGTATATTTCCACATCCACGGTGGAATTCCCGGACATGCCCATGGCCTGAGCCTGAGCAGTATAATCTATTATTTCGGGGTATTTCGCCATTTCCTGCCTCAAAGCCTCTGCAATCTGGAATATGGAACGCTCGCGCTCGTCTTTGCGGTTACAAACAATGGTCATCGAAATTTTATTGTTGGTAGACGACATGAACAGGGCTGAGATGCTGGCCTCATCGTTGGAACCGGCCGAGGTGGAAATAACCCTGATTTCGGGTGCCAACGCCATGAAACGAGTCTCGAGCGTACGAGCAGTTTTGAGGGTTTCCTCAACACGGGTTCCCCTATTTAGTTCCACCGAAACCGTTAGCCTCCCATTATCGCTCTGCTGCATAAAATCGGTTCCCACCCAACCCAGAATCATGGGAAGCAATGAGGCCACAAAAACAAGGAAGGCCACAATTAATGTAACAGTTTTATGGTGCAAGCAGTATCGCAACGCATTGGCATACCACTTATCAACTTTATCGAGAAAACCCACGGCGTACTTTTCGTAGAGGCTAAGCTTTTGCTTCTCCTCCACCAAGCGTCCATGCTCATCAAGCCGATTTTTTTTACTCTTTAACAACTTAGAGGCAAGCATTGGGGTTAACGATATTGCCACAACAGTTGAAGTACAAACCACAATGGTAACAATCCACCCCAACTCCTTAAACATAATCCCGGCTAATCCGCCCAACATGGTCATGGGCACAAACACAGCCACAATAACCAGGGTTGTTGCAATAACGGAAACCCACACCTCGTTGGTGGCGTACTTGGCGGCCTCGCGCGGGCTCGATCCCCGCTCCACATGCCGCGTAATATTTTCGAGCACCACAATGGCATCGTCCACCACCATCCCAATGGCCACCGTGAGCGAACTGAGCGATATAATATTAAGCGAGCTCCCCACAAAGGCCAGGTACACAAACGACACGATAAGGGCAATTGGAATGGTTAGCGCAATAATTAATGTAGCACGCCATTTTCCCAAGAAGAAAAGAACCACCAGCACCACAAATAACAACGCGTACATGATTGACTCCTGTAAGCTATTGATGGAACTCTGAATATCGAGAGATGAATCGTAAATCACATCAATCTTAATATCGGACGGGAGATCCTTTTTAATCTTTTCCATCTCCTTATTCAAATCCTCGCATATCTGTACAGTGTTAGCGCCAGATTGTTTAGAAATAATAACCCGCACCCCATCCTGTCCGTTCATCTTCTCGTCGAGGGTAAGATCCTTAATTGTATCGCGAACGGTAGCAATATCGCGAACGTAAACCCGTTTACCGTCGGCGGTAGTGGTAACAACAATATTGTTGATTTCGGAGCTCTCGGCATACTCGCTGCGCACCTGCAACTGGTACTGCTCCTTTTCCATCTTCACGGTACCCGATGACACGTTCAGGTTGTTAGCACTAATGGCACTGCCCACCAATTCGAGAGGAATATTGTACGCATCGAGTTTTGCCTGATTCAAATCGATATAAACATACCGGTCGGGAACCCCCATAAGCGATATATTCCCAATCCCATCAACCCGGTTGAGCTGAGGCACCACCACATCGTTAAGGATTTTATCCAACCCGGCGTAGCTCTCCTTGGCAGTAAACGCGTACTGAATAATGGGCATCGCGCTGGTGCTGAACTTAAAGATAAAGGGATTGGAGCACCCGCTGGGCAGGTTGTCCTTGGTCATGTCGATGTACGAGCGCACATCGTTAATCACCTCGTCGAGGTTGGTTCCCCACTCCAACTCCAGCATCACCATCGACATATTATCCTTAGAGGTAGATGTGATCTTTTTAAGACCATCAACGGAGTTCAGCCTATTCTCGAGCAAACGGGTAACATTGGTTTCCACCTCGCTGGAGCTAGCCCCGTCATAGGTAGTCATAACCGTAATGTAAGGCGGTTCCATTTCGGGGAACTGATCGATAGGCAGCTGCTGCAACGAGAAGAGACCTATCACCAGCACGGCCACAAATATCAACATGGTCGTTACTGGTTTTTCTATTGCGGATTTGTAAATACTCATTTTCTCTGATTATTCATTAAATCATTTCACCACATTGAGCTTAACGCCATCAATTAACCGAGCTTGGCCAACAACCACGATTTGATCGCCCTCCTTAATACCATTGGAGATAATTTCGATCATCTCGTCGAAACGCTGTCCCAGTTTAACGCTTTTACGACGGGCAATTCCGTTATCGTTAATAAATACATAGCGCTCGTTGGATCCGGTTAGCTTGAGCACCGCTTGGTATGGAGCCATGATGGCATTCACCTCGCCCAATTCCAAGGTGGTTCGCACATACATTCCAGGCCGAAGCATCTCCTTAGCA
Organism: Bacteroidales bacterium; assembly: GCA_020636835.1. Lineage (GTDB taxonomy): Bacteria > Bacteroidota > Bacteroidia > Bacteroidales > Tenuifilaceae > SB25. The sequence goes on from JACJXC010000007.1 coordinate 17,246, forward strand.
TTTGGGATAACTAATTTAACCTGAAACGAGTGTGTCCGCTCGTCGATGGTGGGATAAACCACCTCGATGGTAGCCGGGAAGGTTTGCCCAGGGTAAATATCGGAGGTAATACCCAACCTCATCCCCTTCTTCACCTGGGGAAAATAGCTCTCGGGGATACTGATCAGCGCCTTAAGCTGCGCAATTTGCGTTAACACCAAAATTGGGTTTCCTGCATAAAGTTCGCCATCCTCGTAGTTTTTGGCAGCGATAACTCCTTTTAAACGAGCCTTAACAAAGGTATTCTCGGTTAAGAAATCGAGATTCTCCTTGGCCTGATCGTAACTCAACTTAATTTGATCGTATGCTTGCTGCGACACGGTTTCGGTTTCGCGTAACGATTTGATACGCTCGTACTCTACGCCAAGGTTGGCATAGGTAAGTTTTGCCGTGTTGAGCTGGGTTTGATCCATCCTCACCAACATATCACCGTTATTAACGCGAGTGCCCACCTCGACGCAGATATGCTCAATTTTACCGGTAACCGATGGGGCAATATTCATCGATTCATACCCCTCGAGGGTTGCGGACAGCTCAATGTTTCGAGCAATTTTACTCATCCGAAGGGTCGAAACCTTAACATTCTCAACCCGTTCGGCCTCCTGAGCTTGTTCATGCTTAGCACCGCAACCAACCATCAAGGCCGATATGCAGCCAACAATCGCAATACTGTAAATCCTGTTCATAGTCTTAACCTATTTAATTATTTTTAGTCGTATTATTCACATTAAGCAGTTGCTCCAGCGCTATTTGTGCCGATACAAAACCCATCAGCGCCTGCACGTAACTATTCTGAGCAACAATCAACGAAGTGGCTGAACTGGTTACCTCAAGGCTCGATGCCACGCCTTTCTCGTACTTACGCATTGTATTATCGAATAATCGCTGCGATACCTCAATATTCTTCCTTTGGGTTTCGAAACTCTCGTATGCCGAGCTCAGGTTGTACCGCAGCTGGCGATGGTTAATGCGAAGCGACTCCTCGGTATCGGTAAAGGTATTGAGCTGCTTTTTGTAAGCAATTTTTGACTCAACCAGTTTCGAATAGTTAACCCCGCTCGAAAAAATTGGAAGCGACAACGAAAATCCAACCAAATTGGGCGGAGTATTACTAAAGCCCTCCTCCTTGCCAAAGTAGGTTTTCTTGGTGTACTGATAAAAGGCGCTCAGCGTGGGGCCGTAATTCCAAGCGTTTAGCGTTACCTGCTTCTCCGACAACTTGGTCGCTTGCTTAAGCAACGTATAGCTGTAGTTATTGTTGAGATCAAAATCGACAGTTAACACCTTGAGAGCCGCCTCGGGGTTCAGCAGGTTGTCGATGGTTTGAGTTAACTCAATCTCAGTATCGGCACTTAACCCAAGTTGCAAACGCAAGGAATTATAAAGAATCTCTAGCGATCGCTGCGTAGAGTTAACACTAGTTTCCATCTCGGCCACCTGCACCAGCAACTTATCGGCATCGGTTTGTTCGGCAATGCCAACCTTTACAGAGTTCTCGGTAAATTGATGCAACTTCCTCAAATTGTTGAGATTCATCGCCAGTAAGCTATCGGTTTTTTCCATAGTTAAAATGGAGTAGTACATACTCTTAACCTGGTTGGCGATTTCCTGCTCCGTTTTTTGCTGAGTTACCTGTGCCATATCCAACGCAATTTTGCTGAGCTGGGTATTCACAACCATCACCCCGTTTACGGCTACAGACGCTTTTGCAGTAAGGCTGCCCGACGGGTTCATGGGGATCGACATAGCTCCAAAATTCATCTCAAACCCGCAAAAGTTGGAGTAATCGAACGAAGCCGATGCCTGAGGCAGCATTGTGGCTATGGACTTCCAACGAGTGGCCTCGGCCGATTTAATATCGAGCGAAGCATTCATCAGCGTACGGTTATGCTCCAGCGCGTAGGCCTGAGCCTCGTAAAGGGTTAAGCTTACTTTTTGCTGTGCAAAAATGCACCCCCCGGTTACAGAAAACAACAAAAGGAAAAAAACACTCTTCTTCATAATCCCAGTAATTAGGTATATATCACAAGTTATTAATAATCAAAAAGCAATTAAAGGTTAAACTTCGACACACCCACAAACGGTATGTTTAATTAGCATATCAAATTATTTAATATTAAAACTGTTAACAATATCAACTATTCGCACAAAACAAAGCACCCTCGGCCCTAGTTCTTATATGGTTCACCACCCGGTAAAAAGCGTCCAAATCGTCAGCCGAGAGCCCATCGAGCAACTCATCCATCAATTCAAACTCTATTTGCAGGTACTGCTCAATGGTACGCTCGCCCTTTTTGGTAACAAAAATCTGATTCTTGCGACGATCCTCCCTATCCACAGCCCTACGCACAAGTTCCTTATTCTCTAGAGAATCAATCATTCGCAAAATCGACGACTTATCCTTCAGCATCAGCTCAGCCATGTCCTGCTGGGTAACATCACGATCGTTCTGGCTAATGGCGTAAAGCAGCCCAACCTGATCGATTGTTAACTTTGAATCGGTGCGTTCACTAGTACGACGTTTCAACTCGCGAAACATTGCACTCATCATTCCCCCAACTATCATTCCCAAAGGTTTACGCCTCATCATAGCACATCGTTTATTTGTTTTGAACGCACAAAAGTACAATATTAGTTGTTATGTGCAACTAATTAAAATTTCATTTAACATTTCTTAAGAACAGAAAACTTTGCAATACACATTTATTAGCAAAAAATAAAGGATTAAGCCATAGGAAGAGGCAACAAAATTACACAACCACACAAAAGGTGTTTTAAAACAATTAGTTGTAATAATCAACTATTTGTAATATTTTTGCAAAATAAAAGAACACAGAATGAGTGGCGATAAACAATTAGTTTACATCGAGTTGGGGAATCTTATGCGCGAAATGGTTCGGGTATTCAAAAACCGAATTGCAGAGCAAACCGTGGAACCCATAAAGATTACCCATGAACAATTCATGCTACTGAACGCCATAAGCCTGAAAAAGGATGACGTAATACAGAAGGATATGGCCGAATTTATGGGTAAAGACAAATCGTCGATTCTCCGGCTAATCGACTCGTTGGAAGAAAAAGATCTGATTCGGCGGGTGGTGGACAAAAACGATAGGCGCAAAAACTACCTAATGGTAACAAAAAATGGCGATCGGGTCTTAAAATCGTACCAAACAATTGGTGCCGAAATGATTAACGAGATGCAACACAACCTAACCGAAGCGGAATTGCAAAATTTTTTGAACACGGTGATACACATCAAGGAAAACACCATGAATATGAAGTAAACCCAAAAAGTTGGAACAAAACCCTTACAATCGTTTAATCAAAAAGAAGCAGGAATGGAAGATTTACTCCCAAAAATATCGGCGCTACTATTCAAATACGGAATTAAAAGCATAACTATGGACGATATTGCCAGGCATCTGGCAATATCAAAAAAAACGCTATACCTGCATTTCAAAAATAAGCGGGACGTTGTGCAACAGGTTGGGGAGTACGAACTTAACCGGGAATTTACCGAAATTGACAGTCTTTGCAAGAGTGAAACCCCGGTTATTGATCAATTCTGGGCCATTACAAGATACATGGTAAACCGGCGGCTGCGGGTTAGCGATACCCTAATCTACGCATTCAATAAGTACTACCCCGATATTATTGGAGATATTTCGACCCGGCGAAAAAAACACTTAAACACAGTAATTATCAATAATATAAAAACGGGAATTGATCAAGGCCTATACCGCGAAGATTTAGACTTGGACACCCTACTCTTCTACTACTCATTCCTACTAACATTCTCCAACCTAGATATTTTCGATAATTGGTTTAACATCGAAAACGAAAAGCGCTTCTTCAATATATTCGACTATCATCTCAGGGCCATTGCCTCCGCAAAAGGATTGCAATACTTTGAGAAAGAGTTTAGCCCAACAACGATGTAGGGTAAAAGCCTAATCGTCGTTCCCGTTAAGAATGCCGAGATAGTAGAGCAGTGTGGCCAACGATCCCAGCGCGGCAACCACGTAGGTTAACGCAGCCCATTTCAACGCATCGCGGGCATTGTCGGCACTCTCGCCATAGATTAAGCCCGAACTACTGAGCCACGCCAATGCCCTCCGCGAAGCATCGAGCTCTACAGGCAACGTAACAAAGCTGAACAGCGTGGTAAGTGCAAGCATAACTACTCCGATCAGTAGAATTGCCGGGAATGTTTGAAGCAGAACAACCCCAGCCAGCAACACCCATTGCACATAGCGCGAGGCAATGCTCACAACCGGCACTAACGACGAACGCAGTTGCAAAAAGGCATAGCCCTGGGCGTGCTGAATGGCATGCCCACACTCATGAGCTGCAACAGCCGCCGCCGCAACACTACGTCCGTTGAATACCTCCGTGCTAAGATTTACGGTTTTATCCACCGGATTATAATGATCGGTTAATTGACCCGCAACGGAAATAACCCGCACATCGGCAAGGCCATGCCTGCTCAGCATAAGTTCGGCCACCTCCTTCCCGCTAAGCCCTTTTGGCAGCGATACCTGCGAGTACTTCGCAAACTTTGCCCGCAGCTGCTGCCCCACAAGGAAACTCACCACAAAAAAAACAATCATTATCGCATAAATCCCCATGGCGCTATTCTTTAAGGTTTAATTCACAAAAATCATCATGCTATACAAAGATACTAATTAACCGAATACCTACTACTAATAGTTTTGATTCCAACCAATCGCCAATACCGAACCGAAGGGGATTTGTAGTAAACCGTTACTTGGTAGGTGTTCTCCGTGGAGTAATGATTTCCCTCAAGTTCGGCATGACTCACCTCGCCCGTTAACTTACCCACCGTTACATACCTATAATTATAGTAACCCTGCTTAAAAAGAGTCCGCAACTCGTACGTTTGGCTATCCTCGTTATATTTCAACTTGTAATCGGGGGCAATAGTCCAGCCTGTAATTTCGCCGTAGAGGTAAACATCGGCATCGGGAAAAGCAGGTGTACGCAGTGTAAAGTAAACCCAGGCGTAATCGGCCTCGGTATTGCTATCGTTTGAATCGTCGCGTTTAACAATATACTTACCGTTCAAATCGGGATTCTCGGTGTAATCGTGCCCTGAGCAATTGGAATCGTCGTTTAGACGAATATGCATCTCCGCGCCCAGCAGCTCTATTCTGCGAATGCGATGGGTTTGGTATGAGTACGATTTGATATTGAGACTCCGATACTCATTACAACCATCAAAAATAAGCGCATCGGGAGACGTGTAGCGGATCAGATTTTGGGCAAGGTAACTGTATTTCGGGTTAACCATTGCCACATCGGCCTGATTATTCTGGCAAATAACCGTAACCACATCGCGATCGGGGTCGATATTGCCCAGAGGCGCAGTATTAACATCGAGCTCGAGCTGCTGCGACGATCGTAAAAATTGCTGTACCAAGGGCTGACGCACCCTGACACTCATCGACAGGAGTGGCTCGATAACCATAAAGCGTTGTTGAATAATCACCCGGTCGTGATCGTAGCTGTCAACCACCCTCAACACATAATTCCCCGACACTCTAAAGCGAATATCGCCGTTGGGAAAGGTGATGCTATGGTGAATGTACGATGTGGTAGTGGTTCCCATCGAGTTACGATAATCCCCAACCCGATTGTACTCAAAGCCATCGCAGTAATCCATAAAAATCAAATCCGAAGGGCGCCAATCGTAGGTACAGTGGACAAAGGTGTACTCATACGATCCACCCTCGTCGGATAAATCGTCAAAATCTACAGTAATGGTTTCGTTGGTGTTCAACTCTATAATCGGGTTATTCAAATCGCGCCCCGTTTTATACGCCTTAACCGATTTAACTGTTGAAATCCAATTATTTTGGAGAACTTCGGTTTGAGATTGGTTATCGCAAGCAAACACCCGGGTAGTCCCGAAAATAAGCAATAACAATAAGGATACCCACCTACTAACCACAAACTCGGTACCTGAATGCTTCGATATGTTTATAAACATTACGCGCTACGTATTATAAATTAACTCCAAAGGTATTACTTTTACCCCCAATAAACCAAACTGCCAATAGGCGGGGAAAATAAAGCCATAAACGCCATAACAGCGTAATGGCCATAATTATAATAAAGCCAATAAATGTTTACATGGCCTTATATGATAGATAAAACAATTACTTAATTTTGCACTAAATAGAAAAAACGCAATATATGTCGAATGTCATAAAAATAAAAAAGGGCTTAAACATTCCTCTGGTTGGACAACCAGAGAAAGTCCTTATTCGAGCCGATATGGCGGAAACCTATGCCGTTAAGCCAACCGATTTCCCGGGATTAATTCCCAAGTTGAATGTACAGGTGGGCGATATGGTTAAAGCAGGCTCTCCCCTATTTCACGATAAGAGTAACCCTAGCATAGTATTCGGATCGCCGGTTAGCGGAGAGGTTATCGAAATACGCAGAGGCGACCGGCGTGTTATCCTTGAGGTTGTTATTAAAGCAACCGCCGAAATTGATTACGAACAGGGCGAACCGTGCAACCCTTCGAGTTTACCACGCGAGCAAATAATTGAGCGCATGCTTAATGCCGGGTTGTGGCCCATTGTACGCCAACGCCCCTACAACATAATTGCCAACCCAACAGACACGCCAAAGGCTATATATATTTCGTGTTTTGATACAGCACCCCTAGCCCCCGATGTTGATTTTTTGGTTAACGGCGAAGCCGAAGCCTTCCAAACAGGCATTACAGCCCTCAGCAAACTAACTACAGGAAAAGTTCACCTAGGCCTAAACGCCGACTACCCCGCATCGGCAGTATTTGCCAAAGCCAAAGATGTGGAGATGCACTATTTCACAGGGCCGCATCCTGCAGGAAATGTGGGTGTACATATCCATCATACAAATCCAATTAACAAGGGCGAAACCATTTGGGTGATAAACCCAACAGACGTAATAATACTTGGACGCCTATTTGCTAAAGGGATATACGATGCAACAAAAGTAATTGCGCTGGCCGGTTCCGAAATCAAGAAACCCCGTTACAGCAAAGTTATTTCTGGGGCTAGAATTGACAGCATTGTGAATGGCAACATGGTACAATCCGAAATCGAACCCCGCTACATAAGCGGCAATGTGTTAACCGGCACAAAGGTGAGCCACATCGGGTTCTTAGGATTCTACGACAACATGGTAACCGTAATTCCAGAGGGCAACCATCACGAATTCTTAGGCTGGGCAGCCCCAGGGCTCAACAAGCACAGCGCCTCGCGCACATTTTTATCGAAACTTATCCCGGGTAAGCAATTCAAACTCGATACCAACCTAAACGGAGGTGAGCGCGCATACGTTCTTTCGGGGCAGTACGAGAAGGTTCTCCCCATGAGCATCTACCCAGTACACCTAATCAAAGCCATACTGGCCAACGATATCGACAAAATGGAGCAACTGGGCATTTACGAAGTGGTTGAGGAAGACCTAGCCCTTTGCGAATACGTGTGTACCTCAAAAATTGAGGTGCAGGAAATACTCCGCAAAGGAATCGATTCCATGATAAAAGAACTAAGCTAGCAAATTAAATACTTTCGGATAATGAAGGCATTACGCAAATATTTAGATAAAATTAAACCACACTTCGAACCGAGCGGGAAGTTCAGTAAATTCCACTCAACATTCGAAGCGTTTGAGTCCTTTCTCTTTGTACCCGATAGGGTAACCTCAAAGGGTTGCCATATCCGCGACTCCATCGACCTGAAGCGCACCATGACGGTAGTGATACTGGCCCTGTTGCCCGCAATGCTCTTTGGAATGTGGAATGTTGGCTACCAACATTCTTTGATGACCGGAGAGAGCTGCACCCTATGGCAAAACTTCGCATTCGGATTCCTTAAAGTGCTTCCCATAATTATTGTAAGTTATGGTGTGGGACTAGGCATTGAGTTTGCCTTTGCCCAAGCACGAGGACACGAGGTAAACGAAGGCTTCCTTGTATCGGGATTACTCATCCCCTTGATATTACCGGCGAACGTTCCCCTATGGATGGTAGCCATTGCAACAGCCTTTGCCGTTATTATCGGCAAGGAGGTTTTTGGTGGCACCGGGATGAACGTGTTTAACCCAGCCCTACTCGCCAGAGCATTCCTGTTCTTTGCCTACCCATCGCACATGTCGGGCGATAAGGTATGGATTGCCATAAGCGATGGCGATAAGGTAATTGATGGATTCTCCGGCGCCACCCCGCTGGCCAATGCTGCCGCTCACCAAATGGACAAAATGCCATCGGTGTACGACATGTTCATGGGCTTTATTCCGGGATCCATTGGCGAAACATCAACCCTGGCCATACTGATTGGTGCAATAATTCTGGTAATAACAGGCATTGGCAGTTGGAAGATTATTATTTCAACCATTGTGGGCGGACTAACCGCAGGCTACCTATTCAACCTATTTGCGGTTAACCCGTACATGGAAATTCCGGCCTGGCATCACCTGCTAATGGGCGGATTTGCCTTTGGAGCCGTATTTATGGCCACCGACCCGGTAACCGCAGCACAAACCGAACGGGGAAAATGGATTTACGGATTTTTGGTTGGATTCCTAGCCTTACTGGTTCGAGTATTCAACCCGGCCTACCCCGAAGGCATGATGCTCTCCATCCTGCTCATGAATGCCTTTGCCCCGCTAATAGATCACTACGTGGTACAAGCCAACATCAGCAAACGGCTAAAACGAGCCCAAAAGGTTGCTAAACAATAACGTTACGGACTATGGGAATATTAGATAATTTCAAGAAAATGGATAGGAATAGCAGCCTTTACACCTTCCTGTACGCCTCGGGGATGGTTATTCTGGTTGCGGCCCTCCTTGCCACTGCGGCCACATCGCTTAAACCCGCACAGCAAAAGAATAAGGAGACCGAAAAACGGATTGACATCCTAAAATCGGTTGGGAAATCCGACGGAGCCGACAAAGCTCCCAACAGGCACCAATTTGTAGATGACGCATTCAATAAGTACGTTGCCGAGATGTTTGTAGTTAACTCAAAGGGCGATAAAATAGAGGGTGTGGATGCATTCGACATCGACCTAAAAGCCGAACAGGCCAAACCAGTGGAACAGCGATACTACCCCATCTACAAAGCCAAACTGGACAACCAAAGCATCAAATACATCATTCCGGTACGAGGCCGTGGACTCTGGGGCCCAATCTGGGGATATATTGCCCTAAACGACGACCTAAGCACCATTTTTGGGGCAACGTTCGACCACAAGGGCGAAACGCCAGGGTTGGGTGCCGAAATCAACACCGTTGAATTTCAACAGCAATTCACCGGCAAATCGATATTCGACAACAGCAATCGGTTTGTGTCGATATCGGTGGTAAAGGGCGGTGCCGATAAAGGCAACCCTCACGCCGTGGATGCCATATCGGGCGGAACCATCACTAGCGTTGGGCTAGAAACGATGGTTCGCGATTGCCTAAGCGGCTATCAAGCCTTCTTTAACAAACAAAAAAACGCAGGTAATGAGCAATAGTATGCAAAAAGACCCCTGGTTCTCGGCCAAAAACTTGAAACTACTCACCGAGCCAATCGATTCCAAGAATCCGGTAACCGTTCTGGTTTTAGGAATCTGCTCCGCACTGGCTGTAACCGTAAAACTAAAACCAGCTTTGGTTATGGCTCTTTCCGTAACAGTGGTTACCGCATTTTCGAATCTTATAATTTCGTTGATGCGAAACTCGATCCCGAATCGGATCCGAATTATTGTACAGCTCGTTGTTATCGCAACACTGGTAATTTTGGTTGACGAAATGCTGAAAGCCTACATCCCCGATGTTAGCAAGCAGCTCTCGGTGTTTGTAGGACTTATCATCACCAACTGTATTATCATGGGAAGGCTCGAGGCCTTTGCGCTGGCTAATAAACCCTGGCCCTCCTTTCTCGATGGAATTGGCAACGGAATTGGATACGGTTTAATTCTGGTTACAGTAGCCTTTTTCCGCGAGCTACTTGGCTCTGGCTCAATTTGGGGCTATCGGATTATCCCAGAATCCATATATGTTAAAAATGGAGGATTTTACGAGAATAACGGGATGATGATCCTGCCCCCAATGGCCTTAATACTGGTTGGAGTAATCATCTGGATTCAACGTAGTCGGAATAAATCGCTCATCGAGAAATAACCTTAAAAACGGAAATCATGGAAAATCTGATAAACATATTTGTCCGCTCAGTCTTCATCGACAACATGATTTTTGCATACTTTCTGGGTATGTGCTCCTACCTGGCGGTATCAAAAACTGTGAAAACCTCCACGGGACTTGGAATTGCCGTAATATTTGTGATGGTAATCACCGTTCCTGTAAACTACCTGATGAACAAATATCTACTCCTACCGGGTGCGTTAGGTTGGCTCGATCCAAGCTTTGCATCGCTCGATTTAAGCTTCCTATCGTTCATCATGTTCATTGCGGTTATTGCGTCGATGGTACAACTCGTTGAGATGATTGTGGAAAAATACTCCCCCTCGCTGTACAGCGCCTTGGGGATATTCTTACCCCTTATTGCAGTAAACTGCGCCATACTAGGTGGCTCCCTATTCATGCAGGAACGCGAGTATAATTCGCTGGCCGAAGCCTCCGTATTCGGATTGGGCTCCGGCGTGGGGTGGTTTTTAGCCATTGTTAGTATAGCCGCTATACGCGAAAAGATTAAGTACTCCAATGTTCCCCAACCCCTAAAAGGCCTTGGAATAACATTCATCCTAACAGGACTAATGGGAATCGCATTTATGACCTTTATGGGTATAAAATTGTAAACTGTAAAAACCTAAAACTATGATAATACTTGCCAATAGCGGCTCTATCATACTTGGTGCCATCGTTGTATTTCTGATCATTATCCTACTACTGGTTAGCATTCTACTATACGCCAAAAAGAAGTTAACGCCATCGGGAAGCGTCAAAATAAATATCAACGAAAGCGAACGAGCGCTGGAGGTTGAGCCCGGAGGAACCATCCTATCGACCCTCAGCAATAAAGGCATATTCCTGCCCTCGGCCTGCGGTGGCGGGGGGACCTGTGGAATGTGTAAATGCCGCGTTACCGAGGGCGGAGGATCCATACTCCCCACCGAGGTAAACTTTTTTACCCGCAAACAGCAGAACAACCACTGGCGGCTGGGCTGTCAGGTAAAGGTTCGCGAGGATCTTAACATTGAAATTCCCGAGGAGGTTCTGGGCATAAAGAAGTGGGAATGCGAAGTGGTATCGAACCACAATCTGGCCACCTTCATCAAGGAGTTCAAGGTTAAACTCCCCGAGGGCGAAAAGTTGCACTTCAAATCGGGCGGATACATTCAAATTGATGTGCCGAAACTCGATGTGGATTTCGCCAAAGATATTGATGTTGAAAAGGAGTACCGCGACGAATGGGATAAATTCAAGATGTGGGATCTGAAAATGAAAAACACCGAAGAAACCTACCGCGCCTACTCAATGGCCAACCATCCTGCCGAGGACAACATCATCATGCTTAACGTGCGCATTGCCACACCACCCTGGGATCGGGAAAAAGGCGGTTTTATGGATATAAACCCCGGCGTTTGCTCCAGCTTCATCTTCTCGCGTAAACCCGGCGATAAGGTAACAATATCGGGCCCCTACGGCGAATTCTTTATAAAGGACACCCAAAACGAAATGATGTTCATTGGTGGTGGTGCGGGTATGGCCCCCATGCGCTCGCACATATTCCACCAATTTAACACCGTAAAAACAAATCGAAAAGCCACATTCTGGTACGGTGCTCGTTCTAAACGCGAAATTTTTTACGAGGAGCATTTCCGGAAAATTGAGAAGCAATTCCCCAACTTTGATTTTAACATAGCCCTTTCGGAACCCAAACCAGAGGACAATTGGACTGGCTACGTGGGCTTTATCCATCAGGTTATTTTCGACAACTACCTCTCCAAACACGAAGCCCCCGAGGATATTGAGTACTACCTCTGCGGACCTCCAGCCATGAACGATGCTGTTCAGAAAATGCTTTACAACCTGGGAGTTCCCAGCGAAATGATTGCATTTGACGACTTTGGAGGATAATCAGAATTATAAAATGGAACAATTTAAACCTAAAACCAAGCATAACGCCCTAAGGCTCACGAAAAGATTAACTTTTATTAACAACCGTTTAACCCGCGTTAGCTGAAACAGGTTATATCTTTGCATCGTATTTAAAACGGAAAAGTTTTCTCATAGACTTTAAGTTTTAGAGTTAGGTTTAGGTTTGGTTTTAGGTTAAGGGTTAACAAATGGCGGATACTGCTGGTTACAGTATCCGCCTCCTTTTTTATATAGGTTGCAGAACAAACTACACCACCTCGGCCACTACAAAAGTGCTCCCCCCAACAAACACAAGATCGTTGGAAGTAGCCGCTCTTTTTGCCGCAACCAAAGCCTGCATCACAGTGGGATAAACCGTGCCGACCAACCCAAAATCCGTAGCTTTTGTTTGCAGAATACTCGGATCCAAAGCCCTGGCGATTGATGCCCGTGTAAAATAGTAGGTAGCCTGCTTGGGCATCAGCGCAAGCATCCCCTCAATATTCTTATCGCCAACCATTCCAATAACCATGTGGAGATTCCGGTGTGGCATTCGGTCAATCTGAGCCAAAACCTGGGTAATGCCATCAACATTATGCCCGGTATCGCAATACACATCAGGGTTCTCGCTCAGTTTCTGCCACCGTCCCATTAAGCCCGTTGATTTCTGAACCATTTTTAGCCCCTCCTCAACATGCGATTCAAAGATATTAAAACCACACCCCACAAGCCTGTCAATAGCAGCCATTACACCTGCAAGGTTATAACGCTGGTACAACCCCATCAAATCGAGTCGCCACTCATTTTCGATACCACTGTGAGTAACCCTTACCAACTGGCAATTGCCGGTGTACCCCAACATCTCGACCCTATACTCCTGATCGGCAAATACCAGTTCCGACTGGGTTGAATTAGCCCTATCGATAAATACCTGCGAAACCTCGGGTTGAAACTGGCTAACCACAACCGGAACATTTGGCTTAATAATGCCGGCCTTTTCCGCCGCAATTTGAGGTAGCGTACTCCCCAGTAAATCGGTATGATCCAAAGCAATATTGGTAATAACAGAAAGAACTGGAGTTATGATGTTTGTGGAGTCCAACCGCCCCCCGAGTCCAACCTCAACCACAGCAATATCTACATGTTGACGGGCAAAATAGTCGAAAGCCAGCGCCACGGTCATCTCAAAAAACGAAGGTTTAACCCGGTTGAATACGCCATGATGCTTTGCCACAAACTGTACAACCTCATCCTCGGAAATCATAGCACCATTAACACGAATCCGCTCACGGAAATCCTTTAGGTGTGGCGAGGTGTAAAGCCCCACCCTATAACCTGCAGCCTGCAGCACCGAGGCCAGCATGTGCGAAGTGCTCCCTTTCCCATTGGTCCCCGCCACATGAATTGTCCGAAACTGCCTGTGCGGATGCCCAAAATACTCATCGAGAATAAGCGTATTCGCCAAATCGGCCTTGTACGCCGCCTTGCCAACGCGCTGAAACATTGGTAACTGCGAAAACAGATAATCGAGTGTTTCCTGATAATTCATATCCCAAAAATTTGATGCAAGTTTAACTATTTTTTGCATGGGGTATTCCTCGAACCAAACAATAAACCCAAACCCACTAAATACAGAAGCAAAACCATATTCCATGCATACCAATCAAAAAACATGCTGATACGGCATAACTTTTCGGTATTTTCGGAATAATGGGGCTTGTTTTTTAGTATATTTAGATGATAATTAAAAATACTGGCTTATGGCTGCTACTAAAAAACCGAAGAAGATTTTTGTGTTGGACACCAACGTTATTTTGCACGATTTCCACTGCATTTACCACTTTCAGGAGCACGACATTGTAATTCCTATTGTTGCATTGGAGGAACTGGATCATTTCAAGAAAGGCAATGAAATGATAAATTATCATGCCCGCGAGTTTGTTCGCGAACTCGATAAAATTGCCGGCGACAAGCTATTCAATGGCGGCATTCCCCTAGGAAAGGATATGGGAAAACTCCGAATCGAAACGGGCAAACCCTTCTCGGAGGAGATGTTGGAATCGTTCGCCGAAAAAAGTCCCGACCACAGGATTCTGGCCATCACATTCTATACTGCCAAAAACAATCCGGAACGACCGGTTATTCTGGTTACCAAGGACATCAACCTACGGATGAAAGCCAAATCATTAGGCATTGTTGCTCAGGACTACCTGTCGGACAAGGTTGAAGACGTTGACTCCCTGAAAAAAGAGGTGGAAGTTGTGGAGGGGCTCGACGATTCCATAATACAAAAGATGTACGATGTTCGCGAGGGGCTAAAGGCTAAGGATATTAAAGCAAAACCCTACGCCAACCAATACTTCATTTTAAAGGGGACTAAATCGAGCGCATTGGCCCGCTACGATATAATAACCACAAAGCTGGATCGGATTGAGAAAACCAGAGCGTACGGCATCGAACCCCGAAACTCGGAGCAAGCATTTGCCTTTGATGCACTTCTACGCCCCGACATCGAGCTGGTAGCGCTAACCGGGAAAGCCGGGACCGGAAAAACCTTACTGGCATTAGCCGCAGCCCTCCAGCAAGAGGATAAATTCGACCAAATACTGTTGGCACGCCCCATTGTTGCCCTATCGAACCGCGACATCGGATTCCTCCCCGGCGACATCAACGATAAGATAGGCCCTTACATGCAGCCCCTATTCGACAACCTCACGGTGATTAAAAATAAATTCAAATCAACCAGCAAGGACTACATGCATATCGACGAGATGCTACGCACCGAGAAGCTGGTTATTGCCCCATTGGCCTACATCCGCGGACGAAGCCTGTCGAACGTATTTTTCATTGTGGACGAGGCTCAAAACCTAACCCCGCACGAGATAAAAACAATTATCACCCGGGCTGGCGAAGGGACTAAGATTGTATTCACAGGCGACATTCACCAGATTGACCACCCTTACCTCGATATGAAATCGAATGGGCTAACACACCTATCGGACAAAATGCACGGGCAGGAACTTTTTGCCCACGTAAACCTGGTTAAGGGCGAGCGCAGCTACCTTGCCGAGCTGGCCAGCGATTTGCTTTAAAATTCAACGGAGTACGGTTCTGGAAGCCAAAGCTTCCAGAACCCTTCGTTATTAACCCTATAACAAATCTACCCCAAAATGCGCCGAGAACTTTTCATTCTTCGTCACGCAAAGTCGTCGTGGAGCGAAGTAGATAAGAGCGATAAGGACAGAGCTCTTAAACCCAAAGGAATAAAGGACATTACCAATTTGGCCAAAGAAACCCGCGAAACCACACAAAACATCGACACGATAATTTGCAGCCCGGCCAACCGTGCGATCCACACTGCTGTACTTTTTGCCGAGGAAGCGGGAATCCCACTGAGCGCCATATCAATAAACGAAAAACTTTACGAAGCCGACGAAACCGTGCTAAGCCAAATTATTGCCGACATCCCCAGCACTACTCAAAGCGTTATGATTGTTGGACATAACCCAACCCTATCGTACTATGTTAACAGCATCCTGCCCGAGCCCATCTTTGAACTCCCCACCTCGGGATTTGTGTGCCTATACTTCGACGCCCCCAGCTGGGACGATATTGGCAAATCAACCCTAAAGGATTTTAATACCAGCTATATACTATCGGAATAAATTTAACAATTTGGTAATGCCAAGTTGAACCACCCATTAAAAAAGGCCTTTTACCTTTGCTATTTAGCTATTTATACAATATGGGAAAAAATATTCAATTAGTAAACAGGGAATTAAGCTGGCTATCGTTCAATGGCCGGGTATTGCAGGAAGCAGCGAATCCGGATGTTCCGGTTATCGAGAGGCTCAAATTTTTAGGGATATTCTCGAATAACCTCGACGAGTTTTTCCGAATCCGCGTGGCCACACTACGCCGATTGCTGATTGTTGAAAAAGGTGCCAAAAAGATTATGGGACAAAATCCCCGAAAAGTACTGGAAAAAATTCAACGGATCACAATTGGTTACCAAAACAAATTCGACCAGATATTTGCATCGATAATACAGGAACTTCAACGTAAAAATATTTTCCTGATAAACGAGGAGCAGCTCACCCTCGACCAAATCAACTACCTAAAATCGTACTTCGACAGGCATATTGCCTGCCATTTAGCACCAATAATGCTAAAAAGTGTTGAGCGCTTCCCCGAACTAGTGGACCAATCCATATACCTAGCCATAAAACTATCGATGAAGGGGAACTCCTCGGTAAAGGAATACTCCCTTATCGAGATACCAACACGACTTATAACCCGGTTCATATCACTTCCGCGCAAGGACGATAAACACTACATAATTCTGCTCGACGACGTTATTAGGCTATGCCTAAACGAGGTGTACAGCATTTTCCCCTACGACCGATACGAGGCGTACACAATTAAAATAACCCGCGACGCCGAGCTTGACGTGGATAACGATATATCGGAAAGTTTGCTCGAAAAAATATCGAAAGGGGTAAAAAACCGCAAGAAAGGACAACCCGTTCGGTTTGTGTACGACTCAAGAATACCGCCCGACATGCTCGAATACATTGCCAAAGCGATGGATCTGGACGAGGACGATTTCGGCATTCCAGGTGGACGATACCACAACTTTAAAGACTTCATCCGATTCCCCGATTTCTCGAATGCAACGCTCATCAACGAGCCTATGCCGCCCATTCCCATCCGGGAGCTGGATGAGTCAAAAAGCTTTCTGGCCGTAATTGCAAAGCATGATATAATGCTGCACTACCCATTCCACAGCTTTACCTACTACATCAAGATGCTCCGCGAGGCCGCAATCGACCCCAAAGTAAGTTCAATACATATAACGCTATACCGTGTTGCCACCGAATCGCGCGTGGTGCATGCCCTTATGAATGCAGCCCTAAACGGGAAAAAGGTAACTGCCATTGTGGAGCTCAGGGCTCGGTTCGACGAAAACTCCAACATATTCTGGTCCAAACAAATGCAGGAAGCAGGGGTTAATGTGGTATTTGGCATTCCGGGATTAAAAATACACAGCAAAATGACCCTTATTACGCGCAACGAGGGTCGCAAACAAACCAAATACGCCACCATCAGCACTGGAAACTTCCACGAGGGCAACGCCAACTTGTACACCGACGTTAATGTTTTTACAGTTAACCCAAAAATTACCAGCGAAATCGAAAAGGTGTTCACCTTCTTGGAAAATAACTATAAAACATTCAATTACAAGCATCTACTGGTATCGCCGATGAATATGCGCCGGAAAATATACTCCCTTATCGAGCAGGAAATGGAGAACGCTTTAAACAAAAAAACGGCCTATATCCACTGCAAAATAAACAACCTGGTCGACGAGGATATGATCAACAAACTCTACCAAGCCAGCATGGCCGGGGTGGAAATTAAACTCGTAGTAAGAGGCGTTTGCGCGTTAGTTCCAGGCATAAAGGGGCTGAGCGAGAATATTGAGGTTTATACAATTGTGGATCGACTACTGGAACACTCCCGCGTATTCTTTTTTGCCAATGGGGGGAATGAGCTTTGCTACATTTCATCGGCCGACTGGATGACCCGAAACCTCGATTACCGCGTAGAAGTGGCTGCTCCAATTTACGACAAACGGATTAAAGCCGAACTTAGAACCGTTGTGGATTACGCGCTGAGAGATAATGTTAAATCGAGAATTGTTAACCACAAGCAAAATAATAATTTTAGAGGAAGAGGTGAGCACGAACCCGAATTCCGCTCACAACTTGAGCTTTATAAGCACTACCAACAAAGGGAATTGGACAGCGAAACATCAATGGAAAAGGGACATTAACGCACACGTACTCCCATCCAGGAAAACGCTGCCAAATTGTTATAAATTGATACCGACTAAACCGAGGCGAAGATTATGAGAGTCCTGAAATTTGCAGCAATCGACATCGGATCCAACGCAGTACGCCTACTGCTCACCAATGTTATTGAGGAAAATGAAACGACCACGTTTCAAAAATCGTCGCTAATTAGAATACCGCTCCGACTGGGCGAAGACGCTTTCAGCACGGGTATGCTCTCCGAGCGCAGGGTGGAGAAATTGGTGAAAACCATGATAGCCTACCGCCACTTAATGGAGGTGGAGGATGTGATAGACTACAAGGCCTGCGCCACATCGGCCATGCGCGAAGCCGAAAATGCCAACGAGGTAATTCGCCGCGTACAGGAGGAATCGGGGATTGCCATCGAAATAATTGATGGTAAACGCGAGGCCGAAATCATATACTCCAACGGGATTGTTGAAATGCTAAACGACTACAATCCATACCTATACGTCGACGTGGGGGGAGGTAGTACAGAGATCACCCTTTTCGAGAACAAGATGAATGTGGCCTCTCGCTCCTTCAATATAGGCACCATCCGTATGCTAAAGGATAAAGTTACAAAGGAGAGCCTCGACGAGATGAAAGCCTGGGTTAAGGATTTGAATGTGCAAAGGCGAAATCCCAAAATTATTGGTTCGGGAGGTAATATCAATAAAATATACAAACTCTCGGGCAAAAAAACAGAAGGCGCCCCGCTCCTATACAGCGAATTTAAGGAGATGTACCAATTTCTCCGCTACTACAGCGTAGAAGAACGCATAAAAATTTTGGGTATGAACCCCGATCGCGCCGATGTAATTATACCCGCCGCCAAAATCTACCTAAAAGTAATGAAATGGGCAGGCGTAAAACAGGTAATTGTTCCAACCATAGGCGTATCCGATGGTATTGTGCATACGCTTTACAAAGAGCACAGTACAAGAACTTGTTAACTATCAACTTTCACATCCCCTTCAATTAATTACCTTTGCAAAAATTTTTTTTGAAATGGACGAGGGGAAAAAACGGGTAGCTTTCTACACGCTTGGCTGTAAGTTAAATTTTTCGGAGACATCAACCATTGCCCGGCAATTTGGCGAAATGGGTTTTGAACGCGTTTCGCCCAATGGTGAGGCCGATGTTTATGTTGTTAACACCTGTTCGGTTACCGAGCATGCCGATAAAAAGTGCCGACAGGCTATCCGTAAGTTTATCTCTAAATCGCCAAACGCCCGTGTGGCTGTTACGGGATGCTACGCGCAACTGAAACCCGAAGAGATTGCGGCTATTAAGGGTGTTGACATTGTGGTGGGCGCTCTGGATAAATACCGTATTCCTCAACTTTTAGCAATATCGGGAAAAAATGAGGGAAAAATTTACAACTGCGATGTGGATATTGTAGATAATTTCTTTGCAGCATACTCATCGGGCGATAGAACCCGCTCGTTCCTTAAAGTACAGGATGGATGCGATTACCATTGCAGCTACTGCACAATCCCGCTAGCTCGCGGTAAGAGCCGGAATATCCCTATAGCTCAGGTAATAGACCAAGCAAGGGAAATTGCCGCTAAGGGAATTAAGGAAATTATTATAACAGGGGTGAATACGGGCGATTTTGGGAAAACTACCGGCGAAAGTTTTATGGATTTACTTAAGCAGCTGGAACAGGTTGAAGGAATTGAACGCTACCGCATTTCGTCCATCGAGCCAAACCTAATAACTAGAGAGATTGCCGAACTTGTAGCCAATTCCGCGAAGTTCCTTCCGCACTTCCACATCCCCTTGCAGTCGGGCTCCAACCGAATACTCGGCCTAATGCGCCGACGCTACAACCGCGAGCTTTTTGCCGATAGAATTAATATGATACGCGAGTTGATGCCCCATGCATTCTTTGGGATTGATGTAATTGTGGGATTTCCTGGCGAAACCGATGAGGATTTTGCCGATGCGTACAATTTTATCGATGCGCTAAAACCATCGTTTCTACACGTATTCCCCTACTCATCGCGCCCCAACACCCCTGCCGCCAGCATGGATGGGAAAAGTAGCCCCGAGGAATTAAAACACCGAAGCGCAAAGCTGGGCGAACTATCGCAACAACTCCACACCGAATTCTACATACATCATCTAGGCACACACCAATCAGTTCTACTCGAATCGACCCAGAAAGATGGAATGATGTTTGGCTTTACCGAAAACTACATTAAAGTTGCAATCCCATACAACAAGGATTTGGTTGGGAAAATTATTGATGTTGAACTAAGCGAGTACAATCCAACCGGGTATGTAACCGCCAAAATGCTGAAATAACAGGCCTACCCTGCTTCGCATAGCATTACAGTATGGCAACCCCAATAGCTCTATCGCCACAAGGAGCTGTATCGATAATCTACAGGATGTGCTTCATTAGAATATCGGTTTGATCATCGTTGCCCAGCCTAAAAACATGCTGTCCAAACTCAACAAATCCATTTTTCCGATAAAACTCGATAGCCTTTCTATTATTCTCCCAAACACCCAGCCAAATGTATTTAGCCCCCATCTCCTGGGCAACCGAAAGGGCTTTGCCAAATAGCAATTGGCCCACTTTTTTACCTTGGTACTCCCTTAACACGTATATCCGCTCTATTTCAACAGCACCCTCATCCTGAAGTTCTGTTTGCGATTCGCCATAATTCATCTTTAAATAACCTACAACCGCTCCTCGGAGAGTTGCAAAGTAAAACTCGGAGTTTACATCATTAAGCTGAGCACCCAAACGCTCTGCCGAAAATCTTTCATCGAGATAATCCTTCATATTCGCCTCGGAATTATCGCCCGCGAATGTTTGAAAGAAAGTTTTTCGAGCCACTTCTTGCAAAGGCAAAATATCACTAGCCCCTACCCGCTCAATTTTAATCGGTTCCATAGCTTGAATCACAATTTTAGAATAAATGACACAACTACAAAGAATCCTACACCACTATTACACTAGCACTCACCCCTCTGCCAAAAGATCTATCAACAGTTCAAATGCTCAACCCCCAGTTTATCGGCAACCTCATTCAAATCGGTTAACACCTGAGGGATTAGCGCAATGCCCTCTTTGGCTAGTTTAGCCTCGTTAATTCGTTCGGGATCACCAGGAATAACAACCGGTGGCTGATTATCGCCACTCTTGGCATTGCGGAAAGTTTCAATCCACTCATCCATCTTCTCTTTAAAATCATCAGCAGGGCGGAATGCATCTACACGCATTGCACCAAAGAAATGGCCCAATCCATCGCCAACAGATTTTTCTAAAAGTGGTAAGTATGCCACTTGGGGTGGCACAAATGGGCCAAAGTTAGCCCCCGAAAATACCGATGAGAAAATATCGACCAAAGCGGTCATACAGTAACCCTTGTGCCCGCCGTGAATAATATCGCCACCAAGCGGGAGGATAGCCCCTCCGTGCATTAACGTATCGGGATCGTCGGTAGGATTCCCTTTGGCATCCTGCACCAAACCGATAGGCGCTTTAATTCCCTTTTTCCCCATAATGGCAAGCTTACCGCGAGCAATTGGGGTTGTGGCAAAATCGGCAATGAAAGTTGGTTGATTATTTGTGGGAATTGCCACTGCAATGGGGTTAGTTCCCAGGTATTTACTAACCGAATATGTTGGAACAACCAGCGGGTTGGCATTGGTCATGCTAATCCCAATCATATCGTTGGCAACAGCCATCAACGAATAGTAACCAGCAATGCCATAGTGGTTACTATTGCGAGCAGCAACCCATCCAGTTCCAGCAACCTTAGCCTTTTCAATAGCCACCTGCATGGCGAATTTACCAACAATAGGCCCCAACGCGTTGTCGCCATCGACAGTTGCAGTAGATGGGGTTTCGTGAGCCACTCTAACCTTAGGATTTATATTAATCCGATGGGCTTCAATCATCTGAAAGTAATCCTTAACCCGCATAATCCCATGCGAGGGAATCCCCCGCAGTTCAGCAGCAACCAGTAGCTCGGCAACAATTTCGGCATCGGCCAGAGGACATCCCATTCGTTGGAAGAGACCCGTAATGTAATCTTTTAAAACAATGTGGTTTACCATGTCAATAAATGTTTATATGGAAAAACAAAGATAGCTAAAGGACTATGGATTAAGACGCGAAGGTAAAAGAAAAAGGTGGCCATAATAGCCACCCGTATCCTCGTAGTAAATTCAGTACCTATAAATTCCGATTCACGTTGTAAGCATTTGCCTGCGACAAGGGGGTTACCTCAATGTCGTTAATACACACATGTGCCGGACGGGTGAGTACAAAGTAAATGGTTTCGGCAATATCATCGGCAAAAAGAGGGGTTAACCCAGCGTAAGTATTCTTAGCCCTCTCGGCATCGCCCTTAAAGCGAACCAACGAGAACTCGGTTTCGAGCATCCCTGGACGCACCTCGGTTACCTTAATATTACTCTTTAGCATATCGATACGCATGGCCTGCGACAGGGCATGCATGGCGTGTTTTGATGCGCAATAAACATTCCCATTCTCGTACACCTGAACACCCGCAATGGATCCAATATTCACGATATGTCCGCCCCCACGCTCAATCATCAAGGGTGCTACCAACCGGGTGATGTACAAAACGCCCTTCACATTGGTATCAATCATCTGCTCCCAATCGTCGAAAGCGCCATCCTGGATGTGGTTAAGGCCAACAGCCAAGCCCGCATTATTGATAAGAACATCAATTTTACGCCAACGCTCTGGCAAATCGTGTACAGCTTTCTCCACGGCCTTTCTATCGCTGATATCGAAGTTGAGAATTAGTACATCCCTGCGGTACTTTACTTCAATTTCTTTCTTTAAGGATTCCAGCAACTCCAATCTTCGCCCAGTAATAATCAAATTAAAATCATCTTCGGCCAAACGTAATGCAGTTGCCCGGCCAATTCCGGATGTTGCTCCTGTAATTAATGCAATTCTCATGATTTATAATCTTCTAATGATTCTGATAGTTTTGGATTAATAATTTCAAAAAAAGTTTACTCAGTATGTTTTAGGACAACAAACGTAATTGAAAAATACCAAATTGCACCTTGCAAGGCGTTATCTTTTGCATTTTTTTAAACATATTTTCACAGTTAACACGAGCAAACTCTCATATACAGCCAATTACATCGATAGTTGAAAATAAAGCACAAACACCTTCTGCAATCCATCGCAAAATAGCTGCAAAGGCAGCCAAAACAATAGTTCCAATAAAGATGTTCATAGATAGTGAAAAAATGATCGGGGCGATTATGGGCATCTTAGTTAATGTTCGTATTTTTGACACAGAAAAATAAACATTGAAACCAAGCAACCATAATAATATGTCGGAGCAAACAGTTACAGTTGAAACTGCCCGGGAGTTGGGATTACTCCCCGAGGAATTTGAATTGATTAAGAAGTATATGGGTCGCACCCCAAACTTCACCGAGCTAAGCATTTACTCGGTTATGTGGTCGGAGCATGCCTCGTACAAGAATTCCATTAAGTGGTTAAAAACCCTCCCCCGTAAAGGATCCGCAATACTTGCCGAGGCGGGAACTGAAAATGCCGGTTTAGTTGATATTGGCGATGGTCTGGCATGCGCATTCAAAATAGAATCGCACAACCACCCCTGCGCCGTTGAGCCATACCAAGGTGCAGCAACGGGAGTTGGGGGCATTAACCGCGACATTTTCACCATGGGCGCCCGACCCGTTGCACAGCTTAACTCCCTCCGCTTTGGCAACCTGGAATTAGACCGAACAAAGTGGCTTGTTAAAGGTGTTGTTAAAGGTATCGGCGATTATGGTAATGCATTCGGCATTCCCGTACTATCGGGCGAGGTTGCATTCGACGATTCGTACAATACCAACCCACTGGTTAACGCCATGTCTGTTGGCCTTGTGAAAAAGGATGGAGTGGTTTCGGCAATATCCAAGGGCAAGGGTAACCCCATATATATTTTAGGATCGGCAACCGGCAAGGATGGCATACACGGAGCCACATTCGCCTCGGCAAATATTACCGAGGACTCTGCCGACGACATCCCCTCCATTCAGGTTGGAGATCCCTTTCAGGAAAAAATTCTACTCGAAGCTTCGCTAGAGGTTATTAAAACTGGGGCATTGGTAGGTATGCAGGATATGGGCGCTGCGGGTATCATCTGCTCCACTTCGGAGATGTCCGAAAAGGGAGGACACGGCATGCGTATTAACCTCGACAAGGTTCCTCTCCGCCAAAAAAATATCGAGGCTTGGGAAATACTGCTCTCAGAATCGCAGGAACGCATGCTCATGGTGGTTCAAAAAGGTCGCGAAAAGGATGTTGAGGATGTTCTAAATAAGTGGGATATCAACTATGCTATCATTGGCGAGGTTACCGAGGGCGATTTCTTGGAATTCTTCTTCCACGGCGAACTGGTGGCAAAAGTTCCCGCATCAACATTGGTACTCGGCGGGGGTGCTCCTGTTTACGAACGCGAGTACCGCGAACCAGCCTACTACAAGGAATACAAAAAATTCGACATCAACAAAGTTCCCGAACCCCAGGATTTAATAGAGGTTGCAAAACACCTCATTGCCCATCCTAACATCGCATCAAAACGTTGGGTTTACGAGCAGTACGACACCATGATTGGTACAGGTAACATGACCACCAATTTTCCGTCCGATGCCGGTGTTTTCAACCTTAAAGGAACCAATAAGGCTCTGGTTATGACTGTAGATTGCAACTCGCGCTACGTTAAAGCCGATCCCGAAATTGGCACCATGATCGCTGTTTCCGAAGCAGCCCGCAACATTGCCTGCACAGGGGCAAAACCCTTGGCAATTACCAACTGCCTCAATTTCGGCAACCCCTACAACCCTGAAGTTTTCTGGCAATTCGTTCATGCAATTAAAGGCATGGGAACCGCATGCGAAAAATTCGACACCCCGGTAACCGGCGGAAACGTTAGTTTCTACAACCAATCATCCATTGGTGGCAAGGAGGAATCGGTATCCCCAACCCCAACCATAGGCATGATAGGCCTTCTGGATAACAAGAATCACCACACAACCCTTGCATTCAAGGAAAAAGGACACATGATTTACCTTATCGGGAAATCGTTCAACGATATAGCCTCGTCGCAATACCTATACAGCTACCATGGCATCAAAGCCTCACCCGCCCCTCAATTCAACCTCGACGAAGAGCATCGCATTCAAACTGCGCTGTTGGAACTCATCAGCAAGAATCTGGTTCAATCGGCCCACGATGTTTCGGATGGCGGATTATTCATCACCCTACTTGAGAGCGCAATGCCCCGCAACCTGGGTTTCGACATCACAACCGATGCCGAAATACGATCCGACGCATTCCTCTTCGGCGAGGCTCAGGGACGAATTGTGGTATCGGTGTCCACCTCGCGCGAAACACACTTCATCGACTACATGGTGGCCAACCAAATACCATTCACCGCGCTAGGCCATGTAACAAAATCGGAAATAAGAGTCGACGATGTGTCCTATGGTTTTATAAGCGATATGAAACAGATTTACGACAACGCGCTTGAAACATTGATTACCGGACAGACAGCCAAGAAAAGTTAATGGAAACACTCAATAAAAAGAGCGAAAATGTTGAGGCAATGTTTAACAGCATTGCCTCAAACTATGATTTCCTGAACCATTTCCTGAGCTTAGGCATCGATAAAATATGGCGGAACAAACTGGTTAAGCATTTAGTACGCAACAATCCCCATTGCGTACTCGATATCGCTACAGGTACTGGCGACCTGGCCATTCAACTGGCAAAAAAACACAAAAACACCAGCATTGTGGGTGTTGATATCTCCGCAAACATGCTAACCATCGGACGCAAAAAAATCTCGAAGGGCAACCTTCAAAACAGAATCCAGTTAGTACAGGCAAACTCCATGAGTCTCCCTTTTGCAAACAATGAGTTCGACGCAGCGATGGTAGCCTTTGGGGTTCGCAATTTCGAGGATTTAACCAGAGGAATAGCCGAAATATATAGGGTTTTAAAGCCCGGAGCGAGTTTCCACGTACTCGAATTCTCAATGCCCAGCAAGTTCCCCATGGCAAACCTATACCGTTTCTACTTCCGAAGGCTACTGCCATTCTTGGGCGGTGTTATCTCGGGCAATAAAGGTGCTTACACCTATTTACCCGAATCGGTGTTCTCGTTCCCCGAAAAAGAAAAGTTTATTGCCACTATGACCGGTGAAGGTTTTAAGGAGTGTACATACAAACGGCTAACATTCGGGGTAGCCACTATATATGTAGGCTACAAGCGCTTATAGTTTATTATTATAAAATTGATATATCTTTGCTACGCAAAAATTAGTGTAAAATGGTTCAAAAGCCGCTCACAACAATAAGTGAACGGTTTATTCGTTTGTTTAAAGGTAACATATTTGAAATTGAAAAGAATAGTTTTAACAACACTCCTAGTAATAGCTCCAGCTGTAATGCTGTTTGCCCAGTATCGAAGGCCCATAATACTTAACGATCCGGATTACGACGTGGGCTCCCCCCTCAAGTTTGGCTTTTCCCTTGGGCTCAACTTAATGGACTTAGATGTTAAAAACAGTAACCAACCCGAGATCGCCGAGGATGGCACTGAGTTTCAGTACTTCACCGATGTAACCCACGTTAGCCCAGGCCTTAACGTGAATGCGATTTGCGATTTACGGCTAACCGAAAACTTCCATCTACGATTCCTACCGGGCTATTCGTTCAGTCAACGAGACCTCGATTACTACCGGGTTACCACCGATAAAACCACGCTGGAAACCACCATGAAATTAGAGTCGTCATTCATAGAACTCCCGCTAAGTATCAAATACCTATCGCAACGCCACAACAACATTCGCCCATACCTACTTTTTGGGGGTAATTACAGGATCGATTTAGCAGCATACAAACGGTTAAAAGTGGAGAAAGGCGTTCTTATTCGCCTTCAAAAAACGGATCTATACTACGAGATTGGATTTGGGATCGATTTTTTCCTCAACTACTTTAAGTTTTCTACCGAAATAAAATGGTCCGCAGGTTTGATGAATGCAATCTCGAATGATTACGCCGAGAATGCCGAAAATTACAGGAATGCCATAGACCGCATGCGCTCGCAAATGATCGTTATATCGTTCCATTTCGAGTAAGCTCAGCCATAGCCCCATCACTCATAACATTTAACAAAAGCAATGCCCACCGACATAACTCTCGAATTATCGCCCGACCGCGTAGCCGATAGCCTATCGCTACAGAAAGCCATTGCAGCAAAACTGGGAATCGACTTTGCGGATGCCGAAAAGTTTGTAATCACCCGCAAATCGATTGATGCCCGGCGAGGAAGGGTGATGATTAACGTCGGTATTCGATTATTCGAGCCCAACGAGCCACTTTCGGAAGACAAACCCGCATTCAATTACCAGAATGTGTCCCAGGCAGATCCTGTGATTGTAGTTGGGGCTGGGCCTGCAGGCCTTTTTGCCGCTTTGCGATTGCTCGAGCAAGGCTACAAGCCCATTGTTATTGAGCGAGGAAAAATGGTAAGCGACCGCAAGCGCGACATAGCTTCACTTAACCGCGAACATCGGCTAAACCCCGATTCAAACTACGCTTTTGGTGAGGGAGGTGCAGGAACCTTCTCGGATGGGAAGCTATACACCCGATCGAAGAAACGGGGCGACCATAAAAGGATATTACACGCGCTTTGCAATCATGGCGCATCGCCCGAAATCCTGTACGAAGCTCATCCCCATATTGGAACTAACAAACTTCCGGGGATTATAGTAAACATCAGGAATAATATCATCAACCACGGCGGGGAGTTCCTCTTCAACACAAAAGTTACAGAGCTCCTCACCAGCAATGGAATGGTTTCTGGCGTAAAGTTGAACGATGGGCAAACGGTATTGGCCAAAGCCGTAATCCTCGGCACAGGTCATTCGGCACGCGATATTTACAATATGCTGCTTCGCCAAGGAATTAAAATTGAGGCAAAGTCATTCGCCATGGGAGTTAGGGTAGAACACCCCCAATCGCTAATCGACACCATCCAGTACCATGGGATTTCACGGAACGAGTTCCTACCAGCAGCATCGTACGCACTAGTTCATCAGGTACAAGGCCGAGGAGTTTACTCATTCTGCATGTGTCCTGGAGGTTTTATCGTTCCTGCCGCAACCGATATAAACGAGGTTGTGGTTAACGGTATGTCGCCATCGCTACGAAACTCAAAATGGGCCAATTCCGGAATTGTTGTCGAAATACGGCTTGAAGATTTAAGCCACTACTCAAAATATGGAGAATTGGCAGGATTGGAATTCCAGCATCAACTGGAAATGCTTGCCCATACACATGGGGAGTATGGGGTACAAGCACCAGCGCAACGCCTACTCGACTTTGTGGATGGCCGCTACTCAACAACCCTGCCCCCCTGCTCGTACCATCCCGGTTTAAACTCATCGGAAATGAGCGAATGGCTACCAGACCATATCCGAACTCGCCTACGCGAAGGATTCGTGGCCTTTGGGTCGAAAATGCGGGGCTTCCTAACCAACGAAGCAGTTATTCTGGGTGTAGAGTCGCGCACATCGTCGCCTGTACGTATTCCGCGAAACCCCGAAACACTGCAACACGTAACTCTACAAGGATTATTCCCCGCCGGCGAGGGAGCCGGATATGCCGGTGGAATAGTATCATCGGCACTGGATGGCGACAGATGCGCCGAAGCTGCTGCCAAATACCTTGCGGGGTAATCCTTAAGAAATCGAGCAACAGATTGCACCCCATCAACATACTACGCACTAAGTATAATTACACGATTGAATTAGGCGTGTTGCTAATATTAAATGATGCCAACGGCATCAAATGTTCATAGAAATTCATTGTGAATAGACATTATTCGACTCCAGCTGGAGTCGAATTTTTAAATATGCTCACTACTGTAAACATTCAAACCCTTTGGGCTGGTAACCATTACGCCATAATTCCCCATGTGCCTAATTCAATTATGCGAATAAAACGCGCGATAATTGATTTATTTATAAAAGAAGCATACTCTTGCAGCATGCAATTAGCAGAACGAAGGATCCAGAACTATCGGATTATGCCAATGCGTCGAAAATGGGGCAACAAAAAACCACTTACCTCGAATTAACGTTGTAAGTGGTTGATTTTTAGTGTGGGAGCTACAGGGTTCGAACCTGTGACCCCCTGCTTGTAAGGCAGGTGCTCTGAACCAGCTGAGCTAAGCTCCCAATCTCGTTTCTACTGCATATTTCCCTTTGGAAACGCGATGCAAAAGTAGCCCAAATTTTCAATCCTACAAATTTTTTCGCCTAAATTTTTAAAATATTTTTTCAAAAAAAACATCAAAAATAAAACGAGGCTGATAATCAAAAAATTAGTAAGGGCATGCTCTAGCCCTTACTCTCCATGTATTCCCTCTTTATTTCGTTAAAAGTTTCTTTAACCGAAACAATTTTCTTAGCCAAGTACGCATTGGCACCTGCAAATGCATATCCATTCTCCAAATTACCCTTAAAGGCGTTAAAAAGGGCTGTTATTATACAGTAGGGGCTCGACGATATTTCACAAGTTTTTATGCATTTAAAAGGGCAACGGATCGGCTGTTTCATCCCCAACCGAACCTTTTCGAGGAAATTGTTACCAATTGCTCTACCAGGCATACCCACAGGGCTCTTAATAATTTTGATGTCTTCTTCGTTTGCATCAATATAGGTCTGCTTAAAGGCATCGGAGGCATCGCACTCGGTGGTGGTTACAAATCGGGTTCCCATTTGCACACCAGATGCCCCCAACTTCATAATATCAAGGATATTTTGACCTGTATAAACACCCCCCGCAGCAATTACTGGAATTTTAACTTCATACTTTTCCTCAAAAACCTGTACGGCAGAAACAACCTCGGGAATCAAGTGCTCAAGCGAATAATTCTCTTCGGTAATTTGCTCCGCTTTAAAACCCAGGTGCCCTCCAGCCTTAGGCCCCTCAACCACGACGGCATCGGGTAAATAGTTGTAATCCTTCTTCCATTTCTCGCAAATGATTTTGGCCGCCCGCCCCGAAGAGACAATCGGAACCAACTTAGTAGTACTATCACTTTTCAAGAAACTAGGCATATCCAATGGGAGTCCAGCCCCACTAAAAATAATATCGGCCTTTTCGGCAATGGCAGTTTTAACCATATCGGTAAAATTCGACATGGCAACCATCACGTTTACTCCGATTACACCCTTGGTTTTTTCCCGCGCCTTACGCAGCTCCTCTTTCAATCCCTGAATGCTAGCCTCAATATAATCCTTACCTAAATTCCGGTAAAGCAAACCCAGACCCGCGCTCGAAATAACACCCACACCCCCCTCGTTTGCCACAGCAGCAGCCAATTGCGAGAGAGAAATACCAACACCCATTCCACCTTGTACAATAGGAACGGCAACAACTAAATTACCAATACGTAAAGGGTTCATCATAACTGAATAATTATATAATATTTTTTAAGATAATGTCGATCTCTATAAAATTTATGACCACAAAGGTACTCTTTTAATTGAGAGAAATACCGTGATAACATAATTTAATTTGCTATAAATTTGGATGTTAACAAAAAAGATCCAATGCTTAGCAATTGTCGTACAGCAATACATCGGTAAGTTTTTCCAACTGCACCCCCCTGGAACCTTTCAGCAAAACGGTGCTACCAGCCATAGGGCTATCCTTTAGGTGAAGCAAGCACTCGTCGGAACTTGAGAAGTACAAGAAGTTATCACAAACTGACTCAAAACCCTTCCCAACCAGAATCACATTTGTAAAATCGAGTTCGCGCAACAACTCAACAACTCGCCGATGCTCTTCCATAGAATACTGCCCCAGTTCGAACATCTCGCCGAGTATAACCCTTTTGTTGGGAGAATCCAACTTCGCAAAATTACGCAAAGCAACCTCCATACTCGAAGGATTAGCATTATAGGCATCCATAATAACCGTATTTTTAGTTGTGGAAACACACTGCGATCGGTTATTTGTAGGTCTATACGCTTGGATGGCTGCTTTTATATCATTCATATCGACACCAAAGAAACGGCCAACCGTTATAGCAGCCAACACATTTTCAGCATTGTAATCACCAATTAACGAGGTTTGAATCTCGATACTCGAGCCATCAATGATAACCCTAAGGCGAAGGAAATGACTATTCGAACCACGAACAACTTCTACATCCTGAAAAAAGGTATCGTAAGGAATGCTTTTACCCTGCAGATTAAAGCGCATTACAAGCTCGCTTAAGAGGTCGTTGTGCCGGTTGTAAAAAACCTTATCACCTGATAAAACTATATACTCGTAAAGTTCAGCCTTTGCTGCAATAACACCCTCAAACGACCCGAAACCGCCAAGATGCGCACGACCAATATTGGTAATCAATCCATAATCTGGCTCTGCAATACCAACCAGTTCTTTAATATCGCCCGGATGGTTTGCTCCCATTTCCACAATTGCAATATCGGTTTCAGGGCCAACAGAAAGTAGTGTTAATGGAACACCAATGTGATTATTTAAATTCCCTTTGGTTGCATACACGTTATATTTAGTCGCCAGCACAGCAAAAAGCAACTCCTTGGTTGTGGTTTTTCCATTACTTCCAGTAATGCCAATTACCTTGGCATTCAACTTATGCCTGTGGTAATTGGCCAAGTCCTGCAACGCCTTAAGGGAATTATCAACCAGAATACAACCATCAACACAGTAGGCAGGATCGTCGACCACGGCAACCGAAGCACCGGCATCCAACGCACTTTTGGCGAATAGGTTCCCATTAAAATTATCGCCACGTAATGCAAAAAAAATTGCCCCCCCCGGAACATTCCGACTATCGGTGGTAACAACCGGATTTTGAATATAGAATTGATAAATTTTTTCAATCATAAATCACAACACATTAAAAAACAAAAACCTCATAGTCAATATGAGGTTTTTGTTGGATATGCAAATAATGTTTATTCATTACGTTTCTTAGCCGACTGTGCCCCTACAGCTTCCATTGCACAACGGAATCCGATGTCGTTGGTAGAGGATGCCTCGTCGAGGAATCGGCGGGTACCGGGGCTTAACCAGTAAGCTCTATCGCGCCACGATCCACCTTTATATACACGCACATGATCGTTAACAAGAGTGGTCATCCCGTTATTTTTAGCTTCGGCCTTACCCTGATCGTACATACCGTTGGAATTTTTCTCCTTAAGAGTTTCGCCTTCGATATAGTTAAGGGATGATGCCACATCGCCGTCTTTGTAGTTAATATAGTACGATTTATTATAATTCCTACGGTTGGCAGCTTCTTCCTCAGTTACCTCGCGCATTGGAATACGCCCGAGGCTATCCTTACGGGCTATTTGACCCTTATCGTCGAATGGTGTTTTAAACACATTACCACGGTATGGTCTAATTTCATCAAAATCTTCGAAGTTTTGTGGACGGTAAACATCCAATACCCATTCGTTTACATTACCAGCCATACAGTACAACCCGTAATCGTTAGGCCAGTACGACTTAACAGAACCAGGGAAAGTATTCTCATCGTTAAGATTACCAGCCAAGCCCATATAGTCGCCTCTACCCCTTACAAAGTTACCCATCATTTGTCCACGGCTTTTGGCTTCAGCATTACGAACGTTATGACCATTCCATGGATAAATTCTGCGTTCCACCATGCGCTCATCGTAGGTATTCCCAACAAGACCCGAAGCGGCAAATTCCCATTCAGCTTCGGTCGGGAGCCTATACTTGGGCAACAGAATCCCATCCTCGAAGCGTACGGGACGACCTTCGGGTTGATCGGGATTCATACTCGGAAGATTCTCCTTAACCTTACCGGTGTACTGGCCTGCAAGATATGCATCGGTATTGAAGTTATCCTCGTTCTTCTGACCAAGCTCCAGTTCCAAAATGCCTTTTTGAACAAGTAGCATTTCGTTCACACGGTCGCTACGCCACTGGCAGTAGTCGGTTGCTTGTAGCCAGCTAACACCAACCACAGGGTAATCGTTATACGCAGGATGGCGGAAATAATCGGTAACAAAAGGCTCGTTATATCCAAGAGGCGAACGCCAAACCAAAGTGTCGGGCAATGCGTTTTTTAACACTTGAGGGTAATCAACATAAACCCTTCGTAACCAGTGCAGATACTCGCGCCAATCGGTATTCGAGGTTTCGGTTTCGTCCATATAGAACGAAGTAACAGTAACCCTGCGCTGTACGGCATTCCAATCGTACATAACATCCTGCTCGGTACGCCCCATGATAAAAGTACCACCCTCGATAAAGACCAAACCGGGACCAGCCTCAGGTTTCCAATCAGTAACCACTTCAAAGCCTCCCTCATCCATGGAATTGTAGGCCCAGCCAGTTTTAGACGAAGCGTCCGATCCACCTCCCTTGCCAAGCATTCCACAAGAGGATAGCCCAAAGACTCCTGCAAGGGCTAAGATTAATGTATTATACTTTAAGCTCATAGCTATAATATTTATCACTTTAAAACAATCTCAAATATATAAAGAATTTAATTCAAATCCATATTGTATAACGGAAAAAACTAAAATTTAGGACATTTTATGTACCTATATTTTCGCCGTCCCTTTTTATACTCAAAATTCCATCCTAAGGTTACCTCGTGCGATGAAGTTGGTAACCCCCTAAGTCCGTGCTGAAAAACACTAAAATCGTAACTATACCCCATCCTAAAAACATCATCGGCATAGCCCGCTGTGAGTATAAAAGTGTGGCTATTTAAGCTTAAATTTTCGCGCAACCACAGCCCCGCCACAACACGAAACCGCGAGAAATAAAAACCTAAATTAAGTTGATTAAAATCACCTTGTTGAATGTATATTACGTTTGGCGAAAAAATAAGTTCCTCCTTAAACCGATACCATTTATACAAATTAAAATCGGCTCCAACATGAATGGTATACTTCCTAGGAATACAGGCATCTTTACCTAAATAGCTTGCCTCCACGGGTTCTAGCAGGTGATGAACAGCAATTCCTCCATAAAAATTTTCGTAATCACCGGCCGCACCCAGACTAAAATCGTAGTTCCATGAGGTTCTCCCAGATAAATCCGACGTTCCAGTAACATTCCCCCCCGCATCAATCATATCGGGAAAAACCAATCCGGAATAGTTCCGGGTTCGCATAATCTCACTGAATTGAAGCCCGAACCGAAGATGCGAATTGAATGTGGGTTGAATACCGTAGGCGTATATTGCATCAATAGTTGAACGAGTAAAAACGCCATGTCCCTCCACATCGGTTATAATGTTAAAACCAATGCCACTTTTGATGGAATGGATGGTGCGATCGTAACTAGCCCCGTACGTTGAGTAGGGTCTATCAATAACAGTCCACTGGTTCCGGTACACCAAGCCAAACCGAATGTATTTACTTGCGCCTGCGTACGAAGGGTTTAAGAAGAGGGGATTAAAGAATAGTTGGGAGAAAACAGGATCCTGACCAAACGATCGTGTACTACCAACTACCAATAACAATAAGACAAATATGGGAAACTTCTTTTTTATCATCTAATAAATCAAAACAGTGGCTAATGATAATATCAACTCGTTTTTACCGTTTTTATTGTTATATATTTTTAAGATGGTAAAGGTAAAATAAAGTTTTGTTTATTTGCAAAAGAAATAAATTTTCGAGAATGCGACTGATTGTTAGTATACTATTTTTATTACTTGGAGCAGAAATATGCAATTCGCAACCCATATCGAATCGGATAATTGACTGGGGCGAAAAGAGTTATCAAACAGAATTGGGCGCAAAATCCTTTTTGTGGTTCAACAACGCGGTGTACCCCGACCACGAAACTATGGCTCCAGTGTACTTTGAACTACTACCAATCGATGAGAATATCAACTTCGAGAATATCATCATCGAAATTAATGATGAAAAATGGTGCGAACTAAACGAGACCGAGACAATACTAATACGCTATCCGGAGAAAATTGTCAACCAGAAGTTTTACTACTCCATAGCACGGCAAGGTGGTATCCCATTTGCACAGCTGTCCGTGCCGGCAATAAGACGGGGTGCTAACGATAAATTCGAGAAACTAACCGCTTTTTCGGTAACAATTAAGGAAACACAACAAAAAAGCATTGCTACACCAGTAAAATCGATACTCACAACCAAAACTTCATCGGTACTCCAATCGGGGAATTGGGTGAAAATTAATGTCGATAAAAGTGGCGTGTACAAAATAACATACGCCGAGCTACAGGCAAACGGATTAAGCAACCTCGCCAACATAAGCGTATGGGGCAATGGCGGCAAAGCCCTTCCCTACATGAACAACAAGCCAAGCCCCGACGATCTGATTTCGATACCTATATATATTGAGAAAGGATCCGATGGGATATTCAACCAGAACGATTACATCCTATTCTACGCCGAGGGGCCAAATACTCTGAGATACGACGAAACCGAGGGAATTTGGACCACAGAGCAACACCCCTATTCCAGCAAAGCCCACTACTTTTTAACCACCGATAAGTCCCAAAACATAATGAGTACAGGGGATACCCCATCGGAACCCGCCACAAGAACAACAACCGCTTACGATGCCATCGTAACATTCGAGAAAAACGACACCAACCTGGTAAAATCGGGAAGAGAGTGGTTTGGGGAGATGTTCGATATCACAACCACACAAACCTACAACACCAACCTTGCCAACCCAGAAATGGGGAGTACCCTGAAGGTGTGGCTCAGAGCCTGCGCCAGATCGACGGCGGAAAGCAGCTACCTACTAAAAGCAAACTCCACAAACCTGGGCTACCTGACTTTAGGTGCAATTACCGTTGGCGACGAACTTGCCGATTTGGTTTCCGTTGATAGTAAGGTATTCAGCACATCAATTCCATCGGGCAACCTCACATTAGGACTCACCTACAATAAGGCCAACAGCGCATCGATCGGCTGGCTCGATTTTATCACCGTAAACGCAAGGCAAACCCTAACATATAGCAGCGCTCAGCTATTATTCCACGACAACCAATCCGTTGCAACGGGGGCTATAACCCAATTCACATTACAAAATGCAAATCAAAGCGTTCAAATATGGGATGTTACGGATGTTAACAAAACAAAGCGAATCGCCACCCAGCCCAATGCGGGAAGTTTAATTTTTAAGCAGAAAACCGACACTATCAAGCATTTTATCGCATTTGAACCCTCCAACGCCTACACTGTAAGTTTTGTGGGGAGTGTGGGAAACCAAAACCTACATGGGTTAGCTCAACCCAATATGGTTATTGTTGCACATCCCCTGTTTATGGCGCAAGCACAGGAACTGGCAGCTATACATCAGGCAAACGACGGGCTAAGCGTAGCAGTAATTACCCCCGAACAGGCCTACAACGAGTTTTCGTCGGGAAACCCCGATGTTGGAGCTATTCGTAACCTCATGCGAATGCTCTACCAAAGAGCCACCAATGATAACGAACGTCCCAAATACTTACTCCTTTTTGGGGATGGATCGTACAACAACATCTCCTCAAAAAGTGGAAACACCAACCTGATACTCACCTACCAGTCGGATTACTCAATAAACAAAGCCGAATCGTTTGTTAGCGACGATTTTTTCGGACTGCTCGACGAGAACGAGGGTGGAGCCGACGGCTTACTCGATGTTGGAATTGGGAGAATACCCGCAAAATCTACCGATGAGGCAAACGCTGTTATCAACAAAATTAAACAATACCTAAGCACCGAGAACCTGGGCGACTGGCAAAATCAACTCTGCTTTATTGGCGACGATGAGGATAGCAACACCCACATGCAAGATGCGAATAATCTATCCAACTACATTCGCGATAATCACCCAGAATACAATATCAAAAAGATCTTTTTTGATGCCTATAACCAGGAAACATCATCAACAGGGGCTAGCTACCCCGAGGCTACCAATGCAATTAACACCACCGTAAATAATGGAGCTCTACTCATAAACTACACAGGGCATGGCAACGAGCGCTGGCTTGCGCACGAAAAGGTGGTAATGCTCAACGACGTACTATCGTGGAAAAACATGAAAGCACTTCCGCTATTTGTTACCGCCACATGCGAATTTAGCCGGTTCGACGATTACAACTTAACATCAACCGGTGAATGGATTCTCCTATCGCCCAACGGCGGGGGAATTGCCCTGCTCTCCACCACGCGCCTTGTGTACTCGAGCCCAAACTATGTTCTTAACTATAATTTTATAAAAACACTCTTCACCCTTAACCCTGCGGATAACTCGTATTACAGGCTGGGCGACCTGGTAAAAATATCCAAAAACCTATCGGGGAGCGGTTATAATAAACGTAATTTCAGTTTACTAGGCGACCCTGCTCTAAAATTACGGAATCCCAATCTAAAAATGGAGCTACTCACCGTTAATGGAAAAACAATGGGAGAACCGCTCGACACACTGAAAGCCCTGTCGGAAGTAACTATCACCGGACAGGTTACAAACTTTAGCGGCGATTTGATGGACAACTTCGACGGCATAACCACCGTTACAGTATTCGATAAAAACAAAAGCATAACCACCCTTGCCAACGACGGGGGTACTCCCCTAACATTCGAATCCCGAGAAAATGTGCTATACAAGGGTAACGCCACTGTTCAGAATGGGATATTCGAAGTATCGTTCATTATCCCCAAAGATATAAACTACCAATACGGTGTAGGCCGAATCAGCCTTTTTGCCACCAACAACACCCAAACAGCCCTAGGTTATAATGAGTCGATAATTGTTGGCGGCGTTAGTAATACCACGTGGAACGACAACACCGGGCCCGTAATTGAACTATATTTAAACGATGAAAACTTTAAATCGGGCGGAATTTGCGATCCCAACCCCAAGCTATTCATTAAACTCTACGACGAAAGCGGAATAAACACCACAGGAATAGGAATTGGACACGATTTAATAGCTACCATTACCGACAACAATACCAATATCCAGAGTTACAACCTCAATAACTACTACAAATCCGATATAAATAGCCACCAAAGCGGAAGCATAGAGTACCAACTATCCGCCCTTTCCGAAGGGAATAAAACGCTAACCGTAAAAGCTTGGGATATATACAACAACAGCTCGGAGGCCGAAATCACATTCGTTGTAACATCGGGAAATCATCTAATTCTGAAAAACTTCTACAGCTATCCAAACCCATTCGCCGATAAAACCTCGATGTACTTTGAGCACAACCAACCCGAATCGGAATTCAACATCGAGGTACAAATTTACAATCTGGCCGGAATGCTGGTTCACGTGCAACGCTACAACATTCCCCCCAGCGGAAATTACCGAATTGGGCCACTGGACTGGACCGGAACCAACAACAATGGCAGTATGCTAAGCCGAGGGATGTACATCTGCAAACTGATTGTACGCTCATCTACAGGGGGTAGCGCACATCTTCAGCAAAAACTCATAATAGCCAGGTAATATTTTTAATATTTTACCGTTATCGAATTTGTTATACACAAATCATTAAATTTGCCGATTAAATTTATTTCTATGTTCAAATCAACAATAAAAACAATTTGTATCGCACTGTTACTTGTAACAATCATGGGAAAAGCCTATGCTCAGGTTAATGTCGATTCGCTTGGCGGAGGGCTCAATGCGCTCAAGGTAGCCGTTACATTCTTAACCATAGCCCCCGACTCGCGCGCCAGCGCAATGGGGGATGTAGGTGTGGCCACCTCACCCGATGCCAACTCGCAATACTGGAACCCCGCAAAATACCCATTCACCAATAAACAGTGGGGCGTTTCGTTCTCGTACACACCCTGGCTCCGCAATCTGGTTGACGATATTAACCTGTCGTACCTCTCCGGGTACTACAAACTGGATAATCTGCAAACCATTAGTGGATCGTTAAAATACTTTGCCATGGGCGAGGTTTACTTTACAAATAACGTAGGACAATCGATGAAAACGTCTAATCCCAACGAGTTCTCGGTTGACTTTGGCTACTCGCGCAAATTCTCCGATCACATTTCCGGAGCATTAACATTCCGCTATATTCGCTCCGATTTAACCGGAGGATACTCGCAACAGGGCAGCTCCTCGGCAAAAGCGGGATCATCCTTTGCCGCCGACATTGCCATGTACTACCAACAGCCCGTTCGGATTGATGCCAAGAGCGGCGAAATGGCCTTCGGTTTCAACGTGTCGAACATCGGCTCCAAACTATCGTACAACGACGATGCGATTAAAGATTTTATTCCCATAAACCTTCGACTTGGTGGACGTATCTCTCTGGATCTGGATCAGTACAACTCCGTATCATTTGCCCTCGACGCCAATAAGCTATTGGTTCCCACACCACCCATATACGCAACAGTTGAAAATGAAACGGTTATTGTTAAAGGTAAGGATCCCAACGTACCCGTTGTGCAGGGCATGCTCCAATCGTTCTACGATGCCCCCGGCGGAATGAAAGAAGAACTTAAGGAAATATACTACTCCACCGGGTTGGAGTACTGGTATGCCAAGCAATTTGCAATTCGGGCCGGCTATTTCTACGAACACAAGGATAAGGGGAATCGGAAATACATCACCCTGGGCGCCGGGTTACGGTACAACATCTTCAACATCGATTTTTCGTACCTAATCCCCACCGGAGGGTTTAACAGCCCAATGGCCAACACCCTACGGTTCTCCCTATCGTTCGACTTTGAGCCCACCCGTGGGAATGGGAAAAAGAAAAAATAGCCAACCTGGTCTTTATTCAAAACACCTAGACACTACTGATAAAAACTAAACGATGAAGATACGAGTGGGGTTTGGATACGATGTGCATCGGCTTGAGGAAGGCTTTCAATTCTGGCTTGGAGGAATTCGGATTGACCA
The DNA here is from genome assembly GCA_020636835.1 of Bacteroidales bacterium. Lineage (GTDB taxonomy): Bacteria > Bacteroidota > Bacteroidia > Bacteroidales > Tenuifilaceae > SB25. The sequence continues at coordinate 57,199 of JACJXC010000007.1, forward strand.
CACCAAGGGATCGGTTGGTCATTCCGATGGCGACACCCTTATCCATGCCATCTGCGACGCCATGCTGGGTGCGGCTAACCTTCGGGATATTGGATTCCAGTTTCCCGATAATGACCCGCAGCTCAAGGGTATCGATAGCAAAATACTGCTCCGTCAAACACTTCAACTGGTTAAAAGTAAAGGGTTCAGCATAGGGAATATCGACTCTACGATATGCCTACAACGCCCTAAGGTAAAGGATTACATATCCACTATGCAATCCACACTGGCATCGGTTCTGGAAATTGCCGAGGAGGACATCGCAATTAAAGCCACAACCACCGAGAAACTCGGGTTTACAGGCCGCGAAGAGGGCGTTGAGGCCTACGCGGTAGTGCTTTTGGAAAAAAATTAGTTCCATGGGAAACGATTTTGCATTCAACCATAAAACCCTAGTTCTCGGCGCCAGCACCAAGGAGAACCGGTTCTCGCATCTGGCCATTAAAAGCCTAACAAAGCATAATGTTGAAGTTGTGGCTATTGGAGCTAATACTGGAATGGTGGGGGGTGTTCCTATTTTAACCAACAAAGTGGAGCCCGGAGACATTCACACCGTAACCCTATACCTCAACCCCAAGAATCAAACCGATTACATCGATTATATCATCGCCCTTAAACCCAGGCGAATAATATTCAACCCAGGAACAGAAAACCCGGAACTTCTCACCAAAGCCCGGGAAAATGGTATAGAGATAACTTTTAACTGCACCCTCGTAATGCTCAATAATGGGAGTTTTTTTCAATGATTCAAACGATAAACAATCGGGCGGAATTTGATACGGCTACACAACTGCCTGCGGCAATTTTTTACATACACACCTCGCGCTGTGCGGTTTGCCACGCCCTACTCCCAAAACTCAACGAAACAATGACCCGCGATTATCCTGCACTCCCAATCTACACCCTGGACGCCGATAACCTTCAGGAAATTAGCGCTTCACTAAGTGTATTTGCAGCGCCAACAATTCTGGTTTACTTCGAAGGCAAGGAATGGATAAGGCTAGCACGCAACATCAACATAAATGCATTTGCGGCTCAACTCCAACGACCATACCAAATACTTTTTGGCTAATCCTTTGTAAATGTAGCCTTCACCAAGGGATCATTAACACCTCCACCACCAAGCACGGAGTAGTTCCATTCTATAGTTTGCCGAGTTGGGCTGTAAGTACCACTCCCGTTAAAACTATACGAGTCGATATTGCACCCGGTAAAGGTAAAAACAGAATCGCGCCCCAGTTTAACATAAACTTCGGCATCCATCCCCAGGTTATACATATTGTAGATAACGTAAGTGGAATCGCCCACAAATTTATCAACACTAACATTATACACCTTTGAACTATTATCGGATCGGATCTCGTTGCAGCGCCACAGGCCTATTAAGCCCTCGGAGGTTTCGTTTTTATCGCAACCAACCCCAATAACGATCAGGATAATAGCAATGAATGGCCACGCAGTTTTTACCATGACATAGATATTTAAAAAGTGGAGAAGGGGGTTAACCCTTCACCACTTTACTGATTATACTATCGTCGGCAATATTGGGAATAGTAACTTTAAGCAAGGGCGTACGCTCCATCTCGCGTTTAATGGCGAAGATAGCCTCATTATTGCGAGCCCAACTCCTACGGGCAATGCCATTGTTCACATCCCAAAGCAGCATCATCCTTAAGCGACGATCGGCATCGGACGAGCCATCGAGGGTCATCCCAAAGCCACCGTTTATCACCTCGCCCCAGCCAACACCGCCGCCATTGTGAATCGATACCCAGGTAGCCCCACGGAACGAATCGCCAATAACATTCTGAATAGCCATATCGGCGGTAAACTGGGAACCATCGTAGATATTCGAGGTTTCGCGGTAAGGCGAGTCGGTTCCCGACACGTCGTGATGATCGCGCCCCAGCACAATAGGCGCAGAGATATGCTTATCGAGGATAGCCTTATTGAAAGCCTCCGCAATTTTGATACGCCCCTCGGCATCGGCATAAAGGATACGAGCCTGCGAGCCAACAACGAGTTTATTGCGCCCAGCCTCACGGATCCAGTGAATATTATCCTGGAGTTGCCCCTGAATCTCGGCAGGAGCCGTTTTGGCAATACCCTCAAGCACCTCTAGGGCAATGGCATCGGATTTGGCCAGATCGGCAGGATCGGACGAGGTGCAAACCCAGCGGAATGGTCCAAAACCATAATCAAAAAACATTGGGCCCATAATATCCTGCACGTACGATGGGTAAATGAATGTGCCATTGGGCTTCATAATATCGGCTCCAGCTCTGCTACTCTCGAGCAGGAACGCATTGCCATAGTCGAAAAAGTACATTCCCCGGGCAGTCATCTGGTTAACCGCTTTAACATGGCGACGCAAACTCTCGTAAACCTTCTCCTTGAATAGATCGGGGTTCTCGGCCATCATCCTATTCGACTCCTCAAGGGTTAACCCTGCAGGGTAATACCCGCCGGCGAATGGGTTATGAAGCGATGTTTGATCGCTACCCAAATCAACCTGAACATTCTCCTTCACCAAACGTTCCCACAAATCCACAATATTACCGAGGTAAGCAAGCGAAACAGCCTCCTTGTTGGCTGCAGCCTCCCGGATACGAGGAATCATCTCATCTAGGCTGGTAAAAACCTCATCTACCCAGCCCTGGCTATGACGTACCTCCACGGCTTTGGGATTAATTTCGGCAACCACGCCAACCACTCCAGCAATAACGGCAGCCTTTGGCTGAGCACCAGACATCCCTCCCAATCCTGACGATACAAAGATCTTTCCGCGCAAATCGGTTTCACCGGGTTTCAGCATCTTACGCCCCGCATTCAATACGGTGATAGTTGTACCATGCACAATACCCTGTGGGCCAATGTACATGAACGACCCAGCGGTCATCTGTCCGTACTGAGTAACTCCCAGAGCGTTAAAGCGCTCCCAATCGTCCTTGCTGGAGTAATTGGGGATCATCATCCCATTGGTAACAACCACTCTGGGGGCATCCTTGTGCGATGGAAAAAGCCCCATGGGATGGCCAGAGTATAATACAAGGGTTTGCTCATCGGTCATCTCGGCCAAATACTTCATGGTGAGCAAGTATTGAGCCCAGTTCTGAAATACCGCACCATTCCCACCATAGGTAATCAACTCGTGGGGGTGCTGAGCCACAGCGTAATCGAGGTTGTTGCTGAGCATCAACATAATTGATGCAGCCTGAATCGATTTATAGGGAAAATCGTGAATGTTACGAGCGTAAATCTTATAATCGGGACGGTAGCGGTACATATAAATTCTGCCAAACTCCTCGAACTCGCGGGCAAAATCTTCTGCCAAAACGGCATGATGTTCTGGCTTAAAATACCGAAGGGCATTTTTTAACGCCAATTTTTTTTCGTCGACAGATAGAATTTTTTTACGTTTTGGAGCATGGTTTACTGTAGTATCCCAAGCCTTAGCGGATGGTATTCCCTCTGGAATCCCTTGAAGTATCAACTGTTGAAACTCGTCGCGTGTCATAATGCAATTATTTTGTTTTATAGTTACCACAAAAATACAATATTTAAAACTATTTTGTCCGGGGTAAACATGTCATTAAACAGCATATCAAAAAAAATGAGCACACTTTTTGAGCGAATAGTCGACATGTGCGGAATCGAATAATTGAGCTAAATTTGACAGACTCCGCAAGCAAGTTGAAACTAAACTAAAAAAATACAACTATGAAACACCCATGTAAGGCAACTTATACAACCGAGCTTGCGAGTTCACCGGAGGTAAACACAGATGAACAAAATATGGGTGTTCCATCCGAGCGTTAGTGTGTGTTTAAGTTAAAAACATAACTTGCTGGTATTTAATAATATTAAAATTTTTGTACGGAAGAAATGTCCATTTATTAACTTACACCAAATGGGATGATTAAAATATGGACATTCCATGTGTGCATCATTAAAGTTGAACATAATTACTATAAATAATTCTATTGATATTTTGAAACTTAACAAATTTTAAACACATGAAAATTAACAAAACTTGGATTATCGTTGGGGTAATTGCCCTTTTGGTTATCATTCTTTACTCTTCCATCAAAGGATCGTACAACAGTATGGTTACCAAGGAGGAAGGGGTAACCTCGCAGTGGGGAAACGTTGAAAATGTTTACCAACGGCGATTGGATCTGATTCCGAACCTAGTAAATACGGTTAAAGGTTATGCAGCACACGAACAGGAAACCTTCACCAAGGTAATTGAGGCCCGATCAAAAGCCACACAGGTAAATATCAACCCCGAAAAACTCGATGCCAACAGCCTAAAGCAGTTCCAAGCCGCTCAAAGCGAACTTAGCAGCGCGCTATCGAAGTTAATGGTAGTGGTGGAACAATACCCCGACCTTAAAGCCAACCAAAACTTTTTGGATTTACAAGCTCAACTGGAAGGAACCGAGAATAGGATTGCAGTAGAGCGACACAAGTTTAACGAAACAGTTAAGGATTACAACACCTACATCCGGAAGTTCCCTAAAAACATTTGGGCAAGCCTGTTTGGTTTCGAAAAGAAAGCATACTTTGAAGCCGAAGCCGGTGCCGAAAAAGCCCCCGAGGTTAAGTTCTAAAAAAATGATAATTGGTTGGCCACTCTTTTGTAAGGAGTGGCCCAATTAACAAACAAAACAAATGAAACCCAAAGATTACTTTACACCCGACCAGCAGCAAAAAATTGTTGACGCCATTGAGGAGGCCGAAATTAATACATCGGGCGAAATAAGGGTGCATATCGATTTAACCTGCAAGGGCGATGTGCTCGACCAAGCGGCCAAAACATTTGCTATGCTCAAGATGCATAAAACCAAACTGAGGAATGGTGTTCTGATATACCTTTCAGTGCAGGACCATAAATTCGCCATACTGGGTGATGCCGGAATAAACTCACAAGTTCCTGAAAATTTTTGGGAAACCACCAAGCAGGCAATGCTCAACCAGTTTAAGGAGAACAATATGACCGAAGGGCTTGTAACCGGAATAACCATGGCCGGAGAACAGCTTAAAAAGTATTTCCCTTACCAGGATAACGATATAAATGAACTGGAGAATAACATCTCGTTCGGATAGTGCCAACACTAAATACTCGAACTAAAACAACAGAATACAATGAACAAGATATTTAGCACAATACTCCTGGTTTTAGCACTATTCGTGAACAATAGGGTTCAAGGACAGGACATCCCCGAACCGATGAATCCGCCAAGGCTCGTAAACGATTTTGCTGGATTACTCTCGCAAACCGAATGGAATGCACTGGAAGGAAAGCTTAGGGCTTACCACGACACAACATCGACACAAATTTACGTTATCATTGTTAACGATTTACTAGGATACGACATTTCCGATTTTGCGTTTAGGCTTGGGGAGGCATGGAAAGTTGGACAAAAAGGGAAAAACAACGGTGTGGTAATAGTTATCAAACCCAAAGTGGGCAATGAGCGAGGACAAGCATTCATAGCAACTGGATACGGACTGGAAGCAGTTGTTCCAGATGCCATAACCAACCGAATTGTTGATCAGGAAATGATCCCCTACTTCAAGCAGAACAACTACCTGAAAGGCATCGATAAGGCAACCGATGTAATTATCGATTTGGCACAAGGATTATACACCGCAGATGAGTATAAAAGCAAAGAATCGCCACTGGCTGGAATTATCTTCATCGTAATATTTGTATTAATAATTGTGCTATCGATGGGCAAACACAACCAGGCCAACTCAAGTTCGCTAGGAAAAAGCGTTCCATTCTGGATTGCAATGAGCATGCTGGGTGGTAGTGGACGGAACAGCGGATTTGGGAATTTTTCGTCGGGATCTGGCGGTTTTGGCGGATTTAGCGGAGGCGGTGGAGGTAGCTTTGGCGGAGGTGGTGCCGGAGGCAGCTGGTAAAAACCATAAAACACAACTAAAATCGAAGGGTGGTGCATCCACCCTTTTTTTTTACACAAAAATGTAGCAATAAAATATTGACATATAACTGATAAATAGTAATTTTACTCTCTAATTTGAAATGGACTGTTCTTACACAAGGCAATAATAACAAAGTTTCATCGAAAGTAATAAAGCATCAGCAATATGAATATAAAACACAAAACAGGGGTAACGGCAAGGGCTAAAGTATTTAATGTATTACTCGTACTTTTAATCACCGGAACAGGAGTTTCCACAACTGCCCAAACCCCAGATTTCAAACAAATCTTTTCGGATGCCGAGTACTACCTTTTACTCCAGGACTACCGCGAAGCATTACCCCTATACCAAAAACTCTATAAAATTGACTCTACCAACTCGAACATCAATTACCGATTGGGTCAATGCTACCTAAACATTCCTGGACTAAAAAATAAAGCCATCCCCTATCTCGAAACTGCGGTAAACCAAATAAATCCGAAATACAACGAGGGTTCGTACAAGGAAACCCAATCGTCGCCCGAAGCAATATTCCTGCTCGGACAGGCCTACATGATTGATCATAAATTGGACAAAGCCCTGGAACAGTTCACAAAATTTAAGGATAGCATTGATACTAAAGATATTTACAACCTGGACTACGTAAACCAGCAAATAAAAGCATGCGAAGTTGCAAAACAGCTCATCGCAAAACCAATTAATATCGAAACAAAACGGTTTACTCCATTCGCCGACCGGAATAAAAACTGCAACTACCCAGTTCTCTCCGGCGATAGACAGACCATGGTGTTTACGACAAAGGAAAAATTCTACAATGCCATTTACATCTGCACAAAAAAACAGGATAACTGGAGTAGCCCGGTAAATATCACCCTCGATCTGGTGGTTGAGGGCGATATATACTCCACGGCCCTAAATCACGATGGCACCCAGTTACTTCTATTCAAAAATGAGGTAAGCAACGGCAACATATATTACTCAAACCTGGTTAATGGGCAATGGCAACCCGCTAAAAAATTAAATGGACAAATATCCACTAAAAACTGGGAAACCTTTGCATCGTTCGCCCCCAACGACAAACACCTGTTATTCACCTCGAACCGAAAAGGAGGAAAAGGAGGCTTAGATATCTACATAGCCGACAAACTTGCCAATGGCTCATGGGGTAATATCAGAAATATAGAAGAAGTGAATACCGCCCATAACGAGGAATCGCCAATACTTTCGGACAATGGGGAGGTGCTATACTTCGCATCGCAAGGACACAACACCATGGGCGGGTTCGATATATTCTTCTCAAAACGGCTCACCAACGGCACGTGGTCCTCGCCAATAAACATTGGTTACCCAATAAACACCCCCGACGACGAGTTCTACTACTTCCCCCTCGATAGCACCTCGGCTCTGGTTCCAATGGTTAGCCCCGATTTAACTTCGTGCTACGAGATTTACACCGTGGAACAGAAACAACCGAAGAAACAGAAAACGATTCCACCGGTTGCCATTGCCGGAAAAGTGGTTTTAAGCGATAATGCCGACATCAACTCCGACAGCATAACGATCTATCTTAAAGATGAGGAAACATCAACACTAATTACCAGTGTACAACCATCGGCAACGGGGGAATATAGCATCACCTCAAAGGCTGGCAACTACACCGTTGAGGTGCAAAGCAAGTTTTACAGCATTAAACCCACCAGCATACACATCCCCGAAAACTACAGCCAGAGCAAATTCCCGTTAGATTTGCTACTTACCTCGAATATCGAAGCCCAGGGCTTAGCGTTAAAGCTAAAGAATATCCTATTCGATTTCGACAGCCACGAGTTAACACGCGATGCCCAATTTGAACTGGAAAAAGTTTTATCGCTGATGGAAGGAAGCCCTACGCTATACGTTGAAGTTCACGGCCACACCGATAGCAAAGGCTCGCCCAGCTACAACCTTAAACTATCGGCAAAAAGAGCCAAATCCGTGGTGGAATACCTCACCCAAAAGGGTATCGACGAACAGCGTTTTATTGTTAAAGGGCTTGGCGCGCTATCGTGCATCGCTTCAAATGTAAACCCCGACGGAAGCGACAATCCCACTGGCCGAAGCCTGAATAGAAGAGCCAGCATCCGCATATTCAGCGGCAACAAAAGTATTCAGATTGACAATATCAACGTCCCCGAAAACTTAAAGCCGCAAAATTTAACCTACACAATACTACTAGCCAAACCCGGCGACAATTTCACCGATGAGGCAATTGCCAAGATAGAGGAAGCTCTCGACCAGTTCTCCAACAAAACAACTATCGGACGATCGGCCTACGTCAGCATCGGATCGTTCGACAACAAATCGATGGGCATTGCAACCCTCAACAAGGTGGTGGACATAAACCCCAATGCCATGCTTGTAAGCGAACAGGAGTTGGAGCGCCTAATAAAATATGAAAAACAGCGCACCGTAAGCACCCAAACAGTATTCACAGTACTCCTCATGACCAGCGAAACATCGGTACCCCGCAGCCAATTCAAAGGCGTATTGCCCATCGAGGAAAAAGGAAGAGATAGTATATACCGCTACTACTTTGGAACATTCCGCTCAAAAGAAATAGCCCAACAACAGCTGGAAAAGATTAACGTGCTGGGTTTCCCAAACGCAATGATTGTAAAATTTAAATAGCCACCACGCTATGGCCGAAAACATTCTGGAGAACAGCGTAATAAAACTACGCGCTCCAGAAATCACCGACATCGATCTACTCTACACCTGGGAAAACAACATGGAAATATGGAAGGTAAGCAACACAATCACCCCCTTCTCCCGCTTCGTCCTAAAGAGATACATCGAAACAGCCCACCGCGATATTTGGGAAACCAAACAGCTGCGGTTAATAATTGAGGCTAAAAACCAGAGCTCGTTGATGAACATTCCGGTGGGACTTATCGATCTTTTCGACTTTGACCCGTACCACCAACGTGCTGGAATTGGGATTTTAATCGCCAATAAGGAGTATAGGCAAAAGGGCTACGCGTCGGAAGCGCTGGGGCTGCTCATCAATTACAGCTTTGAGGTAATACAGATGAACCAACTATACTGTAACATATCGGAAGATAATGAGGTAAGCCTACAACTTTTCAAAAATAACGGATTCGAGGTTATTGGGGTAAAAAAGGCATGGTTAAAAACCCGGAACGGGTGGGCCAACGAGGTGATGCTCCAACTGCTAAACCCAGCCCCTCGCATCGCAAAAAGCTAACTAGCCCGGTAAAACCATTGGTTATTACCGAGCCAGTCCAAAACATTACTCTAAAGTAAAATGCTGCTCAACTGGTGCCCAAAGCTTTTTAGCCTCTGGGTTTTTATTGCAGAACTCGTTGGAATACTTACAATAGGTATAATCGTTCTTCCAAACATCCACATTCTGGGCAATCTCGGCCAACGCCTTAGCGATGTACTCAATCTCGGCATCCGTAGTTGTGGGATGGATGGACCAACGAACCCATCCTGGCTTCTCCGATAAATCGCCATGATTGATCATATCTGTAATTTTTTGCGACTGCTCCTTGGTTACATTCAGCAAGAAATGGCCATAAGTACCCGCACAAACACAACCGCCCCTCATTTGAATGCCATACCGCTCACTCAAAAGCGTTACGATAAGATTATAGTGAATGTTTTCCATATAGAACGAAACGGCGCCAATCCGATCCCGACAATCCGGAGCAAGTATACGCAACCCAGGAATTCCCTTAGTTTTTTCAAATGCCAGTTCCACCAATTCCTCCTCGCGTTTTTGAATATTCTCCACGCCCATTTGCTCCTTGAGCCTAATGGTAAGCGCAGTACGTATTGCCTGTAGGAAACCCGGAGTTCCACCATCCTCGCGACGCTCAATATCGTCGATGTACTTGTACTCACCCCAAGGGTTTGTCCAATCAACAGTACCACCACCCGGATGGTCGGGAACACGGCTTTTGTAGAGCTGCGAGTTGAAAATAAGCACCCCCGAAGCACCAGGTCCACCTAAAAACTTGTGGGGCGAAAAGAAAATTGCATCGAGCTTCATCAGAGGATCCTCGGGGTGCATGTTAATATCAACATATGGCGCCGACGCAGCAAAATCGACAAAACACAAGCCCCCCTCCTCGTGCATTACCCTGGCCAACTCGTGATAGGGAGTTTTAATTCCGGTAACGTTACTGCATGCAGTAAACGATCCAATCTTCATTGGTCTATCGGCATACTGCTTAACCACTTCGCGTAGCTTATCGGGCGAAACAGCAAGTCCATTATCGGGATCGACCACCACCACCTCGGCAATGGTTTCGTACCACGAGGTTTGGTTAGAGTGATGCTCCATGTGGGTTACAAATACAACTGGGCGCTCCTTGGGATTCTCAAACACGAAGCTCGTATTCTTAAAACCAAGAATTCGTTGAAACTTATTGATAGATGAGGTCATTCCAAACCCCGAAGTAACAATAACATCGTACTTTTCAGCATTCACATGCCGCTTAATTTCCTTTAATGCGAAGTGGTAAGCATCGGTCATAAACTTCCCGGTGTAACTACTCTCGGTGTGCGTATTGGCCACCATGGGACCAAATAGGTTAAGCATCTTCTCCTCAATGGGACGGTAAAGCCTACCGCTAGCAATCCAATCGGCATAAATAAGTTTATGCTCGCCGTAAAGAGTTTTGTATGTGGTATCGATCCCAACAATGTTGTTACGAAACTTCTCAAAATATTTTTCCAGTGCGCTCATCGCAGTATAATTATTTGGTATTAAACACTTAATCTCATCATCTCGTCGTAAGAAGGGATTGCGCCAAGGGGTTTAAAAACCCTATTCAACCAATCCACCTCCATACTGTAATGCTTCAACCCATTGGTAACAAATAGGTATTTAGCCTTAAAATGTACGTTATAACGCCCAATCTGATCAATTACGACAGAGGTTAACTCAACCTCAGGGGCCTTGCACTCCACAAGTGCAATGGGGCTCCCCTGCTTATTATAGACTACAATATCGGCCCGATGGTTTACGGTATTATACTTTAAGGCCACCTCAACACCAATTAGCCCAGCAGGTACGCCGCAATGCTCAGTCAAATAGTTGATAAAATGCTGCCGAACCCACTCCTCCGGCGTCAATTGCACATATTTTTTCCGGATTGGATCAAAAATCTGCAAAACCGACTCGCTTTCGCGTGTTTTACAGGAATAGTTAGGCAGATTCAACTGCATTTTAACCTCATTGCCCATGGTACAAAAATATATATAAGATCATTAATAGCAACATATCTAGATATTTATGAAGAAAATTCGTCATAAGTTTGATTACCATTACACTAGCACATTATAGCAATCCGATACCCGATTTAAACACACCACATACAGCATTGATATACAGAACTGTAACAAAATAAAACATTCATTACGCTACCTATGTTTAAAAACACTATTTTTGCTTTGAAAGGGAACAAGTATCTTTGTACAATTTATCATATCAAAATGATAGATGGGCATTGATTCCACAATTGCCTAAAAATGCAGTATGTTTTTTTACAAATCAAAGCCGAGCTAGTACAAAAACCTGAACTAAAACAATAAATATGAAGACCAAAGAAGAAATCGTATCGAATTGGCTTCCACGCTATACCGGACAAAAAATTGAAGATTTTGGGTCTCACATTCTGCTAACCAATTTTAGAGGCTACCTTGAGTTTTTTGCGCAGTACCACAATGTGGAAATTGTAAACCCACTAGCCAACATGCCATGTGCCACTGCCGATGGCATTACAATGATAGACTTTGGAATGGGCAGCCCCAACGCCGCCACTATCATGGATTTGCTCAGTGCCATAAAACCCAAAGCGGTACTTTTCCTTGGTAAATGCGGCGGATTAAAGAAGAAAAATGAGGTGGGTGATTTTATCATTCCCATCGCTGCAATACGCCACGAAGGCACATCGAACGACTATATGCCCCCCGAGGTACCTGCTCTACCCGCATTTACCCTGCAACGGGTGGTATCATCAACAATAAAGAATCATCAACGCGACTACTGGACTGGCACTGTGGTTACCACCAACCGCCGGGTATGGGAGTACGACGATCATTTCAAAGAATATCTCCGAAATACCAGAGCCATGGCAATTGATATGGAAACAGCTACTATATTTACGGTTGGTTTCTACAACGAAATTCCGGCAGGTGCTCTTCTCCTAGTAACTGATCAACCCATGATTTCGGAAGGTGTGAAAACCACCGAAAGCGATAGGAAGGTCGACAACCTTTTTGTAGAGGATCAGATAAAGATTGGGATTGAGTCCATGAAACGATTAATAAACAATAGCGAATCGGTTAAACACCTGCGATTCTAATAATACATGGCAAAACAGAACCTTACACTCGACTCGTACGTCAAGATAATTGATGAGCTTAAGAATAAAATCTTTAAGCCCATCTACTTCCTCACTGGCGATGAGGCCTACTACATCGATAAAATATCGGACTACATTGCCGATAATGTGCTAACCGATGAGGAAAAAGCTTTCAACCAAACAATTATCTACGGAAAGGATATTTCCGTTGCCGATGTAATAAACTCGGCACGCCGATTCCCCATGATGTCAAACTACCAGGTTATCATTGTTAAGGAGGCGCAAAACATAAAGAACCTACCCGAACTCGAAATATACCTAAAAGCACCCCAAACATCCACCATTCTGGTTATATGCCACAAGCCCAAATCCGATGGCAAAAGCAAATCCGACAGGCTAACCAAGGTTACCAATCTGGCTAAACAGAAAGGGGTTCACTTTGAATCGAAAAAACTATACGACTACCAAATCCCCGACTGGATTATAAATTACCTCAAACAGAAGAATATAAAAATTGAGCTGGTTGCCGCAAATCTTCTAAACGAGTATTTGGGTAACGACTTGAGCAAAATATCGCACGAGCTGGAAAAACTTATCATCACACTTCCGCCCGACAACAAGCAAATAACCAATCAGAATATTGAGCAAAACATTGGGATTAGCAAAGATTTTAACCGATTTGAGCTAACAAAGGCTTTAGGCGAAAAAAATGTACTTAAAGCCAACCGAATTGTGGATTACTTTGCGCACAACGCCGCCGCCAATCCCTTCGTACTCACAGTTTCGGCCATACACCAGTACTTTGTAAAAATATTCCGGCTACACTTCCTAAAGGATAAAAGCAAGGAGAACATTGCCCGCGAGCTGGGTGTTAACCCGTTCTTCACCGGCGAATACGAGAATGCGGCTAAACGATATGCCCCAAAAAAATGTATCGATATTTTTGCGCTACTCCGCGATTACGATATGCGCTCGAAAGGGGTGAATAACAACTCCACCGACCACGGGGAGCTGCTCAAGGAGTTGGTTTTTAAAATATTACATTAACATGACCTACATCATAATTGCCATAACAGTTGCTGTATCGTTAATTGCATTTGGCAATAATACCCTGATGCAACGGCTGCTCCTGAACCCGTACTTGGTTTTCAAAAATAATGAGTGGTACAGGCTCATCACCCATGCCTTTGTACACGTTGGGTTTGTACACCTATTCGTGAACATGTTTGTGCTATACTCGTTTGGAATGGCCGCAGAGCACTGGCTAAAACAGCTACAGGTGAGCGGTTACATTAACTCCCCAACTCTACACTTCTACATACTTTACTTTGGTGGAGTTGTGGTGGCCACATTAACCACACTAAAAAAACACAAGAGCAATCCGTACTACCAAAGCGTAGGCGCATCGGGAGCCGTGTCGGGCTTTGTGTTCTTCTGCGTATTTTTCGACCCGCTCGAGAGCCTATACCTAATGGCGGTTATTCCTATTCCCGGGATTGTTTTTGCAGTGGCCTACCTGGCCTACTCGCACTACATGAGTAAGAAAGAGGGCGACGGCATTAATCACGATGCTCACTTTGTAGGAGCGGTGTTCGGATTTATTTATCCCCTGCTTATTAATCCGAAGTTAATACTCCACTTTTTGAGTAGCTTGAAGTTGATGTAATGCCTACAAAAAACTTCATCTGGTTAAACGGCAATATTCTGGACGGGAACAGCCCAATGCTGTTCGCAAATAATCGGTCGTTCCTATACGGCGATGGAATTTTTGAAACAATTTTAGCCTACGGCACCGAGGCCAAACATATTACGCTCCACTTCGCCCGTTTGATTAAAGGTATGAAGATTTTGGAAATTGATGTACCACCATACCTCAACGAATCGTTTCTGTCCGAAACCATAGCCCGGCTGCTCAATAAAAATCGGCTTTTCCGGAATGCTCGCATTCGCATAACCGTATTCCGCGATACCGACGGGCTATACACCCCCAACGGCAATACCGCAGGCATGCTAATCCAAACCCAGGAAATGGGGACAAACTTTTACGAACTCAACAAACAGGGATACCTAATCGACATCTATACCGATATTAAGAAACCCATAAACAAACTATCGTCGGTAAAAAGCTGCAATGCGCTGCTCTTTGTGAAGGCCGGATTATACCGAAAAGCCAACGAGCTGGACGATTGCATAATTCTTAACGAAGAAAACCGGGTTGCCGAAACCGTTTCGTCCAACATATTCATTGTGAAAGGGAATACAATTTACACCCCATCGCTGGCCGAAGGCTGCATTCCGGGAATAATGCGCGAGGTTGTGTGTAAAATTGCCCCAACACTGGGATACGAAATCAACAAACAGGTTGCCTTTAGCGTAAAAGCGCTAATGGATAGCGATGAGATATTTCTGACGAACTCGATTACTGGAATACGTTGGGTTTTAGGGGTAAACCAAAACCGATATTTCTGCAACGTAAGCAAAAAGATAGTAACCGCATTGAATAAATACACCTTTGCCGATCAGTTTAAGGATGGATTTTCGGGATAAATTGTCCACACCTTAAACTTATCGCCCAACTGCTGAACCGTAAAATACCAATTATCGTAAGTCCCTTTCATCATCAACTCGGGATCCAAATTGGCCACCACCCACGAGTCCTCCTTAATTTCATTGCTCAACTGCTTGGTTCCCCAACCCGCATAGCCAATAAAAACTCTAAAATTCTCCTTGGTCAGTTTTCCGGCAATGGCTAGCCCTTTAATTGCCTCAATATCGCCGTTTAAGTACACGCCGTTGCCCACATTGTACGAATTGGGAACAACATCGCCAAAAGTGTGCAAAAAATTGATAGTTTCGGGGCTCACAGGACCTCCAACCGAGATATTCACATCAATATCGGGAAATCCAACAATAATACTACTCAAGCTAAGGTTCAATTGACGGTTGATGATGAACCCCATTGTTCCATCCTTATCGTGCTGCACCATAAATATTACAGTTCGCTTAAAGAAAGGATCTGTCAGTTCGGGCTGAGCAATAAGAATCCTACCACTCCTAGGCGGAATATGCTCGAACGTAAACTTCAAGTAATCCAATCCATTGTTTTTGGAAGTTGCCATAGCCATCAGATTTAATATACACAAACGCTAATCAAAATCAGAAATACGAGAAACGACAAACGAAAATCGTGCCAAAACTTCCCATATTTTCCACAACAGAAACTGAGTATGCCAATGAAATTATAGCAAAAAGATAAGGCAAAGTATCACGAATAGAGGAAATAACTATATTAGTAAGCATTAAAGCGAAGCCCATGACCCGGAAAATAAAGCAACCAACCCTACTGCAAGGGTTTATTCCAATTATTTTTCTCATCCTTTTTCTATCGCTCAACGTTATCTATTTTGGTAACGATACCCTTTCGGGAGCGAACCAGATTGCACTACTTTTAGCATCAACAATTGGAGCCGTTATAGCCATCTCGCTCGGGCATGGCTGGGTTACTATTCGGGGAATAATAGTTAAAACCATCGGGTCGGCCATGCCATCAATACTAATTCTTATGCTGATTGGCGCATTGGCCGGCACTTGGATGATAAGCGGGGTTGTTCCCACGATGATATACTACGGGCTGAAAATTCTTCATCCAAAAATATTTCTTTTTGCAACGGTAATTATTTGCTCTCTAGTATCGCTAGCCACAGGCAGCTCTTGGTCAACCGTGGCAACCATAGGAGTAGCCCTGCTCGGAATCGGCAATGCGCTGGGCTTCGACCCGGCTATTGTAGCAGGGGCAATAATTTCGGGCGCCTACTTTGGCGACAAAATGTCACCGCTAAGCGATACCACCAACCTAGCCCCTGCAATGGCTGGAACCGACCTATTCACCCACATACGGTACATGGTTTACACCACGGCTCCCACACTGATTATCACATTAATCATCTTTTTAGCAATTGGCTTCACATATCAATTCGATGGAATCACCGATGTATCGTCAACGCTAAACACTCTAAAGGAAACCTTTAATATTTCGCTGTGGCTATTCCTAGTTCCCGTACTCCTAATAGTAGTTATAATAAAAAAACTGCCGCCATTACCCTCAATAATGTTTGGAGTATTGCTGGGCGGTGTTTTCGCCATAATCCTTCAACCACATATTATTGAGCAGATATCGGGGATAACGGATAATTACATCAAGGCATCATACATTACCGTTATGAAAAGTATGTACGGGAGCGTTTCGGTGGAAACAACCAATCCGCAAATTACCGAATTGCTTACCACAAGGGGAATGGCCGGAATGATGAACACCATTTGGTTGATTCTTACCGCCATGATTTTTGGCGGTGTAATGGAATCGGCGGGTTTACTTGTTAAAATCTCCGAAACCATTATTCGATTCGCCAAGTCGACAGGCTCATTAGTCGCCTCGGTTGTTGCGAGTTGTTTATTCTTCAATGTAACAGCATCGGATCAGTATATTGCCATTGTGGTTCCGGGCCGTATGTTTGCCAAAACATTCAGGAAGCGTGGGTTGAAACCAGAACTCCTAAGCCGAACACTGGAAGATTCCGGAACGGTTACCTCGGCACTTATACCTTGGAATACTTGCGGAGCAACACAAGCGGCAGTACTTGGGGTACCTACGTTAACTTATGCTCCTTACGCATTCTTCAATATTATTAGCCCATTTATGAGTGTATTTATGGCCGCATTTAATATAAAAATAAGAAAATATTCCGAAGAGGAAATGAAGAAAATTGAGGTTGATGATGCAAATATGGAGGAGGCTGAATTAAAGTTTGAGCAATAGATATTAATAACAAAACTCTGACAGGGTTTTTAACCCTGTCAGAGTTTACTACAAAATACTCTTCTAGTACAATTTTGGGTATCGCTTTGGATTAGCCTCGTGCATTAGTTGATAAATTCCATCGAAAACATCCTCGGCATTTGGATTCGAGAAGTAATCGCCATCGGTTGAGAAAGCCGGACGGTGCTCCTGTGCTGTAATAGTTTTGGGAGCAGAATCTAAGTACTGATAGCCATTGCGTTCCTCAAGCACCTTCTGCATCATAAAAGCAGTGGCTCCTCCGGGAACATCCTCATCAAAGAATACTACACGATTTGTTTTCTTAATCGACTCCAGCGCAATATTTGGTAAATCGAACGGAAGTAATGTTTGAACATCTATCAACTCTACAGAGATGCCAAATTCGGCAAGTTGGTCAACGGCATCCTGCGCAATTCGAACACAACTACCGTAGGTTAACAAGGTTACATCGGTCCCTTCATTTAAAATTTCAGGAATGCCCAGTGGTACCTTGTACTCCCCAATATTATCGGGACGACGTTCCTTTAAACGATAACCATTTAGCGGCTCAATAACCAAAGCTGGGTCGTCGGATTCGAGCAAGGTATTGTAGAAACCAGCGGCTTGAGTCATATTGCGTGGAACGCAAACATATATTCCTCGAATTGAGTTAATAACCATACTTAAAGGCGACCCAGAGTGCCAAACACCCTCCAACCTGTGACCACGAGTACTTATAATCATTGGAGCCATTTGTCCGCCTTTGGTTCTCCAGCGGGTTGTAGCCACATCATCGCTCATTGTTTGAAGTGCGTAAAGCAAGTAATCGAAATACTGTATTTCGGTTACTGGACGCATTCCTCTTAAGGCTAATCCTAACCCTTGTCCAAGAATTGTAGCCTCGCGAATACCTGTATCGGTAATTCTATCCTTACCATATTTAGTCTGAATGCCTTCGTACGATTGATTTACGCCACCTATGCCGCCAACATCCTCGCCAAATGCAACAACTAGCGGATTCTTCTCAAAAACTTTATCCCAGTTATCGCGGAGTATTTCACGACCATTTACCATTGGTGAATTTTCGGTGAATATTGGTTTTATCTCCGTAACTTTCCATGCAGCGCGGTCGGTTTCGCAGTATAAATCGGTGCTATACCTATCGTATCCATCCTTTTGGTTTCTATCCAGCCAAGCGCCTAAGTCAGTTTGAAGCTTATCGCGCATTGTACAGTCGGTACAAACATGACGTAGAATTTTCTTGGCTGCACTCATGTTATCCTTACGGATAGGATTTTGAATGGCCTTTAGTTGATTTGTGATGATTCCAACCTTATCAACATGTTCGCGCTTACACATACAGGAGCGATTATCGATAATCTTTATAAGTTCGTCGCGCTCTTTCTTAACGGGTGATGTAAAAGCATCCCAGGCTTTATCGCGAGCAATCTTAGCATCGTCAACGGCCTTTTGTTCTGTTTCGGTAAGTTCTTGCTCTGTCGCAATCTTTTCCTTAAGAATCCAGTCGTGAAAGCGCTTATTACAATCAAACTCTTTCTCCCACTCAAGGCGTTCAGCAGATTTATAACGCTCGTGCGAGCCTGATGTGGAGTGACCTTGCGGTTGAGTAATCTCGGTAACGTGAAAAACTACAGGTACATGCTCTTTACGAGCTCGCTCAACACCCTCGGCAAAAGTTTCAACCATTGCAGGATAATCCCAACCCTTTACTTTGTAAAGCAGTATTCCGGTAGAATCCTTATCGCCCTTCTCAAAACCTTTAAGAAGTTCAGAGATACTCCCCTTTGCAGTTTGCACCTCGCGGGGTACGGAAATCCCAAAACCATCGTCCCATACAGCTAAGGCCATAGGTACTTGCATTACAGCAGCGGCATTCATTGTTTCCCAGAAATGGCCCTCGGATGTACTAGCATCGCCAATGGTTCCGAAAGCAACCTCATTTCCGCTATTGCTAAACTTACTATACTTTGATAGCTCCTTGTTGTCTCTAAACAGTTTTGAAGCCCATGCAAGACCTAACAATCGTGGCATTTGACCTGCAGTAGGCGATATATCGGCAGTGCTATTTCGTTGCTTGGTTAAATCCTTCCAAGTGCCATCGTCGTTCAAACTACGGGTGGCAAAGTGATTATTGAAGGTACGGCCAGCATTGCCAGGGTTCAACTTAACATCGGTTTGACCGTAAAGCTGAGCAAAAAACTCCTCAGCAGAGAATGCGCCAACGGCCATCATAAAGGTTTGGTCGCGATAGTAGCCCGAACGCCAATCGCCATCCTTGTAGAATTTTGCCAAGGCAATTTGGGCCAACTCCTTACCATCGCCAAATATTCCAAATTTTGCCTTTCCGGTCAATACCTCTTTACGCCCCATCAAGCTAAGTTGACGGCTTAGCATAGCAATGTAGTAATCGTTTAAAATCTCACTCTTAGTGTACTGAATATTATTCTGCTTTACCATAATCCACAATTTTAACGGTATAACCTGTTGGTATATACAACAATAAAATGGGACTCTTGTTCTAAAATGGGAAAAATAGCAGCAACACCACTCAGGCAAAAGAATAAGCGAGTGCGATGAGTATAAAAAGATCGACAGAAACAACTAATTAGGCAGCCAGTTTTCAGGAACATCGCGGATAGGAATCTGCACCGAAGAGCTTATTGCACTGGATGCAATCCCATTGGGCACTATGTAGGCAGTGATGGTAACCATCTCCTCGTCGACACGGATTGTACCATACAAATAGGCATCGGCAATTAAACCCGTAGCCCTAAAGATGCTCTCGTTAATTTTTGAATATGCGCTATAACTTGAGGACATGGAGAGATTCCACCCCATCTCATCAATCAAATGATTAACGCTGCTAGGCTCTATCAGATTAAAACTTGAACGCACAACTTTGCTGGCATTAATTTGATTAACAATTAACTGGTTGAACTTAGGTAGATTATTGTTACTGGTTCGGAATTGGAGCACGGCCAAGTAGGGCTGATTCTTTTTAGGATAACGGCTCACCAAATCGACAACCAATTTATCGACAGCCTTGTTAATAGCAGGGTAATCATTCGTATTGTTTCGAGGACTATTCCCCCCAAGAAGGAGAAATAACGCAATATATAAGTAAACCATTTTGTATATAATTTTATATTTTAATCGAATATAATAATTTTTTGATAACTTAAAATTAAATTAATGTTAATTTTTAGATCAAACGCTTATTTATCAAGTGAGTTGAATTATCTACAAAAAACAGAATTACCTTTGCAAAAAAAACAATGAGCATTATCAAACTAATCGCTATTACGGCAGCCCTTCTATTAATTGCGATGGCTGCAATGGCCATAAGAATTATATTCCATAAAAGCCACAAATTTACGGAAACATCCACAGGCCATAATAAAGCGCTGAAAAAGAAAGGCATTACCTGCCCCCGGCACGACGAAATTAAGAAATGGGGCAAAACAAAGAATGAGAGTTGCGCTACTTGTTACGAACACGCCCGAAACTAATGCTACAGCCGTGAACAATACATACACTTTTACGTTGCATTAAAAAGCAACGTAAAAGTATGAACTATGACAATTACAAAACTAATAGCGGCCAGTACAATAATGATAGCAATTGTATTTATTGGTCTTTCGCTTAAACTGCTTGTGGGCAAATCGAAAAAAACGGAGGGCAACAATAACCGAAAGGGCATTGAGTTCGGCTGCGGGTGTGGAAATAGTACATGCCATAATACCCAGTTGAAGAGTGCAAAATAGCATTACTCCACCAAGGTATTCCTCAGCCTATCGTTAACCCAAACATTGTAACGCCCCAAACTATCGGAATAAATAAGATAGGCATCCACATGGGGGTTTGCATCCACATAGCGAATACTCCAATCCACCCCCCTTACCATAAATGCGGTGGCAATGGCATCGGCTTGGGCTGCTGTTGGAGCAATTACAGTTGCACTGAGCAGCGAGTTCAGAATCGGAAATCCAGTTTTTGGATTAACGGTATGGGCGTATTTAACCCCATTAACCTCAATAAATTTGCGGTAATTCCCCGAAGTGGCCAATCCGCGCCCATGGCTAAGTTTAATTTTCACCTGAACATTTTCGCCCGGCATGGCATTCTCAACGGGTTTATCGAGCCCAACAACCCACAAATCGCCTCTACGGTTAACTCCTCGCGCCACAATCTCCCCACCAACCTCAACCAGATAATTACGAATACCCTTGCGTTGTAAAAATCGCGCCACCACATCGGAAGTATATCCTTGCGCTACCGCATTAACATCTATTTGAATATTAGGGTTTGACTTAATCAATGCCATGCCCTCAACCCGGAGCTGATGCATGCCAATAAGGGGCAAAAGTGAACGAACCTTAGCCGAGTCGATTCCCTGGGTTTTATCCTTGCCAAAGCCAATAGCCCGAACAACAGGCCCTACCGTAATGTCAAAAGCTCCTCCGGTTTGATGGTACACCGAGTCGGAAATAGCAATAACCTCAGCCAACATCGAATCGATAGCGGAACACTCGTTCCTATTAATCCTCGATATAATGGAAGAATCATTATAAATCGACATGGAGTTATCGATAACCCGGAAAATAGAATCGAACTGCGGAGCAAAGTTCCTCTGTAAAGAATCGTAGTAAACAATGCTAAAAGTGGTACCCTGGGTAAACCCATCAACCTGCTGATACTCCTTGGGCTTTGGAATGGTGCAGGCAAACATTAACTCAAGTGCCACTGCGCAAGCGGCAAACACAAATCGGTGAGACATTGGTTTTTGTATTAGAATGAGGGACAGGGCAATGCCTTCCACCTACGGCGGGTTTTCATCTTAAACTCGTAAACAAGCGATACCTCATGCGATCCGCCCGAACCGAGGCCAAGATTCGAAATGGTAAAATCGTAGCTGTATCCAACCTTAAACTG
The DNA here is from genome assembly GCA_020636835.1 of Bacteroidales bacterium. Classification (GTDB taxonomy): domain Bacteria; phylum Bacteroidota; class Bacteroidia; order Bacteroidales; family Tenuifilaceae; genus SB25. The sequence goes on from JACJXC010000007.1 coordinate 79,333, forward strand.
TTCCCACTTGTACCCCACCATAAATGCCAACGCATCGATGCGTCGTGTGGAGCTACTCTTGGGCATTCCACGCCACCAGAATCCAAAACTAAACGGTTCGGAATACCAGTACATTCCCAAATCGAGCTGGCGGTATATATCCTGTACCCTAAAGTTGAATGCAAAGGTAATGGACTCCTCTATTCTGCTCATCAAAAACCCACGCGTAATGTATCGATAGCCCCCAAATAGCGAAAACTTGTAGGGTGTTCTATCGTTCTCGGCATAAAGCGAGGCTACCGGTTTTAACATATGATCCCACGTAGCCCCTAACCAGGCATTATCGGAGTAGCCCAGTATTGATGTAGCCACATCAATATCCCACACCCCTTTATTTCCCGGCTGTGTAGCTGATGGGGCATCAGAGAAGAGTTGATCACCAAAAATCAACTTACTATAATCGATGGACAGCTGCTGAAGGTAAAAACCCAACCCGGGCCGAATATGCCATTCCGGACTAGGCGTAAAATCGTAGGAGTACAATACCCCAATTTTGGTATTACCCAGCTTGCCAGCGCCAGCCTGATCGCGCACCCCAACAAAACCGAGGCCACTCTTAAAGGCAATAAAATTATGATCCCACGACAGGCTATACGTATTGTACGCCCCGGGGATCGACGACCACTGATTACGGTAGTTTGCCACCGTACGGTATCCTAAAACCCCTCCAGTGAACGAAGGGGATAAGAATAGCGGACTGGCATAGAACTGAGTAAAATGCGGATCTTGCGCCTTAGTAACTCCACAAAGTAAAATCAGCAGTACGGAAACTATATGTCTTTTAAAATTGCTCAATACTTTAGTCACAAAAAGAATTAATAATTGGTTACCAATCTAAATCCAATTATCTACACAAAAATATAAATAATTGCAAACAAAAAAACATTAACTAAAAAACTATCGCAACAATGTTACGCTTCCCTTCAAATCGAAAGTTCGGCCATTGGTGTACTTACCGGTTGCCCGCCACATATATACTCCTAAGGGAGCAAGTTTCCCGTTAACAAAACCATCCCAACCTACAGTTACATCGTTCGATGTGAATATTTGCTCGCCCCAACGCGAGAATATCATCAATTTATACTCCACAATACCGTAATGGTATGGATGGAATACCTCATTCTTAATATCGTAAGCATCGTAAACACCTCCATTGGGAGTGCCCGACGGCTTAAAGGCATTCGGGAACTTGCAATACCCCACACCCTCTACCCAAACCGCGGGGTTCTGCGATGTAGTATCGGCACACGAGGCCACCACTGTTCCCTGCTTATCGGTATAGTCCATATAAACGGTTAGCGCAATATTATACTCACCCACCTTGGTATAGGTATGTATTGGGCTCTCATCGGTGGTTTGGTAGCCATCGCCCATGTCCCAGAACGAACGGTTAAAGTTTGTTGAAGTGTTATACACATGCACAGTGGCATCGGGAAGCATCACCCGGTTTGGCACCGCCTGGAAATTAGCCGTGGGGTTCTGGTAAACCCTAAACACCCGGTAGAAGAAACGTACACCGCCATCGCCCGATACCGTTAACCTTACGGTGTAGTACCCCGGATCGACGAATGTATGAACCGGCTCAGGCTCGGTGGATGTTGTTCCATCGCCAAAATCCCACAAGTAAGAATCGGCCCATTGCGAGGTGTTCACAAAGTGAACCTCGAGCGGCGAACAAGCCGAATCGACATTGGCAGAGAACTCCGACTGGGGCACTGCTGGCAACAGGAATATGGTGGTTACAGTGGAATCCTTACAGTGAGGGCTCTCAATCTTCAACTTCACATTATACTTAAACTCATTGGCCTTTGGGCCCCATTTCAGATAGGTATGCGTTCCGGGATCGCGTAGCACAGAGAAAGTGTTATCGTTAAAATCCCAACTATAGCTCCAACCCGCAGCGGCAGGGCTCGACTGATTGTAAATATCGAACGTTGCATCGGGGAATACCTTCAACGGAGGGTTAGCCGCAATGTTGGCAATAGGCGTTGCCCACACAGTAATTTTCTGGGTATCCCTATCCACGCAGTTGTACTCAGACCACGATTTCAACCGGACATTGAACACCTTGTCGGTTTCGTCGTAATTCAGGAAGGTATGCGATGGTGTGGTGTAGGATGATGTTATACCATCGTCGAACTCCCAATTGTAAAAGCGCGAGTTAACCGAGGTGTTGTTAAACTGCACCTCAAACGGGCTACAGGCCTGATAACCCGGAGTGGCCACATAGTTCGCAAAAACATGCGGGTAAACATAAACGGTTTGCGAAATGGAATCGTCGCACCCAAACGCTGAAACAACCTTCAAGTCGATTTGGTAAGGCTCGATATCAGAATTTAAATTGTCGAACGTATGCAGCATATTGGCCTGGTTGGTGGTAGTGGAATCGTCCCCATCGCCAAATTCGTAGTAATGGGTTAAATTGGTTCCCAGCGAGTTATTTTCAATCTCAACCTCAAACGGAGGACAGGCAATGTACTGGCCGGTAAGCTCCATGGCGGCAAACGGACGGGGGTGAACGGTTATTGTTTTGCGGATTAAATCCACACAACCGTGCTGGCTAACCGAGCGTAAACGTACCGAGAACGTGCTATCCTTTGTTCGCGACACATTGCTGTAGGTAATTTGAGGCTCGGGCTCGCCCGCGCTAACACCATTGCCCAAATCCCAGAAATAGGTATCGGTGGCAGTATTGAACGAGTTGGTTAGGTTGTCGAACGTAACCTTATGGGGATGGCAACCCTCCATATCGGCATTAAAGTTAGGGTAAATATGCGGGAACACGCTCACAGCAAGTTTCAACGAATCGATACAAGTGGTATCGTTAGCATAGCTGGTGCGCAGGGTAATAGTTGGAGTAAGAACGCTGGGTGGCGCGGTGGTACCGTTGGTGTAAACATGCGATGTGGGTTGCTCCACGTATGTTTTTGATGATCCATCGCCAAAATCCCAACTGTACTTGTACAGCGGCGAGGTGGACGAGTTATTCAAGTTGATGGTTAGCGGTGTACAGCCCTCAAACTTGTTCCACTGGAAATCGGATTTCACTAACGGGTAAACCGTGATTACCGTATCGGCAAAACTCTTACACCCATAAGCATTGGTGGCCGTTAGCTTTGCCGTATAGGTTTGGTTTATGTCCTTGTACGGATGGCTATAGGTATGATCGGCCGGAACATTATCAACCGAAGTCCCCCCATCGCCAAACTCCCACAGGTAGGTACTCAACCCCGACGAGTTGTTGGTAAACTTAACCGTTAGCGGATTACACCCACGAATTTTATCCACATCGAAACGCGAAACCACACGGGGATAAACAGTTACTGGAAGTTCCATGGTATCGCGGCATGCCGTTACCGAGTCAACCGAAATAAGCCGGATTTGGTAGGTAAGAATATCGTTGGCCGTAGGATTGTCGAAAATATACGGGAACGCATTCTTGTTGTTCACAATGGTATCGAGACCGCTGTAGCCAAAATCCCAATAGAATTTAGAACCGTTCAGCGAGGTATTGGTTAAATCGAGGTAGAATGGCGTACACTTGGATTGCTGTGCAAACACGAAACCCGCCTCCACTTTGGGGTGCACCCTTATGGTTTGCTCCAAACTATCGCGGCAACCATTAATGTTAATTGCCTTCAGCTTAACGGTGTAAATGCTATCAATACTACCCCTATTGGTAAATGTATGCGACACGCTTGTTTTTGTTGATGTTGTTGCGCTCTCGCCATTGCCAAAATCCCACAAATACTGAAGATTTCCACCTGTAGATATGTTACCAAATGTAACCGGTAAATCGGAACAACCCACACTGGTATTCGGTGCAAAATCGGCATTCACAATAGGATACACCTCCAGGTTGCGCGACAGCACTGCGGGACATCCCTCATCATTGCGAGCCTCGAGTGTTATGGTGTAAATGGCCGGAACATCAGGATCGGAATTGGTAAACTGCTTAACAAACGTGTTGCCATTGGCAAGTGTTTCGTTAGGTAAGCCTGGCGCTCCGCCATAGCTCCATCGATACTCCGAGGCTCCAATTGCGGCAGGGTGGAACGTAACGTCGAACGGAGTACAGTTGGACGCATACTCAAACGTGAAGTGCGACTCAATCCGGTTATACACCTCAATATCCTGAGTAATGGAATCCTTACAGCCATACTCGCTCACCACCTTGAGCTTGGTGGGGTAAATGGCATTGTTGTTGGGATTGTCGTTGCTATAGGTATGTACCGGGCTAACCTCGTTCGATGAGCCACCATCGCCAAAAGTCCAATAATAGGTAGTATTGGTTAAGGGAGTGCCCACACCCGCAAAAGCGCTACTATTATTGGTAAGCGCCACATCAATGGGGTTACAACCCGCTATAAGGCTGGCAGTAAAAGCCGCGTCCACCTCGGGATATACGGTTACCACTTTAGGAGCCGATACATCGGAACAAACGCCATTACTTGCGGTAAGCAATACATTGTACGTCTGAATTACCCCGGTTTTGTTTTCTGCCACAGGAATGGTTTGCGTATTCCCGGTATAGGTGGTTCCATTTATATCCCAGCTATAGGTTCCCGCACCTCCCAACGGGGGAGCACTAACGGTAAAGGTAAGCGGAGCGCATCCCACCGAGTTGGTTAAACTAAAGTCGGCATTAATCTCAGGGCCAAGTAAGAAACTTTGAGTTGCCGTATCGGGGCAGTTGTACTGGTTATTGGCCACTAAATTGACATCAACCGTTTTATTAACCGCGGATGTATTGGTAAGGGTAAAGGTGGGATCCTCAACGGTTGAGGCTCCCAAATCGCCAAACTGCCAGCTGTAATAGTTGGCATTGGTAGTTTGCCCATCGAAAGTGGCATGAATGGGGGAGCATAGCAAATCGCCAGCATGGTAGGTTATGGGCTTCCCATCGTCGTCCTTAAACGTAAAGGTATAATTGGCCACCGCCTGCGGATTTACCCGGATGGTATCGAAAGCCACATCGGTACAACCCTTCGTGTTCATTGCGGTTAATTTCACCGGAATTATTCGCACATCGCTGGTTGTGGTTGCGTTCACAAAATTGGGCAAAGCGTTAGGATCAGCAACATTGACCCCATCTACATTCCAGATAAGTGTAGATGAACCAGGCGAGGAGGCACTGGTAAAGGCAACATCGAGCGGCGAGCACCCCTCCCTAACATCTAACGATATAACGGCATCGACCAGCGGATATACTGTGATATTTGTAGGTTTAATAGTTTCGCACCCCCACTTATTGGAAACCACCAAGCTAATCTGGTAAGTTTTAGGCGAGCCCGATGAGTTTGTAAAGGTGAAAGAGGGGTACTCCAGCGAGGTAGTAGTAACCGGAATAGCCCCACCCCCAATATTCTGAACGGCACCCGAGGGCTGTTCCATCACCCTCCAGTAGTAGGTAGTGGCATTCTTAATCCCCGTGGCGTTGAACTTAACGGTCAACGGCGAACAATTAAGATCGGAACCCGCTAATGCGGTACAGGTAACCTCACCGACCTCGGCACGGGGGTAAACCTTAACCACGTTCGTAATGGAATCGGAACAACCATTCGCGGTTAACTTAAGCTTGATAGTATCCGTTTCGGCATCCTCGCTTACGACACCGCTATGAACAAAGTTATGCGTGATTGTATTAGCAGTTACCGTATCGCCACTCACGTATGTTTTTATTGCACCATTAATGTACCAGTAATGGGGCGTATGTAGCACTACCTTGCTATCGCTGGTTGCCTTTAGGTTATTCAATGGCGTACATCCGGCTACCGGGTCGATAACAAAATGGGCATCCACCAATGGTTTTAGAGTAATATCGACAGTTTTAGTATCGGTACAAACATTGTGCTTATCGGTAATTGTTATACCCGCTGTAAAAGTAGCCGAGGTTAGATGATCGTAGTTATAATAGGTGTGCGTTGGGTTCTGAACATTGGACGTGGAACCATCGCCAAATTCCCATCGATAGTAAGATCCTGAAATACCACCGGGTCCAGATAGAAAACTAACGGTTAACGGCGTACAACTATTATTATCGGTTACCGTGAAGGAGGGAGCAACGGAAACCGCAGGGTAAACCTTTATAACACTCTCGAGGATAACGGTACATCCATCGTTACTGGCAACCAAACGGATTGTGTACGCCACCGGATCGATCCCCGCGCCGGTATAGGTAAGGGTGTAGGTATAATCCTGCGAAAGCCCCGAAGGGGTATGGGTAGCAACCTGACGGAACGAAGTGGAATCGGGCTCCTTGATGTACCACTTGAGCTTGGTAACATTATCCAAACTCCCCGCAGTAAAAGTAACATTGCCATTGCCACACAAAAAGTTAGAGTTGGGCACAAGGGTTGGATTAATTGGAAGTGCAACCTCAATGGTCACCTCTGTAGTGCTAACTAAATCGCAGGCACCGGTAACTGTTGCCTTATATTTTTGAGTACCAGTTGGCTTAATAACCTCAGGCGATGCTATATTAGGATTACTCAAAAATACCGTGGGACTCCAACTATAAGTAAGACCACCACTTGCATGTATTTGAGTACTCTGGCCGTAGCAAAGGGGCATAAAAGTCATAGGATTAGCGGGATCGTCCCCTGCATAGGCCATAGCCTTAAACGAGGCAAAATCAGAAAAATAGCCATAAAAAGCATCCAAACTAGCATCACCATTCAATACACCCAAATGGAAAACATTATTATTATTAATCAGACGGTACGAAACAGTACCCGGTAAAATATTAGCACCTATAGCATCGGTATTAATTCGAACATACTTCCATTTTTCAACAGGCGAAGAGGTAATACCTGCTGGTAAATCGAACGTACTCCAATTATTCCTATCGTTTAAATAATCTTCGAGTTTCTTCTCATCGGAAGTTGCGCCTACGGGCTCGAAACCTGTTGCCCCCTGCTTCTGAAGAACAAAATTACCAATGGCCGAAGTAACAGGATCGGAATTTTTATCCCAAGCCAAAACATTTAAGTAAAAAACATAACCACTACCCTTTGTTCTACTAAAAACCACATTCTGCGAACCAATACATAAACCCGTATTGGGGAGAGCCGGAATAACAGCCCCCGCCTTCTGATCGGATCCGCCATCCCCAGTACCAGACATATGGAAAACAAAAACTGGTTTATCGGAATGAACCATAACACCATCATCCGAAGCCCCATCAATTCGAACGCCCCATTGCTCGCCCTCAGTAATTGTTTTTTGACCATGATTGGAAATGTAAACCGTAGTGGAGGGTTCTGTCCCAACAATATAAATAAACTCATTTCTAGTTTTGGTGGACATCACTCCGCGGATCACACCAAAATCGGTACCGGCATAATCTATGGGAACTAACTGATCGGCAACATAATCGGGGTTTGGACCATGGGTTATATCATCGCGGGTAAGCACAACAATATCGCCACCACTAATAACCTCAACCTTTGCACCTGCCAAACGAGAACCATCATCCCAAGCCACTTGGTACCCATCCTCGTTATAATTATTATCGGCATACGGAGTAATAATTGAACTCTGCCCCCTATTAAGCACAATTTCGTATATTCCTTTTGGTAGCACCCTTCCATTGCTAACACCAGCCTGAGTCCCCTGCTTTAACCAGATAGGAATTGGAACCGTTATTCGCACCCTTGTATCGGGCTGAGTAGCTACAATGTTAAAAGAACTGTACGGAGGACAAGCCATATTATCATACCTGTCATCATAGGCAGTTAAATCGGTCTGAAAAGGAACAAAAAATTTCTTACCTAAAGCATTAGCTCCCTTTAAAGCAATAATATCCATATTCCAGCCCACTCCAATCTCAATGTATGCCATAATATTTTTATCGGAATACATGCGCACACCTTTATTTGTCCTATTAATATAGACAGGGTTGGTAGGATCGGAATCGGACTCGCTCCACTCCAAGAGGTTTTCGATATATTTAGCACGTTCAGCTAAAGGGGTTGCAGTATAATCACCCCACTTTCTGGCATTGTAAAATAACGACATTGGAGCGAGTATATTTGAAAAATTACTAGTATTGCTATAGGGATCGGTTAACTCAATACGCACCTTTGTACTGCCCGTTACTGTAAAGTTAATAGGGGCAAAACCCGGTTCAGCAGGCAACTCAATTGTAACATTGGCATCATCTTCCAACGCCGAAACATGCAAATAAACGTGAAATGCATAAGTACTGGAAACGTGCCCTCGGTTAACCTCCGGAACATCGAACCAGAACTCGGTACCTATCTGTGAGTAGGTTTTTCCACCCGCAAAAAGTAGAAGAACCGCTGCTACTATTTTGATAAAAAACCTATATTTGTACATGAATAATAATTTTAGATTGATTAACGATTTTTACGGAACAAAGTTAACAAAGTTACCATAATAAAAAATTACAGCAAACCCGAAAAATAATCACTGGGCAAACGGGTTCAATGCTTTTTACGGAAATTACTGGGCTTTGCCAAACAGTTGCATTACTAAAAATAGCGTAAAAACCCAACATATTGCAATAAAAACCGTAAAAATTAGGTAGTTTTGTATGTATAGTTAAACGTACCAAAAAAATAGTTGTTGCCGATTAGCATATAAACTAGAATACACCTTTATATATAATTACACTAAACGTCGTTAGAATACCATAAACCGAAATAGTTAAGCCATGAATAAACTTTTACTTCCGTTAGCACTGCTAATACTGCTAAGCACCAAGGGATACACCCAAAAGCCCGAAACCGACGAGGATGGTAACCCTGTTGAATACTACGAGGGGTTTGAGGGAGGCGCAAAACCAAGCGGCTGGTTAAACGAAATACTCCACACCACCTCCGGTGGCGTAGATCTGTACTGGCGATACCAAACGGGCGGGGGGTTCATCACCGATCCAAACCTGAAGGATCCGGCTACAGCATACAAAGGAACCTACAATGCCCTATTCTTTACCCACGACGACCAGGCATCGACCCGGCTCGAAACGCCATGGTGGAACATGGCTTCGGATAAACCCGCAGTGGCATTCTGGCTTACACAGGTTAGCCGAACCGGTACCGACGCCCTTACCATACAGTACAGCATTAAACAAGCCAATGGTACCTATGGCCCATGGATCGATCTTGAAACGTTCACAACAAGTCAGGAAAGTTGGACCCGAAAGATTGTTGCCCTGCCCGACGCGGTGAAAGGACAAAATATTAAAATTGGCTTTGTGGGTGAGTTAAACTTCGGATTAGGAATTTGCCTCGACGAGGTAATGATAATCGACCTAAGTTTTAAGCCCCGACGTATAAGCTCGGTGGTTTTGAACCACAACAGCTCAGTAGCCCCCACCCAAACAAGCAACAACCCGGTGGCCATGCTGGAAACCTCGGTTACAGGTGCATCGGATAACCTTAAGCTTAGCCAGTTAAGCCTTACCTACACCGGCACAAGCATCAGCGATATTAGCACGCTAAAGCTATACCTTACGCGATCGAGCATATTTACCACCGAAAAACCAATTACAGCAACATATAGCCCATCGGGAAATAATATTCAAATTACGGTAAGCAACCCGGCCAGTGGCCCCAGCATCCAAACAGGGCTTAACTACATCTGGGTATGCGCCGGCATAAACGGGAGTGCCCAGCATGGTAACAGCATCAAGTTTGAACTGCCCGCCAATGGTGTTACCACAAACCTGTACAACTCAACAAGCGGCGAACTGGTGGAAACCATGCAGTACCCATTGCAACAACAAGCCCCCAGCGGAGAATCGACCATTGAGGAATCGCTCTTTTTCGACGAATTCGATTCGGGCTCGGCCAAGTGGACTTTAGGCCCCGATATTCAAATGGGAGCGCCAACTGGCATTGGCACCGGCGACCCTCTACTCCCATTCACGGGAAGTAGCATTCTGGCCACCAATTTAAGCGGGAATTACCTTCCGAACATCCCCGCAGGATCCAATAACTATATTGCCACCACGCAAGCCATCAATGCTAAGTACTATAAAAACATATCGGTACGACTCCGACGGTGGCTCAATATCGAAAGTAAGGACAAGGTGGGCATGTGGATATCGACCGACAATGGAACCACCTGGGTAAAGTTCTACGAAAATATACTGGGGATATTCGACAATTACTGGACAAGCCAAAGTTTCGATATTTCGAGCGAGGCAACACGCAAGGAGCAGGTGATGATTAAACTGGGAATTGCCAGCTCCGATGGCGACGACGAGAAAGGCGGATTGAATATCGAGAACTTTGCCATCACGGGCGACTATATTGCCCACGATGTGGGTGTGGAGTCCTTTATATCGCCAACCTCGGGCTGCAGCCTAGGAACAGATGTGGATCTTAAAATAAGCCTCCGCAACTATGGCGCCGAACCGGTAACCGGGCCCTTTGCTGTGGAGTACCGCATAAACGATGGCGCATGGGTATCGTCAACCTTCAACGGTACAATTAATGTTGATGCCAGCCAGGAGTTCACTTTTGCACAGGGCGCCAACCTATCGGAATACGGGGTGAAAAACATCAGCTTCAGAACGGTGTTTTCGGGCGACGAGGATGCCTCCAACGATATTAAATCGGTAGCGTTATACTCATACCCAACCATTACGGCTCCTGTTACAGAATCGTTTGAGGTTCTATTAAACCACTGGTACCCCTATGGCACCAACAGTAGTTGGCAATGGGGCGCTCCAACCGGAACTGTAATCAACAAGGCAGCACAAGGCACATCGGCGTGGGTTACCAAACTCAACGGAACGTATAACACCAATGAGTTCTCGTACCTCGAGAGCCCTTGCTACAACCTCCCTGTAGGAGAAAACTACATGGTATTCTCGTTTATGCACATGGCGGCACTAGAGGCCGGAATGGATGGTTTCACAGTTCAATACTCCACCGATGGAGGAGCAACATGGGGTGTACTACCCAAGCATGCATCGTACTCCGACAACTGGCTACCCACCAGCAGCATTGCAGCACTAGGACTCGAAGGATGGAGCGTAAATACAACGGGCTACGTAATGTCGAAAACGCTACTCCCGGCAGATGCGATTGCCGCGGGAACCGTTAAGTTCCGTTTCGCATTCGCCTCCAACGCGGCCAATAATTTCGAAGGGGTGGCTTTAGATCTTATACGCCTCTATGCCCTTACCAACGATATTGGGGTATCGAGCCTCACCTCCCCAATAACCGCTTGCGAAATTGGCACATCGGCACTTAAATTTAAACTAAAAAACTTTAGCCCCCTGAAGACATACCCCGCAGGAAGTGTTCCAATCACCTTTACGGTAAACGATTCCGAACCCACAACCGAATCCTTTACACTAGCATCCCCCTTAGCACCCAATGGCGAGGTTGAAGTAACCACAACGGCCACATTCAACTTCGACGAGGGCTTTACTTTCAACATCGCAGCCAACACCTCGCTAAGCGACGACGATAATAAGAATAACGATAAGCTGGAAACGATTATATACGTGAACGGGATGCCCAACTACCAAATTGTTGGAGCCGACATGGGCACCATTGGCCTGGTTAGCATCCCTCCAAACCACACCCTCGATGCAGGTGCCGGTTACGACTCCTATAACTGGGAATCGTGGAACGGTAGCGCCTGGATTAGCCTTGCCAGCACGCAAACAGTAACAATATCGGCATTTGGAAAATACCGGGTTACGGTGGACAAAGGGGTATGTAGCAAAACCGCAGAGGTGGACGTAATTCAGTCGGATGTGGATGTTATGGTTGAATCGTTCACCGGGCTAACCGATGCCTGCCTACATACCACAGCGGAAAAACCATCGGCCTCGATAAAAAACAATGGAACGGCAACATTGGCTCAGGGAACAGTAATTCCTGTGGCCATCAACATTAACGATACTGAAGAGGTGATCGAAAACTTAACAGTTCCCGCAGGAGGATTGGCTGCAGGCAGCACGCTGTCCCATACCTTCACAACCGGGATTGACCTTTCCTTAGCCAATGCATACCCCATAAAAATTGGCACACGGTACGCAGGCGATATCAACTATTCCAACGACTTTACGGCCGAACAGATTATCAACACCTGGGGAGCCCCCACCGTTCATATCAAAGCATACCATAAAACCAACATTGGGGTAAATCCGGTGGATGTAGAACAGGGTACCATACTAAAAAGCTTACAACCCGACACCATTAGCCTCGATGCCGGAACAGGTTACGCAGCATACAAGTGGGAACGTAAACTATTCGGATTCTCCACCTGGAGTGAAATAGGAACAACACAGCTAATCACCATAGATCAGAACAACAGCGCCGACTACAGGCTTACAGCAACCACTATGCACAGCTGTGGCGATGTAACAGTGGAATTCGCCATAAACGCCAAGGACTTGGGGATTGCCTCCATCGAAGGGCTCAACGAGGATTACTGCCAAACCGAAGAGGGCGTTGCATTCAACGTAATTATCCAGAACTACGGGCTCGACACCTACCTGGGCGGAACAGAAATAAACCTTGTATTTAACACACCAATCGGGATTCAGAACAAAACTGTGATACTTGAAGCCGGATCGCCACTAACCTCCGGGAACATCCTTAGCGTTCCCATTCCATCGCCTATAAAACTAGGTGTTGGACTGAACCCCATCAGGGTTTCCACCGCCATGGACGACGACTGCGTACCCGAAAACGACTCGTACGACCTGTCGGTTATGGTAAAAGCGTCGCCCACAGTATCCATTGTTCCCGATGTGATAAAATCAGTGTTCAACAGCAGCTCGGAATTACCAATTAATCCGAACTACTCCGACGACTGCACTTCGTACAGCTGGACCAATGGCGCCACTACCCGGAATATAGTTATTTACGGCATTCCAAACTCGGAGTACTCCGTAACCACATGGAACAACGATGGGTGCTCGGCTTCGGCAAAGGTTACCATAGTGTCAACTGACATTAGCGTATCGTCGCTAATTAGCCCAATGTCGAAATGCTCGCTCAACGATAACACGCCACAAGCACAGGTTACCATTACCAATAGCGGATCGATTGATTTTGCAACCGGTACAACCATCAATCTTAAGATTTATGTCGACAATGTATTGGTTACCAATGGTGAAGAGAATTTGGTATTGGCCAGTATGCTAGCTGCAGGAGAATCAGTCCCCTTCACATTCACCAATGTGGATATTCAGGCTGCCCTTTTGGGTAAAAACACTGCAGATATTAAGGTTGAAGCCACACTAATGGGATTTGAGGATATAAACCCGGCAAACAATGTACTAACTAACACCATTGTTTCCACAGGGTACCCAACAATTACCCTGGGTGGCGACAAGAATGTTCACGCCTGGACTCAACTTCTCTCGGCCAATCCCGATCCCGGCTACCCTTCGTACAGCTGGAGCTATGCACCATCGGGCACAACCGATTTTGTTGCTGTAGGATCGGATGCTACATATACCGCCTCGCAAGAAACCGGAGGTAAAGGAAGCGGAATATACAAACTGGTTGTAGCCGACGCCTACGGATGCCCCGGCGAAGCCACCGCCAACATCACCTTCTACGTTGACGACATGGAGGTTACCAAAATTATCAACCCCGCATCGGGTTGCGGCAAAACCGCCACCGAGGCCATAACTATCAACCTTAAGAATAACAGTTCCTGGGATTTACCAGCAGGAACAAACTACCAGTTAGGGGTTAAAATTGGAACCGGCACCGAGATAATTGAAGGGCATGCCCTTAGCGCAACAATGGCTCAAGGCGCATCCATAGAAAAAACCTTAACCAATACGGCAAGCATTGCCTCTGGAACAACTCTAACGAGCAATGATATTACCGTAAGGGCCATTCTCCCTACCGACATGACACCCAGCAATGATTCCAAAACAAAAACAGTGGAATCGTACCCCCGTGTTACTGTGGAGCTGGAGTATGGAAATGACAACGTTGAATACACAACACCGAACTACACCCTCGATGCATCGGGATACGCCAGCGTTGAGTGGACTCTAACAAATGGTCTAGTTTTGGTGGAGGGAACGCTCACCAGCGAAACCATAAAGGTTTCGGGCTCGGGCGATGCCTGCGTAAAGGCTTTCAACACATGGGGCTGCTACGGCGAGGATTGCGTTCACCTAGTGTACATGAAACCCGACCTAAGCATTACTGAAATTGTGAATCCAACGGGAGGCTGCAACCAAACTGCGAACGAAACAATCAGCGTAATTATTAAGAACGTTGGCAACTCCACTTTCCCATCCAATGATTACATCCAGGTTTCACTAAAAGACGTTGATCCCGACAACATGGAAACAACCGTTGAGGGTAATTTTACTCTAGATCAAAGCTTAGCACCCAACGAAACAGTTACCCGTACATTCGACAATAGAATCAACCTTACGAAACCGGGTACACACCAGTTAACAGCCACCGTTACCCATACATCCGACGAAAACACCTCTAACAACTCCATAGAAAAATCAATTGTAACATTCCCAACAGTTACGGTTAATCTGGGTGCAAATAAGGAGATATGCGAAGGAACAACCACCGTGCTCGATGCGGGATTAACCGATGTGCAATCGTATGCATGGGAAAAGGATGGTCAACCACTCTCCGAAACCACTAAAACAATAACAGTATCGGAAGGAGGTACCTACACCGTAACGGTTACAGACAACAACGGATGCACAGGAAGTAGCAGCATAACAATAACCCTGAAACCTGCTCCGGTAGTAAATTTAGGTCCCGACAGGGTTATCACCGAACCCATAACGCTTGATGCGGGTGCGGGACACGCATCGTACCTATGGCAGGATGGATCGACCAACCAAACCTTTACCGTTGAAGCAACCGGTCTGTACTCCGTAACTGTTACTGCAGCAAACGGCTGTACCGGCTACGACGAGGTGAGCATCACCCTAGGCGAAAGTGTTAAGGTGCCGGTTACGGCAGTGGTATCACCCGCTACGCCATTGTGTTACAAAGCCTCCAGCCCATCTCAAACCATTACACTCGAGATGACTAACCAGGGCACCAGAACCTTCAACCAGGACGAGCAAATCAATATTAAATACCGTATTGGTAGCAACCCCGAGATTACCGAGGTACACACGTTCAGTAGTAGCGTTGCCCCGAACGATAAGTTCCAGCACACCTTTAACAACAAAGAAACAATGAGCCCCGGCACGTACACATTTACCTGCCTCACCATTTTTAGCGGCACATCCAGCACCATATCAACCTTTGAAATTAATATACACCCATCACCCACATTCAGCTTTGCAGAGGATACCATCCGCACAACGCTTCCATACGTAATACAATCGGGAGTTGGAGATGTTGACTACCTATGGAATACTGGTTCAACCAGTCCGTCGATTTCGGTAACCCAAGTTGGAAAGTACTGGCTACGCGTAACCAACGACTACCAGTGTAGCGCATCGGACACTGTGGTTATTTGGTGGGCCGTAAGCGCCCAAACCATCGCCGGCATTAATGCCACCATTAAGCTATTCCCTAACCCAGTTAAGGATAAGCTGAATGTACAGATTGAATCGGGCAAAACCGCTCACTACACGCTTGAGCTGATAAACCCTCAGGGCATGATTGTAACCAAACGACAAACCATTAAATCCGACAATATCACCGAGATTTTAGAGGTTAACTCGCTAAGCCCGGGTATTTACCTACTGCGGATTACTAGCGAGAACCAATCGGCAGTGTTCCGGATAATTGTACAATAATTCCATAAATAGTAGCACTTAAATAGCAAGGGGTTCGTGATTTACGAACCCCTTGCTATTTAAATAACACCAATGAATTAGGCCTGTAGGTGCAAATTTGGTAATAGTTACAAGCCCAAAGGGTTTGAATGTTTATAGTAGTGAGCATATTTAAAAATTCGACTCCAGCTGGAGTCGAATAATGCCTATTCACAATGAATTTCTATAAACATTCGATGCCGCTGGCATCATTTAATATTAGCAACACACCTAATTCAATAATTTTTATTCACAATGAAATTGTAAAAACATTTGTTGCCGCCGACATCATTTTGTATTAGCTCGCCATTTATACCGGACACTGGCCGACTGAATATCTAGAAATCGGGGCACGGCAATGCCTTATACCGCCGCTTAACGGTAAATTTCGACAGGAATGAGTAGATAATGCTAACCTCGTGGCTTCCACCGGTTGTTGAGATTAAGCGCCCCATGGTCATGTCGTAGCTGTAGCTCACGGTGAAGTTGCCAAATTTTAAACCGCCCATAAAAATGAGGGCATCGCTGTTAAAATACCGATTGCCAAGGGGAATACCCCTATACCAAACACCAACTAGTACCGGCCGCCGGAAATAGTATCCGCCAATATCGAGTTGATTCACCTTAGCCTGATTCCTGTAGTTGAAGGCAAAATGGAGGGTTTCGTTGTTTCGGTAACGGGCAAAATTCCGCTTAGTAACAACTTTAACACCACCGAACACCGAGAACCGAATATCGGGATAATCGAGGCTTCCACTCAACTCGGGCGATATGGCGATGAGATGATCGGTCGTAAACCCAAACCAGTATTTATCGGTATAACCAAGCACCGAGGCCGAAAAATCGACATGGTTGGAGTTTTGATTGGGCAATACTTCCGAAGTTGTACCCAAAAACTCGTAGCCAAAAAACTGATCGGCAAAGTTTAACTGCGAGTAATCCGTGTTCCGCGAATAGAAATATGCCGACAAGCCGGGCTGGATAAAAAAATCGTGTGTAACCTGAATTTTATAGCTATACTGGTAGCCCACATTTAAAACAGACATCTTTCCCCCACCCACCCTATTCATGTGGAAATACAATCCCATTCCACTTTTAATCCGAGGGAAGTAGTGATCCATTGAAAATGATGAGGTGATATAGGTTCCGGGAATTGCAGGCCACTGATCGCGATAATTAAGAGCAACACGGCTCCCCATTGAACTCCCTGCAAACGAAGGAGCCAGGTACAACGGGTTGGAATAAAACTGGGAGAAGTGGGCATCCTGAGCATTTGCCAGAGAAGCCCCCAAACCCATCAAAACAACCAAGGCTAGCCGTTTCATACTGTACCCTCCATACTTAATTATCGACCCTCAAAAGCAGTACATTGCCAGTCTTCTCAAACTTATCGCCACTATTATAACGCCCGGTAACTTTATATATATAAACATCCTGAGGCTGCAATTTGTTCTGATAGTAACCATCCCATCCAATGGCAATATCGCTGGTTTTAAACAGCAGCACGCCCATTCGGTTAAATATCTGCATCTCAAAATCGGTAATTTCGCCATCCACCACAATGGGATAGAACACATCGTTAGATCGGGTGTATGGCTGCTGCGAGTAGTCGCCACCATTGGGTCCCGATGGGTTGGGTGTAAATGCTGACGGGAAGAAGAAGCCACTTCGGCGAATAACATGAACCGCATCGGCAATGGTAATAGCATCGGTACAGCCAAAACTATTCACAACAGTAAGGGTAATGTCGAACAGCCCGGTGTCGGCATAGGTATAGGTTGGTGCAAACTTTTCCACAACTCCACGCCCATCGCCAAAATCCCAGTAACTAGTGTCGGCATGGGTTGAATAGTTGTAACAACTAATATGCCTGCCCGGCACATAAACCAGTCGCGGTGCAACATCGAAACTGGCCACCGGATGTCCATGCACAACGATCTGTTTCTGCGCCACAACCGTATTGCCCAGAGGAGCGGTGGCCGTGAGTTGAACCGTATAAACACCGGGATTGATATAGGTATGTATTACATTGGTTTGATCCGACACGCCACCATCGCCAAAGATCCAGGAGTAAGGCGATCCGCCGATGGATGTGTTCACGAAGTTAACCTCGAGCGGGGAGCATCCCTCCATTACCGACGGTTCAAAATCGGCTATAGGCCAAACCACGTAGTTAACGGTAACCGCATCGGTTGCAATACAGCCTTTATAGTTGATACTCCACTCAAACACATTGGCACCGGCACCCAACCCCTCGACCATCGTTTCGAAATTGCCCGGAGTAACAATGTTCCCCTGCCCCGCCGAAATAGACCAAGTACCAGTACCTACCGACGGTTTATTTCCTATCAACTGAACCGTAGGCACATTCACCTCAACATCCACCCCGGCATTGGCATAGGCATAGTTACTCGAAATAACTACATCATCGGACAATTTACAGTTCAGATTGGTAACAGTCCAACGGAAAGTATTGGGGCCAAACTTGATATTAATGACACGCGCCTGGTTGCTGTTGGGATCCAAGATATTCGCATCGCCACTGACAAGAGTCCAGTACCCCGAACCAATTGTGGGCGGGTCGGCAAATAGCCGGGTTGAATCACCACAAAGATCCCGATCGTACCCTGCAAATGGGGTACTCGGATTATTATTGGTAATTGTAACCTCCGACGAGGACTGACAACCATCCTTATCGATTACCCAGGCCAGCACATTATTGCCACGGGCAATGTTAAAGGCATTGGTATTGGGTTTGTTCCGATCGGCAAATTCTACCGATCCGCTAACAACCATCCAGGTTCCAGTCCCATTGGTAGGTGTATTGCCCCCTAGGAGTGCAGTATCGGAACATATCACTTGGTTAGCTCCAGCAATTGAAACCGTAGGAATACTACTCCGAATAACCACTGTATCGGACACGTGACAATCGGAGTTAGACACTGTCCATCGAAAAACATTATCGCCCTGTCCCAAATTCCGAACCGTGGTGTTGTAGGAGTACCGATCGTCGAAAGCTCCAGCACCCGAAATAATTGCCCACTGCCCCGAACCCAAACTGGGCGGATTGGCCGAGAGCACCGCAGTGTCGGAACAGGCAATTTGATCGTTGCCGGCAAATACATTTGTGGCCAGGTTGCTGGTAATAATAACCTCGTCGAACGACTCGCACGAGCCCTGGGTTATAGTCCATCGCAAAACATTAGGGCCACCCGCCAAATTGCTAACTGTTGTTGTGTAACTATTAGGATCGGCAAAGGATGCAGACCCACTCATAGCGCTCCAAACACCGGTTCCATAAAGAGCCTCATTGGCACGCAGCGTTGCAGTTTGACTACAAACCGACTGATTTTCGCCTGCCAAAGCCTGCGTAGGAAGACTATTGGTGATATCCACATCGTCGAACGAAACACACCCCTTGTTGGATATGGTCCAACGGAAACTATTCACACCCTTGGACAGGTTGCGCACCATGGTATTAGGAGCATTTTGATTCTCGAACGATGCGGAGCTGGCAGCCAGCAAACTCCAGGTTCCAACCCCAGGCCAGGGGTTCGATGCCTTAAGTTGCACCGAATCGCTACACAGGGTTTCGTCGCTGCCCGCAGTGGCCAGAATGAAGTTATTGGAGATTATCACCTCGTCCTGCTCGGTACACCCATTATTGGTAATTGTCCACCTGAAAACATTGTCGCCAAAGGCTAAATCGGTAACGGTTGGGGTATTGGAAGTGTAACTCGAGAAGTTCCCCGACCCGTTTATTACCGACCAAGTAGCAGCTCCTACCACATTGAGGTTTGCTGAAAGTTGGGCATAATCGACACAAATACTCTGATCGTATCCCGCATTGGGCGTAGTAGGCTTGTTATTGGTAACACTAATTGTATCGGTTGATTTACAGGTCCCATTAGTGATTGTATAAACGAATATATTTTCGCCCGAGCCCAACTGGGTAACCGTGTTCCCATCGAAAATACCACGCCCCGACTCAACACTCCACGACGCC
The DNA here is from genome assembly GCA_020636835.1 of Bacteroidales bacterium. Taxonomy (GTDB): domain Bacteria; phylum Bacteroidota; class Bacteroidia; order Bacteroidales; family Tenuifilaceae; genus SB25. The sequence continues at coordinate 99,138 of JACJXC010000007.1, forward strand.
ACGCCATAAGTAGGAGTATTGGGTAACAGCAAGGTGGAGTCGATACAGAGAGTCTGATCATCACCTGCAATGGCCGTAGTTGGGGTGTTATTAGTTATCGACACAAAATCTTCGGATAGGCAACCGTTATAATCGATGGTCCATTTTAGCTCATTCTTACCAGGGGCGAGATTCGAGATCAACGAACTATTCAAATTAATATCGGCAATATTACCGGCACCACTATTCAAAGTCCAGGTTCCGGTTCCATAGGTTGCGAGATTAGCCGCCAGATTAATTTGATTGGTACAAAGCACCATATCGGGGCCGGCATTGGCCTGAATGGGCATGTTATTCACAATAACAACATCATCGAAGGTAACCCCCAGAAGCGAGGTGCGAACAGTCCATCGCAGCACGGTGGTATCCTTTCCCAAATTGGTAACTTTAGCGCTGGGCCTAAACTTATCGTCGAAAGTAGCCTGACCGCTAACCACGCTCCATTCCCCAACCCCATACTCGGGACGAGTGGCATCAAGCGTGGTATAATTAACGCAAAGGGTTTGATCGGCACCCGCCTCGGCCGGAACCAGCAGAATATTTTCAACAATTACCGTATCGGTTATGATACAGTTAACCCGCTGAACAGTCCATACAAGCACGTTGGTTCCAGGCATCAAATTCGATATGCGGGTTTTGGGATCGGTCGGATCGGTAAATACGCCCCCACCGCTAATCAACTTCCAGAAACCAGTGGTTCCCGCTTCGGGCTGCTTAGCATCCAGATCGGTAATATCGAACGCCACAACCTGATCGGGGCCTGCATCGGGCAGGAATGGAGCATTGTTGGTTATAATAACCTCATCCAACGTGATACATCCCTGATTATTCACCTGCCAGGCAAAGGTGTTCGATCCCTGATTCAATCCGGTTACATCGCTTATTGGGGAATCGGGACTCACAATGGTTCCATACCCATTAATAACAGCCCACGAAGCACCAGTCATCGGCTCAACCGCATCGAACCGACCATTTCGGGAACAAATAACCTGATCGGTTCCAGCATTAACCGCAACCTGAAGATTCGTTATCTTAACAGTATCCGAAGCGGTACATCCCAATTGAGTAACGGTCCATGCAAACAGATTTTCGCCATAGAGAATATTACTCAAATCGGTGGCATACTGGTTCGGATCGGCAATGATGGCATCGCCGGAGCAAATACTCCAAGCCCCACCCACCACATTATTAGCCTCCAGATGTGCGGTTGCACCGCATAAACTCTGATCGACCCCAGCATAGGCCGTAGGCAATGGATTAACAGTAATTGCCAATGGAGCCGAGGGCAGCCCATCGCCACAGCCATTGGATCCGTATACTGTAACAGCCCCGGAAAGCGAACTACTGGAATAGTCAACCTGAATAGTTCGGGTTCCATCGCCTCCAACAACAGTTGCACCATAAGGTACATCCCACACATAATGTGTAGCGTTGGCAATTTCGGGAACCACATATAAAACATTTTTATCGCCCTGACACACAGTTTGCAAACCCGTAACTACACCAGCAGCAGCAGGGTACTGATTCACCGATAAATTTACCGGATTGGTGATTTCATTGTTACACCCCCCGGTAATTACGCAGCGGAAAACACCTCATCGGTATCAAGCGCATCGCGAATAACCAGCACCGAAGTTGTGGAACCTTCAATTTTACCTGCAACATCAACAATATCAACCTCATTCTTTTGCCACTGGTACGATAAGCCCACCGGCGAGGCATTTACCTCGAAGTACGCCACACCTCCCTCGCAAACCTCCATACTGGAGGGTTGATCGAGAATTGCAGTAGTTTCCAGAATGGTCAAAGTAGCCACTACGCTATTATCGTAGGTACAATTATTGGACACCCGGCAGGAGTAGTTCCCAGCATCGGTTAGCTCCACCGCAGAAATAATAAGGTTGGCCGAAGTTGCACCGCTTACCCTTCCTCCATTTACCACCTCAACCCCATTCCTGTACCATTGGTAGGTTGCTCCCGAAATATTCGAAACAACAGAGAAGAAGGCATTCTGCCCTACACACCGGGTAATGCTAGTAGGCTCCGCAGTTATACTCACAACAGGATTAATTGTGATAATAGCCGGGTTGCTGGTTTCAGTCCCACAAGTATTGGAAACTATGCACCGATACGATCCGGCATCGGCACTTGTAACATTTGTAATAACAAGCATACTGGAACTTCCCCCCGAAATTCGAGGATCAACAGGGAGTGCTCCCCCATTGAACTGCCAGGTATAATTCAACGAAGGCAGGTTAGGACTAACGCTAAGAGCAAGCACATCGCCATTGCAAACCGTTTGAGTTTTTGGATGCTCTGTTATTGCGGCAATTTCGTTAACCGTTAATGTTGCCAAATTGCTACTGGCCACATTATTACTACCAATAACAACACACGAGTAACTCCCCGCATTGGCTGTTGATACCGACGAAAGCACCAACGTTGGGGATTGGCTACCCGATGTACCAACGCCATCGACCAAATCGACGCCATTGAACTTCCACTGGTACGACACCACCGTGCCTGTAGCAGCAATGGTAAATGCAGCCGATTCGCCAACACATTTTATTACCGACAAAGGCTGGGTTGTTATCGTAACCAACTCATTCACTGTAAGCATTGCAACCTCAGAAACAACGCTTCCACAGACACCTGTAACTACACATCGATACTGGCCAGCATCGACTAAATTAACCGAAGGTATGGAGTATGTACTTGAGGTTGCACCAGCAATATCTACATTATTAAACTGCCACTGATAGGTTATACTTGCTCCTGTTGCCGACACATTAAACGTGGCAGATGTACCCAAAAGAACGGTTTGATTCACAGGATGCGCTGTAATTCTTGTAGAATCGTCGACAGTTAGAGTTACCGAGTTGGTTGTTTCATTACTGCACAAACTATATATTTCGCATCTATAAATTCCCTCATCGGAACTTGTAGCCAGGTTAACCCTTAGCTCTTTTGATGTAGCGCCTGTAATCCTACCATTATCCACTAAATAACTACTATTAAAAAGCCATTTATAGGCTAAAGCACCTGTACCCGTTGCATCAACAGTAAATATTGCCGTATTATCCTCGCAAACTGTAACATTAGCAGGTTGAACCCCAATGTTTATTTTTGGATTAACAGTTAAACTAGCCGGATTACTGGTAATTACGCCACAGGTAGATGCGCCACTCACCACGCACGTATAGGCTCCAGCATCGGCTGGTGTAACGCCATTTATTGTTATACTACTACTCGTTGCCCCAATAATGGCAACGTTATTCAGTTGCCACTGATAGGTTAGCGGAGCTGCACCGCTTGCAACAACAAAGAATTGCGCATTGTCGCTCTCGCACAGGGTAGTACTGCTAGGATGCTGCGTAATCATAGTACTCGGGTTGACCCTCAACTCGGAACTAGTGGTACTAACCACATTACAGGTGCCTGTTATTTCGCATGAATAATAACCCGCATCAACCAGCTCCGAATTAGCGATTACAAGTTTACTGGAGTTGGTTCCCGAGATATTACCCCCATCGGCCAATATAATCCCGTTTTTAAACCACTGATACGAAACCACCGAGCCTGTAACCGCAACATTTATTTCGGTTGATGCACCCTGACAAACCGTGGTTACTGCAGCGGGCTGAGTAGTGATACTCAACAACCCGTTTACAGTTAATACCGCAGGAGTGGTATTTTCGGTACCACACACACCTGTAACAACACAAATGTAGGAATTTGCATCGGCAGGATTTATCCCTGTAATCTTGAGCACATTGGTTGAAGAGCCACTAATTCGGGCATCGTCCACCACATCAGGACCACTTGCATCGCCAAATTTCCACTGGTAACTCAACCCCGAACCCGAAGTTTGAACCGAAAATGTAACCTCATCGCCCTCGCACTTTACATAGCTCAGCGGCTGCGTATTGATTGCAGTAATGGGGTTAACCGTAATCACAACATTGGAACTGGTTACGAACATGCCACAAGCCCCAGTAACCGAGCAACTATAAACACCCGCATCGGCAAGAGTTGCATTGGAGATAACCAATTGATTAGATGTTTGCCCCGAAATATTAGCCCCTGTAATTAATGCGCCATTCATCGTCCACAAATAGGTTAATCCGTCGCCAGTAGCATTAACGGTAATGGCTGTAGAACCGTTCACGCACACCGGATTAACCGAGGCTACAGGTGCTCCAACAATCGCAACATTCCTATTAATGGTTAAAACAGCCGGATTGCTGAGTAATGCGCCGCAATTGCCCGAAACCAAACATCTATAGGTTCCCTCGTGAGTAGCTTTATCGAGCGGACTTATTGATAGTATTGGAGTTGTTACTCCAATTGAAGCGCCGTTCAATTGCCAATCGTAGGTTAAATTTGAACCGGTGGCCTCAACCGTAAATACAACGCCATCGCCCTCGCACTTTGTTCCACCAATGGGCTGAACAGTAATTACGGTTAATGGATTAACGGTAACATTGGCCACATTGCTTGTAATAGCCCCACCACACGAACTTGTTACAGTACATATATAATCGCCAGAATTCGATAAAATGCTTGAGGATATTTGAAGTTTATTGGTAGTAATCCCCGAGATGTTTGCATCGGTTATGGGCTGTCCGTTCCTCGTCCATAAATAAGTTAAACCAACACCGGACACATCGAAAAGCAAAGAGGTAGAGGCCAACTCGCACACATCGGTATTAGCAGGAGGCTGCGCGTTAACCACGGCATTGCCATTCACAACCAGAGTTGCCCCGCTACTCTGCACCACACCGCATGCCCCAGAAACCTCGCAGTAATAAGTACCGGCGTCAGCGGTTGTTAATGGGCTTAAAACATACTCATTGGCAGTTGCCGTTGCCACAATAACATTATCCTTATACCATTGATAGGATAAAGCAGCTCCAGTAGCAGTAACTGAAAGAATATGGGTATCGCCCTCGCACTTTGTACCGCCAACCGGATTGGTACTAATTATAGTGGCAGGATTTACGGTAACTACCGATGCAGCACTTATTTCGACCCCATTCACCACACATGTATAAGCCCCAGTCTGACCGGGCTGCGCATTGATAATGGTTAACGACTCCGTAAGCACGCCACTAATACCACCGCCATCGGTAAGCAAATCGGCATCGCGTTTCCACTGGTACGTATGACCAGAACCCGAGGTCTGAATAAAAATAGTAAATCCACCACCCTGACAAATGGCAACAGGCGTAACAGGCTGTGTTATAATAACAGTTGAGGTGAGAACTGTAAGGGTTGCCGGTTTGGTTTCAACCACACCGCAAGCTCCCGTAATAACACATTTATAAACACCAGCATCGTCCAACTGAGCATTTAGCACAGTAAGAATTGGGGTATCGGTACCCGAATAGTCTGCACCATCGTTTATTGGAACGGTTCCTTTATACCATTTATAAACCAATACAGCCCCGGTGGCCGACGTTGTAAATGTTGCGTCATCGCCAACCAAAACCGAAGTGGAAACAGGCTCGGTGCTTATTGCCGTTTTGGGCTGAACTGTAAGTATGGGAGTATTATCGTCGTCGAAACCACAAGTTCCAAGCACCTCGCACTTATAAATTCCGGCATCGGACAACAAAAGACCATTAATTGTTAAACTTGCAGTTTGGCTCCCACCTATTCTTACCCCATCGGTTAAAAGATCGGCTCCCTTGTACCATTGGTACGTTAAATTACTGCCCGTGGCATTTACAGCAAGATTTGCGTTATCATCCTCGCAAGCAGTAACATCGCCAACAATTGCGACATTGGTTGAAATGCCAGCAGTAACAACGGCTACATCGGTTATAACCGTTTCGCAAATATTTGTGAGTTCACAGGTATAATTACCATCGTGAATTCCCGCCACAAATGGAGTAACCGTATACGTTGGACTGTTCGCACCAACATTTACACCATTCAACTTCCACTGATAGCTAGTAATTGTTCCTGTGGCAATTACGCTTAAATTAAGCGTACCTGCCGGACAAACTGTTATAGCCTGAGGTTGCTGAGTAATCGCAATTCGTTCCTGAACGGTTAAAGTTGCAGTGTTAGATATACTATTTCCGCAAGAACTGGTAATCTGCAACCAATAATCGCCAGCATCGGCCAGAGCGATATTGCTAACGGACAGAGTCTCCAACGTTACACCATTAGTTCTTGCATCGTTACTTAAAGGATTAACGCCTTTATACCATTGCAAAACCATATCGGATGGGCCGTTAACATCGGCAACAAAAGTTACATTACTCCCCTCGCAGCTAGTCAATGAGCCAGGCTGAACAAGCACATTAACATTATCTTCAACTATAAGTTAAGCCGAAGTACTATTAACAGAACCGCAAGCGGCATTGGATACCACACAACGATAAATACCCTCTTGGGCAGCTGTAACACCAAAAACATCTAGATTTGGATTTGTTTCTGCTGGAGCAATATCAGCGCCATCTTTCTGCCATAGGTAAGTTAGATTTTCACCCGTGGCAACCACACTAAAACTAACATTTGAACCATTACAAACAGTTCGAGGGTCGGGTCCCTGTGTAATAACGGGTTCAGCAACAACATCAAGGTATGCGCCAGTAGATACTTCGGGCAAACCGCATGCGCCGGTTACAATTACGTTAGTAAGTTCCTTCATCGCCTAAAACCAGATTATTGATGGTTAAGATGCTGGTGCTTGCCCCAACCAAATGCCCATCATCTATTATCGGGATATCGTTTTTGCGCCACTCATAAACTAAATTTGAACCTGTAGCAGTTGTGCTAAAGGTTGCATTACCGCCCTCGCATAAAGTTAATGCAACAGGATTTGTGATTGAGGTTGAAGTTCCAAGTGCAATAACGGCATCGCTCGATTTAACCGAACCACACCCATTTGTAACAACGCAATGGTATGTTCCCACATCGCCAGCCGCAAAGGGATTAATTGTATATGCTGAATTTACAGCTCCAACAATCGCAACATTATCCTTGTACCACTGGTAGGTTATTGCATCGCCAGTAGCAATAGTAATCAGTGTTAGGTTTTCGCCCACACAAACCACATCGCTCGCCGGGTGCTGGGTTATTATTGCTGAGGTAGAAACGGTTAGAGTGGCATTATTGCTCGAAATCGCATTGCAGCTATTGCTAACCACACAGGAAAACTGCGAACCATTATCAGCAATGGTAACGCCCGGCACAACCAACGACGAAGATGTTGCCCCAGCAATATCGATACCATCTTTTCGCCACTGATAGGTTAAGGCAGGCTCGCTACCGCTAACACTAAAGGTTGCTGTACCATTCACACAAATATTGACATCGTCGGGCTGGTCGGTAATTGTAAAGGAGTTTACCAACGATAAAGCGGCTGTAATGCTAGTTACGGTACCACATCCATTAGTAATTGTAACATAGTAATTTCCAACATCGCCCGCATTAAAACTCGAAATATTATGAATTGGACTATTAACGCCTACAGGTGCACCATTAAAATACCATTGGTACACAGGGTTTGTTCCAGCAGATATCGTAACGGTTAAATCGTGATTGGAATTTAAACAAACTGAGGCTGACATGGGATTTGTTGATACAACAGGAGCCACGTCAACGGCAAGTGTCGAAATACTACTAATTACAGCCGGGCCACAGGTTCCTGTAACAACACATAAATAGTCGCCTGCATCGGGCACTGCAACCGAAGCGATACTGAAAATGGCATTCGTAGCTCCAGCTATAGCATTGGCAGGATCTGCTGCATTCTTGTACCATTGATATGTTAACCCCACACCCGAGGCAACTACCTCAAACGCCACGGCACTCCCAACACAAACATTCTTTGAAACAGGCTGAACGACAATAGTCGTATTGGGATTTACCGTTAATATGGCCGAGTTACTGTAAAATGTTCCGCACTGCAAAGTGGTGATCATGCATCGGTAATTCCCCGCATCACCAACTAACGCAGCGGTTTGGACATAATTAGGGCTGGTTGCTCCAACAATATCAACAAAACCGGCACCCAAATCGCGTTGCCACTGATAGCCCAGCACATCGCCAGTAACATTCACCGAGAAAAAGGCATCGCTACCAGAGCAAACAGCCACGCCCGTAGGATGAGACACAAACACGACAGGCTCATACACCATCAGGTTGGCCGGGGCGCTTGTTACAACTCCACATGTTCCTGTTACACGTACCCTATAACTACCCTCGTACACTCCGGTTGTTGCTGTAAGCGTAAGATTTGCCGATGAAGAATTCCCAATAACAGCATCATCGCTTAATGGTATTAGCGATGCATCCTTAAACCACTCATACGTTAACATACTCCCGGTTGCACTAACCGAGAAATTAAAATTACTACCCTCGCAAATTGCACCCCCTACAGGATCTCCTCCAACAATAATTTCGGTATTTACAGGAATTGTAAGCGTTGCGCTATTCGATGCAATGGTCGACCCGCATGGACTTGACACAACACAGAAGTATTCTCCCACATCGCCTGCATCTATAGCATTAACTGCTAAACTTGATCCCGTTCCAACCGCTACAGGCGCAGCGGCTCCTGCATCATCAAACCACCACTCGTACGTTAGATTTGTACCTGTGGCAGTAATACTATAGGAGATATTGGTTCCCGTACAAGCGGTTACCGAAGCCGGATGGCTGGTAATAACAATTGGAGCATCAATTGATAAAACAGCAGGGTTCGACACTACCTCAACTCCGCAATCGCCATCCACATAACAGGTGTATATTCCCGCGTCGGTGGCTGGATCGAGATTAAAAATTGAAAGGTTTGAGGTATTACTTCCGGTGATTTTACCAGCAATATCGCCAACAGCAACGCCATCCTTCTCCCACCTATAATTATTATTCAAACCACTAGCCACAACCGAAAGAGTTACTCCACCCCCAGCACACGAATTGCTACTTACCGGATGCGTGGTAATAGTAGTTTTGGGGTTTACATGCAACTTAACCACATTGGAACTAACAGGCCCCCCACAGGAACTGGTAACAACACAGTACACATCGGTACCATTTGCCAATAAATTAACCCCGTTTAAAACCAAAACATTATTGTTGACTCCCTGATCGGCTCCATTCCAAAACCACTGGTAATTTAGGTTTAAACCCGATGCCTGTATGTTAAACACAGCAGAGCCCTCCTCGCAAACTGTTACATCGGTTGGCTGTGTCGTAATCAGCACCTGCGGATTAACCACAACTATGGCACTCCCCGACATCTGCTGAGTACACCCAGTTGTTGCATCAATAGCGATTACCGTATAGGTTCCCGCATTGGTTTGATTGCCAAAATTTATTGCCACTCCCGTACCAGCAACAATAGTACTCGGAACAACAGGGCTTCCATTACGGTAAAGCTGGTAGTTAAACCCAACCTCCGAATCGGCTAGTCCAATCGGCAGCCCAGCCGCCACTTCGCACCGAACACCACCCCCAGTAACACTATACACATTGGGCAATGGCAATATCTCTACAGATTTCGATTCCGTATCGCTACAGCCCAACGCAGTGGTATAGGTATATGTAATAGAATAGGTTCCAACACCAAGAGTTGAAGCCTGAAACGTTGCCGTTCCATCGCCATGATCGAGAATTCCATCGCCCGTAAAAGTACCGCTGGGAGCATAATTCCCGGTCAAAAGCACATCGGCCGAGCCGTAGCAGTACTCTCCAGTTGCAGTAAGTCCTGAAAAATCGACAACAGGCGAAATATCGACAGCAACTGACTTAGTAACAACATTCACACAACCCGATTCATCGGTAAACTGATAGGTAATCACATTATTCCCGACCACCACTGCCGGATCGGCCGGATTGAACGATGCAGTCCCATCCATATTATCAACAACACCATTCCCCGACACCACACTCTTACCTGCTACGTATGGTGTTACCGTAAATACCTCAACCGGCTCGGTACTACAATACTGCAATTTTAAACCATTAATATATATCATAGTGCCAACACGCGTCCGCTGCGTTTGAGAGTTTGTACACCCATTCGCATCGGTGTATGTGTAGGTAATATCGTGCTCACCCAGACCGGAAGTTTTGGGATCAAATTCAGCATTGCCAGCAGGAGCAATATTGGTAATGCCAGCCCCGGCAAAACTTCCACCCAACGGACTCCCCGCAAGGGCATCGGTAGCCGCATTATTACAGTACCAAGGCAATGGCGACAGGCCAACAATATAATCGAGACCGCTAAACGATACAGCAGGCAGCGCATTTACAAGCTGATTCTTAGTGGCCGAGGCAGAACATGAGCCCGCCACAACAGTATAAGTAATAGCATGGCTTCCCACACCCGATATTGCAGGATCAAACAGCCCTCCAACAACCCCAACACCTGAGTACGTGCCTCCTGCGGGCGCCCCCTGATTAAGAACATACGCCGAAGAGTTTATACAAATAGGCATAAAATCGAGCAAAGTAACCGTGGGAACTGCATTAACTACAATTGTTTGTGTTGCAATCCCACTACATCCTGAGGCTGGATATTTGTATGTAATTATATGCGAACCGGCTCCTGCCACAGCAGGATCGAACGATGTTCCAGAAACTCCATTACCGCTAAAAACACCACCCGCAGGATCTCCATAAGGAATTAAACTAATTGCTGCCCCATTTTGACACTGATCGGGCAATGGATTCAACGTAACAATGGGAGGAGCAATAACCCTTGCGATAAATGTTTGGCCATTAAACGTGAACACATGATCGCCCAAACCCAGCAACGAAGGGTTAATATTAGCTGTATGAGTAATCAAATTAATGTTATAAAGAGGCGGCGATCCGGCAAAATCTTTATTCGAAGGTGTAACTGCCGATAATAAATCCTCCCCATCGGTATTGCAATAATTAATTACATTGGAAACACTATGGGTAAAATTGCCATATAATGCTGAGTTTATAGTATTTTGCGACTGCACACCATGGGTTATGCCCATAAAAACTAGCATAACTATGTACCTGTATTTAACTTTCAGCAACCCCATAATCAATTACAATTAAGAATCACAGGTTATTACAAAGAAAAACAGGAAAAAACATTATAATCTTTTTACGTTCGAAGAGCTCGGTTAGTTATACAACTAACTAACTGAACAAACGCATACTACCAATACTAGTCATCAATTTACAGCAAACACTCCATTATTTCAATTTAAAATGATTCTTTTCTGTAAAACACTGATAATAATCATCAATTTGAATGGTAAACATTAATAATTTCGAAAAAATCTAACTCATAATAAGATCTTAACCAACCAAACCATTTGTTATATGCATAAAATTGATAAACACCCCATTCTTGAGGTTCCCAAAGTCGAGGAGGTTACGTTCCTGTTTAACGGAACCCAAGTAAAGGGCGAGAAAGGTTTTACCATTGCCGCAGCCTTACACCAAGCAGGTTTTCCAGTTCACAGCCACAGTATTGAGCATCGCGAGCGTAGCCTCGAGTGCGGTATAGGTAAGTGCGGTGCCTGCGAAATGCTTGTGGATGGTCAAATAAAGCGTATTTGTATAACTCCGGTTGATGGCGTTAAGGAGGTTCGCGAAATTCCTCAGGAGTACACTCCCGATGTTAAACCAGCCGACAAACAGCATAGCACCAAGGTTTACAAAACCACCGTGGCTATTATTGGTGCTGGCCCTGCAGGTTTGGCCGCACGCGAGGTTCTGCTACATCACGGAGTTGAAAATATTGTTATTGACAATAATGCAACCATTGGCGGACAGTTCAACATGCAAACACACCAATTTTTCTTCTTCGAAAAAGAGAAGAAATTTGGAGGAATGCGAGGATTCGACATTGCCAAAACATTAGCAGGAAATAACCACGAAGGAATTTTCCTTGACAGTACTGTTTGGGATATTTTGGACGGGAAGAAAATTGCCATCAAAAATCTTAAAACAAACGAAATATACTTTGTGGAAGCCGACCATCTGGTAATAGCAACCGGAGCGGTTCCATTCATGCCAACATTCGAAAACGACGACTTACCCGGTGTTTATACAGCTGCCGTTGTTCAGAAAATGATGAATCAGGAATTCACCCTTTTGGGCAAAAATATACTTACCGTTGGTGCCGGAAACATTGGTTACCTTACCAGCTACCAACTAATGCAAGCCGGAGCAAAAGTTAAGGCAATTATCGAGGCCATGCCACACGAAGGAGGATTTCCTGTTCAGGCAAACAGAGTTCGTCGGTTGGGAATTCCAATAATGTTAAGCAAAATTCTTATTAAAGCATTACCGAATAAAGATCATACAGGAGTTGTAGGAGCTGTTATTGCCGATGCTAAAGATTTTAAGCCAATACCAGGAACCGAACAAATTATCGAGGGTATCGATGCCATTAATATTTGTACAGGTCTGGTTTCCGACGACCAACTTCTTATAAAAGGCAACGAAGTTTTTGGCCGTCGTTGCTATGGCGCAGGCGATGCCATTCGTATTGGTGAAGGAACAAGTGCCGTTCTTCGCGGAAAACAGGTTGCCTACGAAATTTTACAGGAAATGGGAGCCCGCTTCGACTACGACACATACCTTGCAATTAGCAAGGAGTACATCGACAGCCAGCAACATCCTGTAAGGGTAATTGAAGAGCCTTTCCGCCCAACAAAAGAACGCAAGGAAAGTAAGCCTTTTGTTCAAATTGATTGTCTTTACGGCTTTGCATGTAACCCGTGTACCTTTGCCTGTCCTCATGGCGCAATTACTAAAAATTCAACCAGCACCGTTCCTCAAATAGATTACAACAAGTGTATAGGCTGTATGGATTGCGTTTTTCAATGCCCAGGACTTGCAATATTTGGTTACAGCTACACCAAAGATTGGTTATTCCTTCCTATAGAATACGAAGCAACCGAAGGTGCCGAAGTTTACTTGGTCGATAATAACGGCAAGAAACTTGGCGAAGGCGTTATTGAAAAAATATTACGTAAACCAAACAAAACCAATGTTGCCCGTGTGAAAGCAAGCAACCTTCACGGAGACGATTTGCTGAATGCCCGCGGGTTTATTGTAAAGGACTCTTACCCCAAACCACTTCAGATTAAATCCATGTTTACAAACCCGAAGAGAAAACATACGTTTGCCACTGCGACGACGTTAGTCTCGACGAAATTTTGAAGACAATTGGCGACCGTAAATTCATTTCGGCTGACGAAATTAAGCATACCACCCGTTTAGGAATGGGCGCTTGTCGTGGAAAACGTTGTATTAAGCGTTTAAAAACGACTCTCGCACCAAAGGGAATTCAAATCGTTGGCGATGCAACCCCACGAGGGCCACTGAGTAATCAGGTATCGATGGGCGAACTTTACCCCAAGGATGTTCCCGAAACATACATCACCGGAGTAAATGGTAAAAAAGCAAGAATTGAGAAAATTCCTGTGCTAATTGCCGGAGGAGGTATGGCCGGAAGTTCACTGTTCCGCTACATGGCCGATGCCGGCTTAAAACCTGTTCTACTTAACTTTGGACGTGGGGCTAGTTGGCGTAATATTGCCGGTGGACGTACAGCATTCTCGTTACCCGAAATTGCTGAGATTGCTGAGATGAACCATAAAATTTTCCAAGATCTTCACGCATACTCTAATATCGATTACCGTCCAATCAACTACGTAAACTTTGCCCACGACGAAAAAACGCTCAAGGCTCTTGAAGCATCCATGGCGTGGAGCGATGCATTTATGATTGAGCCCAAGGATTTCCAGAAAGAAATATCGCCTTTCATGAATCCAAAACTGTCCACCTATATAGCAGCCCAAATAACTCGTGGTTGCTGGCAAGCTACTCCCGGCAAAACAATCGATTTACTCCGTAAAATGGGTATTGCCAAAGGTGGAACTATTAAGGAGGATTGCGAATTAATTAGCATTCATAAGAATGGTAATGGTTTTGTGGCCTTGGTTCGCGATCACGACAAGAGCTACGTTGAGTACCATGCCGATAATTTTGTAAACGCACTAGGGCCAACAGGCGAAAAGTACACCCGCCAACTTGGCATTTACACGGGCATTTACCCAGTTAAACACCAAGCATTCATTACACGCCGCTTACCCTGGATGGGCGTTAACGGCGATCCTCTAGGCATGCTTATCGATCGTCGGAACTACAAGGGCTTTGTGGCGGTTTACGGACAACAACTGGCCGAAACGGGTCAGATTATTGGCTGTGCATCGCCAGCGGTTGATCCTCGCGAAGCTGATAAAAACCTAAAATATAACTCCCAGGATTTTATCGAAATCGCCTCCGAGGTATTCTCTGGCTGGATTCCACAGCTAAGTTCCGTTGGTTTCCAAGCCGTTTGGGCAGGCTACTACGTTGAACCACGAATGTTTATCGACACCAAGCACGGTCTATTCACAGGACTTCGTGGACAAGGATTTATGCTGAGCATGGGATTAGCCAAAATGTACGTTGACGAGCTCACCGGCAAACCTGTTCCTGAATACTTTAAACGCCTAAGCCTTGAGGGCGACGGATTACCAGAGAAAGCATTTAAGTAGAATCTTTAAACGCAATAACAAAAAGACGCCAGGTATTTTCTTGGCGTCTTTTTTTGAAAAAAAATATTAGTAGTAGTTTTTTATTATACTATTTTATACATTTGCATTGTACCTAGTTTATCACTTATGGTTAAAAACACAGAAATATTAATAGAAATAGGTTTTAATAAGCTCGAAGCGGATGTTTACGTTCACCTTCTAACCCATCCCCCATCAACTGCCTATAAAATTGGTAAACAAATTAACAAGCCTACAGCCAATGTTTACAAAGCAATTGAATCGTTGGCTAAAAAGGGGGCTGTTATTATTGAAGATAACAAGAACAAGCTCTGCAAGGCAGTTAATCCAGATGAGTTTTTTAGTCACTACGAAAAGTCTATTCTCGACAAGACCAATACTGCAAAGGACCTACTCAATGGTCTTGAGACTGAAACAGAGGAGCAGACCAGTTACGCTATTGATTCCGTTCCCTTGGTGTTTGAACGGTTTCGATCGATGATGAGCAGATGCAAATCCATTGCGGTGATCGATGCTTTTCCAAAAGCACTAGCAGAAGTTAGTGCGTGTATTGAGGAGGCGGCCCAAAGAGGTGTAGATATCCAAGTTGAAGCATATCACCCGGTAGAAATTAAAGGAGCAAATGTTATTTGCACTACCGTTGGCGACCAAGCCATAAGCCATTGGCAAAGCCAACAACTAAACCTGGTAATAGATGGCGAGGAGTACCTAATTGCCCTTATGGATAACGAACTTAAAAAAGTAAAACAGGCGGTTTGGAGCAATAGTACATACATATCGTGCATTTTACATGCAGGAATGCTAAAGGAGCAAACCGTACTTAAAATTATGAAGGAAATCGACAATCCTGAATTTGAGAACGTAACCAAACAAATACTCGATAGTCAGAAATTCTTTTTCAACACCGATGTTCCGGGCTTTAATAAACTCCAAAAATTATAAACTATGCATAAAATCATTGAGTATCTACAAAAGAATCCTTGGCGCACAATAATAGGCGCGTTAGCAATCGGATTGATCGTAAGATTTGCTAGTAGCTCTCTGGCCAAAATCTCAATAGGAGCAATCAAAACGCACTGGAGTTTAAGTTTCTACACCGAGAATACTGTGTACAAACTATTCATGCTCATATTTTCAGTTGTAGTTATACTTATTGTAAACAAAGGGAATTTAAAGGGATACGGCTTTAATAAGGCTACAAATATCCGATACCCAACATTTGCCCTAAAAGTTGCCGGCATCGCTTTGGTATCAATGATCTTTGGGGGTATCCTGTTTATGGGAATCCTGAACAACCTATTCCCCACCGGAAACTCAACCACATTTCCCGAACACAAATCGATACTAGAAATGATCCTTACAGTATGGATTTGGTCCAGCCTTTGCGAAGAAGTTTTGGTGCGGGGCTTATTTCAGAGTTTTATGCAACAATGGAAACACCTAAAGTTTTTAAAGCTAAGCCTTCCGGTAATACTTTCGGGATTGGCATTTGGGGCAATGCATCTATCACTTATTAAAGCCGGCATGGGGTCATGGTTTGTGGCATTCGTAGTATTCAACACAACTATAATTGGATTGATGGCTGCTTACTATCGCGAAAAGACTGACAGTTTAATTCCTGCATTCTGGGTACATTTCATTGCAAATGTTATAGGTTCACTACCGCTAATTGTTAAGATAATATTATTGCAATAACCATCTAATTAAACAACAAAGCAATGAAAACAACACTAAATAAAGAAATTGCACGCCTCTTAACATTTGTAACTCTTATTGCCACTGTAAACTCGGCAAGAGCACAAAGCGCAAAGGAGATTGAACAATCAAAAATCTACTTTAACCAGCTCGATTCAATCTGTAAGCACGACAATGGTAAAATTTGGGGAGTAAGCCTGTGTGGACCAACGATGCTTGTGATCCCAAACAGCAGAATTATCATTGCAAACCAAAAAGATAACAGCAATACGCTCAAAGAAAAAGACGGGGCGTTCATTGGTAAACTACCCGAGAATATAAATATTTCCAACACATCCTTTAGCTGGAATGGCAGTAATTGGACAATGGTTTCGTGGGATGCAATTCCTGAAAACGACCAGTACTCACGAAACAAACTACTTGTTCACGAGAGTTGGCACAGGGTGCAAAATGAAATAGGGATTCCATCGGTGATATCATCGAACGCCCATCTCGACAACCTACAAGGATCAATACTGCTCAAACTTGAATATATCATTCTTAAGCACGCATATGTTGCAACCGAAAAATCGGACAAAATAACCTCACTAAACGATGCGCTAACGGTACGACAATACAGGCAATTGATTTTCCGGGATAACAACGAGAATAAGTTTGAGCGACACGAAGGAATGGCCGAATACACTGGTTTCAAACTATGCGGTTTAAGTAACGAGATATTAAGGAAAGTAATGGTAAAACAACTAAACGCAACCACTAATAAAGAGGGCTTCACCAACACATTTGCATACATATCGGGACCTGCCTACGGCTTCCTATTCGATGACCTCACAAACGATTGGCTCCCTAAAATTAAAGCAGGCAAAAGTCTTCCCGATATTGGTATTTCCATTACTAAAAATCAATTGCCTGTCGACACTGCAATCCTTAGCGCATCGGTAAAGAAAATTATTGATAAGTACAATGCCGAACAATTGGTTAAAAGCGAGACTGAAAAATTCGAATTACAGAATAAAGTGATTGAAGTGTACAGGAGTAAATTCTTAAAAGGCAATCAACTAATAATCCCAAATAACAATGTAAATTTTAGCTACAATCCGCAGGAACCTCTGGTTCCGATAGATGACATTGGTGTGGTTTACAGAACTATGCGATTAGTTGGAGACTGGGGAATACTGGAAATTACAAACGGAATTTTACGAACAAACGATTGGAAAGCATTTATTGTCGAGGCACCAAAATTGAATAAAACGGGAAAAATCGTAGAGTCATCCTACAAAATAGACCTGAAAAGTGGCTGGAGCATTGTTAAAATAAAGGAAGGAAAGTTCACCCTCCAAAATAACTAAGTACAAATTACACTAATTTAAACCCTAGTGGCAAAATCTTAAAAGATCCATAACAAGCAGTTAAAGTTAAGTTGATATGAGCTTTGTAAATTCGCATATCTAACTTAAAAAATTGCGCTATGGCTCTATTTAGTTTTAACGAAAATTCATTAAGCAGATTAATTTGCAATGCTTGCCACAAACTTGAGGTATCTGATGGTACTCAATTTTACCAAGTGCCATTAAACATGTTTGTCCCTAAAACGAAAAAATCCTTTATCGCAAAATCGGCGGATAGCAAAAACGATGTGGTTTTAAATTATCAAAATATAAAAAAAGTGATAATTGACTACAGCGTTGAGTATAGCCTTTAAGCATAAATATTGGGCATATGTAATAGTTTAGATGCTATAAATGTATATTTTTGTGTTCCAAAAAACACAAAATGCCCCGCAAACCTCAAAAATCGGAAATTTGCTTAAACTGCAATTTTCCTCTCAGACCCGAAGATAACTTCTGCCCTAATTGCGGACAGGAAAATAACGTTAGAAACGTTCCGGCTCGTTATCTTATTGTTGAGCTATTCGAAGGATTCTACAGCTTCGACACAAAGCTCTGGAATACCATAAAAGCATCGATTCTAAAGCCCGGAAAAATAACACTCGACTACCTAGAGGGGAAAAGAGCGCGTTACGTTCCACCACTAAAATTCTATCTTTTCATCAGTTTTATATTCTTCCTACTTCTAGGGAAGTTAAGCGACAATGCCATTGACTCAAGCAATATTAATGGAGCTATATTATCCGATGATGATATTGGCACAATGAATATATCTCTAAACGAACTTTTAGGTAATCAAAAAAAATATTACAGCAAGGATACTAATGATGTTAGTTCCATTGATTTTGAGTTTAAGTCAAAGGATAGCCTATTGCTTACAATAAAAAACTTACAAAACGCTCACGATTCTGTCCTCAACAAACTTTTATTATCAGAGGATATCGACACCAATAGCATTACAAGGGAAAACCTAAGAAACGCTCTAGCATATATTCCACTAGATAATGCAGCCCTAGACTCCATTAAACCAAAGTTTGGAATATTCGGAAAGGTAAGCTTCGACACAAAAGAAGAGTACTATAAGTTTAAAACTGACATTCAAAACTATAACAAAGAACAGATAGATTCAGTGCTGTTATCTAAAGGGGAGGATCCAACCTGGTTTAACAGGCAAATGCTAAAGAAAATGGGCGTTTACGATTTTAAAAGTAAGGATAGCATTAAGCAAATAACACAGGCCATACTTAAAAGCATATCGTTAACCATGTTTATAATGATGCCACTAACGGCTATTCTGCTCCTTCTAATTTTCTACAGGAGAAAATACTACTACGAGCATCTGATTTTTACCATTCACATACACACCATATTCTTCATCATCTTCAGTTTAATACTTACAATCCAGATTTACATAAGCGAATCGTTTGGAGGAAAACTCTGGGGATGGTCGTTCCTGCTGTGTATGATTTATCTGGTTATCTCACTTAGGAACAACTACAAACAATCGTGGGGAAAAACAATTGCAAAGTTTATTTTGATGTCGATTCCATACGGTATCGCCGCATTTATACTAACGTTATTTGCTGTGGTTTACGGTTTTCTGGCATAAAAAACGAATTGCATCCAATTAAACATTTACATATATTTACTGTTTAATGTAAAAAAGTTGATATGGATAAAGTACAAATATTTGCCGATTGGCAAGAAGGTATGGCCTTTGAAGCCGAGGTAAACGGTCATAAACTTATGCTCGATGCCAGCGAAAATGTTGGTGGCACAAACAAAGGGCCAACACCAAAACCTTTGATGTTAGTTGCATTAGCCGGTTGTACTGGTATGGATGTAATCTCAATCCTTAAGAAGATGAAGGTTGATGTAAAAAAATTCCGCGTTTGGGTGGAAGCTGAGCAAACCGAGGATCATCCGAAGCATTACACAGCCATGAAGGTAATTTACGAATTCTGGGGAAAAAATCTGCCACTTGAAAGTATCAATAAAGCCGTTAGCCTTTCAGAGGAGAAGTACTGCGGAGTGAGTGCAGCCTACCGTAAAGGTATGACCATAACCCACGAAGTTCGCATTAATGAAGAATAACAATGAAGGATGGAATTTTTAATATTTCTTCCATCCTCCATCTTCAAACTTCCAACTTCAAATCTATGCTTCCAATAACAAAAGACATTCAAATAGAGGATTTAATAGTGCAATTGCCCCAGTCAGTCTCTTATTTGAGAGAAAAAGGAATTGTATGTGTGGTTTGCGGCGAACCTGTATGGGGCAGTTTGAACGATTTGGCAACCCAAAAAGAATTATCGGACGATAGCGTAGAGTTAATTATCAGAGAACTCAACGAAATGTTACTGAAAAAATAAGCATACAACTATTTGATTTTTATAACAAATAGCATACCTTGCATCGACAAATAGAACAAATGGCATCAACATTCAACAATAACTCAAATTTCAACTCTAACAATAATTACTTGTTGGAACAGGAAAGTTATTGCTGATAAAAAAGATAGATACAACACAAGCAAGGCTTTCCTAAATCGGGAAAGCCTTTTTGTTTAACCTAATCGATATATGAGTTACAACTTGAATAATAACAATAATAATCGCCCTCCGCCTGCGGGATTGGATTTGCTATGCTTATGCCCTTCCCGGAATCCGCGAAGGGCTTTTTGTTTTAAAACCACTTATTAAAAAACACATAAAACTATGGAAACAACAGCAACAAAACAGTACCAAGCACAAATCGATGTGCAGCAAACCGAGGAGGGAATTGCCCTAATAAAGGAAATATTCACCCGAAAACTATCGCAAAACCTCGACCTAAAAAGGGTGACAGCACCAATGATTGTTCAAGCAGGACTTGGAATTAACGATGACCTTAACGGAGTGGAACAACCGGTAAATTTTACCGCCAAAGGAATAGATTCCCAAAGAATTGAAATTGTGCAATCGTTAGCAAAATGGAAGAGAATGACACTTTGGAAACACAGTATTGCTGTTGGCAAAGGAATTTTTACGGATATGAACGCCCTGCGTCCCGACGAAACTCCCGATGCAACGCACTCAATTTATGTTGACCAATGGGATTGGGAGAAAACAATATCGAAGGAGATGCGAACTGTTGATTACTTTCACCAAACAGTAAAATCAATCTACCAGGCAATTCAACAAACCGAGGCCGCAGTTTGCCAAACCTTTGCGCCAATCAACCCAATACTTCCGGACAGGATTCACTTTATTCATACCGAGGAGTTGGAGAAAATGTATCCGCTACTTACCGTGAAGCAACGAGAACGGGAAGTTTGTAAGCATTTTGGCGCAGTTTGCATTGAAGGGATAGGTTATCCTCTCGCAAACGGAAAACCATCCGATGGTCGTGCACCCGATTACGACGACTGGTCCACCCTCCGCCCCGATGGCTACCGTGGATTAAATGGCGATATACTGGTTTGGCATCCAACCCTTAATGATGCGCTAGAACTTTCGTCGATGGGAATCAGAGTTGATGCAGTAACGCTCGAACTTCAACTTAAACTCCATGACATGGAGCACCGAAAAGAACTCTACTTTCACAAATCTTTACTCGAAGGGAAACTCCCACTAAGTATTGGCGGAGGTATTGGACAATCGCGCCTATGTATGTTTTTGCTACGTAAAGCGCATATTGGCGAGGTGCAATCGTCGGTTTGGCCATTGAAGGTGAAGGATTACTGCAAATTGCAAGGCATCCCATTACTTTAAAATCAATTAAACCTTTCGGGAATATTACCCGGAAGGTTTAATTTTGCCTTATATTTGCCCAAAATACCAACTCTATGCCCCGATTTAAAATTACGATTGAGTACGATGGCTCGCACTACCGCGGGTGGCAATTCCAACGCGAGGTTCCCTCGGTTATGGGAAAACTCATGGATGCAGTAAAGGAGGTTTTCAAAAAAACCGACTATGAGCTATACGGCTCAGGCAGAACCGATGCAGGAGTACATGCCCTTGCGCAAGTTGCGCACCTCGATATTGACTCGGCAATGCCTCCATATATTGCACTTACCCGGCTAAACGAATTACTACCAGCATCAATAAACATCCTCAATGTTGAAAAGGTACAGCCACGCTTTCATGCGCGTTACAGTGCCACCGCCCGAAGTTACGTTTACCATATTTCCAAGCGCAAATCGGCATTTGGAAAGGATTTTACCTGGTGGGTAAAAGATTCGTTGGATGTAAAGGCCATGGCCGATGCAACGGTACATTTTGTTGGGATGAAAGATTTTAAATCGTTTGGAACAACCGAGAAGGAGGGCGATTCAACATTGGTAAAGTTGGAACAGCTAAAGATATTTGAGATTGACGACTCTATTCTAATACACATTGTTGGCTCTCACTTCCTCTGGAAAATGGTTCGGAGAATTGTAGGAACTTTAGTGGAAGTGGGCAAAGGCAAATTAAGCGATGAAGATATCGATTTATTTTTCCGCCAATACTCCGATATTCCATCAAAATTTACAGCACCACCATCAGGGCTTTACCTCGAAAGGGTTTACTACCCTGGCGATACGATTGAGGAAGAACCTGTTTGGCTTATGAATATTACCAGCCACTAAAATGCGGCATATAAAAGCCCCCCTGAACTTCACAACCATTCTATGAAAATTGCAATAAGTACTGGCATAGCATGCTGTATAATTACCTTAGCCAATATGGATTTATTGGGACAAAATAAACCGAATGCCGAGAGGGATGAATTGGGCATTACCTCAAATGTAAAAACCGTACGAAAATTGCTGAAAACCGAGAGCCATGAGTACGACAAGGGGTTTACTACATTCGACAAATACGGAAATATTGTTTCCAAGCTCAACATTGCAGACGATGGTACATCGTTCTACATTTATTACTTATACGAGGAGAATAGGCTAAAAGCCTCCATAATTAATACTAAAATAAGTGTTTACGAGTACAACAATAGCGGAGAGTTAATAAAACGTACTGCATACGACACGGGGCATTACTATCACTTCAACAGTAATGGAACGCTAACATCGAACTATTACGGAACGGAGCATGAGCTCTCGGATATTATCGGCAACACCTCTCCGGGATGGCAGATACACTACAGATACAACAGAAAAGGACAACTAATAAAGGAAACGCAGCAAAGCTATATCCCCGCATTCTCAAGGCTTTTCTTCTATGGTAGGAGAAGCGGGAAGATAACTACACGCTACAAATACAACTCCGAAGGGCTGTGTATTAAAGAAGTTTGCAATTCGCCACATTCCTCGGGGGTTACAAAATCGATAGTACGCAACACATACGACTCGTTGGGCAATTTGGTTTTTCGTGAAACCAAGTCGAAATCTGACGAGTTTGACGACGACCTTGAACATCATTTTTTCTTTTACAACAGCAACAAGCAGATAACCAGACAGTATTTTTACAACCCTGAAAAAATTGGTTCGGGCATTTCGTTCTATGAGTATGAATACAACGAGATGAATAAGCTAGCAAAAAAATGGCATTACCTGCTTGAAAAGGTGGAAGATATTAACCGCAACATCGATATTTGTGTTGATGAGAAATGGATCACCTTAAATATAGGTCAACCACGCAGTCTTGCCAACCAGCTCGACCGCGCTCGCCAATTGAATGCCAACTATGTGAGCATTCCTGAACGGGGATTCCACAATACCGTCATCCAGACTAATCAGTTGATATACAACAACGAGGAATGTTATATGATATGGACATCCTCCCGTTCAACAAACTTCCACTATGTTGAATACACATACAATTCGCACGGCGATATCGAAACGGAAGATGTGTATCCCTTAAGTTTTAATCAGAGTAATTTAAACTGCAACATAAAAGATATCAATAAGGATTACTTTGTACCCCTAAAGCAAAACTTCAAGATAAAATATTCATACGAATACTTTGAGTGATATTTGCGCATAATTGCTTAACTTGTTTTTGCAATATGCTAACCAATGATTGCCAAATACTACACAACTAACGACGATAATTCAATAATCTGTGAACTATGTCCGCATAATTGCCATATCAAACCAGATAAAATGGGAATTTGTGGCGTGCGTCGTAATGTTAATGGCAACATCGAAATACTAAACTATGGAATAATATCCTCATCGGGTTTAGACCCCATTGAGAAAAAACCTCTTTATCACTTTTATCCCGGGCATAAAATATACTCCATTGGGGGATATGGCTGTAACCTAAAATGCACATTTTGCCAAAATCACGAAATTTCGCAACACATCCCAGAACTTGGCGATGCGCTCAAACACAACCAACCTACCGATTTGGTTGCTAAAGCAAAATTCCTCCCCGAAAACATTGGAATTGCCTACACCTACAACGAACCCACCATTATGTTCGAATTCATGGTTCAAACTGCCGAACTCGCAAAATCCGAGGGGCTGAAAAATGTAATGGTATCCAACGGCTTTATTAACCTAAAGCCTCTCGATGAGCTTACCGGGCTGATAGATGCTTTTAACATCGACCTAAAATCGTTTTCGGATAAATTTTACAGGGAGTACACCGGAGGCCGACTAAACCCAATACTAAATACGCTATCGAGGATAAGGGAATCGGGCAAACACCTCGAGGTTACATTCCTGGTTATCCCCACACTCAACGATAGCCTTACCGATGCCTCGGCAATGTTCGACTGGATATCATCGAACCTTGGAGTTAACACCATCCTTCATATCAATAAGTACTACCCTGCCTACAAAATGCAAATTTCCCCAACCCCAACCTCAACGCTAATAGAGCTCTACGAACTGGCCAGGACAAAACTAAAACATGTCTATATAGGCAACATACATGGCCAAACACTGGGCAACAACACGCTATGCCCTGCATGCTCGGCAACAGTAATAAAGCGCGAAGGTTACCACACGCAAATCACTGCACTCGACTCAAATGGATACTGCAAGATTTGTGGATATGGGCCAATCGCAATAATGGATTAACGCGCTTTACCCTACAATCAAATCGTCTAAACTACGTTTGGGCACATGGTGAACGCCCTGCGAATCGCGCCAGTAAACCACACTGCCATCGGATGGCATGGGCTCAATTACCACCTCCTCCTTTGGATAGCCCAGGGCAAGCACCAACGCAACCTTTAAGTACTCGGGCAGATTCAGGAGTTTGTTCAATTCCTCTTTCCGAACCGATGCAATTATACAACCACCCAAACCCTTCTCCACTGCGCCAAGCATAATTGTTTGCGCCATTATACCCTGATCCCATTGGGTTGATGCGGATAGCCGTTGATCCTCCATAACCACGATGTATGCCGAGGGTCGCTCCCCTTCCTCCGGACCATCCCACCCTTTTATATAACCCGCCCAGGCAAGGCTAGGGTAAATCTTTGCGTTCAATAACTCATCGTTGGAAATAAAGAATTTCAATGGCTGTAGATTCCGGCCTGTAGGACATAACCGTGCTAACCCAACCAGTTCAATCAGTTCCGTTCGGTCAATCGGTTTATTTTGATAAAACCGTCTGTAACTTCTATTCCTTTTAACAATATCGCTTAACATAACCTAAAATATTTATTCTACTTTGACTATCAAAAAACCCGATGAGTTTAATTCATCGGGCTAATTTAAACTATCCTAAGCGATCGGCAATAACTTTCCAATCAACCACCTCCCAGAACTTCGGCAAATAGTCGGCGCGTCGGTTCTGGTAATCCAAGTAGTAAGCATGCTCCCACACATCGCAGGTGAGCAAGGGCTTCAACCCCTTCCTTAAAGGGTTGCCAGCATTCGACTCCTGACTAATTTCAAGATGCCCCTGATTGTTAAGCGAAAGCCATACCCAACCCGAACCAAAAAGCGATAAGGCTGCCTTATTGAATTTGTCCTTAAACTCCGTGAGGGTTCCAAAATCCGACTCAATTAATCGCAATAGGCGACCCGCAGGACTTGCCTGTGGATTGGGCGAAAACGCCTCAAAATAAAAGGTATGGTTCCACACCTGTGCTCCATTGTTAAAAATACCGCCTTCGGCCTCCTTAATAATGGTTTCGAGTGTTGCATTCTCGTAAGGAGTCCCAACAATCAGGTTGTTCAGATTATTCACATACGCCTGATGATGCTTCCCATAATGAAAGTCGATAGTTTGCGCCGAAATAGCAGTCGTCAGAGCATCGGCGGAATAGGGTAATTTTGGCAATTCGTGTATCATATCAATAATTATTGGTTCAACTATGTAAGACGTAATCCCAGCACCAGGATATCATCGGTTTGATTCTCGGTTTCGCCCTTCCACTTGTCCAACGAGGTCCAGACAACCTGTTTTTGCTGATTCATCGGGAGCCCCTTCAATGAGTGAATAAGTGATCGGAATGCGGTATGGCCAAACTTCTTGCTCATCTCCCCACCAAACTGATCCATAAACCCATCGGAAAACATGTAGATAGTATCCCCCGGGTTCAACCGGTACTGCACTTCGTGGAATGCATCCATCTTATCGAAATACGACACGGGCATCCTATCGGGCTTAAGCTCCACAAGCCCATCGAAATGAACCGCGATTCTCTCGGAGGGCTCCACAGGGCTATCGGTATTAATCAGTATAGGCAGATTCGCCCCGGCATATGTGAGTATATGGGTTTCCCTATCGTATGTGCACAGGGCAATATCCATCCCATCGTAGCTATCGTCCTCGCGGCCCTTTTGCCCCAATGCATTGATGATATTCTGGCGCAAAGCAGCAAGTATTGTTGCCGGGGTATGAACCGATTCGCGGGTTATCATATCGTTAATCATAGATATTCCCAACATGCTCATAAACCCACCAGGAACCCCATGACCAGTACAATCGGCAGCAGCAAAACCGATCTTATTTCCGCAATTCCCAACCCAGTAAAAATCGCCCCCCACCGATTCCTTCGGCTGGTAAATGGTAAAGTAATCCGCAAAGTACTGCTGAAGCATCTGCGGAGTAGGAAGTATTGCCTGCTGAATTTTTTTAGCATAATCGATAGACTCGCCTAAATCGGTAAGCATATTGATAATCCTATCGCGCTGATAGATAACCAAGTTCTTCTGGATCTCCAACTCATCGCGTTGCTCAATGAGTTCCTGTTTTTGCCGCTCCACCTCGAGTTGCTGAAGCCCCAGCTTATCGTTAAAGAGTTGCTTTTTTCGAAGCGTATAAAGGAATAGGGCCGATGTTATGAGCGACAGAAGAAAAGCCACCATAAAAAAATAGGCCAAACGGGTTTTACTCCGCTTCTCCTTTTCAACCTGCTCTAGCTCGGAGTCCTTCTGAAGCGAATACTTCTGAATTATAGCATCGTGCTCGGATTTGAGCTGAATTGTGAGCAAATTCTTGAGTATATTCTGCCCCATAATGCTATCGTGAATAGCCACATAGTGCTTGTAATAGAATAAACTCTTTTCGCAATTGCCCAAATTATCGTAAAATTCGTATAAAGTATGGTATATCAAATCCTTAAGTTCAAGCAGCTGCGTATTGGACACAATGGATATGGCCTCATCCATCAGGGCAAGAGCCTTAGTATGCTGACCGATTTCGAAATACGTAATGCCCAGCTGAACAGTAGCTTCGGCGATTCCTTTTGGCTTATTAAGTACTTTATAGGAGTTTTGAGACATTGATAAAAACTCAATGGACTTATGGTATAGTTTCAACTTACGGTAAACCTCCCCTTTGTAACGATTAATGGCAGCAAGCCCCCCCCTATCCTTAATCTGTTCTTTAATAAGAGAAGACTGATCGAGATAAATCAAAGCGCTATCAAGTTTATCCTGCTGAAGAAACACCGATCCAATATTCATGAGCGAATTGGATATGCCACGCCTATCATTAATCTGAATTTTGATCGCCCACGATTTCTTCAGGTTTTCTACAGACTTGGTGTAATCCTTTATATCGCGGTAAACCAGTCCTATGTTATTATACTGATATGCCAAACCCTGTAAATCGTTGGCCTCAGAGTGCAAATGCAACGAACGGAAGAAAAAATCGAGCGCATTACTGAAATCGCCCTGATACCAAAAAATAATTCCAATATTATTAAGCACAGATGCAATGCCAATATCATCATTCAACCGCTCACGAATGGCTAATGCCTGTGTATAAAGATCCATCGATTCGGCATATAAGCCCATCTGCGCCATGGCTTTTCCCAGTCCATGCTGCGCATTAGCCAATCCTACCGAATCGTTAATTTCAGTGGCAATTGTTATAGCCTTATTGAAGTACAGCGAAGAACTATCGTTACTATCGGTGCGCAACAAGTAGTTACCCATACGGTTATACGCACTAATCTGCGATTCGAAGTCCTGAGTATAAATAAACCCCCGAATGGCCTCCTGCATCCAAAATAGTGCTGAGTCAACCCCCGAAAGGCCAAAATACGCATCGGCCAAATAATACTTTCCCCAGGCAATACCCGATAGGTAGTTCGACTCTTGCGAATTGTTTATTATTTCGTGCGATAGTTGCTGTGCGGTGTGAAAATCCCTTGAATCGATAAGAGATTTAACTGTTTTTATCTTCCCATTAATTTTACTGGTATCGAGCTGCCCCCGGGCCTGTATGGAAGGCCCGAAAGAGAAGGAAAGAAAACAAAATACGCCAAAAAGAAATAACCTGCTCATTACCAAAAAAATTTAAAGAATAATATTGCTTTTCGAAAGCCTAAAATGTGTTTACAATTTAAACAAAAATAGAATAAATTGGCACTCCCCAATGAAAATAAATTATTCAAGGGAATATACCGCCCTTTCTGCCTAAAGCAAACATCACCAGAAATAATCGTAAGTTATTATGCATTAAATAAAAAGCGATTGGGATAACCCAATCGCTAAAAACCCAAACAAACAAAATAATAACTCACCTAGCAGACTCGAAACGATGCTGCACGGCATCCCAACTAATTACATTCCAAAAGTTTTGAATATACTCAGGTCTCCGGTTCTGATATTTCAGGTAGTAGGCATGCTCCCACACATCAAGACCCAACAAAGGGAAGCCCTTAACCTCAGCAACATCCATCAACGGATTGTCCTGATTCGGAGTCGAAAAAATAACCAATTTATTATCTCTAAGCACCAACCATGCCCAGCCAGACCCAAAGCGAGACGCTGCAGCTGCCGAAAATTTATCCTTAAACTCAGCAAACGATCCAAAATCAGCCTGAATCCGCTTCAATAAAGTTCCATTGGGCTCACCGCCCCCTTTGGGCGACATGATTTCCCAGTAAAGGTTGTGATTATAATAACCACCGCCATTATTGCGCACTACTGGCGAATGCTTCGAAACCTCGCGCAGGATCTCCTCTATGGGCTGCAAATCAATGGAAGTTCCCTCAATGGCCGAATTCAAGTTGTTTGTATATGCAGCATGATGCTTTGTATGGTGGATTTCCATTGTGGCTGCATCGATATAAGGCTCTAAGGACTTATAGTCGTATTGTAGTGATGGTAATTTAAATGACATAAGGATTACTATTTAGGTTAATAATTTAAATTAATTCTAAATAATAAACCGCTATTGCAAAAAATTGTTCAAAAAAGATTGAAATTTTACGATTATGACCCGATCAAACCACTAATATAATTCGCAACACAGCGGAATTATAGCCTATAAAAGCAGCACCCTACACCCCATCAAAACTTTGCACCAAGCAATGTAGACTAACCAACTGCCGAAGCGCTACGCGATTTCCCCGGCCTGTGCTTAACCATCTCCTTTTTGAATGAATGCACCTCGATTCCGAAAAAATAGTAACGAACCATCCAGAATTCGACATACCATTTTTCGTCGAGGGAACTAATACGATCGATAAGTTGCTTAGTTTTTCCTATGAAGGGCTTTTTTATAACATCCATCTCAACATTATATAATCTACCAGATTCACTGATACTTAACATAAATTTAATATTAACTTATTTAAAAATGCAATAAAATATTGAATATTTTTAAAATGAACGGAAGTTAAAACAAATTGTTCATAGGCTGGCAGGGCTCTCGTCAACAAAAAATGAGTGTTCATCAAAATTAGCCGGAACAACACCCGACGCATTAAGCAGTTCGGCCACTGCTCGACGCCCTGCAGCACCCAAACTTAATGAGAAGTCATTAACATACAACTTGATATGACTAAGCATTACCGCCGGATCCATTTCCTGTGCGTATTGCCTCACAAATGGCATTATATCGTCGGGATTTTCGAACCCATACCGAATGCTATCCCGGAGTAGCTGATTGACAGTCAGTTTTACATCGTCAGGTAAATTGCGCTGCACGGCAATTCCACCTAAAGGTGTAGGCATTCCCGACTTTTGTTCCCAATAACTACCCAAATCTATCACCTTTTTCAACCCTTTCGCACGGTAAGTAAAACGCGACTCGTGGATTATAACACCAACATCAACCTCGTCATTCAAAACAGCCTCCACTATTTCAGAAAATAGGTAAAATTTCTTGTGCAATGCCCCGGGGAAAGCCATATTAAAAAGAAGATGAGCAGTGGTTTGCTCTCCAGGCAGAGCCACCCTGGCAAAAGGCACCTCGTTAGGATATATTGTGCGCTTGCTCACCACCAAGGGGCCAACACCATTACCCAAAGCGCTTCCGGAATCGAGCAACTGGTAATTTGCCATAACTCGGGCATACGCCCCGTAACTAATCTTTGTAATATGAGGCTCATGTGCCAAAGCCAAACTATTCAACTCCTCAATATCGGCAAGATGCAAGTTAAAAGAATGGCCTCGCGTATCGATTTTATTGGTTACTAAGGCTCCAAACATGAAAGTATCGTTCGGACAGGTTGAGAAATTTAGATTGAACTGCATTCGTACTTAAGAATTATCGACTATAGATAAACAAAACTGGACTACCCGGCCAATGCCTATAATAAACCGAAGAATGCTCAGTGCCACACAAAAACATCAGCAAATTGAAGACAAACCTCAATGCATACAAACAAAAACGAATCGGCATGCACTTAAAATTTAAGGCATAAGGCATGACGCAAAAACATTATGCAACAAAATAAAGCAAAATATTAGTAACTGCCTACAGATTGGACAGAATGTTAATGGTTTCGTGCGACAGGCTTTTGAGTGCATCGCCAATCCGCCAGGCACTTCGGTTGCGGGGTTCCACCATATTCGAAATAGCCCTGATACAAAGGAATGGCTTACCAAGGGCAAGACACGAATAGAATACGGCAGCTCCTTCCATGGTTTCGATATCAGGATTCCACTGGGTAATAATTTTGGCAATGGCATGGGCGGAACCACTGGCAGTGGACATTGTAACGCCATTCACCACCCTTAAGCCAGCAGGATTGTAATCGCCAATGTATGGATTAACAAGAAAATCACTACTAAAAGCCTCGTGCATCGTAAACCCGGCCTCAACCAATGGGACAAAGGTACCGTTATTGTCGATCCCGTAATCGCCAAACACATCGCGTTGCACAGCAACCACATCGGCTATAGGCAGGCTGGCGATAAAACTCCCGGCAATACCAACATTCAACACAAAATCGTACAATGGGGCATACTGAGCCAAACGGAACGCCGTAGGGACAGCGCCAACCCCTGTAACCAAGAAGTCGACAGCAGGGCTTATACCCAAATTTACACTGGTGGGCAATCCAAGCGGAACTCTGGATTTAGTAATACCCATAACCTCATCGGCAGTAGCCGATACAACTAGCACTCTCAACGTTTAAACTCTTTTAACCAAAATTCATGACCACGAAAGGTATAGTTTTTTTATCTTTAACGGAAAATTAACCAAACATTATACCCAAAAACAAATATGCCGATAGCATACATCACCCGCAGAGAAAGGTTTAGCGCAGCTCACCGTCTTTATCGCGACGATTTTACAGAGCAAGAGAACTTTGAGTATTTTGGTAACTGCTCGCACAGCAATTGGCATGGGCATAACTTTGAACTATTCGTTACCGTAAAAGGCGAAATCAACCCCAAACTCGGATTTGTGGTAAATTTAAAAACAATAAGCAAACTAATTAAAGATTTAGTTGTTGATAAGCTGGATCACAAAAATATCAACATCGACGTGGAATTTATGCGTGGGAAAATTGCCTCAACAGAAAACCTAGCGGTAGCGATATGGGGCGAATTGGAAATTCCATTCAAAGAGTTAGGCGCGGATCTGCATTGTGTTAAAATACTGGAAACAGAGAATAATTCTGTTGAGTACTTCGGAGATAGGTAAGCAGATATTCTTTTCATAATTGTATATTATAAATTAATAATTCAATGGAAATAATTAATAACGGAGCAGGGATTAACGACAACGAGGGATACTCAAGAATTGACAAGTGGAACCCCGAAACAACAAAAAAATTGACGGAGCACTATAAATCAATACTTGAACTTTTGGGAGAAGATGTAAACCGTGAAGGACTTTTACGCACCCCTATACGAGTGGCAAAAGCAATGCAGTTTTTAACTCAAGGGTATAATATTAATCCCGTTGAGATACTTAAAAGTGCCAAATTTAAGGAGGATTACCCCCAAATGGTAATTGTTAAGGATATTGAGCTGTACTCGCTGTGCGAACATCACATAATTCCGTTCTATGGGAAAGCACATGTTGCCTATATCCCCAATGGATATATAACAGGGCTCAGCAAAATTGCCAGAGTGGTAGAGGCATACGCGCGCAGATTACAAATACAGGAACGCCTAACCATGCAAATCCGCGATTGTATTCAGGAAACTTTAAACCCAATGGGAGTTGCCGTGGTTATTGAGGCGTCGCACATGTGCATGCAAATGCGGGGCGTACAAAAACAGAATTCGGTTACAACCACATCGGCTTTCACAGGGGCATTCCTTACCGATATTAAAACCCGGGAGGAGTTTACACACCTTATTGGCACTAGGCTACACTAAGCATACTGTTCATTCAAAAAGAGGGTGTCTATAACTTTTTAGACACCCTCTTCGTTATTAATGTTTAACAAATCGCTTAACAAATACACCATCTCGAGTGGTCCCTTTAACGATGTAAACCCCGCTCTCCAAATTGTGTACAGCAAAACTATGCCTCTCCCGATTGGGATTCATCATCATCATCATGCGCCCACCCATATTGTAAACCATCAATTGCTCTATAGCACTAGGGCTTTCGACAACTACAAATTCACTGGCAGGGTTAGGGTATAGATCAACTGCTACGAATGAACTATTCTGGGGTACGCTCACCACGCTCTGCAGATTGGAATAAGTTGCAGCCTGGTACACATGGTTGGTATTTCCATCCTGAACAAAAAGCACCAACTTGGCATCCACAACCTCGGCCGAACTCTCCAACGGAACATCCACGGTTTGCTCCCGGGTTTGCCCCAAGGTCCAATCCGATGTGGGCAATAACACTCCGCTAGGACTAGGGTATAACCGCCGAAGCACATTGTAGTAATACTTCCCTGATGGAGCGGGTATGCTATCCTTCACCAATGCAGCGTAAAGGACAAGATTTTTCCCCGACAAATCGCTATTAGCCGTAATACTCACACTCAATTTGCCCACAACCCCCGAAATGGCTCCAAAGGATAACATAGGATCCTGAAGAGTCTCAATATCAACCGTTTTCTTATACGCTTTAATATCATTCTCGGTTAATAGGCTATACGGATTAACACCATTGGAGTAAACACTTGGAATTGAACCAACCCCATAATAAAATCCGCGCGATGTTGGTCCTGCCGTATAAAATCCATAAAAAGGATCACCTTCGGGGAATGAATAATGGTAGTGAATGGAAATCAAATCGCCTCCCTTTTCCTCACCAAACTGCTTAAGCATTAAGTTCGCTGCATCGTAATCATCGTGCACATTGGTAAATACCTCATTTAGTACCAACTGCTGGCGATCGCCAATCCAAAAATCGTCGAATGCAAATCCGTTGAACGGGTTAATATTGATGGCCTCGTTGGCATAAACGATACGGAAACGGACGTTGGCCGAATCCTTTATCATATCCAAATTATGACGAGCCGTTACCCAACCGCCCTGAGGGTTTGATCTACTCCAACCAGCCGATTGACCCGCAGGCTTACTGCTAATATTAATAGGATCGTACCAATTAACACCCTCGCCAGCTGCTCCCACCACGTTGGTACTCAACCAGGTTATCCCCCCGTCGGTGGAATACTGTAGCACGGCACCATCACGACCCTCCTCGGGAGCCGACCATATATTGAGTTTAACCATGGGTTTCTCCAATCCCCGCAAATCGAAACAGGGGCTGAGCACTTGCGACGACTCCTTAACCTGATTTGCAAGGCCTGTACCGGTGTACCACGAGGTTGCCCCCGAAGCTGCCGAGTTGAAATAGGTTCCCGTGGGTGTTCCGAAAGTCCAACTCGAATAATCGGAATCGGAAAGCCCCTTGGCAACCCAATCCTGAGTAGCTCCATCAAAGTTATCGAGATACACCTTGCTACTCGAAAAATCAATAAATTTCTGAACAGGAATCCTCTTAGTGATGGAATCCAAGCACCCCTCAGCCGTTTCGATCACCAGTTCCAAGTCGTAGTTTCCCACCTCGGGGAATTTATACTTAAAGTTTTGTTCATTCGAAAGGGGAACTTCATTGTATTTCCAAGTATAGGATGCAACAGAACCACCCGAAGAATTATCGGTAAACAGAATGAAATCATCGGAAAAGCACTCCCTATCCCACTTAAAGTCGGCATTGGCGTTATACCCAATAGTCATATTCACTGAGCTCTCCGACAAGCAGCCCTTATCGGTTGTGGCCTTAAGACTAACCGTTTTAAGTCCGGCTGTAGTAAAAACATATTTGGGACTCTTTTCGTAAACCTTATTACCCTCAAAACTCCACTCCCAATTTATTGTTGAACCAACAGGCTCGGTACTACTATTCTCGAAAGGAATCTCCTGATTAATGCCAGGGCATGATCCTATCGCTTTAAAACTCACCTCCGAAACCGGATTGACACTGATACTATTAATTATCTCCTTAAAGCACCCCCGCTCGGTTGTAAACTTATACTTTATGCTGTAATCGCCTGGGGTTTCCTGCAATGGAGAGAAAGTGGCAAAAATGGCGTTCCCTTGAAATGCCGCAGAACTTCCTGTGTAGGAGTATTCATTTGCTCCAACCATCTCGCGGTGCTGCCCCACAATCAGAAGCGGATCGGCGTTATTACAAAAATCAGTCCCAATATTCAGGCTGATGTCGCCAATTGAATCGATATAAACCGCTTTGGCAATTTCGTAGGGAGTGGTACCAATGCTGTAGCGGTACCAAACCGTATCGGCACCCTCACCAGCAGCCGCTAAACTATACGAAGCGGTATGAGTATCTTTTTGAATTAACGCATTCTTTTTACTGGAGAAAACAAAATTTACGCCAATTCCCGGATTGCACGATATATCAAAAGTAAGATTATCGTAACAGTAAACCGATTCGAGATTGCTGATAGGAGCCTCGGCGCGGTAAACCTTGGTGGGAACAACAGCACTCCCCACACAGCCAGAAGTTGCATCGGTGTAGGAGTATGTTATATCGATATTCTGCCCCAAATGTGCCTGACTAATCAGCGATGGCTTGAGGGTTTTGTTGAGCTCAATAATTTCGCCATAAAAACTGCCCCCCTCGGGAGTACCACCCAAATCGATGGGTGTTTCGTCGTAATTATAATTATCGCGAAGGGTAAAGTGCACATCAGGAACAGGATAAACCATAGTATGCTTCTCCACAACGGGAGAAAAACAGCCCTCCTTGGTTTCGTAATAATACGAAATAACTAAATCCTGATCCTTGGGTGCGCCCGCAGGCGAAAAAGTACCCAAACTGGAGTTCTCAGGTGTAGAAAAACCTGCAGGACCCGAAAAATGCCCCTTAACCGCCTCGTGGTAATTATTCGCGGCAATTAGCGTAACCTCGGCATCGTTACCACAATACGATGCTTCTAACGTTCCAAAATCAAGGGTTGTGGAAGGTTTAACAATGTCGAAATTATCGATAATCGCATAAAACTTATCATTCTCTGTATAGGAATAATTTAGGCTATAACTACCTGCTGTAAAAAGTTTAGGATCGATAATAATTCTATGATCGGGAATAACACGCCACTCGATGTTTGGAGTGGTACCTGGAATAGTAAATGATTCGGAGGTTACCGTGCCTAGCCCCTCCACTGTAATGGTATCGACCTCTGATGAAGCATTAACACAATAGAAAGTTGACAAACCATTGAAATAGACGGACTCATTCCGCACAATTACATCGTAAGTAACAGTATCCTTACATCCAAACCCATTAGTATAAGAGTACTTTAAGTTGCAGGTTACTGCACCGCCCGAAACATCAATAAGCGAAGGGTAAAAATACCCATCGGTACCAACACCATTGCCCCAAAAAGTACCCCCTGTCGGAATAACATACTTGGAAAGCTCATCTTTAACCTCGGTAACATTATATGGCGATGCGGTAACGTTAAATACAGGTGTGGTTACTGCATTTATGGTGATTGTAGCATTCTCCAATGCCTCGGTGGTAGTATTCCCGGTATTGTCGGTTAAACTAACCAGAGTAAACGTTCCGCTAACAACATCAATTGTATAGGTATCGGCATTATGATTGGTTACAGTATGATCCGATGTTCCATCGTTGTATGTAAAGGTATAAGGCTTAATCCCTGTAAAGGTAAATGTAATTGGCACTTTTTGCCATGGGTAATCGCACTTTGTTGTTGAACCGGTAATCCGAACCGTGGGCTTAGTATTAATTGATAGAGTCCCGCCCGATACGGAGGCACTTGCAGTGCTAGTAATATTATCCGCATTATCCTTTAGGCTAATGCTAATGGGCAAACTCGAAACCGCATTCCTATTTGTACTCGAAGCGTTCACGGTATAAAAAACTCGGTACGTATTATCGCCCATATTCGCAAAAACAGCCGATTCGCCATTTACAAGCACACTGCCATCGGCTGTATAATTATTGGCATCGGCGGTAATGGTTACGGGAATAACACTGCCAATTCCAAAGTTTCCGGCACTAACAACAGTTGACGATATAGCAGGAGCAACAGCATCAACAAGTACTCCGGTAGTGCTCGCAATATTGTTAAGTGCTAAATTGGCATCTTGAGATCCCCTATAAATATCACCTGAATTCAAAACAATAGAACTCCCCAAGACTATTCCATCGGTATCAAGATTTCCAGAAACTACAGTATACTTAAAAACCAAACTGGTAGAACCTGATCCGGTAGAATAGAATGCCTTAACAGTTCCCCCGGTATTCAGTACAACATTCAAATAGGGAGCGCCCAATACTGTAACCGATTTATCGTACACAACAGTAAAGCTCAATACCTCACCCGCACGGTAGCAACCATCAGCGGGCACCCCAACCGATTGGACCACCGGAGCCACGGCATCAACCTTAACCCCCGAAGTACTTGCAACTCCATTCAATTCCAAATCAGCTGCGTTTCCAGCCAAATCGTCAATTGCATCACCAGTAGGCAAGATTATTAAATTATCAACACTTACCCCATTGCCATCGTAATCGCCGGATTGAACTGTGTATCTGAACACCAATGCAGAGGTACCCGATCCACTTACGTAATTAACATGCTTATTATTACCAGAGTATAAGTCGATTGTAAAGTATGGAGTACCAGTAACCTCAACCGATTCGCTATAATTAACAGTAAAATCGAGATTTTCGCCCAAACCATAGGTGTTGCTAGCCGGAACACTAACCGACAAAACGGTTGGAGGGTTTGAGTCGTAGGTTATACTAAGCGGATCGGCGGCAGTATTACCATTGCTCACATTATCGTAAGCCACATTGGCAATTACATTAACAGTAACAAGCCCTTGAGCTGATGGGGTAATACTTGCAGTGTAGGTTGTACCACTCCCACTAAAACCACTTGCCGTTCCATTGGTAACCGATATATCTTCTAAAACAAAACCTGTAACCAATTTACTAAAAGTAATTGTAATTGGAATTGGAGAAACATTGGTTAAACTATTGGCCGTGGATGTAATAGTAACAGATGGCCCCACATTGTCGAAATCAATTGAGAATTGCGGAGCTGCATTATTTCCATTACCAGCAGCATCGGTTACCGCTCCGACAGCGATGTCAACCTTAACAGCCCCAGCAATAGATGCTGTTATATCGGCAGTATAGTTGGCACCACTCCCGCTTAGATTGCTTGCCGAGCCATTGGTTACCGAAATATCCTCAATGGCAAAACCCGTAACAGACTCATTAAAAGTTATGCTTATCGGGATTGGAGTTGCATTTGTAGGGCTTGTTTCCGTTGAAGTGATTGCAACGGTGGGGCTTTGGCTATCGTAAGTTACGGAGAAAGTAGGGGCAGCTGCGTTTCCATTACCGGCACCATCGGTTGCGACTCCAGCTGAAATATCAACAGAAACGGATCCTTGTCCGCTCGGTGTTATATTGGCAGTATAGCTGGCACCACTCCCACTAAGATTGCTTGCCGAGCCATTGGTTACCGAAATGTCCTCAATGGCAAAACCCGTAACAGACTCATTAAAAGTTATGCTTATAGGGATTGGGCTTGCATTTGTAGGGCTTGTTTCCGTTGAAGTGATTGCAACGGTGGGGCTTTGGATATCGTACATTCTGGAGAACGTAGGTGAAGCCTGATTATTGTCTCCGCCGGTTGTTGCAGTACAAACCGAGGCAGGCACACCTACCGTTAACAATCCATTGCTTGTGGGTGTTACACTTACTGTAAACACAGGATTTGCAGTGGGATTAAAGCCAGACAGCGTACAATTCGCCACAACAATATCTCCAACTTCAAACCCGTCAACAGCCTCGCTGAATGTTATGGTAACTTCAAATGAACTAGCATTGGTAGGATTGGGCTCGGTACTCGATATCACCACTGTTGGCTGAGCAGCCATAAGCGATGAATACTTCATAATAGTAAGTAAAACGAGTATTATTAAACTATTTGCTTTCATCTGTTTAAAATTTACAAAGTAACTTATTCTCAGCACAATTCAACTTGCAATTTTGCATTTTTATAACCAACCTATCCGGCCTATTGGCTGGCAGGTACCTATATTTTAATCACTGCGTTTTGTAAAATTTGCAACATGGCTTTTCGTAACAATTATTGCTTAATTCTTGAGCATAAAGTAATTCTTATCGGATTTAATCAACTGAATTGATTTACCAAAGGTTGAAGCAGTTGTTCCAACCAGAATGAATCCTCCATCGCTAGTATTCTGGATCTGACCTGCCGACCCTTGAATTTTACGAAGATTATTTGCCTCAGGCAAAAGCGTTCCATCTGTCCCCACTGGAATAAAAATAATGTACGGCACCCCTTCCAGAACACTCTCCCCGCATAGAACCAAAGAGCCATCGTTATTGCGTAACACCGATTTTCCGCCAATCCCATCGGTGGGCTCACTACGCCACGCCCTATCCAACGCAGGGGTAATACACTCCAGCACGGTAGTCGAAGCGCTACCATTCAGCAGTACGTAAAATTGATCGCCGGAATACAACGCATCGGCTACCACTTCGTTGGTGCTACCAACGCTAACCGAGGAGTTAATTCCAAAATGGGTTTTAGGCACAACTAAAACAGAGGCTTTTTGGGTTGCCCCATCGGTACCCACAAGGATAAGCTCGTCGTTGCGAATAAAAATTTTCTGGAAAGAGCTATTTAAACTGATCTGAAAATGTTTAGCCCAAACCGGATTTCCCATAGCATCGAGCTTCGAGATAAAGTAATCGGTTTTACCGGCCTTCAAAGTATCGGAATAACCGGCCAGGTACAAACTACTCCCATCGGTGGCAATATCGTTAACGCAAATGCTGTAGGTATTTTTTCCTATAGGCTGCGACCATTGAACCACGCCCTGCATATCAATTTTAGTGATGTATGAATGCACCAATCCGCTCTCGTCGGTTGCCGTACTGGCAACAACAAAGCCATCGGCAACGGAACGTATTGCCTGACCCTCATCCTTTGCATCGTCCAATCCAAACGTATTGTCCCAAACCCGATTGCCACTGGCATCAACTCTACAGATGTAAACCTGATAATCGGAATTATCCACCAAATCGGTTCCCAACAAAAGGTATCCACCCTCGGGGAGCTCAACAATATCGATGCCCACACTCTCGTATCCACTTCCAAAAATCTTTACAAAATTTTTGGATTGAAAGTCGGAAATGGAACTCTCGCACGAAAATAGGGTGATTGCAACCAGAAATATGTAATAATATCGCTTCATACTACTTAATTTTCTTTGGGTTATAAATTGGGCGGATGTACGATACCGAAATGTAGTATTGATTTAACCGCAAATCGTCCAGCACAAAGTAATACTTGCTGAATAGCGTCTGATTTGAGTACCGCTTGTCGTTGTTGGCCTGAACCATGGTGCTGAGCTTATATCCACCGGCAACATTGAACCAACCATCCCAAAGTTTGAATGACGCTCCCAGCCCAACAAACGGACGCACATCGAACCTATTGCTACTGCTCAACAAATCCTCGGTTCCCGAAAATGGCTCCTGACGCCCAATAATCTTGTCAAGCCGGGTGAGCTCCACGGTTGACTTCGCAAGGTAAACCGGTTCAACACCCGCTTTTGCAAAGATTGTTATTCCCCTCAGATTGTAGTTGTACCTTACAGCAAGCGGAAGCCCAATATAGGTACTCGAGAACGATCCGGTAACCGATGAGTAGGACGTTGGAGTATTGGAATAATCGAAGTTTTGCACGGTTAGCGAAACGCCAATGCTATAATCGAAATCCCGGTACAACGAATTGATATAATTAAGCGCCACGCCGTACCCCATTTTCGGTTTATACGTCGATTCGATGGTATTTATATCGCCAACTCCGTACTGCTCAACAACCGATGGTTTGCAGAATGTAACACCAGCAGAAAGTTCTACCTTAAAGATGGGGTTTGTCCGGTAGGTACGATATAGGTTAACGAACTCCTTCGGATCGTTCACTGCAATGGAATAGCTCGGGAACTCGTTTAAAAACCTCATCATCACCTCGTCGGCTTGCTGTAAACGTTCGCTAAACAGGTAGGTTTGGATCAGGAGTTTATAGGCACGCACCTTTTCCTCCTTGGTAAAACCATCCTGCAAACATGACTGAAGCATCTGGGGAATCTCATCGAGTTTACCCTCATCGAATTTCCGCTCGGCCTCCTTAAGCACCTCGGTGCAAACCGATGCGGTTTGAGCACTGGCAAAACCAATTGAAAAAACCAGAAGAATAACAGCAATGTAACTTTTCATGTGTTTAAAATTCATTAAATATCTTATTTCCGAATAAATTCAACTTAAATATGAGTTTTACTCATAAAAATACAAACATGAAACCAGCCTCCCTTCCTACCAACAAGCATACGGCAACTAGGTGTTCATGATTTAATCATTTCGCATTGTATAAACACAAGCACATACCATCTAATTAAAAAACATATAATCAACTACTTGCATTCAGTGGGGCTATACTCAATATCCTCACCCACATAGTTTTTCCACTCATCCCGAGTTAACGTACGTTTCAAATAATCACAATAACCATCAATCAATCGGGAAACGCTCAAAGGGTAGCGACGGATATTCCCCACCTTATCGCCTGTAAAAACATACTGATCGTCGTTAGAGAATATGGCATAGGTAGCCCATGTGTTGTGATCGTCGAGCACAATGGGAAGCGTGTTTAAATCGCCCATATTCCAAAGCCGAACCGATCCATCGTAACTCGACGATGCCATATATTTACCATCGTTGGAAAATACAATGGACGAAACTTTTGCGGTATGCCCCCTAAGTATTCTCTGGGGCTGTTCGGCATTAAGATCCCACAGGTAAATAGTTCCCTCATTTGAGCCCAAGCCTGCCCCCAGGATGTTGCGATGTGGATTATATGCAATATCGCCCCAGTTTGCACGAGCTACCGACGTCACCTGCTTTTGTACAGGCTGATCATCCAAAACATTTTGAATCAACATAATACTGCCATCCAAGTTAGCAATACAGAGCGTATTGTTGTGCTTGTAGTATTTAGCAGCATTAATCCGCGAATCGGTTTTGAACACCACACGCCCTTTGCTCTTGTAATCGGGTGTAATGGATATATACTGATTATAAACAATCAGCAAATTGCCGTTGGGCAACACAAAAAAGTCTTTAACCTCGTTGGGCTGAATAGTGTATAAATCGGATGTTTTAGCCTGTAAATCGTATGCAAAAAAACGGTTATCGGTAACACCGTATAGGATATTGCCGTGCATGGCAATCTTTTTAACAATAGACAAATCGCTATTGAGGATTTGAGGCACCTTCGAATGAGCATCCCAAGCGATTAAGCGCCCATCGCTACCCGCGGAGTAAAACACCCCATTAATCTGAACAAATGTCCGGATAAAACTGGAATGCCCGGAGTAAACATTAAAACCATCACCCTTAAACAGTTTCACCGCCGAGTAAATAGCCCGGTAGATGTCGGGGTCGTAGGCAACTCCAGTAAAATCCTGGTTAAAGCTATACGCTTGGTAAGCCAGCAAACCTTTTAGCAAAGTGTCGGTGGTAAGCTGTTCGCTTTTAACAGCCATCGACTGGGCAATAGAGAGCATCCGGCGCCGCTCGGCATCGCGGCTCGCTGCCTCGGCTTTATCCTTCTGCGTTTTAGCAAGCGCGGCATTCTGCTCGGCTAATTTCTGCTGCTCCTGTGCCTCAATCGATTTGTTGGTTGCAATAGCGCGCTGCCTGTCGGCCTCGGAAAGGTTATACTGAGCAACAAGGGTTTGCTGGACTGCAAGTCTACGCTGAATTTCGGCACTATCCTTCTGCACCATTGCCAACTTCTCGTTCTGCAATGCCAGTTCGCGCTGTTTTTTCGCCTCAATGGCCTGCTCAGTCGCAATCTCCTTTTGCTTTTCGGCATCGGTCTTAGCGCTTAACGCATCCTGTCGCTGCACAAGGGCAAGAATCCCCAGTCCAATTGATATTAGGGCTGCAGTTCCGAGAACCAGCGCAACAATTTTTGAACGACGGATAGCGCGTTTCTGCAATCGCACCTTATTCTCCTCCTCGGCAATGTACTCCTCCTCGCTGGTTTGAAGGTAAACCATGGTGCGTTCAAAAGCCGGATTGTACCTCGACGCCCAGGCCAGATTGGGTTGCTGCTTATCGCGCCAATTAATGGCCAACTGTAAATCCGGAGGTCCCCAGAGCGAGGTTTTGCCCAAATCGTAAAGTTCGGCGGAATCGGCAAGGCGCACGTACATCTTCACCGAGGCAGCCTCGTCCTCCACCCATGTTCTAAGTTTATCCCAAACTCGCATCAAACTCTCGTGCGAAATATCAATATATGAATCGCCATTTAACTCAATGCCAGGAGCTGGGGTGAGGAATGTTCGACCTTTCCTACGAAAAATCTCAACCACCTTAATAACCTCAGCGGGAGTAGTTTCGGCAATGCGGGCAAGCTCAGCCACACTGGTTGGCCGGCGCACACCCCGGTTATCGGCACCCTTCTCGGTAAGCGACTTAAATATTACCTCGCAAACTTTTTTTTGCTCAAAGGAGATTTCGTCGAAGGCTTCGTTGGCATGAACCGACAGGGCTCGCTCCATCCTACCAATAGCCTCGTACTCGTTAACTCCCAACGGATGGGTATGGTTTGTACTGTTCAACCAGTACTCCCAGGTACGCATCAGGGCATGCTGAAGTATTGGCAACTCATCGGGGTTGTTCCCCATCTCGTTCAGGAGAAGCTGTACCAGCTGATCGGTAATTTTACCTCCCCCCACCGCAAT
Organism: Bacteroidales bacterium; assembly: GCA_020636835.1. Lineage (GTDB taxonomy): Bacteria > Bacteroidota > Bacteroidia > Bacteroidales > Tenuifilaceae > SB25. Next base: position 142,733 of record JACJXC010000007.1, read on the forward strand.
AGGCCCTGTAACAGCCTTGCGAAAATCGTCGCGGGTCATTCGGGGAATTAGGTAATGGCTGTCGTTAATCAACTTGGTGAGACCCTGATAGGGCGAACAATCGCCTATAAAATCGGATCGCATGGTGATTACCACATAGATAGGCATCTCGGTTTGCCTAATGGCACTAATCAGCAGATTAACAAAATGCTCCGATTGGTTTAATGCCGATGCGTCTTTGGTTGAGTACTGATATCGGAATAGTTCCTCGAACTGATCGACCAGAATAAGGACATTCTCGTTGGAATCGACTCCATACTGTTTAACCACATTCTGAATACCCGACGACGAGCGTTTCAGCAAGGCCTGATCGATAAAACTATCGGTTTCGACCTGCTCGGACTCCGACGACTGGCTAAATGTTTGGGCAATAGACTTAGCCAAATTGCCAACAGGATTCAATCCCGGGCGGGTAATCACCACCTTCCACTTAGATCGGCCGTTGTGCAGAAACCCTCCGTAAAGAGTAGGGAGTAGCCCACAGTAAATCAGCGACGATTTTCCTGTTCCGGATGCCCCCAGAACTGCAACAAACCTATTTTTGGCCAAATTGGAAAGCACCTCCTCGCTCTGCCCCTCGCGCCCAAAAAACAGGTGCGCCTCACTGGTATGAAAAGGCCTTAACCCAGGGAATGGATTGACTAAATTGGTTGTTACAACACCATTTTTGGTTAATGTAACCATATTTTTAACTATTAAATTATTTACAGTACATTCAACTTAATCTCACTGGCCTCAACAACTCGAACCTCATTAAAAAACTGTTCGAAATGACTAGTATCCAAATCCTTAGAGTTTTTTATGAGAACAAGTTTCTTGTTCGGAACCGAAGTATCGAGCCCCGGCGATTTTAGCACATCGTGCACCTTAACGTTTATCCACTGACTATTCTCGTGCGTATAGTTAATTACAACAACCTGAGCACTAGCCAAATACTTTAAATGATCGTTATAACTGATACCGTTGTAGTTAATGCCAAATTTCAAACCAGCAGCCTGAGCCTCGCTATCAATCTGTGTTTTAACGCTATCGTTAATACTATCGGCAATCATATACACACCCGGAAGCTCAGTACGTTTAACATTCTCCACATCCTCACCCAATAGCATTTTCCGGTAAACCTTTTTCAAATCCTCGAGCGTAACCTTGAGCACAAGCGTATTGTGCGACTGATCTAAATCGCGTTGAATTTTCTCGATGAAAATTTGGTTTTTATCGTCTGCAATATCATAATCCGATGGGATCCAGATTATACGGCGTATATCGTTACGTCCATCACCAATAAGTTTCGCCGACAGGTTGCACTGATGCTCCACAATCGAGATGCTTTTATTGGCAAAATACGGGCTATACGAAGCAGGAATCATGTGGATAAAAAGACTTGCGCCACTCAACATAGTGGTTATCTGCTCAACGGACTCGTCGTAATTATTGCTAATTAACACCTGAGGAACCACAGAATAGCCCATATCGGACAAATCGCGCTTAATATTATCGCGATCGTAGCTTTGCGAATCGTCGGTTTGAGCCAGGTAAACCTGTGGCAATCCGGAGTTAGCACCATTGACCCTATCAAGAATCTCGAAGGCAATATCGGTAATGCGCTCCCAATATAAATGGCGGGTTTCGGTATTGGAGTCATCAAAATAGCGAATTTCGGAGGTTTCAACTATTTGATCCCAAAAATTAAAACTTCTACAGCTCTGCATCAAGGAGGACGCTGCCGGACTATTCACAGGATTGGTTAGTATTATAAAGGTATTGCCGTTTAGACAACGCTCGGCCCTCAATGATTCCATAAAGGAAGCCTGAGATAGATCGGCAGCCGAAATAACAATCAATCGGCAATCGAAATTAGCATTGGCCGCATTGTCGGTAAAAAATTCGACCGGAGCATTAAAGCGCTCCATGCAATACTTAAGATTGCGCGTAAAAGCGGGAATAAAAACCTCGGTCATCCGCTTATCAGAACTGTAGAATAGTGAAATTCGCATCGTTTTATGCATAGCTATACCCTTACACCAATAACTAAAATATCGTCGAGCTGACTTTCGTATTTCATCCAATCGAACAGCACCTCTTCCATCCTATTCCTTTGCTGATCGACCGGGAGTTGGTGCACCTCGAGCAAAAGATTTTTGAAATTACGCATCAGGAATTTCCGGTTATCATCGCCCCCAAACTGGTCGGTATAACCATCGGAAAACACATAAACCATGTCGCCCTTAAGCACGTCAATCTCCTGATGGGTATATCCGGTAATGGCTCTGCGCGAGAATGCACCAATGGGGCACTTATCGCCTTTGAGCTGTATAATTTCACCATTCCGGAGTATCAGAGCGGGATTGTAAGCTCCGGCAAACTCCATCTTCATGGTAGTGTAATCAACACAGCAAAGGGCTATGTCCATTCCATCCTTCACGGCGCCATCCTCGTCGCGTTCCTTAAATGTAGTTGTAACGCCCACGTTAAGGGCTTCGAGAATATCGACTGGCCGGTCGAGCTTCAGATCCTTCACCGCATAATCGAGGCAGTTATGCCCCACCATCGAAACCAACGCACCGGGGACACCATGCCCGGTACAGTCGATGGCCGAAAAGAACCGCTTGTTTCCCTGCCTGTAGAACCAGTATATATCGCCGCTCACAATGTCCTTTGGATGAAACAGGATGAACGATTCGGGGAAGAGCTCCTTAATAAACTCGTCGGTAGGCAAAATGGCGTACTGCAATCGCTTGGCATACAGGATGCTATCCATAATATGCTTCTGCTGATCGGCCAATTTATCGCGCTGCTTCTCAATTTCATCCTTTTGGGCTTCAATCTCCTCTTTCTGCGCCACCACCTCAGCGGTTCGTTCCTTCACCTTTTTATCCAAATCGGTGTACAGCTCCTCCAGCTGCTCAATCATCACGTTGAATTTCATGGAAAGGGTCGTGATCTCGTTGTTTCCAATCACCTCGGCTCGCTCGTTCAGGTTTCCATCGGCAATTCGGTTCACATTGGTAACCAATTTCTTGATAGGATCGGTTAGCACCTTGGTTTTACGGAATATGAGAAAACTGATAACGAAAAGAACAGTTAAAAAGATGAGTACAAAACTAATAAGCCTGAAGTACTCGTCCTTAATCTCTTTAGTGCGATCGGAAACGATACGGATTACGGAGCCTTTATAAAGCTCCGAGTTATCGGAGGTCATAAAAAAATACTGATAGGCTAAAAATCGCCCATTTTCCTTTTTTTCGAAGGCTACCGTATCCATTTTTAAAAAACGCTCACGGATAAACTGCTTCTCGGCAGCGGCAATGTCATCGGTTTTAGTTAACGAGAACGGATCGTCGGCGTTCATAAAAAGTTCAGCTGAAACAATCGACTTCTCCTTTACGCTAAAATTGTTCAGTGTCGATTTAATAAGATTGATAATCTCGTCGGCAGTATTGGAACGCACGCCCAACTCGATGATATAATTTCCATCGAGTGTAGGCTCGTAGGTGTACTTTTTGAGCCGTCGGGTAGTGCCCTCAATGGTAAACTTCTCGCTACGGAACACGCCCTCCTTAAATATTCGCTTAATTAACGACCTATGCTCCTCGCCAAACGAGAAGAAATTGAGTCCCAAATCGGGCTTAAACGTAGTATTAACAACAATTCCGTTCGTATCAATCACATAAAAATCGTAAAACAGCGGGTCGAGGTTAAGTTCCTCGCGTATCCTCTTCAGATTGGCCTCCTTTATAGATTTGGTCGATTTAAAATACTCGTACACCAATTTCCGACTAACGCTCTCGAGCTTTGGATTGATATTCTCCTCGAGAATGGAAAGCGTAATGTCCTGGAATCGCAGAACCTGAGTTAACTCATTTGATATTAAATAGTTTCGAGTTCTATTACTCTCCTTTAAGATATTCCGGGTGTTTCTGAAGTTTATTACTCCAAGAACAATCAATGCAATAACAACAGGGAAAACAATACTGTAAATCAGTTGTCGAAAAATAGTAGTTTGCTGCTGTTTCATATACTCTAAATCCATTAGTTCTTGTTTTATTAGTGAATTAAATACTTTCGAGATATTGCACCAGATGCTCGTTATCGTACATGCTATCAACAAGCCAATTCATATCGATATAATGAATAACCGACTCCTCTGCAATCCGGAGCTTGGCCTGCGGGCTAAACCGCCAAGTGTTCACAATTGAACTATCAACAAATTCGAGCGACACCGCGTCTCCATCGGCCACCAATACCTTGCCCCGCTCCACGAACAGGAGCATAGCCCTCCCCTTAAAAATATCGATATCGTGAAAATCGGCCGCTTTCAAACGCACCACAGACGCATTGTAAAGGATAAAAATTAAATTTTGGGGATCCAACCGCTCGGAATGTACCATTTTGTAGAATGCGATCCGATCGACAATGGAACTGCCCGTTACACGCGACACATCCATTAACCGATTGAAACTCAACCCGCAACTTATCGTTAAGCCTTTTTTGCACAACAGGAACTGATCGCGACTAATGCCTCGATAATCTGGTGAAATTTGCAAGTATTTATCAGTATTAAATAGGCGCAAACCAAATCGACGCTAATATTCTGGGCATCGGCAAAGCGAAAAGCATTTAAGCATATATCTTCGCCTGCTTGCCAATTAAATTATTGTCGCGGTTAATAATCGCCTTCAACAAATCGATGTTCGAGAAATGGCGCAATGGGAAATAGCTCTCGAGCGCCCATAGCTTATTGCTAATACTAGTATCCTCGAGCAATGGCACAATATAGGGTTTTAACTCCTCGCCCATAAATGTGTCGAGCAGTTCAACGGCAAACGAAATGCTTTGGCCAGTACCAGCCTCCAAGTTTTCCAGCACCGCCTCAATGGAATTCCGATCGTACAACAATTTAAGAATATCGAACAGGCGTTGAATGCTCTGATGGAACTCACGGTCGAGCTCATCGCGGAGAAATGGATAGAGAGATGTACTAGGGCATTGCTGATAGGCATTCAAATTCCACGCACATATTCCAGCCTGCTCAATCAGCATCTTGGTGATGTGTAGCCGTTCCTTATCGTCGGGTACAAAATTTAACTTCAGAAGACCATCAACCACAACCGGATTTAGAGCCGACTTCACCGATAAATGGGCAAACAGCCCCGAAGATGCAATACGGCTACCAGTATCGGGGATAATCCTCAAAACACGCTTCTTATACATAGCCGAGGCATTACTCCGCTGCATCGCCATCTCCAACAGCTCTAGGCCTGTTTCGCCGGAGTTAATTAGCGCAGCATGGGCAAATGGTGCATACCGATCCTTATCCAGAAAATCGAGAAGAAAAACGATGAGCTCCTTGGAGCTGGTTCCCCTGGCAGCCCAAATGGCTTGCATTTTAACAGCGGGCACCAAATCGCGCATGAGGAATGTTAAACTATTACGCACCTCTATTTTTTTTGATGCGCCAATAAGTTTGGCGGCATAAAGCCTATCCTCAAAATCTTTGGAAGTAATTAAACGCTGAATCTTATCAACATCGGAGGAATCGTTTTGTATTCCCCTTAAAACCGCCAGTGTACTGTTCAACAAATGATCGCAACTCCGAAGCCTATCGTTTCTAACATTCTCCAATGCAGGGATCAACTCCACACAACCAAGCTCTTCAATCTTCGACAGAATACAAGGCAAACTTGCGGCATCACAATCATCTAATTTCTCTTTGAGGAACCGCGGGAATTCCCAGGGTTTAGATCGTTCCACAATAGAAATCTGAGTTGAGATATCCAACCGACCAATGCTTATGAGGAATTTGTTAAATTCAGGTATAGCCACTTCCTTATGATGAGCCTGATCCAGAGTGTCCTCCAAGCTTTTCCGGTATCCTCGGTAAAGCTTCAGAGTGATAAAAGACCACATGGCAATTATACCGATCAGGAAATAGGTATAATGAATAAGATGTATGAAACTGATTAAACTCAAAATGGTAAGGAATATGCCGGATGCCAAAGCCGCCATTTCGTTTATAGTTCCATCAACCCGAGCCTGAACCTCATAGCGGATATTGGGATCGAGCGATTGGTAAATCATCTTCAGCGAAGGTCCCTCGATGGAATCCTTTAGAGCCTTCTGGAAAAGTTTTGCCAACGAAATTAGCAGGAAAAAGAAGGTGAAAGCAGCCGAGGCAATGGTATATCCAAAAAACGACCCCACCAAAGCAGCGCCAACCGAAACTAAGGCCACGATAATTGGAGAAATTAGTAAGCTTACCCTTAATCCGTAGTTTTTCATCAGGGGGCCGTACACAAATGTTTTTATCAGGATACTCACAAATGTTAGCGTCCCCATTAATCCCCCAAGGAATTTTGCCAACTCCTCGTTGCTCTCGAAGCGGCTATCGGCCACAGCTAGAAATAGGTAATGAACAAAAAAGGCGACCAGCATCGAGCATATCACAAAAAAAGCCATTGTCCGCACATACGGAATTTTCATGGTATCGAAGAACCTGCTTTTGCGTTTCAACTCCTGCGCCAATTAGCAAATAATCAGAAATGTGAATTTATAAGCACCTGAATAATAAAGGCCATGCGCTTCAGGCTTATGTATGGGGAGGTTTACAGAGGTAAAACCCTTGCCACCAAAAGGAACAGCCCAGCTGCTCAAGTGCATAATAACCTGCCCCATATCTATTATGCCGAACAAGCGCTTCCCTGTCTTAAATCAGAATATCCGCTCACAGTCCTCAAAACCCACCAAGCCCAATATTCAGTTTCCCATCAAAACAAATAGTGCAAAGGCAAGCCACTTGGAATCGGAAAAGTAGTAGCCAAACCGCAGCAAATAGGTTAACACAAAAACCAAAAATAGGTTAGCACAGCCAAATGCGAGAAAACCACCCTATTTTGAAAGTATGAGTAGAGCGAAGTAAGTAAGATACCGGTTAACCCGGATATTACAATGGCTTTCGGGATCATTGTTTCGTCGAATACCTGAAGGAATAGGGTGTTTGCGCCAACATCGAACGTTCCCAGGAAAGTCCCTAAAAAAAAGGATTGCAGCACAAAATACATGACCGCCAGCGACTCGTCCTTCCGAATATTCAAAGCATCATAAAGCCTCATCAATGCGCATAATTAACTATACATATACATCTTAACAACTTATAAAAATACAATAAAAAACGAAACACATATTTTTTTTCGACAAAAATGAAACTTTTTTACAGTAAAGTATATACAGGGAAATACAAGCTGAATAAACCCAAAAACGCCACGAACTCGGAGTACATAAAGTAACTACCTACAATCTAGGAGTCGAATCACATCTTATACATCAACGTTTTCTGCTTTTTGATTATCAAAGACTTGCTTTAAACTTTAATTTTAATATCTTTGATTCACAATTACCTTAACACTCAATAAATGGAGCTCATACAGGAGGACATCCCCAAAAAACACAAGCTGTTTATAGTCCTCTCCACATTATTTATCACCAACGCGCTGATTGCCGAAGTGATTGGAGCAAAGATCCTATCTGTAGAGAAATTGCTCAACATTCCCGCCATGGCATTTCCATTCATCAATGGAACAACCTTAAACCTGGAGATGAGCGTTGGAGTACTAATTTGGCCCATCGTTTTTATTCTCTCCGACATAATCAACGAGTACTTTGGACGCAGCGGGGTTAAACGCATCAGTATTATTGGTGCTGGGATGATAGCCTACTCGTTTTTTATTATTTATATTGCCACCGAAGCTCCCCCGGCCAACTTTTGGATTGACAACAACGCCATAGACCCCCAGGGCAACTCGCTTAACATAAACTACGCCTACAGCACAATTTTTAGGCAAGGGTGGTAATAATTGGATCGATAACAGCCTTCCTAATTGGACAAATGGTTGATGCTTACACGTTCCACTATTTAAGGGTACTCACACAGCACAAATGGTTGTGGCTCAGGGCTACGGGGTCCACCGTTGTATCGCAATTGGTGGACAGCTTTCTGATTCTATTCATCGCGTTTTATCTACTAGGCAATTGGTCCATGAGCCAAGTACTTGCCGTGGGCTTAATACAGTACCTTTACAAGATATTCCTGGCCATTGTATTAACCCCACTGATATACCTAATGCACTCGGTTATTGACAAGTATCTGGGAAAAGCCAGTTCCTACAAACTTATTGAGGAGGCACAATCGCTTTAACCCCATAGGAATTCAGCCACTTGCAGGTACTCCCCCCTGTATTGAACAACAACAAGCAACAAAAATGCCGCAGAGTTTACCCCTGCGGCATTTACAATTCCGTTGCATTATTATTCAACCTTCAATCCTTTGGCATCGGAAGTTTCGGTGGTCTCGGGATTATCGCCCTTTGCTTTTCGCTTATTTTTTATCTTAAAGAAAATATCAACAGCATCAAACTTATAGGTGAGCGCAAAACCAAACGATCGGCTACGGGTTTTATAATCATCGCCCGCTTCATCGTGCAGATCCACCATCCCTAAATTATACCGAATATCCAAAGCCCAAATCCCCATTTCCATAGGATACTGAGCTCCCGCTCCAAAACTAAATCCCCAGTCGTACTTTTTAAAGCCAGACCCAAGTTCATACGTTTCGCCATCATCATAATAAAATTCGCCTTTAGTCCTGACATCGTTGAATGTTCCACCCATGGCGTAAACCTTAGTCAGGCCTAGCACCTTAAACGTGTACTTAGCCAGAAGGGGTAATCCAAAATAATTCATCCGGATTCCCCCGTCAATAGCATCATACCTCACCCCTCGTGAATAGAATAGCAACTCGGTTTGCACTGAAAACTTGGAAGTAAACCCAAACTCACCAACCGCTCCAATTTGATAACCGGACTTGCTTTTAGTATCCATAACCATCATATCAGATATATTGGATATGGTAGAATAGGTCATCCCCACTTTAGGGCCCACATAAATAAACCCAACATCGTGCCCAAATACCTTAAAAAGTTGAGCATTTGCAGAGCCGAACATCAGCAATGCCAAAGCAATAAACAGCAATCGTTTCATACAGTTACTATTTTAGGTTTATACTATAAAATCAAATTTACAACATAAAACAACGCAAGTAAAGAGCTCGTTAATGATGTTAGTTAAAATTCATAAAGAGCCCCCCCCATTCCGCAATCTCGCAATAAAACAACAATAAATAGAACAATTCTCATCCATAATTACACCATCACACGGGAGAAAACCACCAATTACGCATCCTATTATCAAATATAAATATTATCATATATAACATATTGACAGAATAAACTTGACATGAAGTTTATTTTTTCATATTATTGTACCCATCACTACACGCTTTGGGACAACATAAAACTCTGGGGAATGGATATTTACAATAAAAATTTGACTGAAAGGCTAGCCGCCAAAGTGAACGAGACTCAAAATTCTGTAATTGACGATATTCGCCAATGCTCAATGCTTAGCGCTCCAATTGCAGGCCATACAAACTTCACACTACACACCCTAACCGACACCAGCTACACCCCCATTGCCCAGTACAAATTACTGGACAACGGGGAGAATACAATTCTGCTGGATGGAACACCCCGGGGATGGGCGGAGGCAAACAGCATTGAGCAGCCATCGCTATCCATTACCAACACCCTGGAATACGCAAAACAAGTGGTAAATACACTTTGGATTAACAATAGTAAACTTCAGGTGGTAACAAGTATCGAGGATATTGACTTTGCCCAAATGCCAAGCCCCGAAAAATTTGAAACCATACACGCGGCTATTAAGCCACCGGTGGTTTCGTTTCGCAGCAACTCGTTCACCATTTTGACATGCCTACTCGAAGGGGACAGCCTTTACGACTGCATAATAACCATCAATCAGGGCGGAGAAATTGAGATAACCGACAAGAATCCTCTGCTAACCGGCATCCCCATCGACGAATTGATCTGGGACTAAAACCACATCGCCACAATACAATTGAAGATTTCGAAAAATGGGTTACATTTGTCGTGCTAAATCATTAACCCTAAAATTATGAAAGCATACGTATTCCCCGGTCAGGGTGCACAATTTGTTGGTATGGGCAAAGACCTTTACGACAACTCGCCAATGGCCAAGGAGATGTTCGAAAAAGCAAACCAAATTCTTGGTTTTCGAATTACCGACCTAATGTTTGCCGGCACCGACGAGGATTTGAAGCAAACCAAGGTTACTCAACCGGCAATATTCCTCCACTCAGTAATCCTATCAAAGGTTTTAGGTAACGATTTCAAACCCGAAATGGTGGCAGGGCATTCGCTAGGCGAATTTTCAGCCCTTGTTGCCGCTGGAGCGCTCAGCTTTGAAGATGGGTTGAAGCTGGTATCGGCACGCGCAATAGCCATGCAAAAGGCCTGCGAAAAGGAACCATCGACAATGGCTGCCGTACTTGGACTCGACGACGAGAAGGTGGAAGAGATCTGCAACTCAATAGACGAAATTGTTGTTGCAGCAAACTATAATTGTCCGGGTCAACTTGTTATCTCGGGATCGATAAAAGGTATTGATATGGCCTGCCAAAAACTCACCGAGGCAGGTGCTAAACGTGCATTAAAGTTAGCCGTAGGCGGAGCATTCCACTCGCCATTGATGGAACCTGCCCGCCAAGAGCTTGAGGCTGCCATAAATGCAACTGCGTTCAACAAGCCAATTTGCCCCATATACCAAAATGTTGACGCTAAACCAACCAGCGATTCAGAAACAATCAAGAGGAATTTAGTTGCCCAGCTAACCGCTCCGGTACGTTGGACTCAAACAGCTAAAAATATGATTGCCGATGGCGCTACAGCGTTTGTAGAACTAGGCCCAGGCAATGTACTTCAAGGATTAATTAAGAAAGTAGACAGAAGCATTGCAGCCGAAAGCAAGCAGTCGCTCTAATCTATGGCAATAATCATAAAAAAAACGGGCAATGCCCGTTTTTTTATTCCCCAAAATGGAAACGAATAGTTTGCTTCAGATCGGGGTGTAGGCTCTGCGCCACAGGGCACTCCTTGGCCGACAGCTCTATCAATTTACGCTCCTTGGGAGTGTAATTGTTATGCGGAAAATGCAGGTCGATAACAACCTCCACCACCCGTCGGGGATTTACTCCCATTACCTTTTGCACACCGATTGAGGTTCCATCGATACTAAACCCGTGGGTTTGCGCCGCCATACCCATTATTGTAACCATACAAGTGGCCAGCGATGTAGCCAACAAATCGGTAGGCGAAAAATACTCTCCCTTGCCGTTATTATCAACCGGCGCATCGGTAATTAGTTTATTCCCCGAGCGCACGTGTTCAGCCTCAGTTCTAAGACTTCCGGTGTATACTATACGCGATGTTTCCATAAAATTCAAAGTTACATTAAATCAAAAAGGTCTATTCTTTAACAACATTCTTCATTATCGATTCCCTAATCATTTTACGCAACTCCATTTGCCTATTCTGCAACAGTTTTCGAGACACAGGGCGATTAAGATCCTCGTACTTACACTTAACAGGCCGAACCTTTAAATCATCAACATTCCCACTTACATCAACGCATATTTTAACTGGCAACGGACTTTCCAGCAACGATATGTTATAGTTAAAACTCATATCCAAATTATGCCGCCCAGCAACAACCGCCTTATACTTATCCATTACAACCATAAAGGGATAAATATCTATCTCTTTTTTAAATATAGTAAACTCAGCAGACAAACTATCCACCTTATTCTGAGCACCCTTTGTGAACCTCAAGGTTTTGGCAATTTCGGTAAACGTTTCGCCATCCATCAACACAAGATCATATCCTCTTATAGAAGATACCCCTCTAATTGTCGATTTTTTGGGCTTATACAAAGAATCCATGTAGGTTTCGGCAGCAAGATGAAACTCGGCATTCCCCTTAAACGACCGCAGCATGGGCATCATGGTATCAATGCTTGGCACCATCTTCAGCAAATCCTCTATTTGAATATCCAGCATATGATAGTCAAAATATGCGTATAAATGATTCTTTCGAGGTGTTTTATATATGGCTGTAAGCTGCATTTTAGAGGCTGGAGTGGTAAAAAGCAAATCGTCGAGAACCAATAAGCCATCCCTAACCCTAACCTCCCCCCGGATATCCCGAGCAACCTCAGTTCCAAATAAGGCCCTGTCGATTTTTGTTTTTAAAGTAACATCGATCCCCTTGGGAACCATATATGGTCCAGTTACACTAGACGAATCATCCACCACTGTTTGTTCATCAGTAGACGAACTGTCCTCTCCTATACCACTGGTTAGGCTCATTAACTGGAGTACATCGGTTTGACTTGAAACAAAACTAAAGTCGCCCTTCAGCAACGAGTCGCCCCGGTAGTACGATAACATGTTGGTTAACGTTCCTGAAAGGCTAAAGTCGGACCGATCGATTTTTAGATGACTCTCCTTAATATCAAACACTTCAGGCGAAAAATTCATCTTTATCGAAGGGATTTCGAGCGGACTATTGAGCATTGCTGTTCTAATAATTCCCTTATCCAAGCTCAACGTTCCCTTTGGCATCCATTGCAGCAACGAATCCTTCTGCGTAGGATCGTTCACAAGATTGGTATTTATACTAAATTTAACAATATCGACAGAATTCCCATCCATTGCAGCACTGAGGTTAGCTGCCTCGCACTCCAAATCAATTTTGGGGGCATCCATAAAGTTTAAAACATTTGCCACCAAATGGGTTTTATCTAGTTTCACAGTGCTTTCTCCAGCCTTTGCATTCAAGCCCAGATTGCTATAGGTAACGGCAACCTCGTCCTTTCGGCTTGGACCCTTCTGCGATAGCATCACCAACTTACCCTTTGGCTTACGAATTTGAACATCGATGGTATCCATGCTAGCCGCCAACGAATCGATATCGAAAACACAGGCCACATCGGGGAGTCGGGTGGTATCCATAACATCGGACGTTTCCACCGTAATTATGCCATTCCGAATAAATGTCCTGGGCCCTTTGAGTATTCCCGCCTCAACATTTTCGGCTTGAACCTTGGAGTAAAGGTATTGCGAATATTTATTCTGCTTATTCGGATTGGGTAGAGCAAAATCGACTTTGGTTTTATTGGTTTTCATGAATATACTGTCGAATGCAAAATCGAAATCCGACAGCGTAACCGAGCCTGCAATTCTCATCTTATCGAGCAACATCTTTTCAACCTGCGACATCGAAAAGGCAGTTTGTACGTTACCCGCCGCAATCCCTTTCATTTTGATATTCATATCCTCGGGGATAAAAGGCTTCAACTCCGACAGGTTCAGACGTCCTATTTGGGAATTCAGGTCGATTCGGATGTCGGAAAAAAGATGGTTAACCACTCCCTTTGTGCCAAATGACGATTTTGGGGTATTCGCGCTAAAACTATTTATTCTAAAATACGAAATTGCATCATTTTTTAAATCGGAGTAGAACGTAAAATCGCCATTAATACTGCTTAAGGGCAATGGCAACGCATCGTATTTCAGCGTTCCATCGGTAAATACCATGTGAATATCCATCAGCGGCATTACCGAATCGGTGTAGAACCCGGATACCTTACCATCGGATTCAAAAAAGCCATCAACCTCAATTCCTTTAAGGTACGACTGAAAAGAAGCGGGTATTAATGCGATTGCTGTTGATACCGGGAATTTACGGAGTTCATACTCCACATCGGTGTTAATGCGCCTATTCACAGTGTCGTTCTCGACAGTGCCCTTGAACGATAGCTCAATGCCGTTAATCGAAAACACCGATTCATCGAACTCAACGAAACTCCTTGCCATTACCACTTTTGAGGGAATCGCAAATTTGATATCAGCGCTATCGAGGTATTTCGCTCCCTCAAAGTCAAAGGATACCAAGCTATTCTTCAGGTTGATATTGGTGATTAAGTTTACAGAATCCATTGCACCGGACATCTGTAGCGATAAAGCCCGAACATCGGCAGTCATTTTCGATTGCCTATCAACATAGGATAGATCAACGCCATCGAGCTCCACATTGTGAATATCCAGTTTAAAAGCCGACGATGCGGATGTATCCTCAACAACGGCAGTATCGGGAGGTGTAATATCGAAGTTTGGTCTGCCCAAGCTATCCACAAAAGCATTGATAGATCCTTTGCGTACAATAAGCTCATTAAGCACAATGTCGCCGCGCTTCCAGTACACGCCAACATCCACAACACCTATCAACTCGTCAAGACGAACCAAGGTGTCGGACTGCGCATCGGGCATCGGGTTAATCAGCGCAAAACCGCTTACCTTAAGGCCAAATTTAGGGAAAGTGCTGAAGAAGGTTAGCTCAACGCGCTCCACCTCCGATTGACAGGTTAAAAATTGCGCAGCCTGCTTCCTAACCACCGGGGTTAACCGCTCGGGGGTAAACACAAACCACAATGCAACACCAATAACGGAAAATACAACGAATAGCAGTATGGCCAACGCAAGAGCTATTCTTTTAAGCACTTTTTTCATTATTCAAAAATTTATCAAAACATACCTAAAAAAGGAGAGGGATACCCCAAAAATACTGTAATAACTTAATTTACTTCTTTTTAGTCAATGAATATTTAACCACAGGGTTAGCTACCCGATCCTCATACTTCAAAGTAGTCGCAGTTAACTCTGTAACAGTATATGACTTTGGGATTCCTTGTCCGCCACCTTCCATAATATGAATATGGGTTAAGTCAGATTTCACTAAAGTCCATTCAAAGGTGGAAGCATTTTCATACTGAACATCCTCGGTAATATCCCAGGTTTTACCAGTCTTACTGCTTAAGTATTCATAGTGAACTTCATGATTTTTTTGCTCTTCGGAATCATACTCCATACTAATCCACTCGCCATAAAGCAACGTTTCGTCAAAAGACTCCTCGTCCTTTTCGCAGGAGGTAAACATTAATGCGATTGACAAACAGGCAATCATGTAAATAAAAATTCTTTTCATGTGTTTAAAATTTTATTAAGTAATTCATTATCAATAGTATTCAATTCTTGAAAAGTGATGTAATTTAGTAAAAACTACTTTATCATTACCCCATGCAGCAGCCTAATCTGGCGCGCAAGCGAGTCGTTGGAATCCTGGTAATTGGTAAAATAGCTGTTTATCATCGATTTCATAAAAAAATTGGGTTTGGCGTAATTCACCTTCAGCAAGCTGGAGTAAACCAATGCGCGTATATCGGCTGGCCGAGTCTTTGTTTCCTCCAAAATCCATAATGTATGGCTAATCTTGTTCTTATCGCCCAAAAGGCTTACTGCATCTACAATCTGCTGATTCCCGTAACAATTCAGTTGTTGCACCGAAACAGTACGGAAGCATTCCCGAATGCGACTCTCCACACCCGATAGTATTACTCCTCGAATATCACACTGCACAGCCAAGGAGTCAACCATACCACTACGAACCGAATCAATACCCTGCCCATACATGGGGATATGTATAATCAAGAGAAAAAAAACATAAAAAAAACGTTCCTTCATCTGTTCAAATTTAAAGCCTAGAGCTCGTTTCTCGAAAGTTAACAAAAAAAGCGGTGTAAATTGCAAGGCTCAACAAAAAAATCAAACCCAATAAACCACACAACGACCATTCCCTCTGCACAAACTATGCCAAATACAAGCCTTACCAAAGCCCCTACGCCATCAACTGCCAATAAAATGACAAGAATGCAATAAATTAGTTGCAAATATGGTCCTAATCTGAAAAAAAGAACAACAAAAAAAGGAGCCGTGGGCTCCTTTTTCAAAAAATATTTAGTCGAAATTAAAGTGTTCCAAGATCAACCATTGCGTTAGCAACCTTCATGAAACCTGCAATGTTTGCACCGTTAACATAGTTGATGTATCCATCTTTCTGAGTACCGTGCTCAACGCATGCAGAGTGGATGTTCTCCATGATTTGTTTTAAGTGACGATCAACCTCTTCGCTAGTCCAGCTCATCTTAAGGCTGTTTTGGCTCATCTCAAGACCAGAAGTAGCAACACCACCAGCGTTTACAGCTTTACCAGGAGCGTAAAGAATCTTATTCTTGATGAATAGTTCGATAGCCTCAGGAGTACATCCCATGTTAGAGATTTCGCCTACGCAGGTAACGCCATTCTTGATAAGAAGAGCAGCATCGTCGCCATTAAGCTCGTTTTGGATAGCGCAAGGAAGAGCAATGTCAACTTTTACTTCCCAAGGTTTTTTACCAGCGAAGAACTTAGCGCTAGGGAATTTCTTAGCGTAAGGAGCAACGATATCCTGGTTAGAGTTACGTAGCTCTAGCATGTAGTCAATCTTCTCACCGCTAACGCCAGCCTCATCGTAGATATAACCATCGGGGCCAGAAATAGCAACAACTTTAGCACCTAGCTCAGTAGCTTTAAGGGCAGCACCCCAAGCCACGTTACCAAAACCAGATACAGATACGGTTTTACCTTTAATGCTGATACCACGAGTTTTTAACATGTGGTCAACAAAGTAGATACCACCAAAACCTGTAGCCTCAGGACGGATCAAAGAACCACCCCAGTTCAAACCTTTACCGGTAAGAACGCCAGTGTGCTCGCAAGCAAGTTTCTTGTACATACCGAACAAGAAGCCGATTTCGCGACCACCAACACCTATATCACCAGCAGGTACGTCGGTTTCAGGGCCAATGAATTTCCACAATTCTAGCATGAATGCTTGGCAGAAACGCATAATTTCAGCATCGCTACGACCTTTAGGGTTGAAATCGGAACCACCTTTACCACCACCCATAGGCAATGTGGTAAGCGCATTCTTAAAGGTTTGCTCAAAACCTAAGAATTTAAGGGTTGATAGAGTTACGCTTGGGTGGAAACGCAAACCGCCTTTGTATGGTCCAATAGCACCGTTGAACTGCACTCTGTAACCAAGGTTGGTTTGAACATTACCCTCGTCGTCGGTCCAAGTAACCCTGAAAGTGAAGATACGATCGGGCTCAACGATACGCTCAATAATCTTTGCAGATTCGAATTTGGGGTTCTTGTCGTAAACTTCTTTTACCGATTCAAGAACTTCGTGTACAGCCTGAAGGTACTCTTTTTCGCCTGGGTGCTTTCTTTCAAGCTCGGCCATTAATTTATTTACATCCATTGCTAAATTTTTTAATTTGTAAAACTCTGTGTTTTATTTAACTAGTCAGGTTTTATTCCCTGAAAAAAGTTGTTCAAATTTGAGTGTTAATAATGACATTTCAAAAGAAAACGCTCATATAAAAATATGATCTTAAACAGTTTTTTCAATCTTTTCTTATAATCTTTTATGAAACACCATCTTCTGCTTTCAAAATGACACCCATATTATTCTTCCCATCAACCTGAATTTTCAGTGGTTGCGCAAATGTAATGCATCGTAAAAACTCGGATTCGAATGAGGCCTCAAGGGTGTTCAGGTAGTCTAAATCATAAATACCATCGTTCATATATGGATTTATGGTAAGGTACGCAACTCTAAACGAGGTCAGATTCTGAAAAAAATGGGTTCCCTGGCTTGGTTCAACGCGGAAATTCTCCAATCCCGATTCCACAATTACCCGAGCTTCGGATATTTGCGACCATTTTATGGGGATCCCGAGCCAAGGATCGCTACTCCCCCAACGGCCAGGCCCCACAATTACGTAATTGCGCCGGAGCTTAATATAGTGCTTATTCACAGCCTCAACCTGCTGTGCAATCTCGAGCGACCGGGCTGGATCGAACTTATCGGGCTTAACGTAAACAAAATCGTATATATCGCTTACCGAGCCATGCCCAAGCGCCGACTTTGAGAAAACAATTGCGCGCGATTGATCAACCGTGGCCCAATCAATCACCTCGGTTTGCTCGCTCTCCACAATAGGTCTGATCTGCAGTAAATTGAACAGCCGGGGCATGCCGGGAGTCGGGTTCATGTTCAGGGCAAACTCAATCTCGATATGATTGTTCATCTCCTTTTTGCCAATTTCGAGGAGTTCGGCCAGTATTTTATTAAGGGGAAGGCTTCCATGCTTTAGCACGCCGGAAAAAGTAACCAGGTTTAATCGATTATCGGCAAACCCATCGTTCAGCGTACCGTTATTAAAATCGTACGACGAGGCCACAAACCTAAAATCGGGAATATTGTAAGCCTCCTTAATTTCGCGCTTAATAAGGTTTGCCCCATCGTCAACCTGAGGGGCGAACGAAGCGGGATCGGTATTGAGGGCATAAAACACTTTTTGGGTTTGCTTCATCGCCATTTCGGGCGACGAGAGCTGCAACACCTTTTTGGGATACTTAGGCGAAAACCGCAACGACACTCCCCCATCAACAATAAGCTTACCCAGCCCAAAACCGATGCTGGCAATACCATCCTCGGGGCGCTCTGCACCAATGGGGTAAAAATTTATACTACGGGCAACCCCCGAAAGAGTGGGCAGATAGATATCGCCATACTGATTACCGCATACCTCCTGTATTACAATCCCCATCTTCTCCTCATCAATCACATTCTGGGTTGCATTCATATACGCCTTGCTGGCGTTGAAAAACACCGATGCGTAAACCGCCTTAATGGCCTGACAAAGCATGACCAGCATAGCATCGGTATCGTTACTATGCGGTACCATGTGGGTGGAGTATATGCCAGCAAAGGGCTGGTAATGAGAATCCTCCAACTTACTGGATGAGCGAATGGCCAACGGGCGCTTAAACACCGAAATTACCTTGAGCAAATCAACCTTTAGCCGGTCCGGAAGTTTGGCAGAGATAAAGGCTTGCAACATCACCTCATCCTCTACTTCCTGAAGAGCAATTTGGTACAGATTGTTACTCTCCATAAACTCATCGAAGAAATCGGTGCTAATCACCACCGTGCGAGGAATGGAAATTATCACATCGTGGAACTTATGGAATAGCTTGTAGCGCTTTATCATTTGGTTGGCAAAAGCCAATCCGCGCGCCTTTCCGCCGATGGATCCCTCGCCAATCCGCGAGAAAAACTTGTACTCGTCGAAGGTTGTCCGATCGAACGTAGCAATAATACTCCTCCCCTTACTTAACCGGTAGGCAGAGATGGCGTAGTACAGGAAACTCCGGGCATCGTCGATACTCTTAAAATCATTAAGAGTCATGGGCTTAAACAGTTGGGCAATGGAAAAGATTGCCCGGGCATTCAGCCATTTTGATATATCGTTCCGACTGGTATGGTAAATCAGCGATTGGTCGGGAATTCGAAGTATTTGCTGTAGTAGCTGGCTTAAATCGGAGGCTCGGCCAATCTCGGCCATGGTTTCGGGATTGCGGAATATAAAATCGCCAAAACCAAAATTATCCACAATATAGTCGCGAATCTCTATATTACAGGTACTAGAGTACTTATGAACAAAGCCCGCCCCAAGTTCCAGCGCAAATGGGCGATTCGACAGATCGGACGATTGCAACAGGAATGGCATGTTCGGATCAGCCTCGCGGATAAGCCTGCAAAGTTGCAATCCCGCCTTGGTTTGATGGTCGCGTTGATTATCCACTTTATAGCTAATATCGGAGATAACGCCAATCACGTTATTTTTGTACTTATTGTATAGGCTAACGGCCTCGTCGTAGGTTGTGGCCATCAGAATTTTCGGACGTCCCCGCATGCGCAACATCCGGTGATGCTCGTTAAGGGCCTCGGTCATGAAGCTCCGGGCCTGGCGGAATACTATCTTATAAATATTGGGCAAAAACGATGAGTAGTAGCGCACCGAATCCTCCACCAGGATAATGGCCTGCACTCCAATTTCGAGAATATCGTGTTCGGCATTCATGCTATCCTCGATAAGCTTAATGATGGCCAACAACAGGTCGGCATTACCTAGCCAGCAGAACACATAATCGATAGCCGATAAATCCTCGCGCTGAAGACGTAACGACACCTCGCGCGAAAAGGGAGTTAGCACAACAATCGGAATGCTGGGATGCCGCCCCTTAAGCATTTTGGCTAGATTAAACGTATCGATCTCACCTACATTTAGCATAGTGATAATCAAATCGATACGCTCATGTTGAAGAACCCGAAGCACCTCGCGCAGAGTATGAGCCTGAATAAAAGAGGGTGGATACCTTAGGTTTAACGACACGTACTCATGGAAGAGCCGTTCATCAATCCGGCCATCCTCTTCGAGCATGAAGGCATCGTAACTACTACAAATCAGCAGTACCTTATAGATACGCTTCTGCATCAACTGGTGAAACGAGGTATCGTCAATATCTAGTTGATAGGAGTTTAAATAGGATTCGGCGGAAGAATTTGGCATACAGTCAATTTTATCGCTGGCTAATTTATGCAAAAATGACGACAATTACGCTCCCAACCCGAGGGGGCACAATAAAAAAGGGGAGTTTCCTCCCCTTTTGCCGTATGGTTATCTGGAACTATACATCCCAGGTTTCACCGCTGTTAAGTAGATCGTCTACGCATTTGATCTTTGCATCCTTCATAACCTCAAGTACCTGATCGCGAACATTATCGTCGTAGGTTGAATCCTTTACGTTGCGAATAACGCCCAATGCAACTGGGTATTCGGGGAACTCCATGTTGGCAAGCATCATGTGAACGCCGGGGTTCGGGTTGTAGGCATCGTGAACCAGGATGTCGTCCATGGAGAAACCGCCCTGACCAATGGTAACCACCTTAAGGCTAAGCCCGCTAAGGATTAACCCTTTATCGCGATTTTTACCAAACACCATCTTTTCGCCATGACGGAGAGTGATTACCCGATCTTCGCGATGCTCGCGATCGGTAATATAATCGTAAGCCCCATCGTTAAAGATAACGCAGTTCTGAAGAATCTCTACCACCGATGTACCATCGTGTTTAGCGGCCTCAATCATCAACTCCGAGGTAAGCTTAACATCAATATCCAACGAGCGAGCAAAGAACTTACCCTGTGCGCCAATTACCAATTCACCGGGGCGGAATGGGTGTTCCACAGTTCCGAATGGTGAGGTTTTGGTAATTTTGCCCAGAGGTGAAGTTGGGGAGTACTGTCCCTTTGTTAACCCATAAATCTGGTTGTTGAAAAGGAGTATGTTGGTATCGATATTACGACGTACCGCATGTATGAAGTGGTTTCCACCAATTGCTAAAGCATCGCCATCGCCAGTAATCTGCCATACGCTAAGAGTAGGGTTTGCAACCTTTACGCCAGTAGCAATAGCCGAAGCACGGCCGTGGATACCATGAAACCCAAAAGTATCAACATAATAGGGGAAACGGCTCGAGCAACCAATACCCGATACAAAAACGTAACGTTCCAGATTGTACTTCAACACCTTAGAAACTTCGGGCAATGCTTTCTGAACAGAACTTAAAATGGCATGGTCGCCACAACCTGGGCACCAACGAACTTCCTGATCGCTCTTAAAGTCCTGAGGAGTATAATGTAAGTATTTTTCTTCCATGACTATTTGCCCTCCAATATTTTGTTAAACCGATCAACCAATTCAACCACAGTAAAAGGCAAACCCTGTACCTTATTGAATTGATGGTAGTTGAAATCCTGAAAATTAATGCGTAAGTAGTTTACAAACTGTCCCATGTTTAACTCGCAAACCACAATATTCTTGAACCGTGTAAAGATGTCGCGAGTATTCCGTGGAAGCGGATTGATATAGTTGAAATGGCACAACGATACACTCTTACCAGCTGCACGCATTTCCTGAACTGCAGTTAGCAAATGGCCTTGAGTTCCACCCCATCCAACAACTAGCAAATCGCCCTCCTTATCACCATAAACCTCCTGCTCGGGAATAAACTCCTTAACACGCTGCACCTTAGCCTCGCGAATATCGGTCATACGTTGGTGGTTCATTGGGTCGTGCGATACTGACCCTTTAATAAAATCTTTCTCCAAACCACCTACACGGTGAGCAATACCTTTTTTACCGGGGAAAGCCCAACCGCGAGCCAAACGCTTCTCGTCGCGTGCGTACGGCATAAAATTCTCGGTATTTTCAGGTACAATAGGAGGGTTGATTGCAGGGTAATCCTTCATGCTGGGAATACGCCAAGGCTCTGAGCCATTGGCTATAAATCCATCGGTGAGCAGAATTACAGGAGTCATATGCTCCATGGCAATCTTCCCAGCCTGGAATGCAAAGTCGAAACAATTACTTGGAGTGCTGGCAGCAATAACCACCATAGGAGCCTCGCCATTACGACCGTACAGAGCTTGGTTTAAATCCGATTGTTCGGTTTTTGTAGGCAATCCGGTAGAAGGGCCTCCACGCTGTACGTTAACAATAACCATAGGCAACTCGGTCATCACAGCCAATCCTAAAGCTTCGGATTTAAGCGACAAACCAGGGCCCGATGTAGAGGTTACGGCAAAATTACCAGCAAAAGCAGCTCCAATTGCGGTACAAACACCGGCAATCTCATCCTCGGCCTGAAGGGTTTTAACACCCAAATCCTTTCGCTTGGCCAGTTCAATAAGCACATCGGTAGCAGGTGTAATAGGGTACGACCCGCAGAACAAAGGTAGATTGGCCTTTTCGGCAGCAGCTATCAAACCCCATGCAGTAGCGGTATTCCCGTTAATGGTTCTGTACTTACCTTTAACCCTTGCATCGGCAGGCTTAATGGTGTACGTATTGGGGATGGCATGAATATTCCCCGCGTAATTATAACCATCGCGAAGAACTTTCTTGTTTGCCTCAATTATTTCGGGTTTTTTCTTAAACTTCGTTTCGTAGTATTTCTCGGTAAAATTCAACGGACGATCGAATATGTAGTAAACCATACCCAATGCGAACATGTTTTTACTGCGAACAATGCTCTTATTGTCCAATCCGCTCTCCTTCAAACTTTCCTTGGTAAGAGTGGTAATAGGAGCATTGATAATTTTGAAATCCTGCAGGTTGAGCTCAGTAACAGCATCAATTGTTTTGTAGCCTGCACGCTGATAACCTTTCTCGTTAAACTGATCGGCATCAACAATAATCATCCCCCCTTTTTTCACCCATTTGGCATTGGCCTTTAGGGCTGCGGGATTCATTGCAACAAGTACATCGCAGTAATCGCCAGGGGTGTTTACTTTTTGGTTTCCGAGATGAACCTGAAAACCAGATACTCCACCAACGGTTCCCTGCGGAGCACGAATTTCCGATGGGTAGTCGGGGAAAGTGTTAACACCATTTCCGAATAATGCGGAAGCATCGGCAAACAGTGTTCCGGTTAGCTGCATCCCATCTCCGGAGTCACCAGAGAATCGAACAACAACCTCGTCCAATTCCTGGACATTTTTTTGTTTATCCATAAAAAGATAAATTTAATTTTTACTGTGTAAATTCTAAAACACTCCAAAAAAACATAAGTGCTTAAAAACTTGCACGTTAACTATTTGAGGTTAATTATTTATTAAATGCAAAATTAGGTAATTTTAAACACCGCATTCGATTTAAAACATATTATACGACATATTTACACAAATATGAATTTTTCATAAAAGTTAGCCCAAACATATTACATTTGTATCAAATTGGAGTAATATGCCTATCATTAAAACGGTAAGAGGATTCGCTCCCAAAATTGGGCGGAACTGCTTTATTGCCGAAACTGCGGTAATTATAGGTGATGTTGAAATTGGCGACGATTGCAGTATATGGTACGGTGCCGTTATTCGGGGCGATGTTAATTCCATACGAATTGGGAATAGAGTGAATATTCAGGATAATGCCGTTCTGCATACAACCTATCAGAAAACCACCATCAAAATGGGCGATGATGTTTCCGTTGGGCACAATGTTATTGTTCATGGTGCGGAAGTACACAACGGTGCGTTACTGGGAATGGGAAGCACCGTTATGGATAACTCCGTAATTGGCGAAGGCGCCATAGTTGCCGCAAACGCATTGATTCTCGAAAACACAAAGGTTGAATCAGGCACAATATACGCTGGCGTTCCAGCCAAGTTTGTTAAAAAAGTTGACCCAGCCTTAAGTCGCGATATGAACGAGCGAATTGCCAGGAATTACCTGTTTTACTCGGGTTGGTATAAGGAAGAGTAGGAAGTAGGAAGAAAATACTTCATTCCAATTAAATGTTGATTTATTACCACAAAGGCAACAAAGGGTTTCTCTAAGGAACTCAAAGTAATTGTCAATATCTATAACTTAGCCTTTATGTTCCTTTGTGCTTTTACTTAGTGCGCCTTTGTGGTTAAAGCGTCTAATTCCATACTC
Organism: Bacteroidales bacterium; assembly: GCA_020636835.1. Taxonomy (GTDB): domain Bacteria; phylum Bacteroidota; class Bacteroidia; order Bacteroidales; family Tenuifilaceae; genus SB25. The sequence continues at coordinate 166,990 of JACJXC010000007.1, forward strand.
GCATCAATAATCATTTCAGATGCTTTTTCAAATACTCCGAGGTATAGCCACAGTTTGCTTTGATTACCTGCTCGGGAGTTCCAGTACAAACAATCTTTCCGCCAGCACCACCTCCCTCAGGGCCTAAATCGATAATATAGTCGGCCACCTTTATTACATCGAGGTTGTGCTCAATTACAATCACCGTATTCCCTTTTTCGACAAGCTTATTGAGCACATCCAACAGAACACGCACATCCTCAAAGTGAAGTCCTGTTGTAGGTTCATCCAGAATATAAAGGGTTTTACCGGTATCGCGCTTGGCCAGCTCTGTTGATAGCTTTACGCGCTGCGCCTCACCTCCAGATAATGTTGTTGACGCCTGCCCAAGTGTAATATAACCTAGCCCAACATCCTGCAAGGTTTTTACTTTCTGGAAGATTTGAGGGATACTCTCGAAAAACTCTACCGCCTGATTAATGGTCATATCAAGCACCTCGCTGATATTCTTCCCCTTATACTTAACCTCCAATGTTTCGCGGTTATAACGGCGACCATAGCAATCGGGACACTTCACATAAACATCGGGTAGAAAATTCATTTCGATAGTTTGCAATCCAGCGCCCTTACAGGTTTCGCAACGTCCACCCTTAACGTTGAACGAGAAACGTCCGGCTTTATAACCACGAATTTTTGCATCGGGAGTTAACTCGAAAAGTTTTCTGATATCGGTAAATACACCAGTATATGTTGCCGGATTGGAGCGCGGAGTGCGTCCAATGGGCGATTGGTCAACCTCAACAACCTTGTCGATATTCTCGATACCATCAATCCTCTCGTACTCGAGTGGCTGAGCGTACGACTTGTACACATACTGGCTAAGGATTGGCTGAAGCGTTTCGTTTATTAGCGTTGATTTTCCGCTACCCGATACACCTGTAACGCAAATCATCATTCCCAGAGGGAATTCTACATCAACATTCTTAAGATTGTTTCCCTTTGCACCTATTAGTTTAAGGGACTTTCCGCTCCCTTTCCTCCGTTCCTTAGGAATCTCAATGGATAATGCGCCATTCAGATATTTGGCCGTTAAAGTATCGGTTTTAATCAACTCGGCAGGTGTTCCTTTGGCTACAACCTTTCCGCCATGCCTACCAGCCTTTGGGCCAATATCCACAACATAATCGGCAGCAAGAATCATTTCCTCGTCGTGCTCAACCACAATTACCGAGTTGCCTGTATCGCGAAGCTTTTTGAGCGAATCAATAAGTTTGATATTATCGCGCTGATGCAAACCAATGCTAGGCTCATCGAGAATGTAGAGTACATTCACCAGTTTAGAGCCAATTTGCGTAGCAAGACGGATACGCTGACTCTCGCCACCCGAAAGAGTTACAGAACCTCGGCTTAACGACAGATAGCTCAAACCAACATCAAGCAAGAACCGAACACGCTCACGAATCTCCTTTAAAATCTCGGTTGCAATGGTACGCTTTCGCTTATCCATTCTATTCTCTAGCCCTTGCAACCACTCCCAAAGATTCTCAATATCCATAGCCGATACATCGGCAATGCTCTTGCCATCAATCCTGAACCAAAGCGATTCCTCACGCAACCTCGATCCCTTACAATGCGGACAGGTAACCTGACGGACAAACTGGTTGGCCCACTTCTCCCCTTTTCCAGTGAGCTCCTCGTTGGTTTGGTGGTTCTGAATAAAACTAACCACCCCCTCGAAACTCAAGAAGTAGCTTGATGTTAGCCCAAGGTTCGGATGTTTCAACTTGAATTGCTCCTCGGAGCCATTCAGAATAACATTCAACGCCTCCTCGGGAATCGATTCAATTGGGTCGTTTATGGAAAACTCATATTTTGATGCAATGGCCTCAATCTGCCAAAATATCAAAGAGCTTTTATATGGTCCAAGCGGCTGAATTCCGCCTTTCTTGATACTTAACTTAGGGTCTGGAATAATCTTTTCGATATCAACCTCTGTTACATATCCTAAACCATTACAATGATTACATGCACCCTTAGGTGAGTTAAAAGAGAAGGTGTACGGTTCGGGTTCATCGTAGGAAATTCCAGTGGTTGGACACATAAGGTTCCGGCTGTAATAGCGCGATTGACCACTTTCCATATCGAGCACCATTATGATACCCTTTCCAAGCGACATTGCGGTATTTACCGACTGCGAAACCCTCTTTCTATCGGACTCATCCACCACAATTTTATCCACAACCAGTTCAATATGGTGAGTTTTGTAACGGTCGAGTTTCATTGCAGGACGCATCTCGGTTATCTCGCCGTTTATTCTTGCATACAAATAACCTTTGCGACGTAACTGTTCAAACAGTTCCTTGTAATGACCTTTGCGCCCTCTAACAACAGGTGCAAGAATGCCAGTTTTCTTCCCCTTAAAATTATCAATGATAAGGTTAATAATCTGGTCGTCGGTATAGCGAACCATCTCCTCGCCAGTATTGTGGGAGTATGCAGTTGATGCCCTTGCGTAAAGCAAACGGAGAAAATCATAAATCTCTGTTGTTGTGCCAACCGTAGAGCGCGGATTATGGCTGGTGGTTTTCTGCTCAATGGAAATAACTGGGCTTAAACCCGAAATCTTATCCACATCGGGACGCTCCAACGAACCAAGGAACTGACGGGCATAAGCCGACATTGTTTCGATATACCTGCGCTGACCCTCAGCGTAAATGGTATCGAAGGCAAGCGATGATTTACCGCTGCCGCTAAGACCAGTAATTACAGTGAGCTTATTCCGTGGAATTGATATATCGAGGTTTTTAAGGTTGTGCACCCGTGCACCTTCCACCACAATTTCCTCCGCCTCGCCTTTTAGAATTTCCATTGCTTTACTTTTCGTTGATAGCCATTTGGGACACCACTCTCAACTGTTCATTACGGATCAATTAGTAAGCACCCTCTCTAAAATCCTTTTCAGGAATTTTGATAGTGTAGGTTTTGTGCGCCTTGTTAACTAAATGGTTATCCCGCAACCATGCATTCAGCATCTTAATAAGCTTGTAGTTAGAGTCGAACTGACGGGCAAACTGTGCAATACTGGTTATGGCAGTGTCAACCTGCACCTCGGTAAACCGATAGGGCGGGTACAAATCCTTCTTGTCGAGGAAGAAACCGTAGCGTTCAGGATTCTCGAATATCACCTTAATTGCCAGGATCCGAAACACATAGCGACCGGTTTCCTCACCCAGCACCATATCGTAATACGAATCGTTCTCCTGACGGTTCATCTGCTTGCTAATCCCATTGGTTCCCATATTATACGATGCCGCCGCCATGGTCCAGTTGCCATACTTTTGGTAACTCTTGCGCAGGTAACGGCAAGCCGCCTCGGTAGATTTCTCGATATGGTAACGCTCATCCACCTCACCATTCACCTCAAGACCGAACTCCTTTGCAGTGCCCTCGAGAATTTGCCAAAACCCCACAGCTTTTGATGGCGAAATGGCTTGCGACAGTCCGCTCTCGGCTACGGCCAAGTACTTAAAATCGTCGGGGATATTGTTTTTTTTGAGGATTGGCTCAATAACTGGGAAAAACCGATTGGCGCGCTTGAGTAGAATCACTGTTTGGGAATGCCAAAAAGTATTCACCTGTAACTCGCGGTCCAAACTTTCGCGCACATCAAAGTACTTAACCGGAACCGTTTCGCCCGCAAAGCTCAAGCTATCGGGGATTGGGATGGGAATGATATAGGAACTCTGAAGAACAGTATCGGGGATTTGTATTTGCCGCCGACACGAACCGCCCTCGGTATTTTTAAACGATGAAAAAGCGAATACGCTCACCACGAGCATCAATATGGCTGCAACTCCAACCACCAAACGAACTTTACCCTTTGCCGACATATCCATATTTTATAAGTAAACTTTCGATCAATTAATAAGAACCGACAAATTTACTATATCCATTTTATTTAGTAGAATGATTTTGCTTATTTAACTGTTGATAATGTAAAACTTGTGCTCATGTATTTAGACTCTTCCAAGTCCTGCGAATGTTGAGATGCCTCAAACATAGCGTCGCCTGGAAGACGCACCTAAGTTGAATAAAACCCAACCCAACAAAGTTAATTCTAAATTCCACATCCAACACAACACCATCTTCCTAAACACATAAATCAACATAGCATAATCGCACAAAAAATTTTACCATAATTAGAAAAAGTCAACTAACCACAACTAAAAACGTTTACATTTTCCACCGCTTAACAATTTCTTAACATTAAAATCAAATCCTTAACTTGTACTTAACTTTAAAAAAATAGTTTTGCAACAATTTTTTAACCTTAACCGATCAGGAATAATGAGAAAACATTTATCGATTGCCATAATGCTGATAACGCTAAGTTCCATAAATGCAAAGGGTCAAACATTAGCCGATTCTATTTATCAGCAAAACCAAAAGATTTTAAAAATTTTGGAAAGCAGTTCAATATCAACCCAAATTTTTCTTGGATTCCGTTATTTCGAAGAAGGGGGAAACAACTACAACGAGTTCACGGTAAAACGTGGTTACATCAACTTCCAAAAATCGCTCAACAAACACCTTTCGGGAAGAATCACCCCCGACTTAACAGTTGACAAGGAGGGCGATGGCAAGGGTGATCTGGAAATGCGGCTAAAATACTGCTACATGGAGCTTAAGGACGATGGGAATTACTGGATTTTCTCTAACCCCAGTGTAGTGGTGGGCGAAGTATTTACACCCTGGATTTCGTTCGAGGAAAAAATTAACAAATACCGCGTGGTGGGTAGCCATTTCCTTGATAAATCGACCATTGTAAGCTCTGCCGATTTTGGTATAACAGCCACCACCCTTATCGGAGGTAAACTGGATAAGGCCTACCTAAAAGAAGTTAGCAGCGCTTACCCAGGGAAATACGGATCGGTAGCCTTTGGAGTGTATAATGGCGGTGGCTACCATGCTGTGGAGGAAAACAATAACAAAACCATTCAGTGGAGGCTAACCCTACGCCCATTTCCCGAAATCATTACAGGCCTTCAACTCTCCTATTCCGGAGTTCAAGGAAAGGGGAATACCGATTTATACCCTAACTGGAAGTTCAACTCAGGCGCAGTAACCTACGAAAACCGCCATTTCACCATAACAGGTCAATATTTTAAAGGAGTGGGCAACCACGAAGGAGATTTAGCCGATACGCTAGGGAATTCCTATAAGGCTGATGGCTACAGCGCCTTTGCCGAGGTTAAACTCCTAAATAAGAAGCTAAGCGTATTCGGCCGATACGACCTGATGAATACCAAAATGATTGATAAAACAGCGGAATCGACCCAAGAAATTGTTGGAATTGCGTACCACATTTACGGGAAAAACAAAGTTGTTGTGGATTATAACCGGAATAAAAAAAGTGGCAAAACTATCGGTATAATAGAACTTATGGTAGAATTGGCTTTGTAACAATAAAAACCCCGTCAGGGTTTAAAACCCTGACGGGGTTAAAGCAATTAATTCTAGAACAATCCAGTAATTACGCCATCGTTATCCACATCAATTCTCTCGGCAGCAGGCTCGTCGGGCAATCCGGGCATACGCATAATCTGACCGGTGATCGGGATGATGAATCCAGCCCCAGCGGCAATTTCAATTTCGCGAACGGTAACCACAAAATCCTTAGGCCGTCCTAATAAATCGGGATTATCGGAAAGCGACTTTTGAGTTTTGGCCATACAGATGGGGAGTTTATCGAGCCCCAATTTGTAAACCTTCTGCAAATCGGACTTTGCCTGCGAGGTGAAATCGACAGCATTTGCGCCGTAAATTTTTTTGGCAATGGTCTCAATCTTCTTTTCGGGAGTCCAATCCCAATCGTACAATCGGTTATGCTCGGACGTTTTCCCCTGCACAACTGTATCAACAATTTTAGCCAGTTCAATGGCACCCTCACCGCCTTTACCCCAAACATCCACCTCGGCCACCGGAACGCCCATCTCGCGGCAAACACCCTTCACAAGATCAATCTCCTCGTTGGTATCGGACGTAAACCGGTTTATGGCCACCACCGGGCTAATACCGAACAGTTTCATATTCTCGATATGTTTCTGCAAATTGCCAATACCATTGCGCAATGCATTCACATCGGGCTGCGAAACCTCTTTTAAATCCTTACCCCCGTGGTATTTTAGGGCTCTAACAGTTGCCACAAGCACAACAGCGCTAGGATTAAGTCCAGCATACTCACACTTAATATCGATAAATTTTTCGGCACCAAGATCGAACCCAAAACCAGCCTCAGTAACAACGTAATCGCTTAACGAGAGTCCCATTTTGGTGGCAATAACCGAGTTGGTACCCTGTGCAATGTTGGCAAACGGGCCACCGTGAATGATTGCGGGAGTCCCCTCGATGGTTTGCACCAGGTTAGGCATAATGGCATCGCGCAGCAGGGCGGCCATTGCCCCCTCGGCCTTTAAATCGCGGGCATATATGGGTTTTTTATCGTAGGTGTACCCCACAAAAATGTTGCCCAACCTACGTTTCAAATCGTTAATATCCTCGGCCAAGCAAAGGATGGCCATCACCTCCGAGGCTGCGGTAATATCGAATCCGGTTTCGCGCGGCACCCCACTAGTAGTCCCTCCCAACCCAACAATTATATGCCGGAGCGATCGATCGTTCATATCCATAACCCGTTTCCAACCTACAGTTCGGGGATCGATCCCCAACGATCGCTTTTTGCTTTGAATATTATTATCGATTAAAGCCGACAATAGATTGTGAGCTCGCTCGATGGCATTAAAATCGCCGGTAAAGTGGAGGTTGATGTCCTCCATGGGCAAAACCTGTGAGTAACCTCCACCAGTAGCGCCTCCCTTTATACCAAAAACCGGACCTAACGAGGGTTCGCGAAGCACAACGGTGGTTTGCTTGCCAATACGGTTAAGGGCTTGAGAAAGGCCGATTGATACCGTGGTTTTCCCCTCACCCGCAGGGGTTGGTGATATGGCCGAGACAAGGATAAGTTTACTCTTTGGATACTTCGTTTTGTCGATATACTTTAAGGGCACCTTGGCCTTGTACTTTCCGTATAGTACCAAATCGTCGTTATCGATTCCAAGCATCGAGGCTACCTCGGCTATGGGCTTCATGATAACCTCCCGGGCAATTTCTATATCTGTTTTCATCCGTATAAAATTTATTATGTAACATATTGTCAACTATATTCCGCAAATTACTGAATACGCTGCGACTAAATACAACAGAGATAAACTATCTAGCAAGTTGTACAGTACAGCCCTAAAGTAACAAGTTACACAAAATTTTGTTTAGAATCCAACAAAAACTAAGGTTTATACTTTGCCAGGGTTAATATTTCCTGGTAATCGCCAATGCTCATCAAATGGGGTAATGTAATATCGCTATTGCGCTCCATGAATGCATCCACAATGCGGTAGCCCAACCAAACCGCAGCCCGACCAGGGCTTTCCTGCGGAAACCCCGAGGTAAAAGGTGCATCATTGATAAACTTATTAATCTCCAACGAATTGGTTATAAAGAGCTGCTTATTCTCGATAAGGTATGTCCACATATCGGACTCATTCCGCTGACACCAGCGCAACTGATCCTCAGAAAATCCATGAATAATGTGCTCGGGCTCATCCGGGAGCAAATGCCTTGTGATATAAATAATTGCCCCCTCGTAAATCATATTCGAGAGCAGATTCTCCACAGAGTCGTTAAATGCAAACTCCCCGTAGAGCCAAGCTCTAACAACATCCGAAGGAATTTTTTGGGGAGTCATCTTATTGGCCATATAGCGGGGAATGCCAAGCAGACGGTACTGGGGCGTTTCGCTCCCCAGGTAACGATCGAGACCAACAGCCACAATATTCTCGTCGATGGCCACCGAAAGGTTATAGCCCGAAACATAGGCGATAACAGTTGGCACTTTACTATCGGGAAAATGGTATCGGTACCGTTTAAACGCATCGGTAAGAGAGGTGTTAACCGCATCCAGATTAGGGAAGACAGTTTGAACATCCCTGTAGGCATGCCGAACCATCGTATCAACTAGGAATGCTTTGAGGTACTGTGAGTAGTTTGGACTTTCAGGTTTCCCAATCCGAATAATCCCCTCAAAAAACAGATCGGAAAACTGCCCGTACTTTGCATTTAACCTTGACAGTTGCCCCTCCAGGCTATCGGGATTTAGAGTAAATAGTTCACTATCGAACCGCAAAACCTCCACCGCAACATCAATACCCGAAGTATCGATACTGTCGAGCCTGTGCTTTTTACACGAAGTAAGCAACACGCCTAAAACCATAATTGATATAACAGTCCGAACCATAATAAATCGATTTAAGGAATAGCAAAGATAGCAAAGGAAGTTCAATTTCGGGTTAAACCCCAGACGCTAATATTCATCTGAACTCCACAACGGATAATACTAGAATAATCAGTCCTTTAGAAGATTAGCCGCATGTTAATAACTTGTTAGCAAGCCAGAAAAAAATGTGAAAAAACATATCGGTAAACATTGGGTTAAAACGAAAGCACAAAGCTACCTTTGCAATCAAAATTCAACACAATGGCCGAAAACCGTACATACAATAAGCAATACAAGCAAAATAAGCCACCTTTGGGAATGGAAATTGGGAAAATCCCCCCACAGGCGCTCGACCTTGAAGAGGCCGTACTTGGTGCAATAATGGTTGAGAAAGACGCAATTATTGCAGTAAGTGAGGTGCTAAAGGCCGAATGCTTCTACAAGGAGGCTCATCAGGTTATTTTCAAGGCGATACTGGATCTGTCGTCGAAACTTGACCCGATAGACCTACTAACCGTTAGCGAAGAGCTGCGACGCAAGGATAAACTCGAGGAGATTGGTGGCGCACCTTTTTTAGCCCAGCTAACCACCAAGGTGGGCTCTGCGGCTCACCTGGAGTACCACTCCAAGATTATTGCCCAAAAATACATACAACGCGAGCTGATTAGGGTTGCCACCGACATCCAGAACCGATCGTTCGACGAGGATGTGGACGTGGACGAACTGCTCGATTACTCCGAGATGGAGCTGTTTAAGATTGCCGAGGGGAACATCAAAAGCGATACGCAGCCCATCAGCAACATCGTGATGAAAGCCATTAAGCAAATTGAGGAGGCGGGGAAGCGCGAGGACGGATTAAGCGGAGTGCCTTCGGGTTTCAGCGACTTGGACAGGCTCACATCGGGATGGCAGCGATCGGATCTGATTATTGTTGCAGCCCGTCCATCTATGGGTAAAACGGCATTCGTGCTATCCATGGCCCGCAATATGGCCGTTGAGCACGAAGCCCCTGTAGCCTTCTTCTCGCTCGAGATGTCGAACGTTCAGTTGGTAAACCGTTTAATTGTTAGCGAATCGGGGCTTTCGTCGGAAAAGATCCGCAACGGCAAACTCACTCAGGATGAGTGGTCGCAGCTAACCACGAAGATAAAAGGCCTATCCGAGGCAAAAATATTCATCGACGACACCCCTGCCCTCTCCATTTTTGAGTTCAGAGCAAAGTGCCGACGCCTGAAAGCTCAGCACGATATTGGCGCAGTAATAATCGACTACCTACAGCTTATGACCGGCCCTGCCGAAACCAAGGGAAACCGCGAACAGGAGGTTAGTACAATTTCGCGCTCATTAAAGGCCATTGCCAAAGAGCTAAATGTTCCTATTCTAGCACTTTCGCAGTTGAACCGTTCGGTTGAAACACGCGGAGGCAACAAACGCCCGCAGCTCTCGGATTTGCGCGAATCGGGAGCCATTGAGCAGGATGCCGACGTGGTAATGTTTATTCACCGTCCCGAGTACTACGGCTTTGATGTTGACGACGACGGAAACTCCACCGCCGGGGTAGCCGAAATTATTGTGGCTAAACACCGTAACGGGGCTGTGGAAGATGTTAAACTCCGATTCCAGAAGGAAATGGCCCGATTCTCGGATCTTGAGGACTCCGCCTACACCGGGGTACAACCCTCAAACTCGTCGTACACCGCATCGGTACCGGTTACCTATAAATCGAAAATGAACGACGACCTGCAAGGCGACACCGACTTTGACTTCAGGCCCAGCCGCTCAATCGACAACAGCAATATCCCGTTCTAGCAATTAAAGAATTGAAGCAATATCGACAAGACTCTGAACCTCATGGGTTAACTCTAACCCATGGGGTTTTTTATCGGGATTAAAGTAAATCTGATCCATTCCAAACTTTTTGGCACCCACAATATCCACCTCCAAATCGTCGCCAACCATTACGCTTTCGTTCTTTTTGGCATTCGCCTTCGACAACGAGTATCCGAACACACGAGGATCGGGCTTATGGTATCCCGCATTCTCCGAGGTAATCACCCATTCAAAGTAGTGAGCTATCCCGCAACGCTGCATCTTGGGCACCTGCACCTCGTTAAACCCATTGGTAATAATGTGAAGCTTATACCTAGCATGCAGGTAGTGCAATAAATCCTCGGCGCCAGCAATTAATGCTGTTTTAAGTGGCATAATATCCAAATACTCCTCGCCCAGCTGCTGAGCAAGCCATCGATCGTTCAATCCGAACTCCGACAGGGCCAATTCGAAGCGCTTATAGCGCAGAATATCCTTGGTAAGATCGCCCTTAATATACTTAGCCCACAGGTAGTCGTTGGTGCGCGTAAATGTGTCGACAAAAGTGATAATATCGGGGAAAAACCTATCGAGACTATGGTTGGTATACAAATCGGCAAGCGCCTCAACCTTGTTCTGCTCAAAATCCCAAAGCGTTCGATCCAAGTCGAAGAAAATATGTTGATACACCTGCATACTTCCAGATAAATTCGGCATTCAAGTAAAAATTACAGTGCCAAAAGTAATCATTTTTTCACAGCTAACACTAATACACAGCAAGCCAAGCAATGATGAGCAACCGCAATATCTGCAAACAAACACTGAGCATCGCCAATCAATAGTAAACACAAAAAAAAGTAAACACCAACAAACATCAACAATAACTTAATAATATTACCTTTGTATCCATTATATCAAAATAGTACCGATTTGAATTTCAACGATTTTAATCTACACCCCGACATTCTGGAAGGAATCCAGTCGATGGGATACGAAACTCCCACCCCTATTCAGGAACAAGCCATTCCAGTTATTCTCCAAGGAAAGGATTTAATAGCTTGCGCCCAAACCGGCACGGGCAAAACCGCAGCATTCGTTCTTCCCATTCTGAGCATTAACGCAAGCACTCATAAGGAAAGCAACAGCCTAAACACGCTGGTTATTGTACCCACCCGAGAACTGGCGCTACAGATAGACCAACAGGTTGAGGGATTTGCCTACTTCTCGCCCATTGGCTCCATTGCCGTATATGGCGGCAACGATGGTAACAATTGGGATCGGCAACGAGCCGCCCTCGAAAGCGGTTCCGAACTGGTGATTGCCACTCCTGGCCGATTAATCCAACACGTCCAAATGGGATATGTAAAGTTGGATTCCATTGAGCACCTAATCCTCGACGAGGCGGACCGAATGCTCGACATGGGATTTTACGAAGACATCATGTCGATAATAAAACTTCTACCCCAAAAGCGTCAAACACTAATGTTCTCGGCCACAATGCCCCCCAAAATAAGGCAACTGGCTAAAACAATACTCCACAACCCCACCGAGATAAGCCTGTCGGTATCAAAACCTGCCGAAAATATTCTGCAAGCCGTGTATATGGTGGAAAACAATCAGAAATTGGAATTACTAAACTCGCTGTTACAGGGTAAGGATTATGTTCAAAGCGTTCTGGTATTCGCATCAACCAAGCAGGAGGTGAAAAATATTGAGCGGAAACTAATTGGGAGCGGAATAAGCGCCAAGGCCATCCACTCAGACCTTGAGCAAAAGGAGCGCGAAAACGTGCTACGCGAGTTCCGCAACCGGAAAATTCAGATACTTGTTGCCACCGATATTATTTCGAGGGGAATTGATATTGAAGATATAGATCTTGTGCTAAACTACGATGTTCCGAACGATCCCGAAGACTATGTACACCGAATTGGCCGCACCGCCAGGGCTCAAAGCGATGGTGTTGCCATTACATTTGTAAATAGGACTCAAAAAGCCTCGTTCGATAGAATTGAAAAATTCCTTGGTACTCCGGTGTTTAAGTTAAAAAATCCGCTGAATAGCTAAAAATTCTGAAAATTCGCCTCATCGTACATTCGTTGGTTTATTAATTGCTTAGATTTAAATCAAAAATGTTTTTATGATGAGTTTTACCGTCAAACCCATTCAGTGGATAGCACTTATTGTGCTGCTAGTTGCTCCCCTCTCAAAATTAACGGCCCAATCGATTCAGGGTACCATAACCGACGAAAACGGGAAGCCCATCCAGTACGCCTCGGTTTTTGTGAAGGAGGCCAAACAGGGCACCACATCGAACCCCGACGGGAAATTCCTGATAAACCTCCCCAGTGGCACATACAGCGTCGTATTTAGCTGTTTAGGGTTCGAAACCTTGGAGAAAAAGGTGATTGTAAACGCCACCGAAAACACGCTGAACATAACCCTACCGGTAAAACCTTACCAAATAGCCCCGGTTACAGTGGGCTCTAAAGGCGAGGATCCGGCCTACAGCATTGTACGCAAGGCCATTGGTATGGCTCAGTACTACCAAAATCAGATTACAGCATTCGATGCGGAAGTTTACCTAAAGGGAACGCTGAAAATAAAAAAACTATCGTGGATAGTTAAGAAGGCCATTAGCAAGGACGACGAAGCACCAAAGGAGGGGCAGATGTACCTTCAGGAATCGGTCAATAGCATTCAGTTCACAGCGCCCAATAAGTACAACCAAAAAGTGAAGATGGTACGGTCCAACTTTCCGGGCAGCAATAACAGCACCGACGACATAATGCGCTTTACCAATGCCAGCCTTTACCAACCCCAAATCGGAGATATAATTCTACCTCTAGCCCCATACGCCTTCAACCACTACCGATTTAAATACGATGGGTACTCGTTCATGGGCGACAGGGTGATAAACCGCATTAAGGTAATCCCCAAGCGCAAAAGCAAGCAACTGGTATCGGGCTACATATACATTGCCGACGACTACTGGAACCTTCACGAGGTTGACATCACCAACGAATCGATGATTGGTACCATCAGGATAAAACAAACCTTTGGCGAGATTGAGAACAACGCCTGGCTACCCGTTAGCCACCACTACACAGTAAAAGGTAAGTTCATGGGGAACGAGGGCGATGTAAACTACATCTCATCGGTTAAGTACTCCAATATCAAACTGAATAAAAATCTTAAAAAACCGGGAAAAACCACCCAAAAGCAAACGCAGCAACTCGCATCGGCAGAAAAACCAACAAAAAAGATAAACACAAAAAAACAAGCAAAAGCACAAAAGGATGCCGAGAAGATGGAAAAACTCCTCGGCAAGGAAGCCCTAAGTAACAAGGAGATGTACCAGTTGGCCAAGCTCATGGACAAACAGGTGAAACAAGCGGACACATCGGCCCGATCGCTCGAAGTGATTGACCCCATTACAGTAACCATCGACTCCATGGCCCGGAAGGCGGACTCCACCCAGTGGAAAGAGATTCGCCCGGTTATCCTCACCACCGATGAGATTACGATTGACGATAATCTTACTAAAAAACTAAAGCAAAACTCGGACAGCACCCGAAAAGACACACTCAACCAAAAGAAACCCAGCGCATTTAGCAAAATTCTATTCGGAAACACTTGGCGCAGCGAGGATAAAACGCGAACCATTCGATTCTCGGGACTACTCACCCCCGATGAGTTCAGATTTAACACTGTTGATGGTTTTGTGGTTGGCTCTACGCTTAGCTACCGCAAAAAATTTAACAATCAATCCATTTACCTCAACCCCGCAGTAGCCTGGGCATTCGCCCGGAAAATCCCCATGGGAAAATTTTCGGGCAGTTTTACCTATGCAGGAAAATACAGGGGGCTTGCCGGCATCAACATGGATTTTTGCAGTTCGGATTTCAACCAGAATGCGGGCATATCGAACTTCGAAAATACCGTGGCCTCTCTGCTCTTTGGGCGCAACTACATGAAACTATTCGACAATCGCAAGATAGCCCTGTACAACCGCATCGACCCAATAAACGGGCTATCTGTTATGACCGGAATAAAGTACGCAAACCGAAAATCACTGGAGAATAATACCGATTTTATACTGGTAAGCCAGAACCAACACTGGTACACCCCAAACATACCCACAAACAACCTAATAAACAGCGATAATTACGGCGATAACAAAGCCCTGATAGGCGTAGTACAGGTTAGCTACACCCCATTTCACCATTACCGGATGTACGGCAACCAAAAAGTGATGCTACACTCCAAGTACCCCACCATTAGCGGAAAAGCAAAACTAGGTATCCCCAACGTGATGGGGTCGAATTCCGACTTTCTGAACCTGGAGTTGTCGATTTCGCAAACAATCAACTCGGGACCCGGAAATAAGCTGTCGTACAACTTGACATACGGAAACTTTGTAACGAAGAAAAAACTCTACTTCAACGATTTTGCCCACTTCAACACACAGTCGATTCCGGTAACCGCCCGTATGTTCAACAATAGCTACCAAGGCCTTAGCTACTACAAACGCAGTACAAACACCGAGTATGCACAGGTATTTGCAAATTACCAAAGCCCATACCTAATCCTAAAGTACCTACCATTCCTAAGCAATCGAATGTGGATGGAAAATATTCACTTCGCATCGCTCGTTACCAGGGGCTACAAACCCTACTACGAGGTGGGCTACTCCATGAGCCAAATTGGAGTGTTGGCCAGCGTTGGGGTTTTTGCGGGATTCGAAGGACGCGAATTCTCCAGTTTCAACGTTAAGCTATCGCTACTGTTTATTGGTAACGATATGTAACCATAGGGGAGTATTTATTGTGCCTACTGGTATGGACTGCAATGTTAGTCCACAGCCAAAACAACTACTCGTCGTCCTCGTCGGTAGATTTCCCTTTTCCCTTACCCTCAACAACCACAACAATTTCGCCCTTAACACCTTTCGCATCAAAATGCGCAGCCACCTCGGCTAGCGTTCCCCGCACTGTTTCCTCGTGCAGTTTGGTTAGTTCGCGCGATACGCTTACCCTACGCTCAGGGCCAAACACCTCGGCGAGTTGGGCTAGCAGCTTAACCAACCGGAATGGCGACTCGTAGAACACGATGGTGCGCTCCTCGTCGCGCAATGCCTCGATTCGCTTGTTTCGCCCCTTCTTCTGTGGCAAAAACCCCTCAAAAACGAACCTATCGGATGGCAATCCGCTGGCCACAAGGGCAGGAACAAATGCCGTAGCGCCCGGCAAGCACTCCACCTCAACCCCGTGCTCCACACAGGTCCGAACAAGCAGAAAGCCAGGATCCGAGATTCCAGGGGTCCCCGCATCGGAGATCAACGCAACCGTTTCGCCCGCCACAATCCGCTCCGCCACAAACTCAACCGTTTTGTGCTCGTTAAACTTGTGGTGCGATTTAAGGGGCGTGTCAATTTGCAAATGCTTAAGCAGGAATCCGCTTGTGCGGGTATCCTCGGCCAGGATAAACGAGGCCGATTTAAGCACCTCGATGGCCCTTAAAGTAATATCGCTTAAATTGCCAATTGGCGTTGGTACAATGTATAGTTTCGACATAGCGAAGATTGTGTTGTGTTTTTTGGGTTACCTGTTAAATAATTTTGGGTTACTGCTATTGGGCATTAACATGTCCCTAAATAAACTTTCGCCGTATCAGATCGATAAATTTTAGGGCATAGGCGTTACTCTCAGCCCACTGAAAATTATCCTGTAGAAAAATAATGGCGTCGTTTAAATCGGAGAATGTGTTTAAATGTTGAATGGTTTCGGAGTAGCGCGCCGCATCGCCATCGAACAGCTCCTTGATAAACAAAAATTTATCGTTAATGCCAATCGCCTTGGCCAAATCGCCAACCGGCTTATTCTGCAACTTGGTGGCCATATCCACCTTGGACGCATGCTCGGCAATAATCTCGTTGCGGAACTTCTGCTTAGCCTGAAATTTCTCGGACAAGATCTCGCCCTGCGAATGCAGTTCCATATCAACCTCCGCAGGCGTAGCAGTGGGCATTGATGAACTAACCCTCTCGCTGTGTGTTTGGGGCTGCACTACCGGCGGCTCGGCAGGAACTGCGGGCTTAGGTTTCACTGCGGGCTCAGGCTTAGGCGGCTTTACCTCCTCCACGTGAAGCAAATCGTTGGCATCGTTGGTGGGCTCCACCCTAACCTCAGGCGCCGTGACGGAATGCAACTCCTCCCCTCCTGCCAGTACAATTTCGTAGGCACTGGCCAGTTTTGCCAAAATAATATCGCGCTCAATTGTTGATAACTTTTCGAGGCCAATTGCCCTGCCAATTAGGTTGCTTGCCTCATCTAATCGGGCTTTTGCATTTTTCAGGTAATCCATAGCGATTGCAGTAAATATTCCACATCAAAAATAAGTTTTATTACTTTTGTATGTAGTATAAACGCAAATAAATCATATTTCTTCTGATGCCTTTTCTGGAAAATTCTGTAAGCGGTAAGCGCAAGGGGTGGATTGAGGTTGTTGCCGGATCGATGTTCTCGGGCAAAACCGAGGAGTTAATCCGCAGGCTTAAACGGGCAAAGTACGCCAAGCAACGCGTGGAGATATTTAAACCTCAAATAGATACGCGTTACTCGGAGCAGGAAGTTGTTTCGCACGACTCCAACTCTATACATTCCACGCCGGTATCGTCGTCGGGGAATATACTACTGCTTGCGCACAATGTTGATGTGGTGGGAATCGACGAGGCCCAGTTCTTCGATATGAACCTGCCCAACGTATGCAACCAGCTGGCCGACCAGGGGATACGCGTAATTGTAGCAGGGCTCGACATGGATTTCCGCGGAAAGCCCTTTGGCCCCATGCCCAACCTAATGGCAATTGCCGAGTATGTAACCAAGGTGCACGCTATTTGCGTACACTGTGGCGATTTAGCGCACTACTCGCACCGCACCACCGATGCCGATAAGCTTGTGCTACTGGGCGAAACCGATGCTTACGAGCCGCTTTGCCGTCTCTGCTACAATAAGGTTTTGGCGGAGAGTAAGAAGGCTAAAAGTAACGAGTAACGGGAGCAACGAGAGGATGGGGTCGAATTAATTTCAGATATTAGACATCGCCTATCAGGCACTCATCAATAGGGAGACCAACTAAACACTCACTATTCACCATAAACTAAACACTACACGCCGTACATGCCCAAGGAAATAAGTTTCGAGATAAGCCGCTTGCAATTCTGGGTTGTTACAGTGCTCATCCTACTGCTGCCGTTATCGTCAAAATATAAATTGATAGTAATGGGCGAGAAAACAACCGGACGGGTAATTGGCCACCAAAAGGTGTCGAGCGGAAGGCTGAGTGAACACGACACCTACTCCGTTATCCAATTCCAAGCGGGCACAGCAACCGTAAGAATGTATGGTCCCGAGAATACTATTTATGAATTGGGCGATACCGTTACGGTTTACTACAGCAATGAAAACCCACGAAATTGCATGATCCCATCGCTCCCATTTATTTACACCGGCCGAAGCGCCATAATCCCATTTATCATGCTGCTGGTTTGGGTGGCATTTTACAATGCGTTTAAGTATATAAAGAGCGCCAATACAAAGATATAAGCCAAGAAATGTTACAAAAAATTGCTTCCTATGATAATTCGAGATCGAAAACACTACTGAAGCGAATAAATAATTACGCGAAACGCAAAATAAACAAGCACCCTACTTAAAACGAGACAGTAATTCAGAATGGAAATACCAAAATGGTGGAAAAAGAACCAACAAATCTTTAAACCTAAATTAATTAAACTGGTACACTACCAATTGTATACAATACAAATTTAGAGTCCTCCCAAATAACTTTATACCCAACCACCCTTAAAAGGGTTATACTTTAACCCTCCATCGAGTAAAAAACACCACTTAGTTTTGCTTACATAGCAAAACGCCAATAATCCGAACATCCTAGGTTTAAAGTAAATCCACAAGGGCAATAAGCCGAAGCACTGAAATCACCTAATGAACGATTAGCTAATTGTAGCCGACCGCCCAACCCCATCTGTTAGACAATAGGTTTTAACAAAGTCAAAACCATCTGGTTAAACAACGGCAGAAGGAGCAATACGATAGCGATTATTATATGAAGCTGATTAAATACAAAACAGATTAGAGTTGGCACTTGGGAAAATCGTATTTGTAGAGGCGATCATATCCACCATAAGTTGCTCCGAAAACAATTACTCAAACAATTCCTTTTATTCTGATGAAAGGAGTGTACACACTTCTTATGTTAGACAAAGAATAAATATTGTAAATTATTGGCGGTGATTAAAGCTAAACGAAAACCAAGAGGCCGCAGAGATTAGAATATTGATAGGTAAAAGTTATCACTGTGGACGCCTTTTACAATCAAGCGTAGGTTAAACTTAAGCTTACATATGCACCAAGAGTAATTGGAGGATAGCAGTGTTCAACAAGTACTAAAAATGAATCTCAATTGGATAAACTCTCCCAGTAAAAGGGCAGTGGTTAACAACGTTCCCGGCTGATGCTTGTTCGGGGGAAACAATAAAAATAAACTAAAGGAAACGGGAAAACATAGAAACCATCATCAAATAAAAAAATAGAACAAACACGACGGTGTTGATACCGCGAACTAAGCTTTCTTAAAATAGGAACGCATAAAAATCAATGTACTGAATCATGGCAATTTGTTGCTATCACTTTTATAAATTAAATCGAATAAAGAGTATAATGATAAAACTAATTCATATAAAGCGAACACAGCAGAAATAATGAATTTTGGTGAAACCACTTACAAGTCAATCAACGAAGCCCATATAACTACTCCTAAAATTGGTAACGGAATATACTACAATGGTATGTTAACAGAAAAATATTTCTTCTATTTATCCATGAACCAAAATTGTACAAAATATTTTTACGAAACTACAAACCAATAAACTTCAACAAAATAGCAGTTGTTCCATATTGAAAACTTGATTACACATTTAAGACAGCATGTGAATCCGCTATGCTTTTTCATGAAATAATTGAAACTTACTGCACCATTATAATAAGTATTAACCAAAATATTATTAGGGATACAACAAATATATGTATAGAAAATGAATATAGCAAAAATACGATATGAGAAGGCAAGAAAGAATACGATAATTTACAATTCTTTGACAACTTGACTTCATAGCATTGTATTCAAATACAGTTAAGTTGCCTCAGGATATTTGACAAAATTAATCAATAGATATTACAAAAACGCATAAATATAAATTTCACATACAAACTAGAGACTATCACCAATTTGAAATACTGTATTTAATGATATACTCGAGTTTTCATATCTTCTTGTGAAAATTCATGGAAGTTCAAATAGGTTGTTAATAAACTAAAGAAATACGATTGGGCAAGATATATAGACTTTATAACAATGGCCTCATTCTCAATGAAGCCACAGGTCTTATATGTCCATTGATTTTGTATGAATAGTTTATCACCTTCTCAATATACTAAAACTTATTTACCAGTACAACTACTGTACAGGCTGAATACTAACCCATTGCAAGTACTATCCGCAGATACGAACTACCCTACTGAGCACCCCATTTTAGGGTCATGAATTAGCTAATCTGGCTCCCCTGTATTGCAATCTGTTACCTGAACACAAACTAGTAAAGCGCAAGTACGTAGGCTTAAACAGCATATCACCTCAATAATAACAATAAAACCAAAGTCGGTTCCATCTTTCATTCAACTGCCTTGCTCCTCGCTTGGAGTCAAACTAATTACTCCAAATTTTTCTAATTCCATAGCAAAAATATTTTTATTTGTTTAAAAAAGCAAACCCTCATTCTTTACCCTGCCGAGGTTAGCATTAAAAACACAATGCTAAGGTACTGGCGTTGCGTCCGGAAAAAAAGAACGGAAATAAATTACCGCCATTTTTTTCAACCAATTCTTTTCGGCTAAGGGGTTTCATGGTACAACCTAACGAAATATCGAAAGGATACTCGTAATAAAAGGTTGTGCTCGCCTTGGAGTATGCAATTGGTGCACCGCGCGATTTCAGTTCATCAATAACTTCGTAAAGCCTTGTACGGCTTATTCCTAGTTGTGCTGCAAACTCATCGGGCACTCCTGTTCGCTTCGCTTTAATTAAGCAGTGCATTTTTTCGATACGCTCTAAGTACTCAAAAAATTTCATGGCTTTTTAATTTTCAATTATATGTTTTTCAACTGTTTGATGCTGCCACATACGGCAAAACTGCCCACTACTATGTATAAGTTCCTTAAATATTCCTTGCTCCACAACCTTGCCATTCTCAAGAACAATAATATTATCGGCCATGGCAATGGTTGAAAGCCTATGGGCAATAACTATTACAGTTTTCCCCTTTTGCCTCATCAACTCAACGGTTCGCTGCACAAAGCTCTCTGCTATGGAATCCAACGACGAGGTTGCCTCGTCAAGTATTAGTATCTCAGGATTTTTATACAGTGCACGAGCAATGGCAATGCGCTGCTTTTGCCCGCCAGACAATGATGTACCGTGCTCGCCAATGTAGGTATTAAACCTATTGGGGAGGTTCTCAATAAAATCCATCATACCCAATTGGGTAGAAATTTCAATAATTCGCTCGATGTTTGGGCAAAACTCCCCCACAGCAATATTCTCAACTATTGTTCCTGCAAATAAGTCGATATTCTGGGGTACAGCAACCACGGCATCGCGTAACGATTCGTTGGTAAAGTAACGTAAATCGAACTTACCTATGTAAATATTTCCGTTCTGTAATGGATATATATTCTGCAACAACGATGTTAGGGTAGTTTTCCCTGAACCACTCTCGCCCACCACTGCTGTAACCCTCCCTTTCGGAATATGCAGGTTTAACGCCTTAAAAACTTCCACCCTTGTTCCGTAGCGGAAATCAACATTTTTAAAGGTAATATCGCCAACGTGCTCAGCGGTAAATTCTATTCTATTGCTTTCCTCCTCCACTTCAAGGTCGAATATCTCGAACAACCTATCCGATGCTATTTTAGCATCTTGGTATGTTTTATTAAAACCAATAATGCTGGTAACTGGAGATGTAAAATAGCCTATTAAAGAGTAAAACGATAGCAACTCGCCAGGTGTAATAGTACTTTCCAGCACAAAACCCGCTCCAACCCAAAGCAATACTATGGTGATAACCTGTGATATTAAACCTGAGATACTGTTGGAGTATATTGAATAAATTCCCGATTTATATAGTGGTTTTAACAAATTAACAAAGCGCACCTCAGTTTTTAAGTTGGAGTAACCCTCAAGCCCAAACCGCTTTATGGTTGAAACAGAATTTAATGATTCAACCAAGTGCGATTCTAACTCCGCAGAATTTTCCATGATGCTCCGTTGCACATGTCGGTTTAGCCTATTGATTATCAGATACGTAATAATGTATAGCGGCATTACTACAAGCATAATTACAGCTAACTTCCAGTAAAATGTAAACATCAACATAAACGATGCAACAAGAATTAAAACGTTTACAATAAGATTAACGGTTACTTCGTTCACGAATAACCGAATTTTTACGGCATCGTTAATCCTCGATATTATTTCGCCAACCCTCATTGTGTCGAAAAAAGACTGTGGCAATTTTAGTAAATGCTGATAGTATCCTAGAATTAGCGAAGCATCTATCCTCTGTCCAATTTTTAAAACAAAATCCGACTGAAATATATTGAGCAAAAACCTCAACCCTATTATTATAAGCATTGCTATTCCTAAAAGATTCAGCAAATTGGCATTGTTGCTAGGAATAGCATAATCAACAATTTTCCCCACATAAATTGAAGTTGACAAGCCCAAAACCGCATACAATATTGCGCCAACAATTGCCTGAGTTAAAACTCCCTTGTAGGGTTTTACAAGACTCCAAAATCTAAAAGATGATGAAACCTTTTCGGATTTAGGTTTAAATGTTTCGCCGGGTACAAGAAGAATCAATACTCCTGTCCATGTCTTTTTAAATTCTTCGTGCGGTATTTTATGAAACCGACCATCGCCGGGATCCATAACCTCAATACAATCTTTGGTTGCTTTGGTAATTACCACAAAATGCTGTAGAGCCTCCTTAACAACCACATGTGCTATTGAAGGTTTTGGTATCTTGAACAGGCTATCGAAATCGCCTCTCACACCCTTTGCTTGGAAACCCATTTTTTGAGCAGCCTCAATCATTCCCAAAACATTGGTGCCTTTCTTATCGGTACCAGCGAACTGACGTATTTTTGCTATAGGTAAATTTAACTTATAATGAGCTGCAACTGAAGCCAAGCAGGCTGCCCCACAATCTGTAATATCTCTTTGTTTAATTTTCATTTCCACTATTGCATTTCAGCGTATGGGTTAAACCAACTATCAACCTTATCAAATAGTAAATCATAAACAGTACGCTCAGTAACAATAATCCGCGACGTGATGGTCATTCCCTTTTTAATTTGTCCTTTAAATCCATTTTGGAGATTCAAGTGATCTTTTAACAATTTGCACTTAACAATAAAATACATATTATCATGCCCATCACTTACGATATCATCAGAAACCTCCTTTATTGTAGCAGGCAGCAAACCCCATTGGTTATAGTTAAAAGCATCGACCTGTATTTTCACTTCCTGATTAACCCGTATAAGGCCAATGTCGCTAGGCTGCACATAGCAAACAGCTACTAACTCACAATCGGGCGATAGTTCAGCAACTGTTTGATTGGCGTAAATAATACTTCCAATTTGCAACTCATTGCTTTGCTGAATGGTTCCACTCAAGGTTGCCGTTATAAAATACTTACTAAGTTCATTGTACGCTGTTTCAATTTCGGATTCAACCCTGGGAATTTGGTTGGATGTCTCCGTAAGATTAGCCTGCCAACTAGACAATTGCTGACTAATTAATTGGTTTCGAGTTAACAGCTCATTATCTAAGTTAAATTTGCTAGTTTCATAATCAACCTCAGCAATAATTCGTTGTTTATAAAGCAAGGTATTCCGAGTATGTTCTTTTACTATCTTATCAACTTTATTGCTCTGCATTGAGATTTGACGCTGAAAATTACGAGCCTCAAGCACATACCTCGGCGTTATCACACCTTTTAGACACACCTTATATTTTAAAAAATTATGGTTAACAAGAGTCTCTAAATCGCGTTGTGCCAATCTTAACTCGGCAAGGTTAAACTCTAACATTTTAATTCTCGATCGGATCGAAACCGTGTCGAGCACAAGGATAGTATCACCCGCGCTTACCGGAATGTTATTCTGCAACTTTGTTTTTACAACCTTTCCACCGAAAGGGGTAATAATTTGCTGTTTCTCGATACTGGGCTTAATTAATCCGGTAGTACGTATAGTTACATCAACCAGTATAAATGGCATAGAAGCCAATACCCCCAGAATGGCGAAGAAGATTAGCCAGTAAACCCTCCGGCTTCGTTTTGAAATTGAATGCAGATACCCCTCCACTGAGCTCTGTATAATAAATGGGGGGTATATCTTTTTTGAATCCGACATATATATTTTTCCCTGTATTTATTTTACAAAAGTAATCCTGTACGCTATCAAATTCTGACAGTATACGAATTTCACAACCAGCGATTATGTTTTATAGCACATTCACAAAGGCGGCATTATCGATAAAAACCAGGGCATTATGCGCAAACAGCTGTATATCTAGTACTTATCACCAGCAAGGGGGGGCAAATTGTTCGAATCCAATAGAAATTGAGCCGTGCACCCTGTAGTAATAAACTCTCGCGTCGCGAGCAATTGTACTTTATGTCGGCTCCAGGCGTATTGCATCGTCTATTAAGCGGTAAAGAGTGCTCTCGCTCACACCTAATTTCTGAGCAAACTCCTTAGGGACTACCTGTAGTTTGGGTTCTAACATAAAAATCGAGGGTCTTCAGCAAGTCAATTCGTTCCTTAAAACTCATGGCATTTTGGTTTCATATTTTATCCCGTTAATAAGGATCGGTAAAAAATTGTTACCCAATTTTGAGCAAAAAAATCATGAAAAGGAAAAATTTAACAAGGCAAAACTTATACCTAACTATGCTATAGAGTGATAACCTGATCAAAATAAATCAACAAAAACAATCACTATTGTCCGGTTAAAATAAATTTTTTGAGTTAGGCGTTTTGCTAATATTAAATGATGCCAGCGGCATCAAATGTTTATAGAAATTCATTGAGAGTTAAAAAGATTCGACTCCAGCTGGAGTCGAATTTCTAAATATCATCATTGCTATAAACATTCAAACCCTCCGGGTTTGTAACTATTCGCTCATTATCGCTTATATGCCTAATTCAATAAATTTTAAACACTGAGGCCGTTTATTCCTAAGGCTTTCATTGAGATTCCGCTCCGCTGGAGCTTCCTTTTGTGGGTGTTCGAAATCACTACAAATATGTTGCAGCTCTGCTGCTAATTACTAGCCGCTTAGCCGCGAAATATTTGTAGATAAACTATTTAAATTCGAGTATATTAAGCTACAGAGTAGCGTAATTTTTAATTCGTAGAAGAACAAAAATTTTACCGGACAATAGTAAAAAACAATACAAAAAAGCAGTATAAAACCATCGTATGTCAGTATAAACCAAGCCTACGATTTCCTTACCATCCTCGCCGTAAACCAGCCCAGCACGGCAATTACAACCAGCATAACCGCCCAAAGCCACAGCTTGCTACGGAAAAGGGGGATTGGTGAGGTTGAAGTATCGACCATCGCGGGGTTTTGCAACTCCTCGCCTAACTTAAGTGCCGTGGGGTTGCTTGGGATACGATCCGGAAACTCCAGAATATCGTACTGCGGTTCGCTAGCATGGCTATTCCCGTAAACCAGGAAATAGGTTGCCGGCTCGGTAAACCGGGCTACCAGCTCGTGGTTGTAACCCTTTACCTCAATTACGCCTATTTGTAGAGAGGTATTATCGTGGTTGCTCACCTCAATCCGTAGCTTCCGAAGGGTTGTACTCGTAAACCTGAAAACATTATCGTCCAACGAGTTTAGCGTGCCCGATGTTAATGTGCCATAGCTGTACACCCACCCCTGCTCTGTTTTTACGCTATCGGATAAATACCGGATGGTTATTGGACGGTAGAAGTCGTAGGTGCTATTCACCGCAATTTTCAGGTAGCAAACCGGGAGCGGGCTGCTCAATTCAACATCAATACAGGTTTGTTTGCGCTTAGTGTCCTCATCTACTTTCAATTGCTTTACGGCACAACCATTCAATACTCCGGGACTATCCCGATGGAGTAAAATTGAGGCGCTGAGCAACTCTGGCCTTTCGGAACTCGGAACAAACAGTCTAAAAAATCGATAGTTCGAATTCGGAAACGCAACCTTAGTGAACTGGAAATTGGTTTGGTCGTTCTGTACGGATAGCACCCTGTACCCGTCAACAATGGTAAACCAGTCCTTCTGGTTATGGCTACCCTCGAGCGTTACGCGCCAATCGAAATTACGCTGGGCAAAATCCAGATTAATGGTATTGATAAGCTCTTCCGACGGCACCTCGAATGTGAAGTAGTGCCCACGCTCGGTACGCGATTGGTTTATGGTTCGGAATACAACGTCCTTTACCTGCTCCTGCCCGGCTGAGAGTTTTAAAAAGTATGGGGCTTCAATGGTATCGCCACTGGTGGTTAGCCCATAAATCCGGATGTCGGACATGCCACGGTTCAACTTCGCAAAAATATCGTTGGGGAGCTGCACCCTGTGCCATTGCTGATTAACACCAATCAACTCGCGTTTATATCCATACCCATCAATCTGGGCACGCAGCTGCAACCCCATTAAAAGCGCAACACTCAGGACTAGTTTAACTTTCGGAACCATCGGTAATAATGTGTTTGTACTTATTGTATAGGAACGATATAACCAGCATTAGCACGCCCAGCAGCACAAATACCGCCGTTTTGGCAATGGTATTGAGGTGCGAAATATCGTATAGGAACAGCTTTATCAGGGTTATGCCGAATAGCACGATGGCGGCAATCCGCAAATGTTTCTTTTTACGCCATAATCCAAGCACAACCAGCAGCAACGCGTAAACGCCCCACAGCACGCTTAGCCCCAACTTGTACGACCCTCGCGATCCAACCACATCGAGCCAGTTAATCAACTCGCTGCTCAGAATCCACAGAACGGACACGGTTAGCATAAAATCGACGAATAGCGTCATACGCCCCTTTGCGAGAACTCGTTGCGATAAAACATAGCTCAACGCAAGCGGAATGGCCACAAACACCAAGGAAACATACCGAATGCCCAAGTAAAAGACACCCCGATGGTAATACTCGGCCAGAGTTTGCTCCAAATAGGTAGCGCGCAACTCGCTAACGGCATACAATCCGGCGAAAAGGAAAACCGCCACCATCACCGCGTTGAGTATAAGGCAGAATAACCCAAAATTCTGATTCTTACCCCTGAAAATCCCCACAACCGACAGAACCGCGGCAAACAGCAGCGAATAGTTTACCAGCCAAATGGTCTTAAAGTAACGCAACTCGTGGTTCCAATGCGATTCGGGACACTCACTATCTGGCACATTCACAGAGATAAGCGAATTGTCGAAGCGCTGATTCCAGTACTCCGCAATCTCGAACCGGAACGCATTATAGAGCACTATTAACCCAATTGCAATAACCGAAACCGTCATAATTCGGGGTAATACCCCCGACGAGGCCAATGCAGACGGATACTTCCGATTACTATTCAGATAGCCAATAAATCCAAATCCAGACACAAACAGCATCGATGTTAAAAAATGCACATTGAATATTGGCGTTACGGCAATTCCGGACTGGGCATAAACGGCTATCCAATCGTGGAATATGCTAAAACAGGCTAGTAACATCAACGGATACGAAAATTTCTCATAAACAGCAATGCTCCGTGTCCGGCCAAGCCAGAACAGCAGCGCAGCTTCGGCTACCCAAAGCAATGTAACCCAGTTTCCGTTCAGCTGCACCGGAATTGCAATGGTAATAAACGTAAGCACCAGCGCCGAAACCAAGTAGAATAGGCTCCGATCGGCCAGCTTCCGCAAATATACGGCCACACTAACCGCAAAATGGATTAGCGCGCTGCCAAGCGTAAACAGACCGAGGAACTGCGCGCCATCGCTATGGCTATTCAGAATTGCATAACCGATGCCATAAAAAACAAACGAGTTGGCCAACAGCAACAGCACATCGTGCACCTGAACCTTTTCGCCCTTAACAAGCTTATAGGCTATAAAAATTAAGTAGAACAGGATGAAGAAAACCGAAAGGAATGTAAGCGCTAAATCAAAATGAATATCAACCTGGTACTTGGAAGCAAACCAAACAAAAAATATTAGCCAGGTAAGCCCAAACGATGAGTAGAAGAGCGATTTCCAGTACCGTTGAAATGTAATGGCCAAAATACCCAAATTGACAATTGTCATGTAGGTAAACATAACACCCACACGCCCCGATCCATCGCTTAGCAGAAACGGAACGGCATAAGCCCCAACCAGCCCAATGTGAGCAATAACCTGCTTGTTGTAAGTTAAAGCGGCAACCACGGTAAATGCAGTAAAAACAACCATCAGGGCAAACGTAAGAGCCTGTGGAATTAGGCTGTAAAAACTATACGCCCCATAGGTAACAAAATACAACGTGGCCATAGCCCCACTAACCAGCACCGCGCTGTAATTCTCGTACTTCTCCTTGAGCTTAATTCCAACCCCCAATAGTCCCAAACCGGCCAAATACCCAAGAACAATACGGGTTAACGGGCTAATCAAATCGTGCTCAATAGAATACTTAGTGCCAATGGCTAAACCTATCACCGTAATGGCAATACCAATCTTGCTTATCAAACTCTCGCCTATAAACCGCTCCAGGTTTCGGGGTTGCTTAGGTGGTGTATTTACAGGTTGATTGACCACTTCAGCCTGTGGCTGAACCGAGGCCTGAAGATCGTTTTCCGAGTCGGAGGCAATTGAAGAGATTGCCATAGCACCCTCAGCCTCACTCGGAGGGTTAGAGGTTGCATCTTTTTTTAGGTTGATAATCTCGAGCCTAAGAGCATTAATCTCGGCCGAGAATTCCTCCTGTCTTTTCAGTAGGATCTCCAGCCTATCAACCAGCCTGTTTATCCTGTCGTTGGTACTGTTCATGGCAATTATTTTGAAAGCCTAACGGCGCATAAAAAAATGTAAAGTAAAGAAAATTTTGCAATTCGCAAGCCAAATCCGCAGCCTATAGCAGAATCCACCTCATAACGATCATCATCCCATCAATTCCTTTCGGGTTTCGGATGAAATTACTACCTTTGTGCACTCAAAGGAAATCAAAAAAAACGCAGAACCGCACATTGGTACTATGCTCAATATCTCCAATATACAAACACTCGCATTCGAATAAATTTAAATCTATATAATGATAACTGTTTCTGATCTTGCCATTCAGTTCGGCAAAAATGTGCTATTTCAAGATGTAAACCTGAAGTTTACCCCGGGCAATTGCTACGGTATTATTGGCGCCAATGGTGCGGGCAAATCCACATTTCTTAAAATGATTTGCGGAGATGTTGATGCCACGCGGGGATCCGTGTCGTTCGGAACCGGCGAACGCCTTTCGGTTCTTCGCCAAAACCACTTCCAGTTCGACCAGTACGATGTGCTTACCACAGTGCTGATGGGGCACACCAAGCTCTGGGACATCATGACCGAGAAGGATGCCATTTATGCCAAAGCCGACTTTACCGATGCCGATGGGATACGCGCCTCGGAACTGGAGGAAAAATTTGCCGAGATGGATGGCTGGAATGCCGAAAGCGATGCTGCCAGCCTCCTAAGTGGGCTAGGAATCACCGAGGATTTGCATAGCAAGCTGATGAAGGATCTCAGCGGTAAGCAAAAGGTAAAGGTACTGCTGGCTCAGGCTCTTTTCGGCAAGCCCGACAACCTGCTGCTCGACGAGCCCACCAACGACCTCGATCTCGAAACCGTGAACTGGCTCGAAGGATACCTCTCCAACTTCGATAACACCGTGCTGGTTGTATCGCACGACCGCCACTTCCTCGACTCAATTTGCACCCACATTGTGGACATCGACTTTGGGAAGGTGCAAATGTTCTCGGGCAACTACAACTTCTGGTACGAAAGTAGCCAGCTGGCCGCACGCCAACTGCAAAACCAGAACCGGAAAGCAGAGGAGAAGCGCAAGGAGCTCCAGGAATTTATCCTACGTTTCAGCGCAAACGTATCGAAAAGCAAGCAGACCACCAGCCGCAAAAAAATGCTCGAGAAGCTGAACGTGGAGGAGATTAAACCATCGAACAGGCGCTACCCCGGCATCATATTCACCCCCGACCGCGAACCGGGGAATAGTATACTAGAAGTACGGGGACTGAGCAAAAGTATCGATGGCGATTTGCTATTCAAGAATCTATCGTTTACGGTTGAAAAGAACGATAAAATTGTATTCCTATCGCACGATCCCAGAGCCATGACCTCTCTATTCAGAATACTTAAAGGCCATCTTGAAGCAGATGCCGGTACGTTTGAGTGGGGACAAACCATCACCAAGGTTTACCTACCACTCGAGAACGAGCATCTTTTCGAAAAACCCATTACGCTTGTGGATTGGCTTGCACAATACTCAACCGACACAAGTGAGCTGTACCTCAGGGGCTACCTGGGTAAGATGCTTTTTTCGGGCGAGGATATTTACAAGAAAGTAAACGTGCTATCGGGGGGCGAACGCATGCGCTGCATGATTGCCCGCATGATGATCCGCAACGCCAACGTGATGATCCTGGATACACCCACCAACCACCTGGATTTGGAATCCATTCAGGCATTCAACAACACATTGGCAAAGTTTAAGGGGATTGTACTGATGTCGTCGCACGACCACGAGTTTATACAAACCGTTTGTAACCGGGTTATCGAAATAGGGCCCAAAGGCTCCATCGACAAAAAGATAGATTACGACGACTACATTTACGACGAGAAGCTGAAGGAACAACGAAAACTGCTATATTAAACCCACTTCCGTAAACTTGGCGTAATCCAAAACAACTTAATTCCCAACAAGGCTCGAAATCCTGTTGGGAATTATTTTTTTCACAATCCAAGAATCCCGGCAATAAAATTATTGAACAAATCCCAATTCCGAAAGATATCCTGGAATAACAAAACTGACACTACCAGCGCCATCGCGCTTTTCAGACCTAAGCCGGCTATTCTATTCTTTGATACGTCCATGAATGGGTAAATTTTGATTAAAAACTATCACTACGTTCCCACAAAAATGAATTTTTACCACTAAGGCGGTTTATTCCAAAGGCTTATAATGAGATTCCGCTCCGCTGGAGCTTACTTTAGTGGGTGTTCGTATTTGCTATAAACATGCCGCAGCTCTGCTGCTAATTACTAGCCGCTTAGCGGCGAAATATTTATAGATAAGCCATTTAGATTCCAGCAATTAAGTTACAGAGTAGCGTAATTTTTAATTCATAGGAGAACAAAAATTTTACCGGACAATAATGAAAAACTATTCCTAAAATTAAAGATTATCCAATTCATATCAATATTTAACTACTTTTTATGATCAACACATTTGTTATAAACTATTTTTGTATTGATAAAAACTGATAGTTGCAAAATGCTACACTACACCACATCCGGAATTGCGAAAACACTCAACGCCAAGCTAATTGGCAATCCCGATATTCCCGTTTCGCTTATCACTACCGATAGCCGAACACCAAATGGCGGGATTGGAGCGCTGTTTGTTGCCATTGAGGGTCAAAACCACGATGGACACAAATTCATCGGCGATCTGTATAATTTCCAAAACGTCAGAGCATTCCTGGTAAGTACACCCAGCAGCCTTGCCGATCAATACCCCGATGCCTCCTTTATTGTATGCAGTAATACGCTGGATGCACTACAAAAACTGGCGGCCTACCATCGGAGCAAATATACCTACCCCGTGGTGGGCATTACTGGCAGCAACGGAAAAACCATTGTTAAGGAGTGGCTAAACCAGTTGCTATCGGGCAATTTCCGAATAGTTCGGAGCCCAAAAAGTTTCAACTCGCAGGTTGGCGTTCCACTCTCGGTACTGCAAATGGACGAAAATTTCCAGATGGGAATCTTCGAAGCGGGCATATCGCGGGTAGGCGAAATGGACAAACTCCAGCCCATCATCAACCCCGAAATTGGGATATTTACCAATATTGGCTTACCGCATCAGGAAAATTTTGCTGATATAGAACAAAAAGTAACCGAGAAGCTAAAACTATTCAAACAGGTAAAGCAGCTTATTTACTGCACCGACCACTCCGAGGTTAGCAATGCAATAATCGGCAATATCAACAAAAACACAACTCAACTCTTTACTTGGGGGCACTCCGGAAATGCCGATGTAACAATTGAGCAAATCGATACTGATTCAAAATCGTCAAAAATCAGTGTAACCTACCAAAACACACCGCTTACCTTCAGCATTCCCTTCTCCGACAAAGCATCCATCGAGAATGCCATGCACTGCCTTTGCCTGATGCTTATACTCAGGCTTGATTATAGCACCATCGGGGAACGCATGGCAAAGCTTATCCCTGTGGCAATGCGGCTGGAGCTAAAGGAAGGAATCAACAATTGCTCAATTATAAACGACAGCTACAACTCCGATATTGGGTCGCTAAAGATTGCGCTGGATTTTCTGGTTCAACAGAAACAGCACAACAACCGCATACTCATCCTCTCGGATATTATGCAAAGCGGACTAAAGCCCGAAACCCTTTACGCCGAAGTAGCCCAACTAACGCACGAAAAGGGCATAAATAAGATTATCGGCATTGGAGCTGAAATATCCCGGTTCGGGCATCTATTCAGTATCAGCAAGGAGTTCTACCCCGACACCACCGAGTTCCTTCAGAACTTCAGCCGACGCCAAATCGGCAACTCAGCCATCCTGCTAAAGGGCAGCCGCAACTTCCATTTCGAGCGCATATCAACAATCCTTGAGCAGAAGAGCCACAGAACCGTACTCGAGGTTAATATCAACGCATTGGTGCATAACCTGAACTTCTACCGGAGCAAACTGAAGCCCAATGTTAAGCTTATGGCCCTGGTTAAAGCGTTCTCGTACGGCAGCGGATCGTTCGAGATTGCCAACCTGCTGCAGTACCACCGGGTGGATTACCTGGGCGTTGCCTTTGCCGACGAAGGGGTAGCGCTCCGCGAGGCCGGCATATCGCTCCCCATCATCGTTCTGAACCCATCGTTTGGCACCTACGAACTGATGATTGAGTACGAATTGGAACCCGAAATATACAGTTTTACTGGCTTAAGCGAGTTTATAGCCGCGCTAAACAGGATGGGCGTTAGCAACTACTCCGTTCACATTAAAATTGATAGCGGAATGCACCGCCTGGGCTTTACACCCAACCAAATCCCCGAGCTTATTACAACCCTAAACCAGAGTACGGCAATCAGGGTGAAAAGCGTATTCTCGCACCTGGCCGCCAGCGACGAAACCCAACATGATAGTTTCACACAGCATCAGATCGACACTTTTAGGAACGCTTGCACCGACATTTCCGAGGGTATTGGCTACACCCCCATCCGGCATATACTAAATACGGGCGGAATAGAACGCTACCCCGATGCACAGTTCGACATGGTTCGGCTAGGCATTGGGCTATACGGCATCAGCGCAACACAGCAAAACAACCTGCTCAACGTAAGCACGCTAAAAAGCAGGATTATTCAGGTTAAACACATCGAGGCTGGCGAAACAATAGGCTATAGCCGCAAAGGCATGGTAAAAAGAGCAACAACGGTAATCACTATCCCCATTGGCTACGCCGATGGGCTAAACCGCAAGCTGGGCAATGGCGTTGGGCAAATGCTTGTAAAAGGCAAACTGGCCCCCACAATTGGGAACATCAGCATGGATACCTGCACAATAGACGCAACGGGAATTGACGTGTCCGAGGGCGATGAGGTTACAATCTTTGGTACAAATCCAACCATCACCAGCGTGGCCAACGCGCTGGGAACCATCCCGTACGAGGTACTCACATCGGTGTCGCGGCGGGTAAAGCGGATTTACTACCAGGAGTAGGGCAACGGTTGTTGGGATATTGATTGAGAGTTGTAAGTATTGGTTAAATATGTAACTTTGTGAAAAAATGAATACATGGACTAATCTAAGCATAGAATACGCAAACCAACGATCGTACCTAGACGATTTATTCCACGTCTATCCAACAATACCTGAAGGGATTCGTGAAATAGATGCGGAAATTTGGCAAGATGTTGAAAAAGCATTTAAACGGAAAAACAACAAATTACTCATAAAAGAACTCCTAAGATTAGACCTGTTCCCAATAAAAGATAGTTACATTGCATATTTAAAACGAGACAACTCTTCGATAGACCGAAATCCGAGAACAATAAATCGGATTTGCGGTAGAATTTATGAATTAGGACTAGACAAACTATACGAAAGGTGTAGCGAGCCAAAAGAAACAAATAGGCAAATTGGCCCAATGTTTCGCGAATGGTTACGAAAGAAATCACTGGGGATAACTCCAGTAGAATTAACTAAGTTCCTTGCTAATAAAAAGGATGCGATTCTAGACGGAAGCGATAAATCATTGATGGATTTTGCACGCGAAGAATTAGGCTATAAGCACAATAAAGGTCTTGATTTTGTAGGCAGATTCAATGGCAAATATGTTTTAGGCGAAGCAAAGTTTTTAACAGATTTCGGGGGACATCAAAACGCACAATTTAATGACGCAATCAGTACCGTTGAGGCGAAGAGAGTAAATGCTACTATGATTGCCATTTTAGACGGAGTTTTATACATCAAAGGCAATAATAAAATGTATAAATCACTAACGGAAACTTACAAAAACTACAACATTATGAGTGCACTTGTACTTCGCGAATATCTATACCAAATCTAACCTATGCACAACATACTAATTCAGGGTGATAACATTGAAGGGCTAAATTACCTCCTAAATGAGAGGGAATTAAAAGGCAAAGTGGATTTAGTTTACATCGACCCACCATTTGCAACAGGTGGCAATTTTACAATTAGTAATGGAAGAGCAACAACAATAAGCAATTCGAAAAAAGGCGACATCGCATACAGCGACACATTGAAAGGCGCTGATTTTATTGATTTTTTACGAGAACGACTCCAATTATTAAAAGAATTACTGTCGGAACAAGGATCGATATACTTACACATTGATTATAAGATTGGACATTACGTTAAAGTGATGATGGATGAGGTTTTTGGTATTGAAAACTTTAGAAATGATATCACAAGAATAAAATGTAATCCAAAGAATTTCAACCGGATAGGATACGGCAATATTAAGGATCTAATCCTTTTTTACACAAAATCGACCAATCCAATTTGGAATGAACCTAGAGAAAAATATACCGATAAAGATTTCGAGAAACTATTCCCAAAAACTGACAAACAGGGACGTAGGTACACAACCGTTCCTATTCACGCCCCCGGTGAAACAGAGAACGGTAAGTCCAATCAACCATTCAAAGGGATTCTCCCCCCCAAAGGAAGACATTGGAGAGTGGATGTTGATACATTAACTCAATGGGACAATGAAGGACTTATTGAGTGGTCAAATACCGGAAATCCTAGAAAAATCATTTACGCCGACGAACGAGAAGGGAAAAGAGTTCAAGATATATGGGAATACAAAGACCCTCAATACCCAACATATCCAACAGAAAAAAATCAGGATTTACTCGATCTAATAATCAAAACATCATCCAATGAAAAAAGCATTGTACTTGACTGTTTCTGCGGCTCTGGAACTACTTTAAAATCGGCACACTCACAAAATAGATGTTGGATAGGAATAGATCAATCCGAATTGGCAATAAATGCAACAAAAGAAAAAATTGGAATTATCGAAGGGAATCTGTTCATTCCTAAGCCCAACTTTGAATTTATTAAACTCGCTGAAAAACTTCCAATAGCAAACAAGTTGTAAATAATTTGAACTTATAAGACACCGGCATAGCACTCTCATTTCGCATTCTAATCTTTTAATCAAAACGCGAAATAGTTTCTTAAGAGTGGAACTACAACAAAATTCTACTAGCCCAAATCGCTAATACGCTCCAGCTTGTAATGATCCAGAATTTTAATTCTGCGGCCATCGAGCTCAATCACTCCCTCGTCGGAAAAGCTCGAAAGGGTGCGAATGGCGTTTGATGTGGTCATGTTCGAAAGGTTGGCCAGATCCTCGCGCGAGAGGTAAACCTTTATGGTTTTACTATCGTCCTCCAACCCGTAGGTATCGCGCAAAAACACCAACGATTCGGCCAACCGGCCACGAATATGCTTTTGGGTTAGGGTAACTGTTCTATTGGTGGAATAGCCCAGCTCTGTGGCAACGGATTTAAGTATATGAAGCGTTAGCTCGGCATTATGCCGCAGAACATCCATAAAGACATCCCGATCGATGGTGCACACAATGGAATCCTCGAGCGCCTGAGCTGTGGCAGTATAATTTTCGTCGGCAAATAACGCTCTGTAACCTATAAAGCCAATGGGCTTAGCCATACGCACTATCTGGTCGCGACCACCAACCCCCTCCTTGTAGAGCTTAACCTTCCCCCGCGACAAACAAACCAAACCGGCAGGCCTATCGCCTTCGCGGTAAATAATTTCGCCCTTGCGGACACTCATGCACGAAAAATTTCCGTGCATTTTCTCCTTTTCATCGGGCTTTAAATTCGGGAAAAGACCGCACACCCCTTCGAAAACGTTTTCGGTGTCGATATGATGTTGAGCCATGATAATACTGTTCTGATTAATGCTTCAAATTTATAAATTTTTATGCTCTGAAACATTAATTTAACAAAAGATTTACCCAACCCACGTATCACAATGCAAATGCTTGATCGTAAAACAATTACACCGATCGAAAGAACGATTCAGAAAAGGGTATCACCACTTAGCCACCAATGGCATCTTCCGACCAGCACCAAAAGCTTTGGACGACACCCTAAGGATAGGAGCCACCTGGAATCGTTTATACTCATTCACGTTAACCATCCGAACCACGCGGCGTACCACCTCTGAATTATATCCCATTTGAATAATCTGTTCGGCACTACATTGCCGCTCAATATAGGCATACAGGATTGCATCGAGCGTATCGTAGGGTGGCAGCGAATCGGAATCCTTCTGATCGGGTCGCAACTCGGCCGATGGGGGTTTAATTATCGAATTAACCGGTATAACCTCATCATCCTTATTGATATAGTGAGCCAACCGGTAAACGTCGGTTTTGTAAACATCGCCCAGCACGCTAATGGCGCCATTCATATCGCCGTAAAGAGTTCCATACCCCACAGCAGCCTCACTCTTATTGGTTGTGTTAAGCAGTAAATGCCCAAATTTATTGGAAATAGCCATAAGCAGGGTACCCCGCACACGAGCCTGAATATTCTCCTCGGTTACATCCTCAGGCAAATCGGCAAATAACGGATTAAGCTGACTCCTGAACGAATCGAACACGGGCTGAATGGCAACGGTATCATACTGTATGCTTAGTTTCTGAGCCAAAGCCACGGCATCGTCGATGGAATGCTG
This sequence comes from Bacteroidales bacterium, assembly GCA_020636835.1. Lineage (GTDB taxonomy): Bacteria > Bacteroidota > Bacteroidia > Bacteroidales > Tenuifilaceae > SB25. Next base: position 203,795 of record JACJXC010000007.1, read on the forward strand.
CGAAGAGTACTGCGAGGGCATTAGTAAAACCCGAATGGCCTGCGATCCGAGGGCGCGCTGAGCCAGCGCAAGCACCACAGCCGAATCGATTCCACCCGAAAGTCCCAACGTGGCCTTCGTAAATCCCATTTTACCAAAATAATCGCGAATTCCCATTACCAGCGCATCGTGAATCCGGGATATTCGAACAACATCAGGATTAGCAGTAAAAGGGCTCTTATCCCCACCCTGGCTCAGGGTCTCGGTATCGATCACCAAGAAATCTTCCTCAAAACTTTTCAACTTATGGATCACGTTTCCACTCTCATCAAGCACCATGGATCCCCCATCAAAAAGAATTTCGGTGTTGCCGCCCACTTGGTTCACATAAACCACAGGTAAAGAGTAACGGGCTACATTGCTACGGAACACCTGAAGCCTGCGCTCCTCGCTGTCGCCACTGAATGGAGATGCGGCTATGTTTACAATGATATCGGGCGATTGCTCCGAAAGTTTGGCCATGGGCGAATTACGATAGAGCCTTTGGCGCCCAAACGATGAAGCCACAGGCTGATCGTCCCACAAATCCTCGCAAACCGTAATGGCGACTCTTGTGCCGCCGATACAGGCCAATGCGTACTGGTCGGCATTGGGTTCAAAGTAGCGGTACTCATCAAATATATCGTAATCGGGTAAGAGCGATTTGTGATGAACGCTTGCCACACGCCCATTGGCCAATACGAAAGCCGAATTGTACAACATTTTACCCTGAGGGTTTGGGTTAAGGCTTGGAGCCCCAACCACCGCAGCAATGCCTTGGCAATGCCGGGCAATAGTCCCAATTGCATCAGTGCAACTCTGCACAAACTCCTCACGCTCCAGCAAATCGTGCGGTGGATACCCACAAACGGCCAACTCCGAAAAAACTATCAAATCAACATTTTCTGATTTTGCCCGGTTTATGGCACCCACCATTTTATCCACATTGCCACCAAAATGGTTTACCGTAAAATTAAGCTGTGCAAGTGCTAATTTCATCAATCCAAAAATTTAAAAAACAATACCAACCCTTAACGATAGGCTCTGCGACATGATTGAGCCATTCTCCGTGTCCAGAATTTTACTTAAGCCACTGGTAAACGAAAGGCCAAACTGCAGCGCACTCTCGTCGCCCAACGAGCGCTCCATCCCAACACCAATGTAGTATGCCACAAAGGCAAACTTGAAGTGATCGGTGGCCGTTTCGCGATCCACGCCATTGCTATCGTCCCAAGCAAAGCCCTTAATTCGGAAATTGGCCTTCAGCCCCACATTGGCAAAAAATGTATTATACCCTATTTGATTGGTCCGGAACTTGAACCCCACAGGCAATGTGATGTACTGAGCCTTCAACTTAATACTTTTACCCACAGCCACGGTGTAGGTGCTATCGTTAGTTTTCAGGGCGAATGGCTCCGCGAATTTCAGGTTTCCGCCCAAACTATTGAGCGATAGCCCCGACGAAAGCGCGTACCTCTGAGCAAAGTACTTATCGGCTGTAAAGCCTACATTAAAACTGGCCACCGAGCCATTGGGATCGTACTTTTTGGTGTCGGAATTGAACCACGACAGCTGGGGATCGACAAAAACGCCAAAGCTAAACTGAGCCTTAGCATGGTTAACCATCAGGGTTAACAGCCCGATTACGGCAATAATACTTAATCTCGTTTTCATCCGTACAAAATTTTAATATTATTAAATATAGCAAGTTACAATTTTGCGTTTAACACTCCTTGATCCTAGGATAGAACACCCACTGTTTGGCTTCGCCGAGCTCATAAAAAGCACTCGGGTGTTCATCGGTGTTTACCTTCGGTGAACTCACAAGCTCAGTTGCGAAATCTGCATTACATGGATGTTTCATCATGCTTGTTAATTTTCTAAATATGATAAAAATACCCTTGATACATTCAAAGAATTGATGTTAGCAATGTAAGCTTTTTAATACTACAATTTAATCCGCACAAAAGTAACCAATTTTAGTAGATAGTGCATCCAATATTGCCGTCGACTTACCAAGTTCAAATAGAGATTCGAAACCGCAACAATTATACCACGGAATGGAGCGGTGTAATTGTCTTTATTCCGAGACAATTGTTACATTTGCTCCTATTACGGGATCACTCCAATTCGTTGTATAATGATAGTATATCCAAACGCAAAAATCAACATCGGCCTAAACATTGTGGCACGCCGCACCGACGGATTCCACGATATCTCAACACTATTTTACCCGGTAAAAGGCTTCAAGGATATTCTGGAAATTGTGATTGACAACAACCAATCCGAGAGTATAACGCTAACCCAAACAGGCAATACTGTCGATTGCCAGCCGGAGGATAACCTATGCGTAAAGGCCTACCGCTTAATCAACCAGGCTTATTCGCTTCCCCCAATGGCAATGCACCTGCATAAAATGATTCCCTCGGGAGCGGGGCTTGGAGGCGGATCCGCCGATGGAGCATTCGCATTGAAGACAATAAACACCCTTGTGGGAAATCCGCTTAACGATGAACAACTTGGCCAAATTGCGCTAACCCTGGGCAGCGATTGCCCGTTCTTCATCCTAAACACCCCGTGCATAGGGTACGGACGGGGCGAACAGCTCCACCCATTCGGCATAAATCTAAATGGATGCCACATTCTACTGGTAAATCCGGGGATACATGTAAACACCGGAAGAGCTTACGCCCAATCGCAACCTGCACCCTGGCCAACAAATTTGGAAATGTTGCTAAGCCACGATATTCAAACATGGAAGGACACTGTGAATAACGACTTTGAGCGCACGGTATTTGCACTACACCCCGAAATTGAAAGAATAAAGGTTGAACTATACCGAATGGGGGCGATTTACGCCGCCATGTCGGGCAGTGGATCCACGGTATTTGGAATATTCAAAGACTCCCCTTCGCAAAACCCAACGTTTTCGGACTACTTCACAAAGCAATTGCCACTATAACAGTTCAAATACAAGTGTCAAAACGTAGGCCTAGCCTTTATGCCGAGCTAGCGCATCCTCAATAACCAGCGTAAACATATCGCGCATATTGCCACCCATTGCCCTCACCTGCTGAGGGATAATACTGGCCTCGCTCATGCCGGGTACGGTGTTAATTTCGAGGAAGTAGATATCTTCGCTGTCAACGATATAATCAACCCGCACAATCCCTCGGCAATCGAGCCTGTCGTAGATTCTCGAGGAGAATTCCTGAATTCGTTTGGTAAGCGATTCGGATATTTCGGCTGGTGTAACCTCCTTGGATTTGTTCTGGTATTTAGCCTCGTAATCGAAGAACTCATTCATTGATATTATCTCGGTTACCGGCATTACAATTTCCTTGCTATCCGATTTAAACACGCCGCAGGTAAACTCCCTACCGCCTATAAACTCCTCAAGTATTATGGTTCGATCCTCCTTAAAGGCATTCTCGATGGCAGGCAAAAGCTCATCGGCAAATTTCACCTTGCTCACCCCATAGCTACTCCCGCTCTCGTTGGGTTTTACAAATATTGGCAGCCCTAGCGTATTGATAATGCTTTCCGCATCAAATTTTTGCCCACGTTTAAGGATAACTCCCGTTGCCAAGTTTACCCCGGTTTCTTTCACAAGCTCCTTGCAGTAGTATTTGTGAAAGGTGAACGATGAACTCATTACACTTCCGGTGGTGTAAGGAATACTCATCATTTCGAGATAACCCTGAAGCAATCCATTTTCGCCCGGAGTACCGTGAATAGCAATTAGAGCACAATCGAATCGGAACTTTTCGCCCTTAACAGTTGCGCTAAAATCATTCTTATCAATTTCAATATCACCCAGTTCGGGATGCTTTAACACCCAGCTTAACCCCTTAATAAAAACAGTGTATGTGTTATACCGGGTTTCATCAATCCACCCAGCTATTTGCGCAGCACTTTTGAGCGATATGTTTGCCTCGGAAGAGTTTCCTCCGGCAAGAATGGCAATATTCAACTTGGATTCCATTGTGTCCTGTTTTTACTGCAAAGCTGCATGAAATTCGGGAAAATTGAAAGGGAATGGATGATATTTTTCGGGAAGATTACTACAATTGCACACACATCCCCGGCTCACAAGAAAAACATCAGAAAAACAGGCCCCTTGTAACAAGGTAAAAACCGCATGGCTTACTGTACACCAACTCGTCCAAAACCAATACTGTCAAGCACTAAAACAGTCCGATACAATCCCTGCAAAAATCAAAAGCGAAGAATATCACCAGTTCGTATCTGCTTAATATTAAACGCATCGTAAAAAGCCGACAATGCAGGTAGATCGGTGCAATGCGATGGGTAAATGTGCTTAACATTATGTTTCTTCAAAAAAACAATTGTTTCCTGGGTTTGCCTATCATTCTTTTTGAGGTGAAAACCACCCATAACACCACATACATTGTTAATTCCTGTTACTTGTTGGGCGTGCAACAAGGTGTTCACAACACCTGAGTGGCCGCAACCAGTAATAACGAATAGCCCATCGGGCAGTACTAGCGCAATGGCACTATCGTCCATCACAAAATCGGGCTCCCCATTGCTAAAAATAAAGGGGGTTGTTTGCGATTCAAAATCCGTAACCCGGGGTATCTCCCCCAAAAATATTATTTCCTCCGAAACCTTATAGGGTGCAGAAGTTTCAACCAAATCGAAACGCCGTGCCAGCTCCGGCTTGGTCATCTCGAGACCAATATACGACTTATCGGTTTTCCGATACCTTTTAACAAAACTATCGGGATGACAAACAAGCTTTTTCCCGCTAAGATGCTTAAGGCCGTTACCGTGATCAAAATGACCGTGACTAAGCACAACGAACCCAACCCCATCGAGGTTTATGCCCATTTTGGAAGCATTTTGCAGAAACAGGTCGCTTTGCCCAGTATCGAATAAAACAACAGCACCATTGTGCTCAACCAGATAGGAAAGCCCATGTTCGGCCCGCAAGTCGCTACCTGGCCTATTATCGGTTAGAATCGAAATAGTCATAAAAATACTTTTTCTAAAATAGCGTAAAAGAAAAAAACAAAAACCGGTTCTCATAAAATTGCACCCGCAATAAAATATTAAAGATAAATTACATCGGCATCGGAACAAATTGCAGATCAACACAAATAAAAACTGGCAATAGAATGAAAGAACGAACTACCTTATTCGACAATGATATGCGGCGATTGATGATCGGGATTCACCAACTCGCGGTATTTGAAAAAAATCTTCTTAAAATCCTCCCACGTATCGCGTTTTAGCGATGGATCGCGAAGCAACGCGGCCGGATGGTAAACCGGCATGGTCAATCGGCCATTAATGTCGAGCCAATTCCCCCGCTCCTTTGTAATTCGATGATTAGCTCCAGCCATATATTTAAGAGCTGTTGCTCCAAGCAATACTAAAATTTTAGGATTCACCAACTCTATCTGCTTTAACAGGTAGGGCATACATATTTCGGCCTCGCGGGGTGTTGGTACCCGGTTTTCGGGTGGTCGGCACCGGACAATATTACTGATAAACACATGATCGGTGCGGGTAAAATTGCATGCTGCCAATATTTTATCGAGCAGTTGACCCGATTTACCGATAAACGGACGCCCCTGCAGATCCTCATCCCTACCAGGCGCTTCGCCAATGATAAAAATTGGGGCATACCGATTCCCCTCGCCAAAAATTGGGATATTGCGGGTTTTATACAAATCGCACTTGCGGCAATCAAGGATACTCCTTTGCAGATCCTCCATTTAATAACCTATGAAAAGACAATAAAAACGGGCAGGTTGAGGAATCCAACCTGCCCGAAAAAAAGTTACTCAGCAATAGCCTCTGCCAACTTCTCAAAGGCTTCAATTACCGAGGGGTTGCTCTGATTGTAGATACTCAACCCATTCTCGGCAGCCTGACCCACCTCGGCAACCAATGGTATTTGACCCAATAGTTTACTATTAAGCTCCTTGGCAAGGATTTCGCCTCCCCCCTGACCGAAGATGTAGTATTTCTCCTCGGGGTGAGGTTGTGGAGTAAACCATGCCATATTCTCCACCACACCAAGGATTGGCACATTCAAATCGGGGTTGTTAAACATCGACGCGGCCTTGCGGGCATCGTTAAGGGCAACCTCCTGTGGAGTGGTTACAATAATTGCCCCCGAAATTTTCAGTTTCTGAACAGTGGTAAGCTGAATATCGCTAGTTCCTGGAGGAAAGTCGATTACCATATAGTCAATATCGCCCCAAATGGTATTCTCAAAGAGTTGCATAATAGCATTTGCTGCCATGGGGCCTCGCCATATTAAGCCCTGGTTCTTCTTTACGAAAAACCCGATGGACATAACCTTTACCCCATACTTTTCGATAGGAAGCATTGCCTCCTTTTCGCCCTCGCGGGTTACCTCAGGGTTAACATTCTCGATTCCTAACATTTTGGGGATCGATGGCCCAAAAATATCGGCATCAACAAGGGCTGTTCTAAAACCGTTACGCGCAAGGCTAATGGCCAAATTGGCCGATACGGTAGATTTACCAACACCGCCCTTACCCGAGGCAACAATTACAATGTTTTTTACGCCTTTAAGTTCAACTTTCTCAATAGGATTCATACTAATTATTATTTAATCATTTTACTGGCAATTTGTTCTGCCGCTTTAATGAGTGGATATGCTGCAGGTGATGCCGTCAAACAGGGATGTGTCCCAATTTGCATGGTTAGGAACGAGTTAACGGACATCCGGTTCTGAATAGCCAAGCCAATAACATTGGTTAGCTCACCAGCCTCGAGACCTCCAATTACTTCGCCTCCCACAATTACCCCAGAGTTTGCGGCAGCAATCAGTTTAACAGTTTGTTTATGTGTTCCCGGCAAATTTCCTGGATGCCGATTAACGCCTTCAAAGATACCAATTACAGTGGACAATCCCTCCTGCTGAGCGCGCTGCTCGGTAACCCCGGCAGTACCAAACCCGGTATCGCCAATAGCAGTTGAATAAATTGCGATTGTTCCACTAAATGTTTTAACCACATGTAGGTTAAAAAGATTCATACCCGCAATACGAGCCTCGGCACAGGCTGTAGAAGCAAGCATGGTAGCAACCCGTCGACGGGTAACAAAGTCGCGTTTCTGCGCGCAATCGCCCACTGCAAACACATCGGGGGTATGGGTGCGCATATACTCGTCAACCGCAATAAAGTTGTCCTCGTCGATAAAGATCCCTGCCTTTTTGGCCAACTCGGTATTGGGACGATATCCCATCGATAGGATAACTGCATCCATGGGGATTTTTTGTCCATTCTCCAGCTCTATACCTTCTACCTTACCAGTACCAGCCACCTTACTAATGCCAACACCAGTAATCACCTTAACTCCATGCGAAGTAAGCAACGACTCAATCTGCGACGACAGCTCGACATCGAAGGCAAGATTAAGTATGTGAGGTAATTTCTCAACCAGGGTAACATTATACCCCTTCTTAGCCAGCTCGTCGGAAAATTCAACGCCAATAAACCCAGCACCAATAACCGCAACATTCTTAGCGGTTCCAAGTCGGTTCTTCATCTCATCGAGGTAAACCCGATCCTTGGGAATAACAAAAACATTCTCGAGGTCAGCTCCTGCTAACCATTTGGGCCTTACAGGGTTCGACCCGGTTGCAATAACTAGCTTATCATACTGTATTTGCTCGCCACTGGCAAAACTCACCACCTTGCCTTTAACATCAATGTCGGTAGCTTCGTCAATCAACGATTCGATGCCATTTTTTTGCATCATGGCATCAACTGGCATAATATTCTTCTCGCTACTATCCAATGTGCCGAAGATGTAGGGGATCCCACAGGGAACCATCACATCCTTCTGTTTTTTTACTAAAGTAAAACTCTTCTCGGGACAATGAGTTTTACCAGTAGCAGCAGCGACCATGCCGGCCGCGCTACCACCAATTACCAATACATCTGTTCGCTTCATACTGTTTTTTTGGTTGGTTGGTTAGTATTCAATACCCTTTCGGGCTTCAATTCCGCGACTATAGTAATGTTTAATTTCTTTCATTTCGGTAACCAAATCGGCTACATCTATTAACTCCTGCGGGGCATATCTCCCGGTAAGAACTATCTCCATGCCCACCGGTTTCATCTTAAGCAGATCTAACACCTCCTCTATTCCTATAAGGTTATAGTATAGTGCAATGCAAATTTCATCGAGGATAACAATGTTATAGCTGTTGGATTGAACAACATTAACCACCTCGTTAAATCCTGCTCTGGCTACATCAACATCCTTTTGGGTAGGTTTGTTCACAATAAAACAATCGAGTCCAAACTGTTTTACAGTAATCTCGGGGAAGCGTTGTAGCGATAATAGTTCGGCATAGGGCATCCCCTTCACAAATTGCCCCATAAAGGTGGTTTTACCAGCACCCGCCCCCCTAACCGCAAGCCCTATAGCCGCAGTAGTCTTACCTTTTCCGTTGCCAGTGTACAATTGGATGTACCCTACTTGTTCCGAGTTATTGTTCATAAACCACTTACACTATCACCCTAATTAACAATAATTAAGCAAAAATAGATATATCGGAATGCGAAAACCCATTCAAGCCAAATCAATTACAATCAACGCCTTATATCAGAAAAACTAGTTAAACTCATCTATTCTACAATTCAACATCTGCAATTACACTTATGCTTACCCCAATTGGAACCGCGTTCCACTTATCCACGTTGAGTTCGAATTGTCCACCAAAATAGGGAACCATTCCCTCACTTTTCCCCGCTACCCCAATACACCTCCTATCAAAGGGGTTGGTTGCTATCCGCCTCAATTACCACCCCGGGAATGCCTTGGGCAAACACCACATTGAGGCTAATTAAAAGTATAAAAATCAAAAGTTTACCCAAGACTATTTTTTGTCATATAATATACATTTTTTTCCATTATACTATTCATTCACCGTACTGAGTTTTGCATTTTTATATTTGGCAATTGCGTTACTCACCTCGGACATTGTGAAACCGTGCTCTTTTCGAAGCCGCCCCAGTCGCTGAAACTTAGCGTTTTCCGAAATACTAAGCTCTCGACAAATAAAGTCGGCAGGCACACTGTAAAGTTCGGACACCTCGTTAAGGGTTTGCGTCCCGTGCACCTCGAACTCCTCCTTAGTTGCGCTATGGGTCGATTTTGAAATACCCGACTCCTTTGCTCGCTCCACTTTTGGGGGCAAACTATTTGGTTGCACTTCGGTGGTGATGCTATCAATTTCGGCATGCGCAGGCCTATTCCTGTAAATATTCTCGTGCGGAACCTGGGTTGGATTAACCACAAAGGGTCCGAAGAAAAGCACCAAACTCACAATGGTCAACCCCGCAATAAGACATGAACGCACCGCTTTCCGTGGGATCATTCTACTCAAAATTGCGACCACCATATCCCAGTGGAATATGATATGAAAAATAATTAGAACGACGAATGCGATACTAATAATAAGATGAATACTCCCCCACTGGTGCCTATCCAATCCGAGCACCTGCAAATCGACATCGGCACCATAAATAATGTTCCGTTTCGAGCCAGGAATTAGTATATACTTGATAAGGAAACCGCCACCTGCCATGGCAACCAGGAGTATCAATAGGATAATATCAATAATGATATTTAACTTTGACTTTGCTAATCCTTTTATCATCGCACAAATTTATAAAGAAATTACTTATCAAAACTACGGACAACAAAAACCTGCCCCTCGTAGGTTATTTGCTTAACCCTATTAGTCGCCATAAGTCCATTCAGGGTTGATTCAGCTGCGCTGGTTTTAGCCATCAGTTCGCGAACGGCATCCAGTCGCATTGGATGTACTGCGGTAATCCCAAGCAAATCGTCTTCGAACCTACCGGTTGCCGCAAAAGTATTCCCTTCGTAAGCAGTAAGGTACTCCACGTTAAGACAATGCCACGAGAATAATTCGTGAGCCTTCAGCAGCATTTCCTCGCTGGGAGGGAATGTTCCCTTATAGGCCGGCGGACGCGTTGGAATCGACAAATACGCAATATTGGGTCGTACCTGTTGGAGGAACTGGGCCACTGCTGTTAATTCGGATTCAAGAGTGTTCATATCCTTTACCAGCATTGTCTCGGTAACATACTCGCCAGAATAAGCCTGTGCAAACTCCACAATGGCGCAAAGCGTTTTATCGAGCGATAGCTGCTTGTGAGGCTTGTTAATGCGTTTCCAAACCGATGGGTTTACGGTATCAACCTTAAGAGAAACATAGTCGGCTAACGCAAGATCCTTCTTAACGTCATCGCGGTACAACATGGATGAGTTAGTAATAACTGCAACGGGCACCCCTAGGTTTTTCAACTTTGCAATCAGCGTCCCAAGGTTGATGTCGAGTGTAGGTTCTCCATCGGGTACAATGGTGATATAATCGGGGTAATCACTGGGTTTGATGAGTTTAAGTTTTTGCTCCACCTCCCTAATCAGGGTGTCGGGCTTGTAAAACTCCTGCCGCTCAACCTGAATCCGGCCGCCCTTTCCCACTTGGCAGTATGCACAGGAGTATGAACAAACCTTGTGGGGTATGTTATTCACTCCAATGCTACGCCCCAGTCTCCTCGATGGTACTGGTCCAAATACCAACTCGTCCATATCTCCGCAAATTAATTATAACTCCTTTAGCGCACCATTCCTATAACTCTCGTATGCTTGAGTCAAGGTAAGGTCGTGAGCATCAACAAAAATTTTCATGTTGAGCTTTTTAAGCGCATTGGCAGCTGTTTCGCCAGGGCCATTTCCGGTAATTAGCACATCGGGTTTGATGTCGTACATTTTTTGAGCGGTTGCCGAACCGGCACCATGCGCCTCGTTTTTAACTGCACTGTTATCTACAACTTCCAACGATTTGGAATCCTCGTCGTAAACCACAATAAACTCAGTTCTTCCAAAACGAGAATCGATAACCGACTCCCAACTTTTCCCTGTTGATGTAAATGCTATTTTCATGTGTTTAAAATTTGTTAAGTGTAATATTTCCAGATTGTTCCTACTTAAAGTCTAGTTTTGTTCATAAAAAGCACGCATTGTTATGACGAATTATAGCATGCTCTCAAAAAAAAACTGTTACCTAGCCACCTTGCCCGAAATTCATCCCTCTGTATCCTACTTAGGCATTGAATAGGCGTATAGTAATTTAATTGATTTTAGAAATTTCGGTCTTAATCCTCGACCATGTTTCAATAAGCGTATTCTTTACCGAGCTATTTGTTTCCACAATAGTTTGGGCTTGGGTCATTGACTCGGTAAAGGCAATATCGTAGGGGATGCTTGCTAAATGAACAATACCCTCCGATTTTAGGAATTCGAGAATTTCCTCCGTTTTCTGAGGATTAATGTCATGCTTATTGATAATGCAGCCGGCCTTAATCCTGAAGCGTTTGATAACACCATAAATCCGCTCCAAATCGTGTAATCCCGAAACCGTGGGTTCAGTTACCAGAACCACATAATTAGCCCCCGATAACGAAGAAACCACGGGGCAGCCAATTCCGGGCGAACCATCAACAATAACAAAAGCCTTGCTCTGGTTGTTGGCCTGGAGCTGCGCCTCACTTTTCACCTTGGCAACAAGTTTGCCCGAGTTTTCGGCAGCAATATCCAGCCGGGCATGCACCATAGTGCTCCCCACCTTTGTTTTTGATATATAGAGATGTCCCGATTTTCGGTCGAGTAACGAGATTGCCCCTACCGGACAAACCTTTTGACAGTACCCGCAACCCTCACAGGCTAAAGGGTTAACCACATATTTATTGTTAACAAACGGAATGGCATCGAACCGACATTTGGCAGAGCAAATTCCACATTGAGTGCAAACGCTCTGATCAATCTCAGCCAAGACACCACTATAAAACTCGCTCGATACTGCAAAATCGGGCTGCATAAGGAGATGCATATTGGCTGCATCCACATCGCAATCGGCAACAATGGCATCGGTTCCTGCAAGTACAGCCAGCGAAGCGGTAATTGAGGTTTTCCCAGTCCCCCCCTTGCCCGATAGTACTACTATTTCCTTCATTTAAAGTTTAGTATTACAACGTTAATTCCAATTGGTTAAACCCTTTTCGAAGTCCGTTCAACCACATTATTATCTAGGAAATTCGATATTTCTTCAAGCGAGCTCTTCATCGACTCAACCTTATTGAAAACCAGTTCGCCCCTCGAGTAGTACCTTGCGATCTCTTTATCGAAGGGAATTTTGGTTAGAATATCGATTCCTTCGGCTATACAGTAATCTTCAACTTCGTTATTGCCAATTCCCGATCGGTTAATAACGACCCCAAAGGGCTTTTGCAATTTACGCATCGTTTCCACGGCCAATCTCAAATCGTGTAATCCGAATGGGGTGGGCTCAGTAACAAGAATAACGAAATCGACATTTTCGGTTGCTGCAATAACCGGGCACGATGTTCCCGGAGGGCAATCGAATAATTGGAATAAACTATCAGTATAGCTTTCGTCAACCAACTTATGGGTTTTATGAATAAGGGGCACAGCCTGCTCCTCCCCAATCATCAATCTACTTTCGATGAATTTGAGCTTACTAAAAGTGTACTCAGCGGTTTCGCCCATTTTATGCGGCTGCATGGGAAGTGCGCCGGCAGGGCACAGCTCCGAACAAGCGTAACAGCTATGGCATAGCTCCTTAAAAACGGCAATAAAGGAACCCATCTGAAGAATGGCGTGAAACCTACAATTCTTAGTGCACTCTCCGCAAAGGGTGCATTTGCTCTCGTCCCACTGAGGGATCATTTTAAATTGCTCGCTCTGCCTCAACAAATCGCCTTTTATAAAGAGCGAGTCATTGGGCTCCTCCACGTCTAAATCAACAAGCAAAGTGCTATTCCTATCGCTAAGGAATGCAGCCAAATTGGTGGAAAGAAGGGTTTTTCCTGTCCCCCCCTTTCCACTGGCAATGGCAATTTTGATATTTCGACCATTAATCATATTGCAAACGGGTGGCTTCGTTGGTAAGAGTATCTTTAATTACCTCTTTGTAAAATTCCGAGTTCCACGTATTTAAATTGGTATGTGTTATAAAATAATTCTGGGGTATGGGATGAGTTCCAAAAATTAACTTTAGCCCATACTTCTCGGGAATAAATTTGGAGAAATGAGCAAGCCTGGGGCATGGTGGGTATCCCACAATAAGGCCAGTGGCCAAATGGATATGGGTTGCCCCATTTTTCTTCATTTCGGCAGGAGCGTACTCAATGTTACCCCCGGGACAACCTCCGCAAGTGGTGTAGCCCACAAGTTCAACCTCCTTATCCTTATACATTTCGAAAGCCCCCTCACGATTTCTAAGCGAACGGAGGCACTTTCCACCTGCACACGTGTGGTAACGGTCGCAGATAATAATTCCAATTTTCACTTTTTCCATATTAGTTAGGTTTAGTTGGGTTATAGACAACAAAACTCCCCTTGGCCACATTAAGCATTTTGGCCATCACATCGCACTTAACCATAAGCAGAAAGAATATGCGGGGATTATTTTCGTAAATTAAGCCCTCCAAGTTACCCTGACCTTTGGAAATAATTAAATCGGCAGAATTGTAAGCCTCCATAAACTCGGGGCTACAGCTGGAGAGTACAGTTGAAGGAGCGTTAAAGCCATTGGAGATAACTTGGGCCACCCTATCAATACCAACCTCGTAGGCATCGGCAGTGGTTGCATCGTTCAGGGTAAAACCCCCTCTAACCGCATAGGTAACATTGGGATGCCCTATGGTTTCGAGGAACAGCTTATCAAAAACAATTTCGCCGGCATTATCACCGAGGTAAAGCACCGATTTGGCGTTACTGATACTCTCCTGTAGTTTCTTGCTGAAATCGATGGCAAAACGGGCGTACATAACCCGGGTTATGGTTGCCATAACATCGAAGTTATTATTCGCACCATAATCCATAATATTTCCAGCAATGGCAAGCCTAAGAGCCATATCGAAAGGGTTTTTCGATTTCGAAACTTGCGGCTTCCAATCCTCGTAAAGAGCCTTGGCCATAGCATTACTTGTTGCCTTCTCATCGGCAAAAAGGTCGTCGATTCCGACAATAAGGCTCAACCGCTGGTTCAACATCCGTTGAATTTCGGGCGTGGATGAATTCCTCTCGGTTTTAAGTGTTTGCCAAAAGAAATCCATAAAACTATCGCGTTGGCTATCCGATAAGTTAAACTTATCGAATAACCGCTGATAGGTGCTACGGAAGCACTCCTCGCACAACGGATCTAAACAGGCATTCACACTAGTGGCAATGTCCATGGCTATGGTCGGTGCTATGATCTGGGCCATGATCGCAATAGTTAGCGTTTAGGCTTAACTTATCCGCCATAAAATCGTTAACCAATTCGGTTACACTCTTAATAGGAGCCCCAACAAATACATTAATTCCGCATCCGTTGAAAAGATTAATGGCCTGAGCCCCCATGCCTCCGGCAATAACATCGGTTGCACCATTCTCGGCCACCCACTTTGGGTATGTTCCGGGCTGATGCTCGGGAGGATCCAAAACAGTTACATTGGTAATATTGTTATTCTCAACATCAACAAAAGCGAAGGCCTGACAATGTCCAAAATGTGCCGATAATACGTCGCCTGCCATAGGAATAGCAAATTTCTTCTTCATGATAAAAACTTATTTAAATGATTACTGTTGTAATATATTTATTTTGATATTGTTACCTAAAAATCCCTTGCAGCAACAAACTACTGCAAGGGGAATAAAAGGGACGCAAATTAGACCATTGTAAAATGTAAACAGTTTAATTGATAGTATAAACCTAAAGTCTAAAATCCGCCCCTAAAACGGTTCTGCATACCGAATCGACGTCCACGGCCACCGCGTCCTCCTTGTCCGCGACCAAAGCCAAAACCCCGTCCGGGGAAGGCATCTTGCGGGTAATTCTTATCGGTGTTGGGTGTGCGGCTTTGGTTAGCGCCAAAATTTGTGCATCGCCCCATTCTTCGACCTGTCATAGGACCTTGTCCCATTGGGCCAGTTTGATTAAATCCAGGCATATTCCCTCCTTTTTACTGGTTGGTTGTATCGTTATACTTTAATCGCTTTCCTTTTCCCTGTCCTCCTCCCATGTGGCGTTTTTTTCCCAAACCCTTCCCGAATTTCGAGGATTGCTCGTCGTCGGGATGTTGGTTACAATTACCAAGTTTTCGTCCAGTTTCAGCACCCTTGCCTTCTGGACCAGTTCCATCCATTTTTGGCATACTACTTACTTTTATGGTTTAACATCTGAATGAGATCTCCTATGGAGATATTAAAATTTTTATACATAATCATCTGAATACCTAAACTGTCGAACAGCGACTTGGCTTTAATGCCAAACTCGCCGGAAACAACTTTGCCCACACTTTTTGACGACAGCAATTTCACCGCTAATGTTCCGGCCTGCTCCTCGGCATTGCAATATGGATTTGGAATTATCTCAATTGATCCGGTTTGCATATCGTATATCACAAAAAAGCGGCAGTGCCCAAATCGTTGATCAAGTTTGGACTCCAATGAATTTCCCTGCGATGTAATGGCAACTCTCATAGTTAAAAATAATTATTGCTGTTTCCGTATTAACGGCACGCTACAGTTTGGACAAACCTCATTTCTACAGGGTACACCCAAAGTATGACGAGTGGCATATCCGCACTTAGGACATACACAGTTCCCATCGTCGGTTGGCTTCGATAGCTCCGTTGCAGAGTCGGAGTACCGTTCAGTTTCAGTACTTCCGCACAAGGGGCAATCAATTACGGAAACATTGCGATCGGGGTTGTTGAAATGGCAATGGCAAGCATTGCACCTAAACCAATCGCTATCGAAGTAAACCTTACCACCCTCAATCTCAATCTGTCGCCCCTCAACAAACGCCCGGGATATTTTCATGCGAGCCGATGCGTAAATCCTAGTAAAAGTAGGACGCGAAACATTCATTAGCGCCGAAGCCTGGTGGTGATTGTACATATCGTAATCGCACATCCGAAAAGCTTCATACTCTTCAAAATTTAGGGTGATGGGCTCCATCCGGGGCTGCTCTACGCTAAGACCGTAAGGCTTAAAACCCTTAATTATAGGATGATTCGTAACTTTTCGTGGAATTTTTAAACGCGCCATATAATGAGCAAATGTTCGATACAAATATAATGAACAAATGCTCATAATGCAAAAAATAATCTTTTTTTTGAAAAAATGTTAATTGCCCTAGGAAATAAACGCGCTTCCCTACCCCAACAAAGAATTACAGCTTATATTTGATCCGGATTTTCGAAAATGGCAATACAATTACACCCTAAATAATCTCATCAGATGTCTAAAATAAGAATAAAAACACTACTTACATTACTTATAACCCTTGTAGTTACTGCCTCTGGTTGCAAAAAGGACTCTACCGGCTCAAGTCCCGATTTCGCAAACCTTGGACTGGAACAGCTTATCATCAACAACAGAGCACTAATCCTTGATGCAACAGGACATCCTACTAACATTAAGGATTTTGAGGAGATGTGCATTACGGGATACACGAATGCCACATTTCTGAGAGAGTATGAAATATCCACACTAAGTCGCAACAATAGCAATAAAGTACACGCCACCAGCCGGTTTGATGATGTTACAATTGAAATCGAAACAGGGAGTAGCTCCAGCCCCACACACGCCATTACGGCAACCCGCCCCGACTATAAAGAAAAGGTAATTTACCGGGTATCCTTTATAAATACATCGGCTCAATAAAGCAACAAAACATTATTGAATATACTACTCCTCGGGCAAGCCCCCTGCGAGCCCACGCCATTTGGCAACAAGTTGCTCCATATCGGAGGGTAACTGCGACTCGAAATACATCTCCTGCCCCGATACAGGGTGGGTAAAACCCAACGATTTGGCATGTAATGCGTGACGGGGACAAAGCGCAAAACAATTCTCAACAAACTGCTTATACTTGGCCGTAAGGTTGCCACGCAGTATTTTATTACCACCATACACCTCGTCGCTGAAGAGTGGATGCCGGATAAACTCGAAGTGAGCGCGAATTTGATGCGTACGGCCAGTCTCGAGCCTACACTCAACAAGGGTAACAAAGCCGAATCGTTCCAGAACAGTCCAGTGGGTAATGGCATGTTTACCCTGATCGCCATCGGGGAACACCTGCATCTTTTTCCGATCGCGGACGCTACGGCCAATATGTCCGGTAATGGTACCCGAGTCGGCCTCCATATCGCCCCATACCAAAGCAACATAGCGCCGCGAAATAGTATGATCAAAAAATTGCTTGGCAAGCCTATTCATCGACAATTCGGTTTTGGCAATCACCAGTATCCCGGAGGTATTCTTATCGATGCGGTGCACCAAGCCAGGACGCACTTGACCGGTGCTAAATAGTGGTACGTCGCGCAGATGGTAAAGGAGCGCGTTCACCAAGGTTCCAGTATAGTTCCCGTGAGCAGGGTGAACCACCATTCCCGCGGGCTTATCCACCAACAGCAACTCATCATCCTCGTAGATAATGGTGAGCGGTATGTCCTCGGCTTTAACGTCAACCTCGCGGGGTGGATATGCCAGTACAATAGAGATAGAATCAAAGGGTTTAACCCTATACGACGATTTAATGGACTTGCCATTAACCAGTATTGTTCCAGCATCGGCCGCCGATTGAATACGGTTCCGGCTAACATTCCGGATTTTATCGGCAAGGAACTTATCGATTCGAATCAGTGTTTGCCCTTTATCAACCTCGATGCGGAAATGCTCATAGAGTTCGGCCTGTTCGTCGGACGACTCTTCGAGGCTCGCGTCGAAATCCTGAAATTCCTCAGCAATCATCGGGCAATTAAAAGTTTACGGGTAGTAGGCTCACCCTTCGCATAACAGATCCTAACCAGATACAGCCCCACCGGTAAATCCTGCACACTAATGCCATTAAGATTGGCCAAAAATCCCAAATTACGCACCACCCTGCCGGTTGTGCTAATTATTTGCACCGATACAATTTCGACGGGGCTATCGCTCGTAATCGAAAAATAGTTACTGGCCGGATTGGGATACACCGTAATACTCGATTGATCCTTAGCATAACCGACATGAGTAATAGGCTGATGCATCTTGCCCAGTATTGGCCTCACCATTAACGAACCTTCATACTCAGTATTACGCCACACGCCCTCGTAATCGTAGAATAGCCGGCTTTGGTTTTGCAAATTCCGATCATATCCCACATTAAGCATATCCGAGGTAGTTTTCTCCCAACCCAAATAAAAGTTCCCAACAGGAATAAATGTTGGATCAATACCATACACAGTAAATTTATTAAGACTATCGGTATGTACAGGCCGCACGCCACTCATTTGGTAGAATATATTGCCCGGTTTTCCGTTATCATCATCCCAAAGGGTAATTTTAAAGGGAACCAGATTGGCATCGTCAACTGTTCGGTTAAAATACATCATCACGCCCTTCAATGTATCGGCCTTGTAGTTGTAAAAACGCATGGCCACCATTCCACTTTCGGTCCCTTTGCCATACAGGCCATAACCGGCTTCGGCAGAACCATCGTCGAACGCATAGTAGTTGTAAAATTCCATTACCGAGGCAATGGTATCGTTATACCGCAAATGGGCTGTTGAGGGTGCCATGTCGGTAACAAGATGCGATTTAAGGATATACTTGGCCGAGTCGGGCCAGGCCGAGGTGAAGTTGTAATCGAAAAAACGGGTGTACGAAACATTTTGGAAGGCGTAAATATTCTCGCTACTCCCGCCACCCGAAAACGAAAACTCGGACTGCGATCCGGAAAGATCGACAATGGAGAAAAACCGTTCAACATTCCACGTGGTTGGGCCAAGGTTATGGTAATCGATTTTGAGTTTTAGCGTATCGGAAAATTCGGGTTTATAGGCCTCGGCAAAATGACTCCATGGGACTGAAGTGTAATTACGCATCATAGTGCGAATGGGCTGATAAAAAGCTATATCGTTATAAACCGTATCCTCAAACTCCCTGTTCACATTAAGGTAAACCATATCGATATGCCAATGATCCGAGTTATACCTAATACTGGGCACAGTGGTATTGGCTGGAATAGAAGCGTAATTCACAAACCGGAACTTAAAGTTAGAGGACAGAAAGCGCTGCTGGTTGATGTGAATAACACCGTTGAAAAATGTTTTGTATAGAGTATCGGATTGCACAGTTTTTTCAAGCACGTTAAGCAAATTCTTCTGAGTAAGGGTTTTAGCTTCAGAGTTAAACGAGGCCGACCACACCCTAATCCACTCAGCCTCAACATCGTCCCAGAATTCAACCACCAAGGAATCCTCTGGCGACGAGGCGTAGCCCAATCCCTGAGGTTGAAAACTAAACGAAAGGTACACCCTGTCGGTTTCGGAATAGTTAAGTAGTATCGGGAGCGAGGTTAGCGTATCGGCACCCATGGGGGTAATGCTCAACTCGGGATACAGCTCGCCCTTGCCATTTATTGCATCCAAAGTGGCCACCCCAATGCTCGGAGGGTTAATTGCATAGCGCAAATTGGAAAACACTCCGGAACTAACCCACCTTTCGGCAGATGGCAATGGATTGCACTGGCTAAAATCGTCGAAGAAAGGTAAAGCCAACGCCGACTTTTGCTTGGTGCAGCACTTACTGGGCCGAGTGTTGCCAACGGAGTACGACGACAAGTCGATCAGCACTTCCTGGGCAAAGGCCGGAAGAATTGTAACACCTATAATAATTAAAAGCAATAATCGTTTCGGAAGCATACTTTTACCTCAATAATTACTCAACAACCTCGTCGTCGCTAATTGCACTGTTATACAACGAGTCGAGGGTAGCATTACCTGCTTCAATCCGCGGAATTCGGGATTGGTTCAACGTAAGCCAAATATCCACCTTGGTACCAAAACCGATGGCATTGGGCTCCGAGTAGGCAGGATACTGACTATAAACCCTAGCATCTAACGAATCCTTAAGGTTAATTATTGTTTCATCGAACCGAATTCTACCAATATTTAACGAGGCCTCCACAATTCGGTTGCGGGCATCATTAATTTTCAACCCAATAAGCAGTGGCAAACCCGTTTTCTCGCCGTGCATACCCATACCTAGAACCAGGTGAATTTTTGATCCCTTGGGAATCATGGCTCCTGCCCTGATACTGTTACCCTCGTACCACTGATCGAGCACGTTATTCACTCCCATGTCGGGACGGAAGGCTAAAGAGCCCACCTCAAGCCCCTGCTGCTCCAGGATCGCCTTTGCCTGACGGAGCGTATAGCCCACAATATTAGGAACTTCAACTTTAATGGGGTTAGTTGCATTTATAGTGATAAACACCCGGCGGTTCTTCTTAACATGCTTGCCCGGCTCGGGGTTTTGATCTATCACACTACCCGGCATCCGGTTAAAGATATAAACCGAATCGGATATCTCGACCCTAAGATTCTCGTCTTCGGCCAATTCCCTCATATCCAACAGGGTCATCCCTCTAAAATCGGGGATGGGCGAGCTCTGGTTATGGCGAGTGTAAATTCTTAAGAATATCATCAACACAATAAGCAATGCCAACGAAACACCCATTGCTATTAGAATGGTTTTAACATAGGGGTTTTGCACAATTTTTAGTAGAATAGCCTTAACTTTTTCCATACCTCTAGAGTTAAAAAATCATCAACAAAAATAACACTATCATCCGATAAAATTGAATTTGGGCTCACAAAAAACAGATCGGAACCAATTGGTAAATCAAAGTTTACCCCTGCAACACCTGTATTCAGTCCAATCGGAAACAACACCCCATTATAATATGTTATAACTCCGTATAGAGCTTTAGTACTCCCTAATGGGCCTGTACAGCGAATCGCGCTCAAAGGGAATCCGACCGGCCGAACGGATAATGCCTGTTAGCATATCAACGGTCATGCGGGGTTTTTTATCCTCGGCACCAGCCATGGAGTATATTTTGGTGGTATCGTCGATGGTTCCATCAATATCATCAACCCCAAAAGCAAGCGCCAACTGAGTATTCTCCCTTCCTAACATGGGCCAATAGGCCTTAATATGCTCGATGTTGTCGAAAAAGATTCTGGAAATGGCGAAATTCCGGAGATCCTCGGTTAGGTTCACCTCGCCCAGGTAACTTAGCGCATTATCCCCCGAACGGAATTTTAAAGGGATGAAGCAGTTGAAGCCGTGCGATCGATCCTGAAGACTCCGGATAGCATCCATGTGCTCCGCTCTATGCCTATAGCTCTCGACATGCCCATAGAGCATGGTTGCGTTGGAGAATAAACCCTCGGCATGTGCCGCCTCGTGTATCTCGAGCCATGCTTGAGCCGATGCCTTATCGGGACAAATCTTCTCGCGCACCTCGGGGTTCAGTATCTCGGCACCTCCCCCGGGAATGGAGCCCAATCCACACGCTTTTAGGCGTCGAATCCCCTCGCGGTAAGGGAGTTTGGCCTTCCGGATGCAGTACTCCAACTCCACGGCCGAATAGGCTTTGACGTGTATATTGGGCAGCACCTTTTTGATGGTCTGAATTATTAAACAGTAGTAATCCAAATCCCAGTCGGGATGTACCCCTCCGGTTATATGCACCTCGCTCACATCCTTTCCAATGTACTTCTTAGCCGCTTCGGCAATATCGTCAACAGACATCACCCAGCTCAACGGGTCTGAGGCCTGCCTACGGTAGGAGCAAAACTTACAGTTAAACACACATATATTAGTAGGCTCAATATGGAAATTCTTGTTAAAATAAACATTCTTCCCATTCTTGCGAGTGCATACCAGAGTGGACAACTCGGCCAGTAAGCCCAATTCGGCCTTCTCGTAAAGTTCAATAGTTTCGTCAACCGAAATCCTCTGCTCAGCAATAACCTTGTTCGCAATGGATTTTATAGATGGATCGGAGGCCGAATTTGAAATATAGTTTATTAGGGTTTGTTCCATTATTTTGAAGATTTTCGGAGAGGGCAAAGATAGTAATTCCGTAAAACAAAAAAGGCAGGAATAACTCCTGCCTTAACTGTAATATCAAGTACGACTATTTGTGAATAAACTCATCGGAAACAGTAAGTTTCTTTCTTCCTTTAGCGCGACGTGCAGCCAATACTCTACGACCATTGGCAGTTGACATACGCTCGCGGAACCCGTGTTTATTTTTCCTCTTTCTTTTCGAGGGTTGGAACGTTCTTTTCATTGTAGTAGCCTTTTATAATTTTTACTTTCTTTGATTATCAATAAATTACAAACCCAAAAGTGTTTTTTGGGATTGCAAAGGTAGAATAATTTTCAAACTAAAAAAAGAATATCGTTTAAAATATACACCTACCTACTGCAAAAATACTGAAGAGTTTTTCAATACACGAACTCATCATACCCCATCCTAAATCCAACGGATTAATTTACCACACCGTAAAAACAGAATATTTCAACCCAAAAGGCGCAATATGCCCCATGTCGAAATAACTAACTGGGGATAAACACTATATACTTTTCAGCAAAATACTCCTCCTCAAAAAAATCCTGAATATTCCATCGTTCACAATGCCTACGGTAAGGCTTTAGCTCCTCGGATATATCGCCACCCTTCAGGAATATCATGCCATTGGGAAGCGAATTGCTTCCGCCGGGCTTTACGCTTTTGCCCGACCAACCAATAAGCTGTGCAATTGGCGCCACAGCCCGACTAACCACAAAATCGAACTTATCGGGGATATCCTCGGCGCGCGATTTTACTACCGTAACATTGGTTAAACCCAACGCATTGGCCACCTCTTGCGCCACAATTGTTTTTTTCCCAATTGAATCGACCAATGTGAAATGGCAAAGCGGGAACAGTATGGCCAAAGGGATACCGGGAAACCCGCCGCCTGTTCCAATGTCCATAATGCGCGTACCGCGTGCAAAGTTAATCACCTTGGCAATGGCCATTGAGTGCAGCACGTGGTGAACCATCAAATTATCAATATCCTTGCGCGATATCACATTTATTTGAGCGTTCCAGTGCCTATACAATTTATCCAACTCCTGAAGCTGGGTGCGTTGCGTTTGATCCAACCCAGGGAAGTAGCTCAGTATCGTTTGCATACTATTAGTGGTGTGGCGGTAGATTATTTAAGATATTGAACAGCAACTCCCGAGCGCGAAACAGTTGAGCCTTCACAGTTCCTAACGGCAAGCTCAACTCATCGGCAATTTCCTCGTACGAATACTCCTTAAAGTATCGAAGTTCGATGAGTTTACGGTAGCGAGGTTTGAGTTTGGCCACAATTTCCTGCACCAACTTTATGTTTTGCTCCTTAATGAGGTTCTCCTCAGGATCGGGTGTTCCAGACGAAAGCATTGCAGTAGGGGGAGTGTAAGCGCCCTCCTGATCGTCCACATTCTGATCGATGGAAACTATATTCGCTTTACGCTTGCGGATAAAATCGATACAATTATTGGTGGCAATCTTGAACAGCCAGGTGCTAAATGCGTAATTGGGTGTGTACTGGTGAATATTCTTAAAAGCTTTTCCAAACGCCTCGAGGGTTAAATCCTCGGCATCGCTTTTGTTATTCACCATTTTAAGTAGCATAAAGTAGATAGCATCTCTATACCTATCCAATAAATCGGAATACGCCTTTTGATCCCCATTAATGGCTTTCTCCACCAGGGTAAGGTCAAATTTTGCTTTATCCGATAGGCTATCCGATGCTAATTCCATTTTATTTTTTTAGGAGTAAGGCTATTCAATATAAATAGTTTTGCGTAAAAATATAACGAATAAAAATCCCATAAAAGCGAAATTAACAATAATTTCTTTTCGTTCAGCCTTCTCATGGCAGCTTTATTGATGGAAAACTGCACAATGTACCGCAGAGCAACAGCAGAGCCTACTGCATAGGGATAGTATATCAATGCGAATAATGCCGAAGCAGCTGCATAGAATAAAAACCTGGACGCAGGTTCCAATCCCAAACGTATTTTTACCGATGTGCTATAAAACCTAGACGTTGATGTATGTCGGCGCTTCTGCCTCAACCAATTAACGTAACTCTTATTGGGGACCGAGAGCATCTGGGCGTTGGTTCGGAACTCAACCCTTGTGTTACCCTTACACGCCACCTCGCGCACGAACAGATCATCGTCGCCCGACTCCACATGGCTGTGCGATGCGAACCCTCTATTTTTGAAGAACAAGCTCCGCTTGTAGGCCAAATTCCGGCCCACGCCCATATAGGGACGTCCAAGTAGCGCAAGCCCCAGATAGCTCATCGCAATCTGCATGGTATCCATACGGATAAACTTGTTGAGCAACCCCTTCTCGGAAAGGTAGCCCCCGTAACCTAGCACCACCTCGGCGTTTCCGTTGAAATTTTCGGCCATTGTGGCAAGCCACATATCGCCATGGGGAACACAATCGGCATCGGTAAGCAACAGCCACTCGTGCTTTGCCGCTTTAATACCAACGGTTAATGCGAGTTTTTTTGTATGGCTGAATTTCTCGTCGGCCTTAATTGTGGTTACTTTGAGATGCGGGTATTGTTTCTGGAGGTTTTCCAGCACCATGTCGGAATTATCGGCCGAACAATCGTTCACCACCACCACTTCAAAATTGGGATACTTCTGCTCCAAAATCTTAGGAAGGAATCGCTGTAAGTTCTCCTCCTCGTTACGAGCGCAAATTACCACCGATACCGGTGGCTGATCCTCGCTAATCGTTTTTTTCGCAACACTGTTCTTTTTCTGGACTACTTTAAAAAAGACCCCGAAGTAGTAGTAGAGCTGAATTAACAACGAAAGTAGTAAAATCCCGGCGAGTATTAATTCGTAAGGTTTTGAATTTCTGATGATTTCTTCCACAGCAAAATGCTTAAAAATACTAAGCAATGATATTAAACATTTTTGGGTTTACAAAACGAAAATGTTTATGAAAGATCCACAAGGGCAATTGGGGTTTGATAGTCTAAAAAAAAAATCCCCTCAATTTGTCAATTCAATTGAAGGGATTTTAAATGATAGATGAATTTACTTTTTGTCGTCAAGTTTAAAAACTACGGGTAAGATGATTTTTACACGAACCGCCTGTCCTCGTTGGTATCCAGGAGTCCATTTAGGCATACTTTCAACTACCCGGATAGCCTCTTTATCAAGGATAGGGTCTACACCGTGTTCAATTTTTACAGTGCTAACAACACCGTTTTCTTCAACCACAAACGACACATACACCTTGCCTTGGATTCCATTCTTTGCAGCAATCTCAGGGTATTTAACATTTTTCACAATGTACTCACGGGCTGCAGCAACATCCCTATTATCGAACATTGGCATTTGCTCAACAACAACAAAGGGTTCGTATTTTAATGTGTCAATCTTTTGACATTCTTTATTGGATTTCACTTCAATTATCTCAACGTTCCCCTCATTGGTCGGGATCTCAAACATTTCTTTAAAATAAATGCCAATAACGTATTTTTTACCTGGCTCCCGATTGAAAAGAGATAGATTGTATGTTCCAGTTTCCTTGCATTGGTATTCAATACAGTTTTGTCCAAGCGCCATGTCTATTCTCGAAGGAATGATCTCGGCTCTCTCATCATTATTCACTTTCATCAACAAGGGGTGCGTTTTTATTATCTTGTCTTTTGCCTCACCTACTACATAAACATTGTACACAACTCCGCTTTTAAGCACAATAATTTCGTTAAACTCATCCTTGCCAACTTCGATTATTTTTAATTCGCTTTTAGGGTCAAGATTTCTTTTCATTCGGGTCAACATTTCAGCAACAGATTCTATATTTTTCTGAATCCCGGGCTCATTCTCTTGTAAGAAAACGGGCGGTTGCTTATCGTTTGCAACGTATTGCTTTACGGCTATTTCGTTTCGTTTTTCAGGCATTAAAGCATTATCATTTTTGATATACCTTACCTTGGTTTGAAACGACATCAACCCAATTAGTACTGCAATTACAGGAATTGCAAGTGTGTACTTAATTAGAACCGATTTTGGAGTTTTATTAGTTGTCATCATGGCGAATCGTTTTTTTAGGAGTTTAGCACTAAATGAATTGGCCACCCTTGGCGTAACTGAACTGGCCAAATAGTTCAGCAGTAATTGCTGGTAGGCATATTTGCTAGCGCCACCTTTAACCACGCTGTAATCGGCCAAGAATTCGTGAACCTCGCGCATATCCTTTTTGATAAGATATGCTAAAGGGTTAAACCAATGGAGAACCTGAAAGAGCTCGGCAAGCAGCAGATCGAGCGTGTGGTACTGCCTAACATGAACTAGTTCATGCTGTATTAGCAGTTGGTTTTCCTTTAGTTGAAAATCCTTTTGTGGTAGTACGATAATTCCAAAGAACGAGAATGTTTGATTCCAGTAATCCGAAACAATTACCCTTTTGCCGTATAATCTTTCAACTCTAGAGTATCTTAAAAGATTTACGCCAAACCTAATAAGCATGTAGAGCAGACGAAGTAATATTAAAGAGCTAACCATTAGGTGTAGGTAAAGCATAACACCGACAATGCTATCTGATTCCCAGAAAGAAATATCGGGCTCGACTGAAACTATTTCTTGTCCAAAATCCGTTATTTCGGGAATAGCAGTTTCAAATGCGGGAATCTCAACTGTTTTGTAGCTGATAAATTTAATTAAAGGGAATAGGGAGGCGAAAACAATGGTAAACAGTAAGTAAAACCTGCTTATCGCAAAATGCTGATTCTTCCGGAAAAGCAAGAGGAACAACCCGTACAGCGCAGTAAATGCCACTGTCGATTTTAACAGGTAAATTAAAATACTACTGCTTTCCATTGATTTCGTCCTCCTTACGTTTTTCTATTTCCTTCTCAAGCAGCAACTTCAATTCCTCCAGCTCGCTTAGGCTTACATCTCGGTCCGAGGCAAAGAACGAGGCGAAACGCTCAACAGAGCTGTTGAAGTGCTTACTTAGCACGTGGCGGAAACTTAACCGGGCGTAATCCTTTTTTGTTACCAACGGGTGGTACTGGTGGTTTTTGCCATAGGCAGTATACCCTACCATGCCCTTTTTCTCGAGTATTCGGACAATGGTGGAAACAGTGGTGTACGCCGGCTTTGGTTCCGGGAACTCATCGAGGATATCCTTTACGAAAGCCTTTTCCAACTTCCATAAATAATCCATCACTTGCTCTTCTGCTTTGGTTAACTCTTTCATAAAGCAAATATAACTATATATTTTAGTTATACAACTAAAAAGTATAGTTACATTTCAAAATAAATTGTAGTATACTGATAATTAGTACATTTAAAATACTTTTAAAAAAAATCTCTTTAACTCGCAAAGGGATAATTGTGTTTTTTTCAAATAAAATACCCTATAAACAATAAAGTATTTTTACATTATCTTTGTGCCGAAATTTTTTGATGGATGGATTTTAAACTGCACAAGACAGATAGCGCCTCATCGGCAAGGGCTGGTGTAATAACAACTGACCACGGGGTAATTGAAACCCCAATATTTATGCCCGTGGGAACCGTTGGAAGTGTGAAGGGCGTTTCGCACCGCGAACTGGAGAACGATATAAACGCGCAGATTATTCTGGGCAACACATACCACCTATACCTTCGACCAGGGCTCGATGTACTGGAAGAGGCCGGAGGGCTCCATAAGTTTACCTCGTGGAACAGACCAATACTTACCGACAGCGGCGGCTACCAGGTTTTCTCGTTGGCCAACAACCGCAAGCTCAGCGCAAAGGGCGCATCGTTCCGCTCCCATATCGACGGATCGGCTCACCTTTTCACGCCCGAGGGGGTAATGGACATCCAACGTACAATTGGGGCGGATATTATTATGGCTTTCGACGAATGCCCCCCGGGAGATGCCGAGTACGACTACGCCCGGAAATCGTTAGACCTCACCGAGCAATGGCTCAAACGGTGCATCGGAAGGTTCGACTCCACCGAGCCAAAGTACGGCTATAATCAAACCCTGATGCCCATTGTGCAGGGATGCGTTTACCCCGACCTGCGCAAGCGCGCTGCGGAACATGTGGCCAAGTATAACCGCGATGGCTATGCCATTGGCGGCCTATCAGTGGGCGAACCTGCCGAGGTGATGTACGAGATGATTGAAGTAGTAAACGCCATACTTCCCACCGATAAGCCCCGATACCTTATGGGCGTTGGAACTCCCGAAAACATCCTAGAGGGCATTGCCCGTGGAGTGGATATGTTCGACTGCGTAATGCCCACCCGTAACGGACGGAACGGGATGATTTTCACCTCCGAAGGGATTATCAACCTGCGCAATCTGAAATGGAAAAACGATTTCTCGCCCATCGACCCACTTGGCGCAACTTTTGTAGATATACGGTACTCGAAGGCCTACTTGCGACATATGTTCGTTGCCGGCGAAATGCTTGGGCCTCAAATTGCGAGTATTCATAACCTTGGGTTTTACCTTTGGCTGGTTCGCGAGGCGCGCAGGCATATCCTCGAAGGCGATTTTACAACATGGAAGAATCAAATGGTCAAAAAAGTGTCAACCCGATTATAGAAAAGTATATATTAGCACCCTACAAAACGCTCCAATGAAAAAGTTAGACCTATATATAATAAGAAAATTCATAGGCACATACTTTTACGCCATCCTTCTGATTGTAGGTATTGCCGTAGTATTCGATGTTTCGGAGAAGATTGACGATTTTATGGAGAAAGGGGCACCCCTCAGCGCGATAATCTTCCAGTACTACATGAACTTCATCCCCTACTTCGCCAACCTGTTCAGCTCGCTGTTCACGTTCATCGCGGTAATCTTCTTCACCTCAAAAATGGCCTACAACACCGAAATTATAGCCATCCTCAGCAGCGGGGTAAGCTTTAAGCGGTTAATGTACCCATACTTTATTTCCGCAGCCATTATCGCAATATTCTCATTCACCCTCAACAGCTTTGTGATTCCGCCGGCCAATAGGGTTCGAATCGATTTTCAGAACAAATTCATAAAAAA
This sequence comes from Bacteroidales bacterium, assembly GCA_020636835.1. Classification (GTDB taxonomy): domain Bacteria; phylum Bacteroidota; class Bacteroidia; order Bacteroidales; family Tenuifilaceae; genus SB25. The sequence continues at coordinate 232,839 of JACJXC010000007.1, forward strand.
CCCTTACCAAAACACCGATCGCAACATCCACCGGCAGGTACGCCCCGGCATATTTGTTTACATGCGATCGTACAACACGTACAGCCAAATTGCGTACAACCTCTCCATTGAGCATTTTGAGGGGGCTGAACTAAAATCGAAGCTTATCTCCGAATTTGCCCAGTGGGACTCCACCAAGCAAAAATGGACCGTTAACAACTACTACATCCGCGATTACCACAAGAGTGGCGAAAAGATTAGTACCGGCAACAATATCGATACATCAATATACATCACACCCAGCGACTTTAACCGACGAATGAATGTTGTTGAAACCATGAACCTATTCGAGCTAAACCGTTTTATAGAGGAACAGAAACTCCAGGGAGCCGACAATATCGAGATGATCCTCATCGAAAAGTATAGCCGGATTGCAAACCCATTCTCGGCATTCATCCTCACCCTGATTGGGGTATCGCTCTCGTCGAGGAAGGTTCGCGGGGGAATAGGGCTACATATTGGAATCGGGCTGGCCATCAGTTTCTCGTACATCCTATTCATGCGGTTCTCCACAATGTTTGCCGTTGGGGGGCAGTTAAGCCCGCTACTCTCGGTTTGGTTACCCAATTTCATCTTTGCCTTTGTGGCCATTGGCCTATACCGCATGGCTCCCAAATAGGATAAATGCGGCGACAAATATCATAGCAATCAACAATTCAAACAGTTACCCTCCGCTACTAGTAAAAAATATACCAATATTTTTTATTTCTAGCTATGTTTTCGTAATGTTGCACTTTCTTTTTTATTAAATTTTTATGGTGGCACATTAAAATTAGTAACTAACAAACGAATTTATGCCTTTAAAAAACAAAATTGAAGAGTTAAAAAAGCGCAAGGAAGAAGCGCTCCAAGGTGGAGGAGAGCAAGCCGTTGCCAAACAGGTAGCCATGGGCAAACTTACCGCCCGTGAGCGTATTATTGCGCTACTCGACGAGGACTCGTTTAACGAGTACGATATGTTTGTTGAACACGATGCCCGCGACTTTGGGATGGACGGCAAGGTTCTACATGGCGATGGTGTTATAATTGGTACAGGAACCATCTACGGAGCTCCTGTTGCTGTATTCGCTCAGGACTTTACCGTTGCCGGTGGTTCGCTAGGATCGATGCACGCCCGCAAAATCACCAAGATTATGGATTACGCTCTCCGCATGCGAATTCCCATCATCGGGATTAACGATTCCGGTGGCGCCCGAATTCAGGAAGGTGTCAACTCCCTTGCTGGCTACGGCGAGATCTTTTGGCGCAATACCCTGTCGAGTGGGATCATTCCCCAAATATCAGTAATCCTTGGCCCGTGTGCCGGCGGCGCTGTGTACTCGCCAGCTCTTACCGACTTTGTGTTTGTGGTTGATAAAATCTCCAAGATGTTTATCACCGGTCCCGAGGTAATTAAATCGGTACTGGGCGAGGAAATTTCGCAGGAAGACCTTGGTGGTGCAAGAGTTCATGCCCAAATCACTGGGAATGCCCATTTCTACTCCGAAAGCGAGTTTGAGTGTTTTGAGCAAATTAAAAAGCTCATCACCTATATACCCTGGAACAACAACCGCAAAGCACGTAAGTTTGAGTCGAAAGAACCCAAAACCGTATTCAATATCAGCGAAATTGTTCCCGGCGATCCCAAACAGCCCTACGATGTTCGCAATGTTATCCGCGCCATTGTTGATGACTCCGACTTCTTTGAGATTCAGGAGATGTGGGCTGGCAATATCGTTATTGGCTTTGGCCGCCTAAACGGCGAAACCGTGGGATTTGTGGCCAACCAACCCATGGTTATGGCTGGAGTTCTGGATGTGGACAGCTCCGATAAGGCCGCCCGCTTTATCCGCTACTGCGATGCATTCAACATCCCACTCTGCACATTGGTGGACCTACCAGGCTACCTTCCTGGTGTAGACCAAGAACATGCCGGGGTTATCCGCCACGGAGCCAAACTGCTTTATGCCTACAGCGAAGCATCGGTACCCAAAATGACCGTTATTCTGCGTAAGGCTTACGGCGGAGGTTACATCGCCATGAGCTCGCGCCACTTACGTGCCGACTTCGTATTTGCATGGCCAGGTGCCGAAATTGCCGTTATGGGCCCCGAGGGCGCTGCAAATATCATATTCCGCAAGGAAATTACCGAAGCCGAAAGTCCCGAAGAAATGCGTCGCCAAAAAGTAGAGGAGTACAAGGAGAAATTTGCCAACCCCTACGTTGCTGCTGCAAAGGGTTACATCGATACAGTAATTGAGCCAGAAGAAACCCGCAAGCTGCTTCTACATGCTCTTGAGGTGTCAAGCACAAAAGTTGCCGACAGACCATTCAAGAAACATGGTATTCCTCCATTTTAGCCGTTTACCGCTAAGCGAACAGGATTATCAAACAATACGAATCTAAACATATCCAATATGGCAATAAATAAACTCGATAATAAACAGCTTACCGCTTTTATCCCCGGAACAATTGTAGACGTTAAGGTAAAGGTTGGGCAAGAGGTTAAGCAGGGCGACATCCTGGTAATACTAGATGCAATGAAAATGCACAACCGCATTCTCGCGCCACTGAATACCACCGTAAAAGAAATCAACGTGAAACCCGGCGACAGAGTTAATAAAGGGTTTGTAATGGTGGTTCTCGATTAGATTTACTATTTCTACTCAAAAGGGGGCTAATAGCCCCCTTTTTTTGTTTATCATCGATACTTTGAATATATCAGCCAGTTCAATTACTTAGCCGCCCCTTACCGTCTACACTTCTTCCCTCGCATCGATAAGATATGAAACGTAACCCCAACGGCAATAACTACAAGCAACACCTTTATCCATATACCAAAATTGAGGGTAATAACTGTGGTAAGAATGGAACCCCAGAGCAACGCAATGGTGAACCATTTCACACGGGGCTCAATGGCCCTATTCTCGATGTAGTTCTGGATGTAGTGTCCCAAAAATTTATTGGACAAAAGCCATGCATACAGCCTATCGGAGCTACGTATAAAACAGTAGGCCGATAACAGCAAAAAAGGGGTAGTTGGCAACAACGGTAAAAAAACGCCAAGAATGCCGAAACTCACCGACAGTAATCCCGCAATTATCAGAAAGGATCGTGCTACAGTGCTTAACTTTTTATTTGCCATGGAGCAAAACTAGTAAAAAATTTGCTACCTCTCCTCCGTACCTAACAAAACCAACAAAAACAGAATATGAGAAAAAGTTAAAAAAGTAAATACAAGGCAACAGCTCCAAATTACATAAAACAATAAAATATCTACCACCACCCCCTGCTTAACACAATCGCTCCTGATAATTTTCTACTTATTTCAACACATACCCCCTAAAATTTACACATAAAATTAAATTTTACACTATATTTGCCGCATAAAATAAAAAGAACCTATGGCGAAGCAAAGATTCACCGCATTCAACGAGGCATTGAACAGAGCGCCTCTGGAATACAATGGGCACAACCATCCCAAATACTCCGAGGTATTTGGAATAAACGTTTTTGATAGGGATAAAATGAGATGCTACCTATCGGCCGATGCCTACGAAAGCCTTATCACCTCAATTGACGAAGGCCGGCGTATCGACAGGAAAATAGCCAACCAGGTTGCAGCAGCCATGAAAGCATGGGCAATGGAGCAGGGAGCAACTCACTACACCCACTGGTTCCAACCACTGAACGGTGCAACTGCCGAAAAACACGACGCATTCCTCTCCATCGACAAGGATGGAAAGGCTATCGAACAATTCAAGGGCGAAATGCTAGTTCAACAGGAGCCCGATGCGTCGAGCTTTCCGAGCGGAGGAATCCGAAACACTTTCGAAGCCCGCGGCTATTCGGCGTGGGATCCATCATCGCCAGCATTTATACTCGATCAAACACTTTGCATCCCAACTGTTTTTGTCTCGTACACAGGCGAAGCGCTGGATTTTAAAACTCCATTACTAAAATCCCTAACGGCATTGGATAAAGCCGCGGTATCGGTTCTGGAATATTTCGACAAAGATGCCAAGAAAGTATTTGCCACACTCGGCTGGGAGCAAGAGTACTTTTTGGTTGACGAAGCCTTATACAATGCTCGTCCCGACTTAGCCCTATGCGGCAGAACGCTTATGGGGCACGCCGCCGCAAAGGATCAGCAGCTGGAGGATCACTACTTTGGGTCGATTCCAGCCCGCGTAACTGCATTTATGCGACACTTCGAGCTGGAGGCCTACAAATTAGGCATCCCAGTAAAAACTCGCCACAACGAGGTTGCACCAAATCAATTCGAATGCGCACCTATATTTGAAGAGGCCAACCTGGCGGTTGATCATAATCAACTTATCATGTCGCTAATGGACCGGGTGGCCCGTCAGCACAACTTCCGAATCCTGTTCCACGAAAAGCCATTCAAGGGAGTAAACGGATCGGGCAAGCACAACAATTGGTCCATGATGACCAACATGGGCGTGAACCTACTATCGCCCGGAAAAACCCCAAAGAACAACCTTCAATTCCTCACATTCCTCATCAATACGATGAAAGCGGTGCAAAATCACTCCGCACTACTAATTGGAAGCATTGCGTCGGAATCCAACTCGCACCGTTTGGGTGCACACGAAGCCCCCCCCGCTATCATGTCGGTTTTTATTGGTAAAACCCTAAGCGCAGTGCTCGATGAGCTGGAGGAGCGGGTTAGCGATCAGAAAATGACACCCGACGAAAAAACCGAACTTAAACTTGATATCATTGGTAAAATCCCCGAGATACTCCTCGACAACACCGACCGCAACCGCACATCGCCATTTGCGTTTACCGGCAATCGGTTCGAGTTTCGAGCTGTGGGCTCGTCGGGCAGCTGTGCCTCGCCAATGATAGTTATAAATACGGCGGTGGCCGAACAGCTCAACGCTTTCAAATCCGAAGTGGAAAAGATTATTGCCAAGGGGATAAAAAAAGACGAGGCCATAATTCAATGCCTGCGAAAGGTTATTATTGAATCAAAAAAAATCAGATTCGAAGGCAACGGGTACAGCCAGGATTGGATAGACGAAGCAGAGCGCCGTGGACTACCGAATATTCAGAATCCCATTGAAGCATTTAAAACCTTTCTTCATAAAAGCTCCATCGACCTGCTTACGGAAAATGCCGTGCTAACCAAAAGGGAACTTGAAGCCCGCTACGAAATCCGGAACGAAATATTCCTAAAAAAAGTTCAAATTGAAGCCCGGGTAATAGGCGATTTGGCCATAAACCACATCATCCCCACAGCCATTGCCTACCAAAACGTACTGATATCTAATGTGAAAGGATTAAAGGATCTATTCCCGAAGGAATACGAGCAAATGGGGGATCACCAGATAACGCTGCTACACGAAATATCGGAGCATATCCACCAAATCCGCAAACAGGTTGACGAGATGATAGACTCGCGCAAAGAGGCAAACCTTGTAGAAAACGTAGTGGAGCGGGCGCGCCTGTATAGCGAAAATGTAAGACCCCACATCGAGTCCATCCGTTACCATATCGACAAACTCGAAATGATTGTTGACGACGAGATGTGGCCTTTACCTAAATACCGCGAAATACTTTTTGTACGGTAAACAAAACCTGAACACATGAAAAATCCCGAAAAATCGGGATTTTTTCATTTTCTAAAAACTTACATCACCGGGTTAAGTTTCAATATCTACAAAATAATATTACTTTTACCTTCAGATTTTAGATACTTTTAAAATACTTTTGCGTTTACTAGTAAAGCTCACGTATGTTTAAACTACACTTAATCCGGAAAGGAATACTATTCCTTGCAGTTGCACTCATTGTATCGAGTGCAGCAACTGCACAAACCAATAAACTAAACCGAGCCGATGCATTCTACAAAGCAGGAGGGTACTACGAGGCGATTGATCTATATAAAGATGATATCGACAAAATAAAGGACAAAACGGAGCTATCCAAGTACCTCTATAAAATAGGAAACTGCTTCAGGCTAATAGGCAACGCCCGCCAGGCCGAACTATGGTACCAAAAAGCCATTCTGCGCCAATGCCCCGATCCCAGAGTATTCTTTTACTACGCCGAGGTGTTGAAAATGGGCGAAAAATACGACGAGGCCATTGAGCAATATCAAAAGTACAAGGTATTGGCTCCCCTCGATAAGCTGTCCGATTCGGGCATCGAATCGTGCGAACTGGCCAAGAAATGGAAGGAAACCCCATCGGGCTACGAAATTACCAATATGCGCGGAATTAACGCTAAGTTCAGTGAGTTTAGCCCGGCATTTGCCTCGGCCGATTACTCCGAAATACTATTCACCAGCTCACGAAAAGGAACCACAGGCGGAAAAACCAGCGCTGTAACCGGCGAGAGTTTTACCGATATATTCCTAACAACCCGCGATGTGAAAGGCATTTGGAGCGATCCCAAACCCATCGACGAAAACGTAAACACCCTATACGACGAGGGCACACCATCGCTCTGCTCCGACTACAACACGCTTTACTTCACGCGCTGTAAGGTTAGCAAACGCGACAAGCTGGGATGTCAAATTTTCAGAGCCAAGCGCACCGAACAGGGCTGGCTTACTCCCGACGAAATCAAGATCTCATCGGACAGTATGATTGTTGCCCACCCCGCAATTTCGAACGATGAAACAGTGCTTTATTTTACCAGCAACATCCCCGGCGGCTTTGGCGGGTTGGACATCTGGAAGGTTACCCGCAGCTCATCGGGCGACGATTGGGGCGAACCCATAAACCTTGGCAACGAGATTAATACCGCAGGTAACGAGTCGTTCCCCTACATCCATTCCGACGGGGTGCTGTACTTCTCCTCCGACGGACATCCGGGCATGGGTGGCCTCGATATCTTTAAGGCTAAACAGCAGGATAACGGCGCTTGGGTTGTGGAAAACATGCGATTCCCAATGAATTCACCCGCCGACGACTTTGGGATCACCTTCGAAAAGGATCGCGAAGCAGGGTACTTCTCATCACGCCGACAAGGCGGTCGCGGATCCGACGATATATACCTGTTTTACCTTCCCCCAATCAACTATAACATGATTGGAAAAATAACCGATGAAAAAACAAAAACCCCAGTAGGCCAGGCCACCGTTAAGCTGGTTGGAAGCAACGGCGCAATTGTAACCATGCAATCGCAGGACGACGGCACGTTCAAGTTCAACCTTACACCAAACACCGATTACGTGGTTATTGCATCGAAAAAGGGATACCTGAACAACAAGGCGAAGGAAACAACCCGTGGCCTAACCCAAAGCAAAGACTTTGATGTAGCCATCGCCATCACATCAACCGAAAAACCAATCGAAATTCCAAATATCTTCTACGATTACGACAAGTGGGAACTCCGGCCCGAATCCAAAGAGGCCCTCGACAGGCTTGTGGAGATACTCAACGACAACCCAACGGTTACTATCGAATTGGCATCGCACACCGATAGCCGGGGAAGCCTTGAGTACAACTACGAACTCTCTCAGAAACGAGCCCAATCGGTTGTGAACTACCTAATTGAAAAAGGCATAGCCACCGAGCGTCTTAAAGCCAAAGGGTACGCCCAAACTCAGCCTAAATCGGTTGATGCAAGCCTTAACGCCCGTTACTCATTCCTACCCACAGGGGTTACACTGGATCAGAAGTTCATCGACGGGTTAACCACCGAAGAAAATAAAGAGGTAGTTTACCAAATAAACCGTAGAACTGAATTTAGAGTGCTCAGGGATGATTTTCCGGAGAAAAAATAAGGATTCAAGGAAGAGGGGCTTTTGCCCCTTTTTTTATCATTTTTATTGACTCACCTTTATAGTTTACTAAAAATAAGCTAGATTTGCTTTAGTGTAAAAAAGTTTGGAACATTAATTGTATAGAATCAACTTGGGACATAGTGTAATAGGTACATCTTGTAGAAATGCGTAATCCATCTAAAATAATAGCACTCATTCTATTCGTAGCCATTGCCAAGTTGGGCTACACCCAAAAATTTTACGAAGCCGAAACCATTGAGCAGGCAAAGTTAAAAGTGTACCATGTGGAGGATCCCAAGGATGCCGACCTGTTCTTCTGCATTGTTTACGAGGAAAAAGAGATAAAAAAGATAGGCATAATGATGGAGGTGGCCAACCCCAACGAAGCCCAAATAATACTTATATTCGTTGACGATCCCAAGCTGGCCGACATCAAGGTGTGGCTGGTGGAAACCCCAGCCGAAGTAGCATGGAAAAATCCCGATAAAAAGAAGTTCATTGTGGTAAATGGGCTAAAGTAACTATGACGCATTAGTTCAACAGCCCATATTTACAGTTACCATAATACTATAAACATCCTGTTAGCATTTTCCCGTTGGGCAATTGAAATTTCTGCGCTACCTTTGTCAACAAAAATACCAATGAGCAAAGATTCCCGCTACGACCAACGAGGCGTTTCGGCCTCTAAAGACGATGTACACAACGCCATTAGCACGCTGGACAAGGGTCTTTTCCCAAAAGCATTCTGCAAGGTAGTACCCGACTCCCTTACTGGCGACCCCAACTACTGCGTGGTTATGCACGCCGATGGAGCTGGCACAAAATCATCGTTGGCCTACGCCTACTGGAAAGAAACAGGCGATATGGGCGTATGGAAGGGAATTGCTCAGGACGCCATAGTAATGAATATCGACGATTTGCTCTGCGTGGGCATAACCGACAACATACTCCTTTCCTCAACAATTGGCCGTAATAAAAACCTAATCCCGGGCGAGGTAATAAGCGCAATCATACAGGGCACGGAGGAGTTCTGCAACGATTTACGCAAGCAAGGCATAGGCATTACCCTTACTGGCGGCGAAACTGCCGATGTGGGCGACCTCGTTCGCACTGTGATTGTGGATTCCACTGTTACAGCTCGCATTAAACGGTCCGAAATCATCTCCAACAGCAACATTCAGGATGGCGATGTAATTATTGGCCTATCGTCGTTTGGCAAAGCCAAGTACGAAACTGAGTACAACGGTGGGATGGGAAGCAATGGCCTCACATCGGCCAGGCACGATGTTTTTGCAAACTACCTTGCTAACAAATACCCCGAAAGCTACGATCCCTCAGTTCCATCGGAACTAATCTACTCCGGCTCGTATAAATTGAACCAAATGATAGATGAGATTGGCGTAACCGCTGGCAAGATGGTGCTGTCCCCTACCCGCACCTACGCACCAATTATCAAGGACATTCTATCGAACTACCGCCCGGTGGTACACGGCTTGGTTCACTGCTCGGGTGGAGCACAAACAAAAGTAATGCACTTTGTGGATAACCTTCACATTGTAAAGGATAACCTATTCGAAATCCCCCCACTCTTCAGAATAATTCAACAGGAATCGGGCACATCGTGGCAAGAAATGTATAAAGTGTTCAATATGGGTCACCGAATGGAGGTATACGTATTCCCCGAGTTTGCCGATGATATTATTGCCATTGCTAAAGATTATGGCGTAGATGCACAGATTATTGGCTACTGCAGCGAGCATGACGGGAAAAAACTAACCATAAAATCGCCTTTTGGAGAGTTTCATTACTAAACTTAAAACCAAGACGCAACAATGCCGAATAGTTGAATAGCTAGACCCCGCATACATTTTTTGGGGACTAAATACTTAACTTGTCACGCTTAAATCTATTCGCCCGTTTATCACTCTGTGAAATTTATGATTACCTTTGCGGCAATATTCTAAAATATATGTCAGATAACTCAATACTCAGGAAATTAGAAGGAATTAGGCACAAATTCGAAGAGATTGGCCAACAAATTACCGACCCCGCAGTTATGGCCGACATGAAACGATTTGTCAGTCTTAACAAGGAGTACCGCTCCTTGGAGCCAGTTGTGGCCGCATTCGAGAAATATAAAAATGTACTTAGCAATATCGATTCGTCGAAACAAATTTTAGCCACCGAAAAGGATGAGGAGCTCCGCGAAATGGCTAAAATGGAACTAGAAACCCTTACGCAAGAACAGGAAGCGCTTGAGGAGGAACTTAAAGTTCTGCTACTACCCGCCGACCCCGAAGATTCGAAAAATGCTGTTATGGAAATTCGCGCAGGAACTGGTGGCGACGAGGCCAGTATCTTTGCAGGCGATCTTTTCCGCATGTACACCAAATACTTTGAACGGAAAGGTTGGAAATACGAGGTTACAAGCACATCAGAGGGCACCGTTGGTGGATTCAAAGAGGTGGTGATGAGTGTAACCGGGAATGGGGTTTACGGAGTACTAAAGTACGAATCGGGCGTTCACCGTGTACAGCGCGTTCCACAAACCGAAACACAGGGCAGGGTTCACACATCGGCCGCAACCGTTGCGGTGCTTCCAGAAGCCGAGGAGTTCGATATTGACATGAGAATGGAGGACATCCGCAAGGATACATTCTGCGCCTCGGGCCCCGGCGGACAGAGCGTAAACACAACCTACTCGGCTATCCGCTTAACCCATATCCCCTCTGGAATTGTTGTACAATGCCAGGATCAAAAATCGCAGATAAAAAACTTCGATAAAGCGTTGGTTGAACTTCGGACCCGTCTTTATAACCTCGAATACCAAAAGTATTTAGACAATATCTCGTCGAAACGGAAAACGATGGTTTCCACTGGCGACCGTTCGGCAAAGATCCGTACCTACAACTACCCACAGGGTCGCGTTACCGACCACCGTATCAACCTTACCCTCTATAACCTATCGGCCATTATCGATGGGGATATTCAGGAAATTATTGACAAACTACAACTTGCCGAAAATGCAGAACGTTTAAAAGCGGCAAGCGAAGAGTAAAAAATATACCACTATGACTCCCGAACAACTATTTGAACAGATTCGTAAGAAGAAAAGTTTTCTTTGCGTAGGACTGGATAGCGAAATTACAAAGATTCCAGAGCATCTACTCTCCAAAGAGGATCCGATCTTCGAGTTCAACAAGGCTATAGTTGACGCCACCCACGATTTGGCCATTGCATTTAAGCCAAATCTTGCGTTTTACGAGGTTCACGGCGCATCGGGATGGACCAGTTTGGTAAAAACCGTTAAGTATATCAAAAAGAACTACCCGGAGATATTCATCATTGCCGATGCCAAGCGGGGCGATATTGCCAGCACAGCCCGCATGTACGCTAAGGCCTACTTCAGCAGCATGAATTGCGATGCGGTAACCGTATCGCCATTCCTAGGGCAGGATTCGGTTACTCCCTACCTTACACACGAGGGGAAATGGACAATCCTACTGGCCGTAACATCAAACGACAGTTTTGCTGATTTTCAACTCACTGAGAATAAAGCCACTGGCAACAAACTTTTTGAGGATGTTGTGCTTAAATCGATGCACTGGGGCAGCGATGCCAATATGATGTACGTTGTTGGAGCAACCCACCCGGAGTACTTCGCCAGCGTTCGGAAACTGGCTCCGGAACATTTCCTACTTGTTCCCGGAGTTGGGGAACAGGGAGGCAGTTTAGCAAAAGTGGCAGAGCAAGGGTTAAACCACCGCTGCGGCCTAATTGTAAACTCCTCGCGCGGCATTATTTACGCCGACTTAACCGGCAATTTTGCCAATGCAGCCCGCCAGCGAGCCCAAAAACTTCAGAAGGAGATGGCGGAAATTCTGGCAAATGCGAAGCTGATATAGCAATATCAAGCAGTAACCGGGACGAAACAAGTCAATCCCCATTTCCGGAACAATTCAAGCCTACTTCAGCGTAACCGACACGGTCATTTTCAACGTGTAGTTATCACTCTGATCGCTGTGTGCATAGTGCCCGTAGCGGTAAAATCCCCCCACACCAAACCCTATGTAAAACATGTTTACATAGTTGAATTTAACTATGTTATTGATTACAAGTCCCGATTCGAGGTAAACCTTATCCTTGGTGGCAAATTCGATTCCATGATCCAATGCGTTGCCAATATTACCCCAGCCCGAGTTCTGAACCACAATGAACTGCGGCTTAAACTTCTTGGTTTTGAAGAGCAGCGTACCAAAGTTGTGCGAGTAGAAAAGGCTAGCATACCTATCGGAAAGGAACTCGTAGGGCTGCATGGTTTGGAAGCTATTGTTTATAAGAAGCGAAAAATCGTCGTTCCAACTACCCTCGCCCGTGAAAAGCATCCCGTAGGGCAAACTCCTATCGATATATCCCGCATCAACCTTAATATTCGACTGGCCAATTCGTCCACTATACGCAGTTAGACTAATTGATGCCTCGTACCTATTATAGTTAAAACTTCTGCTATTGAAAAGATCAGTACCCCGCTGATAGGTAAGCGAAATAACCGGGTTGCCCTCGGCACTAACATACCGCAAGGGCCCAAACGTAGAAAGCCCCTCCCTGTAGGCAAAACGTACCGAGGCCTGAAACTCATCGGCACGGTAATTGGTTAACTCACTGCCTTTGTAAGTGTACGGATAAAGCACCTCGAGTTCGTTTGAACTGAACAATGCCGAAAATTTAAAGAACCGGAAAGCCCTAAAGCTAAACTCGGCACGATGCTCCTCGCAAGCATCGAAACGGTAGCCCAAGAATTTCCGAAGGTACTCGTTGGAGGTGGGTCGCCAAATACTATTCTCTACACTGGAACCAGCTTCCCGCAAATCGTTCCGGTAGGAGTACTCGAGCTGCACCTCGTTATACTTATCGAGATGAACAAGGGCGCGGCCTCCGTACTTCCACACTTCATCCTTAAAGCCATAGCCAGCATAACCAGCTAGTTCAAAATGCTTCGAAATTCTCTCGTTTGTGAGTAAACCGAATCCCAAACGGGTTCCCTCGTACTTGTTATTCATAAAGATTTTGCTTAAATCGATATCGAAGCAGTAGTAGGGTATCTTCCCCTCAAATAACAATTTAGGCATGAATTTGGCCCAATAGTCGAATCGATGCTTTTGGCCAATACTATCGAGAGTGTGATAGGTGTTCACCTCCCTTTTGGTAAGTGAATCCTTCCTAACGGCATTGATAATGGAATCGCTACTCTTCGCGGAGCGCTCATCGATATAAACATTCTCTAGTCCAATGTCGCGGACATTGATTTCACTGCTAAATTCAACGCTGTCGATCACCGAAGTGATAATATAAACGGGGTAAGCATTAACCTTACTGCTCACCTTCTGCTTAACCCAGCCAATCTCCTCGTCGAGCTTGGCCGGGAACCAACGGCCATTCACCAAGCTGTAATCCTGCCTAAATCGGAACCCAATAAGCCCTTGCTCAAATGGCTCAACAACCACATTTTTAAGCGCATACCCATTTGAAGTGATAAACAAAGTCCCAGTTAAACTATTGAAATTACGCCCCTTTTTAGGGTAAAAATTGATGACAAAAACAGAATCGGCGCCATCGGCATACACCTCCTGCAAATGGAAATTATACACGCTCAGGCACCCGTCGGATAGCGGACTAACATACTCGGTAACCGACTTATCGTCCGAAAAGGGAAGCAGGAACAAGGGAATACTGTTATTGTAGAACGAAATGGAGTTATGAAACATCGACACGAAGGTTTGAACAAACATGGGATTCTCGAAACCCGAGGTTTTGTGTGCAATAATTTTGCTATCGGCCCTTCCGTTTGCCTGCGAGCACACCACAATACACTCCGAGATAAACCCCGCTTGCTTTTTAATCAGATCGTTGGCTCTAATCTGAGCGCTATCCTGCGAAGTGGCATCAACACTCAGCTTAATATCGATGATAGTTTTAAAATAGCACCGGTATCGGTACTGCTCGTACTTCTGAAAGTTGTTGACATCCTTATTCCGAAGAACACGTTTGATAATGGGTATTGCTGGATTATCCTTAGGAGTAACCACCACTGCACCAATTTCGTGCACCCGCGATTCGAGTTCAACAATCACCCTTCCCTTTACAGTATGTTCGGCCACCGCTACCTGGCACGACTGGTAGCCCACACACGAAACGTTGAGAGTTGAAACATTAGCCCCGGCTATCTCGAATCGGCCATTCACATCGGCTATCACGCCCATCTGCATGGAATTGCTCTGATAAATTACTGCGGCAAAGGGAACCGGAAGTTTTGTTCCCTTTTCCACAACAATCCCTTTAATAACTGGCTGAGCATAAATGGTGGAGCTTACCATTAATAAAAATAGGCAAAGAGAGAGCCCCAACACTCTATAAAATCTTTTTATATCCATATTGCATCAAAAAAATATTCTATATCAATCTATTCAATAATATTTCCGAAATAGTTCCAAAAATTACGATGAAAATACGCCCCACCATCAGCGGCATACCTACTCACATAAGTAAACCCTGGCAACTGCGCAGGCTCAACCCGAATTGTATCATTAGGCGAATACAGGAATGATGGTTCGGGATGAAATTGCACGCCCATCACGTTTGGAAAACGGGCATGCGTAATAGCCTCAATAACCATACCATCGTCCGACATTCCGGCTACGAGAATATCCCTCCCAAGCCTTTTGATACACTGATGATGGCTACTTAAAACGAACGGCTTAGCTCCACGGCTAGCCAACGAGATAAATGGCTGGGCGATGAAATTAACCCGATGGAAACACCCCCACAATAAACCGGAATCCACCGCAAAACTGTTATAGTAATTCTTGTGCTGCATATCGGGTACGAGGGCTAAAACAGAATCGACAGTGCTTAATTTGTATATCTCAGTGGGAATATCCTGAGTCAAACTACCGCCTGTGGCCACATTAATAGATTGCATACCCAAACATATTCCCAAAATAGGGTAACGGGGATTGCTCTCCAATAATGCCTTACGCACGGTATCCTGGGACCCACCGAGCAAGTGGAAAAGGAACGATAGCTCCATGTAGTGCCTATGCGGATCGGTAATTTGGGTTAGCAAATTGGTGGCCTCACCATAACAGGCTGGCGGAATATCGGGTCCACCAAAAAATAGAACGGCCTTACTCTGCCGAAAAATATGCTCAAACAGAATACTGCAATCGTTAGTACGGTAAATTGCCCCTTCATCCAAAGGCGAAACAATGGGCAATAAACTAAAATTATTGAGGCGGCGATTCGCAATATATTCATCGGACTGCCTGTAATCGTAACTCTCGTTGCTGTGGAAAACCCCAACAAAACGCGTATCGGGGCTTAATTCCAGAATATCATTATCCACTAAAAACATAACCGTTCGAATAGTATTAACGGTTGGATGCATAATAACCACGGTATTGGCGCTATCCTGCATATCGTTAACGGTAATTCGCACCTTTGAGGGTTCCGACTTACACCCCAGCAATAGTGCAAACCAAACGGGGAAGCACAGAATTTTACAGAGTAATTTTGTCCACATAATTCCTATATCATTTTAAATATCAAAAAAAGCGGGGCAAAATCCCCAGTAATAATGCATAAAGTATCGAATAAGCGCACTTAAGGGTCTCCCAACTGTTGATTGGAAGAATCCGTGCTTGAATGACCAAAATTAATAAAATTTAGGAATTACAGTAGTTGCTGAAGCGTGGAGTAAAGTTGAGCAATATTTATAGGTTTAACCAGATACGCATCGCAACCCGCACTGTACGCATCTTGCTTTTCGCCAATATGCGCATAGGCTGTTTGAATTATAACAGGAAGATTGGGCTGTTTTTGCTTTATAGCCTTGGTAGCCTCCAACCCATCCATGATTGGCATTTTAATATCCATCAGGATTGCCTTAATGCTCGGATCTTTATGCACAAAACCCAAAGCCTCGGCTCCATTTTCGGCGGTTAACACGTGAACATTAACAATTTCGAGGGCGTTCCGCAACAGCAGCATATTAATTTTATCGTCCTCAACCAGTAGGATTGTGGCTCCCGAAAAATTGTAATTCTTAGCATTTTTACCATTCAACGAATCCGTGCTCATTGCTACAGCAAGTTACGTGAAACAATAAATCGGTATAGAAAAACCATTAACCCAAATAAAAAACAACGGAAAGGAGTGGGTAAATCTGACATCGCCCTAAACAAATTTAACACTTTTTTAGATAATAACAAGCCTAAAAAGAATAAAAAAGAAGCCAAACTACAAACGCAAATAGTTTCAAATGAGAACATTCCAATACCATAAAAAAAAATATTGCTTTACGAGAATAACGTGCCAAAACTTGATATAGCTTTGCATTGATTTTTGAAAGAAAATCACTAACCAATTAAACTGTATTTCAGTTTTTTAAACCCAAACAATTTTACTATGAAAAACAAAATTTTACTTGGATTTGCAGCCCTTACAATGGTTGCCTTTCTTTCGAGCTGTGGAACCGTTCCACAAGAAAAAATTGATGCTGCTAACGCTGCTATCGACTCTGCTAAACTAGCCGAGGCTGATGTTTACCTTGCTGCAGACTTTGTTGCAATTCAGGATTCGATGAATGCTGTGATGGCTGATATCGAGGTTCAGAAATCGAAACTTTTCAAGAAATTTGGTCCTGCTAGCGAAAAACTAGACAAAATCCTTGAAATGGCAAAGCAAGCACAAACCAATGCTGTTACCAAGAAGAACGAGGTTAAAGTTGAAGTTGAAGGCCTAATGACCGAGATCAACACCCTTCTTGAGGACAACAAAACCTTAATGAAAAAAGCTCCACGCGGAAAAGAAGGCGCTGCTGTTCTTGAGCAAATCAAAAACGAAATGACCGCCATTGAAGCATCTGTAGTTGAAGCCAAAGGCATGTACGATGCAGGTAAATACATGGATGCATCGAACAAAATTAAGGCTGCTAAAGATAGCGCTACCAAAATTAACACCGAATTAAACGACGCTATTGCCAAAGTAAAAGGCGGCAGATAGTATTCTGCTCAAAAGTTTTGATTTCCCCGGGGCTAACCCGGGGATTTTTTTAGATATTTGCATTACTATGAATCAACATCACAAACGCACTCTTCTCATACTCATCATCCTTACCATTACCGGAGGGCTTATTGCACTTTTCACCGTCCTTGCCCCCACCCCCCCAATTGGCGAGGTTGAATATGCCCTTGCATCTCTCCAACAAGCATCAAAATCGAAAGCCCAACGTTACTCCAAAAAACTTTACGGAGAGGCAAAAGCCAACTACGACTCCGCAATGACTCACTGGAAACAACAGAACCAAAAATTCATACTGTTCAGGGATTACGAAAAAGTTAAAACATTCGCCGAAAAATCGGCCAAAATTGCCCGAAAAGCATCCAATACCTCCACCAGCAGATCAAAAAACATTGTGATTGCGGTAAAGGACAAAATAGTGTCCCTGAATCAACTCATCGGGAACGTTAACAAGCTATTCAACCTACTCCCCCTACCCAACGAGGTTCGGAATAACATATCGAACGGGAAGTTGCTACTCCGGGAATCGGAATTGGATTTTGAAAAAGGCGACTACATTAAGGCTGAAAAATAAAATCAATGAGAGGCAAGAAGAAGATATACCGTCGTACAAAGGCTCGATGATATAGAGGAGTACTTCGGGCTCACAACCCTATTGGCGCAAGCGGTGAATACCACCATAGAGAACTCGCGCAAGAACAGATCCACAGCCATTATTGTTGATAAATTTGCCCGCAAGCTGTACATCTACCAATCGGGGATTAAAAAACATGAGTTCGATACTGAATTTGGGAAAAACTGGATGGGGCGCAAACGCCTTAAGGGCGACAAGGCCACCCCCGAGGGCATATACCTGGTTAAATCGAAAATTCCTGCCCGAAAAACAAAATATTTCCGGGCGCTACTACTGAACTATCCCAACCACGAAGACGTTGAACGCTTTAACCGCGATAAATCCGCCGGCATACTTCCCATGAACGCACACATTGGGAACTTAATAGAGATCCACGGTAACGGCGGTAAAGGAACCGACTGGACCGACGGATGCGTTGCGCTCCACGACTCCGACATGGCCAAGGTTTACAACCTTATTGCCGTGGGAACACCAGTTGTAATTGTTGGTTCGATTCTCGATTTTAACCGCATCGCAAGCAATTTCAATCTTAAACGGATTCCAAAAAGTTAGACCATGGAACAAACTGCTAACAACACAAACGAAGTAAACGGAAAAGGCTACACCACAAACTCGTTTCTAAAATACATTATTGGCTCCACTATTGTTATTACTTCCATTGCACTTATCTTCACATTTACCCTTTACATGCTTTCGGGATTAAAGGAGGGCTATCTGAAAATTAAAGCAACACCAATGGCAAACACTACAAACCTAGACCAAAAGCAAATTGCCAAACTCGAAAGCCTAATAAAGAAGAAAAAGCAGAAATTCACCAGTTTAACCCCTACGCAGCCCTATTTTGTTGTAAATACAACTTACAACCGCTTCAAGCTCTACAAACAGAAAAAACAAATCCGCGAAGGATTTTGCAGCACAGGCAGCTACACGCTACTCAAAAGTCATGATAAACGCCAATGGATATTCAAAACCCCAAAGGGTCTATATAAAATTCAAGGAAAAGTAACGAACCCGGTTTGGCGCCGCCCCGATTGGTCGTTCGTAGAGGAGGGCTTACCCATTCCCTCGCAAAACGATCCGGTACGCTGGGAAGCCGGAGTGCTTGGCGATTACGCATTGAGCATTGGCGATGGTTACCTCATACACGGCACAATCTACAAGCGATTCCTCGGAATGCCGGTAACGCATGGCTGTATCCGGATGAACGACGAAGACCTGGAGGCAGTTTACAAAACCCTAGATTTTGGCTCAAAGGTTTACATTTTCTAACACTACAGAAATGATAAAGAAATATAGAGTAGTACTGATTACTAGCGCATCGCTAATACTTCTGATTGTTATTTACATATCGACACTGGAAATACTTTCCATCAACCAGGCCATTGTGGAGTTTAACGCAAAGTTCTCCAGCAATCCCGAAAATACAGAATACACCTTTATCGCCACCACCGATTCAGCCATTGCCGCCAAGCAAACCCAGTACGCATTCGTTAATGCGCAGTTGGAAGCATCAAAATCGGATTCCGTCAGCCTAACCATAAACCTACCCGACAGCACAGCCAACTTGATGATAAAAGGGGTAATTGCCCATACCGCCAAGATTGAATCGTACAAATTAACACGCTTCGTAAATGCGGTTAACCTGATACCCGCTTTACCGAATGCTCATCGGAACCGCTACAGGTTACCGGCCAGACCTCAACAATCCCAAAGTGCTAATGGTCAAAATTGCCCCCAAAGATACCTCGGAATACACCCCCGACGTTGTTCCGGACACCACCGATGTGGATGCCGTAAACTTCATCTTCGAAACCAATGCGGGCATTCAGCTATACTTCTACGAGAGCAACCCACGCGAATCGGCCGATGGGTTAAAACAATTCAAATTCGACTTTAGGGATAGAGTGCAAACGGGATTCACCCTCCTTAAATCGGCTCTGCGGTTCAAGAAGCCCAAGTACCAACCCGAAATCAGAATAAAACTCAACAAACGCGATGCGAAAATCATATATAGGGCATTACCCGAGAATGCATCAATTGTGCTAAAAATAAAGTGATGCTGAGCGTGGCTAAAAGTATTTAAACCCTGCATTATCGCTACTCATTAGACACATTCGGCCATCTTCAACACCACTCCTCTCTTCAAAAAATTTTTGTACCTTTATGCCTACAATTTGAAATTGAGGAATGGAGTACATCGAGAACCCGCAGCTCAAGCAAGCATTCGATTTTGTTCAGTACACGGGCAAAAACATATTCCTGACAGGGAAGGCCGGGACTGGGAAAACCACGTTCCTTAAACGCATTAAGGAAGTATCGCCCAAGCGGATGATTGTGGTTGCACCAACCGGCGTGGCAGCCATAAATGCGGGTGGGGTTACCATTCACTCCTTCTTCCAGATGCCCTTTGGACCATACGTTCCGGTTACAAACACCCCTTTCAACCCATTCGACGAGGAATCGCAACCCGCATCGCGCAACGGGGTTCAGAAGTTTAGCCGTGAAAAAATCAATATCATCAAAAGCCTCGATCTACTTGTGATTGATGAGATAAGCATGGTACGTGCCGACCTGCTCGATGGTATTGACGAGGTGCTACGCCGGTACAAGAACCACAGCAAACCCTTTGGCGGCGTTCAACTGCTTATGATTGGCGATATTCAGCAGCTTGCCCCCATTGCCAAGGACGACGAGTGGGAAATCCTCCGTAGGTACTACGACACAGTGTACTTCTTCAGCAGCAAAGCGCTGCAGCAAACACCCTACGTTAGCATTGAGCTGACACACATTTTCCGCCAAAGCGATAGGGAGTTCATCGATGTTCTGAACAGAGTCCGCGATAATAGAATTGATACCGACACCCTAAACATACTCAGCAAAACGCCGTCCCAATATCAACAAGGACGATAATGATGGCTACATCACCCTCACCACGCACAACCACCAATCGCAGAAAATTAACGACTCCAAGCTACAGAAACTAAAAAGTAAACTACACACCTTTAAGGCCAGCGTAAAAGGAGAGTTCCCCGAATACTCCTACCCCACCGACTACGAGCTGCAGCTAAAGGTTGGCGCCCAGGTGATGTTTGTAAAAAACGACACCTCGTTCGAGAAACTTTACTACAACGGCAAAATTGGGACTATTGTTGATATTGATGAGGATATAATCCATGTTAGGTGCGATGGCGACTCGGACGATATTGCCGTCACAATGGTTGTGTGGCAAAACTACAAGTACAGTATTGATGAGGAAACCAGCGAGATAAGCGAAACCGAAATTGGTTCGTTTACGCAGCACCCGCTTAAGCTGGCCTGGGCAATTACCATCCACAAAAGCCAGGGGCTAACCTTTGAGAAGGCTATTATTGATGCCAGCTCGGCCTTTGCACACGGGCAGGTTTACGTGGCGCTTAGCCGCTGTAAAACTATCGAGGGGATGATACTCAGCTCGCCGCTATCGGCACAATGCATTAAGAACGACAGCACGGTGCAGGAATTCTCTCGCAGCGTGGAGCAAAATCCACCAACAGCAGCACTCCTTACCGCTGCAAAAATTGAGTACCAGCAACTGCTGGTAACCGAACTGTTCGATTTCAGCCCAATTCAACGCCGGCTAAACTATTGCATGAAGTTGCTCAAAGAGAACTACTCCGTTGTTTTTGGCGATATTCACGAGCAATTTGATCGCATGTCGGCATCGCTAAAGGCTGATATTATTGAAGTAAACAACCGATTCAACGTTCAACTTCAACAGTTACTTCACCGGAACATCGACATAGAGCAAAACGAAGAATTACAGGAACGGATCAGCAAGGCCAGCGCATACTACGTCGATAAAACTGAAACAATATTCGCCCCCGTAATCAACAAAATATCAATTGAAACGGACAATAAGGCCGTGCGCAAAGCCATTGCAACCGCAACCGATAAACTCCACACCGAAATCGCAATCAAACTGGCCTGCCTAAATGCCTGCCAAAATGGGTTCAACGTTAAAAACTACGTTGACACAAAGGCCAAGGCATCGATAGAAAAACCGGCATCGAAACCCGCAAAACAAAAAGCAGATCAGCCCACAACCATAGCACCCGAAAACCAAACGCTGGCCGATAGGCTAAAAGCATGGCGAACCGAGAAGTTTAACAGCCTAAATGTTCCGGCCTACGTGGTACTCCCGCAAAAGGCTTTAGTGGAGCTAGCAAACCAACTCCCCTGTACACCAACCCAGCTCAAGGCCATTAAAGGATTCGGAAAAACCCGGATAGCCCAGTTTGGCGGGGAGATTCTTGATATCATCATCAATTATCGCAACGAAAACGGGATAACCGCTGAGCCACAACCCGCCGAGGAAACAGAAATTCCTAAAAAGGAAAAGGTTGACACAAAACAAACCAGCTTTGATATGTTTATGGCCGGAATGTCCGTTGAGATGATTGCCAAGGAGCGCCAAATGGCCGTTACCACAATTGAAGGGCACATTGCCCATTACGTTAAAACTGGAGATATTGATGTGAACAGGCTGGTTAGCCCACACAAAATTGAGTTGATTTCGACTTACTTCATGAACACCGATACACTAATGCTTGGCCCCGCTAAAGAGGCGCTCGGCGACGAAATATCTTACAGCGATTTAAAAATGGTGCTAAGCTATCTGCAGCATACGGGGTTGGTTAAAATGAACTAAATGTTTGATTGCTCAATAAGGTAATAAGACTTTTGCTTTTCCAATCATTTATCAAGTCGAATTCACGAGAGTTGCTTTCATGCCTGTTTCTCAATAAGATACTTCCAAAACCGCTTGGGCAGAAGTTGTACATGCAGCCTTGGATTTATCCGCTCCTTAATGCACATCGATTTGAAGTAGCTTTTCCACATATCCTGAAAGAGTTGCTCTTCCGAATCCATTATGCTTCCATGTAGTAGGCCTGTGGCGGAATCGACTAGCCCATCAACCAACTTGAATTCCGAGGAAACCTGTAAATCGTAGTAGAATCCGTAGTTGCGACGGGTGTCGTAAATAATCCATTGCTGATCGGCAAAGCGATTTTCGAAATGCTTTACCACTAGGGGTAGCACGTTGTACCGGGGATCGAACGATGCGTAGTATGTGTCATCCTTGGCTTTCTGAAATCGAACAAACATCCGGATCCTCTCCGCCTCGCGGCCAACCTTTTTATCGAGTTTGAGCAACTCCAGCACATCTTTATCGCCAAAATTCAACTCAATGCTACTCTCCGAAGCAAAAGCTTTGCGCATATAGCTAAGAATCATCATCTCTACATCTTTTGCTTCCGACAAAAAGGCGTAATAAAGCATCTGGCAGGCCGTGGCCGAAACCTTTCTGTGCAGCCCGTCCCAAACCCGCTTTGCCATTTGCTCATCGGTAAAAACCTCGTAATCGGATTGGAATAGCGATGGCTGCGGATTGTCGGTTCCAACAATTCTATTCGGGAACACTTTTTTCTGATAACAATCGAACACCAGCGTAAGCAATCCCTCGAAGGTTTTATCGTAACTCCAAGTAATCATACCAACATCAATCGGGGAATGTGAAACTTAGCTGACCGGCCAGCTTATCCTTTTTCCGCAATTGAGCCTTGGGCATAAAGAGCTGCTTCATACTCTCGGGCTTAATCTCGTTAATTGTTGGCGATGCCAGCTCGTTGCAGGAAATAAAATACTTCGCCCGTTTCATCACCACGCCCATTTTTTGGAGCTGATAGGAGCTAATTCGCCCATACCGACGCGACATCACTATCAACTTCGCCGATTTAACACCAATACCCGGAACACGCAGGATTAACTCGAAAGGCGCCTTATTGATATCCACAGGAAACATCCACGGATTACGAATGGCGTAACTCAACTTGGGATCGATTTCCAGATCCAGATTAGGATGCTTATCGTTCACAATCTCATCGACCCGGAAAAAGTAGAAACGCATAAGCCAATCGGACTGGTAAAGTCGGTGCTCCCGAACCAAGGGCGGAGTAGCCAGAACGGGTAAGCGGCTATCGTCCTTATTTATGGGAATATAGCCCGAGTAGTAAACCCGTTTCAAATTTTGATGGTTGTACAAACCCGACGACAGGGTGAGAATCTGCTGATCCGAATCGGGCGTTGCCCCAACAATCATCTGTGTGCTTTGCCCCGCAGGCGCAAACTTTGGTGCAGATCGGAATTTGCGCGAATCCTCCTTGTTCACCAAAATTCCCTGATGAATGGAGTTCATTGGGGTTAGAATGCTTGGGTAGTCCTTTTCGGGGGCAAGCATTTTCAGGTTCGACTCCGAGGGAATCTCAATGTTAACGCTCAACCTGTCGGCATAAAGTCCAGCCTCGCGAATTAATTCGGGGCTGGCACCCGGAATGCTTTTTAGGTGAATATACCCATTGTACCGATGGATAGTTCTTAACTCCTTTGCCACGCGTGTTAACAACGACATCGTATGATCGGGACTCTTTACAATACCCGAACTCAGGAATAACCCCTCGATATAATTCCTACGGTAAAACGCAATGGTTAAATCCACAATCTCCTTAACGGTGAATGCGGTACGCGGCACATCGTTACTACGCCGGTTAAGGCAGTAGGCGCAATCGTACATACAGTGATTGGTGAACATAATTTTTAGCAACGACACACAGCGCCCATCCTCGGTAAAGCTGTGGCAAATACCCCAGGGCGAGGCATTGCCCAAGCCCTTGCCACTATTCCCACGATTGCTGCCGCTGGACGAGCAGGACACATCGTACTTAGCAGCACCAGCAAGTATCTCTAGTTTTTTCAGAACATCACCCATTGCTCAAAATATTATGCAAAGTAAATTTGCGATTGCATCAAATTATCTCTAATTTTGATGCTAAAATTACTAATATTTTTAGCATAAATATTTTTATTAGCAAATAAATTTATGAGCAAACTACTGGGCTTAAATATCAAACACTTACGCAAGATTAGGAATCTAACCCAAGATCAACTGGCCGATAAGATTGGGGTAAACCGCGCCATGATTGGCTCGTACGAGGAAGGACGGGCTGTTCCTAAACTCCCAGCGCTGCAAATTCTATCGCACTACTTCAACGTTAGCATCGACAATTTGGTAAATACCGATTTAAGCGCAGAAAACAGTCCAACTGGCGAGGCTCAAAACATCGATTCCACGGGCAAAAACCTCAGAGTACTAACAACGCTGGTTGACAGGGACAACAAGGAACTAATCACGCTTGTTCCGGTCAAAGCATCGGCAGGGTACGCCAAGGGCTATGCCGATGCCGATTTTGTGGAAACGCTTCCAAAATTCAGTCTGCCATTCCCCGAGTTAAGCCAAGAACGTACATACCGAGCCTTTCAAATTAGCGGAAACAGCATGGAGCCAATTCCATCGGGCGCATACATAATTTGTGAGTACCAACAAAACTGGAGCGATGTAAAAAACGGCAAAACATACATTGTAGTAACCAAGGACGACGGAGTTGTATACAAACGTCTTTACATTAGCGATGACAACACAATTCTCCTAAAATCGGATAATCCAGAATACAACCCATACACAATCCCCTTGAACTCAATTTCGGAGATGTGGCGAGCGCTGGGCTACATCAACTTCTCGCTGCCCGAACCCGATGAGTTGCATATGGGAAAACTCGCCGCCATGATATACAAAATGCAGGATGAAATTGATGAACTAAAAAAAGAAAAGAAGTCGTAAAAAAAGCATCCATACTAAATGAAACGCGTAGTATGGATGCTTAAACTAGATAGGAGTAAAACTATTTAGTTCCGCCTCCTAATGCCTTATACAAATTAACACTGTAAGTTAACTGCTCTAATTTATCCGAAACCTTATTTAACTGAGCCGAAAGCAAACTTTGCTGAGCCGAAAGCACTTCGGTATAGTTAGCCTCACCTGCTTTTAGCAACTCCTGAGTATAATCGACAGCGTTAGTCAATGAAGTAATTTGCTTGTTTCTGAATTCATTCTTGCTTAGCGAAGCCTTAAATCCATATAAAATATCAGATACCTCTTGGCCTGCAGCAAGAACTGTACTTGAGAACGTCAACAAAGCCTCTTCCTGTTGAGCCTGGGCTATTCTTAAGTTGCTTCTCAGTTGTTTTTTATAAAATATTGGTTGGGCAAGCCCTGCGACTATGTTAGCTGCAATATTCTCTGGTTTAAAAAAATCGGAGAAACCCCCTGCCGCTAAACCAAAACTTGCAGAACTAATAGTAAGCGATGGATAGAAGCTTGCCTTAGCCGCATTGGTTAATGCATAAGCAGAACAAAACGATAATTCGGCACGCTTAACATCTGGACGTTTTGCCAACAATTGAGCAGGAACGCCGTAGTTCAACTTTTCAGGAACAGCCTGTTCGCTAATTGAGGTTCTATCAATGCCTCCTAACTTGCGTCCGAGTAAAATACATAATGCATTCTCAGCTTTTCGAACTTGACTTTCCAACTGAGGAATTGAAAGTTGGGTATTAAAAAGCAACGCTTTGCTCTGCTCCACAGCAGCAGCATTTTGTAAACCCGCTTCCTTTAAAGCCTCCATGGTTTCGGCACTCTGCTGAAGTAACCCAACAGTTTCCTTTGTAATTCTCAACTGCTCATCCAAAGCCAATAAACTATAATAAGTATTGACAATATTCGCAATAAGAGTTGTTTGAACAAGATTTTTATACTCGTAACTACTTAATAGACTTGCATACTTTGCCCTGGATTGATTGCTCAACTTGCCCCACAAATCGGCCTCCCACGATGCTGCAAAACCAAGCGAAATCCTATTAGTTTCATATCCAAGAACATCCTTACCCCGATTACCATTACTTATGCGAGTATAGTCCATATTAGCACCAGCCGATAGAGTTGGTAACCCTGCGGCTCTTGCCATAGTTAAACCAGCCTCCGATTGTTTTATGCGAGTAATTGCAATCTGCAAATCGATATTCTTCTCTAAACCTTCGGCAATTAATGCCTGTAATTTGCTATCGGCAAAATACTCCTTCCAAGGAACATCTGCAATAGTTACTGTATCGCCATTCTCGTTGGCATCGCGAACAATTCCCTGTGTATCGACCTTAGGCGATTCGCTAAGGTTCTTATAGGACTGACACGATGTTAACCCAACTGCAACTATGGCAACGAACAGAATCCTCACTCTATTCTTATATTGATTATACATTGAATTGTTGTTTAAATTAAATTTCAGAATCATCTGTAGTTTCAATCTTGTACTTACTAACCCGTTCCTGCAAACTTTGGAAAAGAACAAATAGTACAGGTATCACTAAAACACCAATTATTGTTCCGATGAGCATACCGCCAATAGCACTGATACCTATAGATTTGTTTCCGGTTGCACCAGCACCATGGGCTACAGCCAACGGAAGCAACCCAAAGATGAATGCAAATGAGGTCATCAGAATTGGACGTAAACGTGCAATTGCACCGCTAATAGCGGCCTTAACAACACTCATTCCAGCCCTTCTTCGTTGAATAGCATATTCAACAATCAAAATGGCATTCTTTGCAAGTAATCCAATTAGCATGATTAATGATATCTGAACATAGATATTATTCACAATACCACTGCCACTCATTGTGGATAGGAAAATAAAGATAAATACCCCAGCCAACCCAACAGGCAAAGAAAAGATAACGGCCAACGGAAGAATGTAACTTTCATATAGCGCCGCCAGTAACAAATATACAAACACAATACACAACAAGAATATGATACCCGTTTGATTACTGCTATTTGCCTGTTCTCGGGTTATACCAGAAAAGTCATAAGTATAACCCTCTGGAATGTCAATCTCTTTTAAAGCGCTTAGCACATCACCCGAACTGTAACCTTTAGTATAGTTAGGAATAATGGTTATATCCATTGAGGTATAAAGATTGAAACGATTTAGGGTTTGAGGTCCTGTTACATCAGTAACATTAATAAACTGTGAAATTGGCACCATCTTACCATTCGATGATTTTACCATTAGTCCATCCAAATCCTCAAGCTTAGAACGATATTCCGGAGCAGCCTGAATCATCACCCTAAACTGCTTTCCATAAATATTGAAATTAGAGATATACATACTTCCCACGTATGCCTGTAACGCAGACATAACCTCAGAAAGAGTCAAACCAGCATCCTTAATTTTAGCCACATTTGCTTCAATCTGTTTTTGAGGGAAACGAGGGTCAAAAGTGTTCATCACCATCATTACCTCATCGCGATGTTTCACCTTTTCAATAAATTCGCTAGTAACGTTATAGAACTTATTAATATCGCCACCCGTTTTATCCTGCATCTTTACTTCAACACCACTGCTCAAGCCAAATCCCTGCAATGTTGGTGTACCAAAGAATAGGAAATTCGCATTGTTGCTCAACTGGGTTTTCTCTTTCATCATTGCCACAACTTGGGCTGAAGTAATATCCCGTTCGTTCCATGGCTTAAGCTTGATAATCATTGAACCATAAGAACTTCCCATTCCGCTCATAAAGCTCAACCCCGAAAGATAGGTCACGCTCTCTACATCTGGAATTGATTCAGCAATTTCTACAGTTTGCAGCATTAAACTATCAGTTCGTTCGAGGGATGCTCCCGGAGGCAGACTTATCATTCCCATTACAATTCCACTATCCTCCTGAGGAACAAAGTCAACTGGCAATATCTTCATCACTCCATATAGAATAATGGCAAATACAATGATGATCGCAACTGTAATCCAACGATGACTTTTCTTCACAAGAAATTTCAACGAGGATTTGTATTTATTGGTCGTTGCGGAAAAACCAATGTTAAAGTATTTGTAAAACCTTTTGAAAATGCTCTTCTCCTTCATTTCATCCTCGTGCGATTTCAAAAACAGAGCACAAAGAGCAGGACTTAAAGTCAACGCATTAATTGCCGAAATGAAAATGGCAACAGCCAATGTTAATCCAAACTGTTTGAAGAAAACGCCTGTTGTTCCGCCGATAAAACTTACCGGAATAAACACCGCCGCCATTACCAGGGTTATCGACACAATAGCGGGTGCAATTTCATGCAACGCTGTGAATGTCGCCTTCCTTGGATCTTTTTCACCAGCATCCATATGAGCATGAACCGCCTCAACAACCACAATGGCATCATCTACAACAATACCAATTGCCAGCACAAGAGCAAACAAGGTCAACAGGTTAATTGAAAATCCAAAGACCATTAAAAAAAAGAATGTTCCAATAATAGCCACTGGTACTGCAATAGCAGGAATAATGGTAGCCCTAAAATTCTGAAGGAAGATGAACACCACAATAAACACCAGGATAAATGCCTCTAAAAGGGTGTGTAGCACCTTCTCGATTGACGCATCCAAGAAGGCACTGGCATCATTCTCATAATCGTACTTCAATCCTGGAGGAAACGACTCGGCAGCCTTCTCCATTTGGATTTTCACATTATCGATCACCTCCTTGGCATTCGATCCGGCAGTCTGACTAACCATAATTACAACGGTTGGATTACCGTTGTTTTTGGAAATCACACTGTAACCAAGAGAGCCAAGCTCTACCTTTGCAACATCCTTCAATCGTAATACTTGGGCTTTATTCGATCGAATGATAATATTCTCAAACTCGTCACTTGTCTTTAAACGACCAGTGAATTTCATGGAATACTGAAATGTTTGATTGCTGTTAGCCCCAATTTCGCCGGGAGCAGCCTCAATATTTTGATCCCGTAAAGCTGCAATGATCTCCGACGGTGTGATACTATAAGTATTCATCACATCCGGTTTTAACCAGATACGCATTGAGTAATCATTGGCCCCATACGCAGCCGACTCACCGACCCCAGACACCCTTTTAATCTGAGGAAGAATATTGATATTGGCGTAGTTTTGAATAAACCGCCCATCGTAATCGGGATTAGTCGACGACAAACTGATTAAAAGCAAGGTGCTGCTTTGCTGTTTTCGCACCGTAACACCAGCCTGAGTTACCTCCGACGGCAATAATGAAGTAGCCTGAGATACCCTATTTTGCACATTAACAGTAGCAATATCAGGATCTGTTCCTTGCTTAAAGTACACATTAATGGATGCACTACCTCCATTCGAAGCAGAAGATGTCATATAAGTCATTCCTTCTACACCATTAATGGACTCTTCCAAAGGAATAATCACACTATTTAGAACAGCCTCGGCACTTGCACCGCTATAGCTGGTACTAACCCGGACTGTTGGAGGGGCAATATTTGGATATTGTTCAATTGGTAATGAAAAGATACCAATAACTCCCAAAACGACTATCAGAATAGATATGACGGTTGAAAGTACCGGCCTTTCTATAAATGTCTTTAGCATATTGCTTAATTTTGTGAATTAGAATTTAATTTTCTGGCCATTCTTCAAGGTAGCAAGCCCATCGGTAACAATTACGTCACCAGCCTCGATACCTGCAAACACTGCAAAGTTCTTTCCATCGGGCATTGCCTTTACCTTGATGATCTTTTGAACCACAGAGTCGGCTACCACTTTATAAACTAAGACTTTATCCTGTTGGCTTGTGGTTGCCTTTTGAGGTACCACTAAAACATCATTAATAACCCTAGGAATAATAACCTTTCCGCTTGTTCCACTTAGCAATAATCCCTGCTTAT
The DNA here is from genome assembly GCA_020636835.1 of Bacteroidales bacterium. GTDB lineage: Bacteria > Bacteroidota > Bacteroidia > Bacteroidales > Tenuifilaceae > SB25. The sequence goes on from JACJXC010000007.1 coordinate 262,975, forward strand.
TAGGAAATGAAGCACGGAAACTTACAGATCCGCTAGTAGCATCAACAACACCCGAAATAGTTTGGATTTTGCCAGCATTCTCGTACTCGCTACCATCGGAAAGGATAAGCTTAACAGGCGGCATATTCTTAATCTTTTCGGCCTGCGAATTTCCATTCCAGTTTCGCATGAATTCGTAGAGATCCTTTTCGTTCATAGAAAAATATGCTATCACATTGGTAGTATTGGCCACAGTTGTTAGTACATTAGTATTATTAACCAAGCTTCCAATTCGATACGCAATAGTTCCAACAACACCGTTGACCGGACTTGTAACCGTAGTCCAACCAATAGATGCCTTAGCTTGCTCCAGAGCAGCCTGTGCCGATGCAAAATTATTCTCGTAGGTTGATAGGCGAACCTTACTAATAATTCCTTTATCGGCCAAAGGACGCATTCTCTCAACATCCAACTTTGCCGTGTTGAAATTAGCCTGAGCACTCTCAAGACTTTGAACAGACGATGGAGAGTTTATTTTAAATAAAGCCTGTCCTTTCTTAACAACAGCACCTTCATCTACATAAATTGTCTCTATAAATCCATCAATTCTAGGCTTGATATCGATATCCTCCTGTCCCTTTATCACAGCAGGATAAACAGATTGTAGCTCCACACTTTGCGGAGTTACTGTAGTAACAGGATAAGTCTTAACCTGACTTTCCATCACAGTTCCTGCTTTCTTTCCACCACATGCAGTAAAAAGCATTGCGAGGCTTAACCCTCCAATAAAAAATTTAATCCCCTTCATAATTTTTCTTTTAAAAACAACTAATTTTTTGTGTGAACGGAAGATAATTTGTACCAAAATAAACTTTCTACAATATAAATATTGATAATATCAACTATTTTGAGCATTTATTTGCTCCGCTTTTGTTCGAATATGACCCAAAACCTTATAAAAGGTATCAACATCAGACTGGCTAACACCATCCAAAAGTTCCGTTTTTACTTGAAATTCAATCTCCAAGTACTGATCAATAGTTAGTAAACCCTTCTTAGTAACCAGTATTTGGTTTTTTCGTCTATCATTCATATCGACCACCCTTCGAACTAACTCCTTCTCCTCCAAAGAATCGATAATTCGGAGAATAACAGACTTATCCTTCCCCATTGATTCGGCCATATCCTTCTGAATCACATCTTGCTTTTGTTGATTTATGGCATAAAGCAATCCAAACTGATCAACGGTTAATTTAACCTCGGTTTGCTTTGCAGCTTTCTTCTTTATAACCTTAAAAATCTCGCTCAAGGTTTTTCCCAGAGCCATCCCTATAGGTTTTTCTTGCATATTCATTACTTAAATTTTAGAACAGCGCAAAGGTAAATACATTTAGTTGACAATGGCAATTAAATGTATCATAAATTGTATTAAATTCGGATTTAACTATACAAACGCCTTTACAGCAAAGACGACGATACAATTCTCCTAAAATCGGACAATCCAGAATGCAACCCATACACAACTCCCTTGAACTAAATCTCGGAGACGTGGCAAGCGCTGGGCTACATCAACTTTTCGCAGCCCGACACCGACGAACTGCATTTGGAAAAATTGGCGACAATGGCTTACAAGAGCAATCGGAACTGGATAAACTGAAAAATGAAGCAGTAGCATTCTTGACTCCAAAAGCATTGCTACCAAGATTTCAAAGCAGTTAGGTTTAAAAACTAAACTTTGCCTTTACCCAATACTCGGAGTTATTCTTATACATGGCAAACGAACCCTTATCGCCACTAAACCAGTCGTATCCACCCATTAGATGAATTTGATCGGTTAGGGCGTAGTCGGCGGAAGTTCTGTTGTAAAAGCCATTGTAGGTAACATCGTAGTAGGTAAAACTGCTCAATGCCAATGTGGTTTGAAGTAATTTCTTGGAAATATTTAAAGTGCCCAAGCCAGCATTCTGCTTTGCTTGAATACGCTCATCGTAATTCTGAATGTATTTATGCGAATACTGAAGCATGATAGTCCAATCGTTTCCAGGGTACCAATCGATCCCCAACAATCCGTTAAAACTATTTTTTGCAAGAGTAGCATTTAGAGCGACTGGCATAACCATCGCCTGAAGTTCATCCAAATAGACAGCTCCCTCGGCTCGCATCACAAATTCGCCAACCGGAACCGACAAATCCGCCCCCAGCATATCCATCCGTCCATAGTGCGCTTGCATATAAACGCTATCCATATTAACGGACATCGTCTTATTTATAACGGGTATTTTGTTCCACGAACGAAGCATCGAAATAGAGAAGTCGACCCCGCTAAGGAACACCAACAAGCGACCGCCAAACTCAGAGTTTGATAGTTTCTTTTCTGGCACCCCATCCATATTCAACGTATACGGCATCGGAACAGATCGCATAACCGACCAGGGGTTCACATCGTCAACCGGTAGTTGAAAAAACTCAGGAATAGGTATAAAAACACCTTCCAGATTAAATGATGAATGCAGGTACTTAACTCTCACGCCATTCTCAGGAATCCGGATGTCGTCGTAATCCTGGGCAAGAAACTCCGAGTAATCCATGGGCGAAACCAAATCGGTAATTCTAAGCCCATCGGCAACACCCCAGGTAACAATCTGGCGGCCAACCTTCAAATCCCACTGATCGGAATTATAGCGGAAAAAGGCCTCGCGAAGGAAAAATCCTGTTTTATCGTCCAAAATGTTATTGTAAATGGCATTAAACGAAACAAACATGCTTGTATTCTTTTTTTCGGCTGTAATCTCGGAGCGCAAGCGCGTACGCGAACTCATCCAGTCGTTAGGCGATTCGCTACGCAAAGCATGGTAGCTATCCACAAAACCGTTGTATTTGAACGCTATACTATCGATTTGAGATTTAACCCAGCAGGGGATGAGTAACAGAATAATGACACTAAAAATTTTCATATTGTTTGTGTTATTAGTAATAAAATGGGGCAGTGGCAGGAGCTGTGACAGTAGCAGGAGCAGTGGCAGTAGAGAATGAGGTTGGTAGTAGTAAAAAAATGCGGGTTGATTTGATTGTGTTTTGCATCTGATGTATATTTATAAAAAGCAGTGGCTATACTTATGAATGGAAGTTATAAAGATTTAAAGGTTTACAATCTGGCTTATAGTTCGGCAATGGAAATCTTTGGGATAACAAAGACTTTTCCCAAGGAAGAACTATATTCGCTAACCGATCAAATAAGGCGATCGAGCAGGGCTGTTCCAGCCAACATTGCCGAGGCATATCGAAAAAGACGCTATCCTAAACATTTTACCTCAAAAATAACCGATGCAGATGCAGAAGCAAGTGAAACTTCAACATGGCTCGACTTTGCCAAAGATTGCCATTATCTACAAGAACCAATTTGTAAAATTCTAGTCGAGAAATATGCCGAAATTGGAAAAATGCTCAACTCAATGGCTTCAAACCCCGAGAGGTTTTTACCTAAGGGCACTTAAAAAACAGGAATAGGGGCAGTAAGAATATATTTGAGGTACAAATGATTAGCAACCACAACAGCTATGTTGGTATGAGGCAATCCAAGGAATTTATTGTAACCCTTCTGATCCTGTTGCCACATCTTACTATGTTTTAACAACACTGCTACTGCCACTGCCACTGCCACTGCTATTCCGACTTCTGCCTCCACTGTCACTGCTTCTGCAACTGCCACTACCCCTACAAACTCCCCTTCTCCAGCTTTACCACAGTAAATGCCGACTCATCGATCATGATGTTGTACTTCGGATTCGAAATGGTCAGAATAGTCTGGTGGTTGGTTTGCACATTAACCATGTGCAAGTTCTTTGCAATCCAAAAACCATCCACCCTTTCGATATTGGATAGTTCCAACTTACGATGCAGTTTATTCATTTTATCGTAATACTCAACCTTAACAGCAATAAGGCAATCCTGACGAATCCAGGAAACTTTTTTGGAATAGATTTCACCTTTTGTTTTCGGTGTCGATTCCACCAACCAGCATTTATGCCCTTCGATAGTTTCCTCGCGCAGCAGCATATGATCGTCCTCGTCCACGTTGCGGCTCCCCATATCGTCGTAGGTGAAATCGCTACCCATAAAGTAATCGGTTTTCGACGACGATCCGCTGATACGGCGAGTCTTCTTCATTGCAGGCAGGTACAGCCATTTGTCGTCATTCTTTCCAATCAGGTCGTAATCCCAGGTAAGGAATCCGGTGCCTTTCACATCGCCGGGGTAAAGGAAAAACATGATGGTTTTCTTATCCTTTCCTAAATCCATTGAGTAACTTTGGATTTTCCGCTCGCGCGAACTCCCGGTCTTATTGATAAGCTGCATGGTCATTTCAGAGGTACGGGTATCGCCATCGGGGCGATCCTTTACTTTCTGAATAACTTCACGGCCAGTTAATGTTTGAGCATTCATTGGCATGGCGCATAAAATCAGCCCACACATTGCCATTAATCTACTTAATACATTCATATTCATTTATTTTAATTGATTTGTCGATTGCTTTTTTCGAATCCGGCGAATTACGCTCATTCCCGAATATTCTAAATGATTTAATTAATACTGGTGTAACAAACAAATCGGCCAACAAAGCAGCCACCATGCCAATTACCGATAAAACGCCGAGGTGAATAAACTGCTTGGCATCGGAAGTTCCATACACAATAAAATTTGCAGAGATGATAAGGGTTGAAAGAATAATTGAGACCCCAACAACACTAAAAGTACGCCTCACCGATTGCATATAGCTCCCCAACCTATTGTACTCCAAATGACTATGGTTAATAAAATGAATGGTATCGTCCACGGCCAACCCCAAAATCATTGGCATAATGGTTGCCGTCATCATATCGAGAGGGATCCCCATGAACCCCATAATCTCCCCCACTGCCAGCGCAGGGGCAATGTTGGGAATCATTCCAATAAGTCCAAGACGGATGCTCCCAAAAACCAATGCCAACAGCAAAGCAACAATGCATATCGCAATTAAGAACGACTGTATTTGCCCTCGCACCACGTATTGCATCATGGCGGTAAACTGCGGCAAACTACCCACGGCTGTTACACTTGCTTCGGGGAATAAACTCTGTGCTTTCTGCTGAACCAGAATCAACTCCCTCTCGGCCTCGCCGGAATTGTAGGTTCCCAATTCAACCATTAGCCGTAGCCTTTTGTAATCATAATCTATCCAGTATTGCGCCTCGGTTCCACCGGCATTCTCGTACAACAGGAGCATTTGCGCCACCTGATTTTCGTCAGAAGGCACGCTGTAATATGCCTCATTATTGGAGTTCAGAGTGCGGTTCAAATCTTTTAGTACATCCAGAATAGACGAGGTTCGCTTAGTTAGCGGCAACGTTTCTACAAACTGAGCCAGTTCGTCGAACTTTTTCAAGTTAGCGGGCTCTTTAGCCATATCGTTCTGCGGAAACTCAACCATAAAATCGTACGCATACAACGATCCTAGCTCCGACTCGCATATCTGCATCATGCTATTAACGTACGGCACCTTACGCCCCATCGTTCTTTCGATATCAAAAGCTGTTTCAACCCGGGTAAGCCCCCAAATAGACACCACCGCAACTATTGAGAAAACAACCAGTACCTGCCGGGAATGATCGAGCGTCCACTCGCCAAAACGAGCCATTTGACGGTCGAACCACTTCCCTCCTTTTTTTTCCACCTCGCGATGGGGCTTTTTATTCTTCCCAAAACTAAGGAATGCAGGCATTAAGAACAGAACAATAAGGAATGACAACAGAACGCACGATGAGGTTGCCAGCCCAACAAATCGAAGAGGTTTCATAGGAATCACCAAAAAGGTGAGCAACCCGGCAATGGTGGTAAGTGCCGAGAAGAAAACTGGCCACCCCATCTCCTTAATGGTTTCCAATACGGCCATTTTCCGGTGTCCATGAATAGCCATCTGCTTACTGAAGAAATTGTATACATGTATATTGTAAGCTATGGCAATGGCAAATGAAAGGAGAACAGGAATGGACGTCATCCCGCTATCGATAGGATAACCAATGTACCCAGTAAACCCGTAAACCATTAGAATTGATCCTACGGCTGTAAGAATTGGAACTATAACCCCACGGAACGAACGTGTAATTAAAGCTAACACAACTATTGCAAGCAGCAAAGCCAAGCCCATCACGCGTCCGCTCTCGGTTCCCAAATACATCTGTTTTCGGAAGTTTAGGTAAGGCATCCCGGTTGCTTTGGGATGAATGTCGGAGTATTTAGCCTGCGAAATAATCCGCTCGGTTTCGGCGCCAGTAATAAAATCGGGTCCTTTCGATGACTCCTTTCTCCACACCGAATCCTCGGGGAAGGCCCGCAACTTGAGCAATATCCAACTCAACCGTCCATCCTTCGAAATCAAGCGTTTGGCCACATTCGGCTTGCTGTAGGCCTTCTGCCGTATGCTATTGAGCTCAGCCTCATCGGAGGGAATTTCCTCGGGGACAATCTGCTCAATAACCATTCCCTCCTCGGTTCCGCTCATAAACTCGATATTGGTGAGCGAAGTAATTTTTTCGGCATACGAAAGGCTATCGATCAACTCGTTGGATAGCTCGCGGATGAGTTCCAGCGAATGCTTGGAGAAAGTATTATCGCTCTCAGTAAGAACAGCCACAAAATAATCGTTTCCGAAAATCTCCTTGAACTTATCGGACTGCACCAGCATGGGATCGTCCTCGAGAAAATAGCCATCCCACGACGATTCTACAATCACTTTTTTAAGGCCAATAACCGAAACGGCTATTAGACCAAAGAACGAGGCAATTATCAACCAGCGTCTTTTAATAATACGACCAGCCAGTTTCTCGAACCAGCCATTAATCTTTTCTATTTTCATCCAAATAAGGCATTAATATTTTTATTCATTTTTTCGGTTATTTAATAATAGCCCCGGATATAAGAGGAGCCACCTTAACGGCCACCAGAACAAAAACCGCAATAATCAATGTATCGATACTGGCTTTTATACTAATACTTTTAAGTAGGTAGGCACTAACCAAATCGGTTACCACGCCAAAAGCCAAGGCTCCGATTATCCCGAACTTTGAATAAATCCAAATCATGAGCAGAACCAAGGGTATTGCGATAATTGAACCGATTAAAGCTGTTTTTATTAAGGGCAATTCGGAATACTTGCACACCACATGAACAATTCCGGCCAAGCGTGGACAAATGATAAAGAACGCGAGCGCGATAGAGGTAACTAGCAAATTTTTATCCATCTTCTTAGTTTCTAAACTGTTTTCAAAAACATGCCATTGATCGCATCATAAAGCAAGGGATTCCCTGTCGGTATTTCTAAATCGAGCACCTGCTCCTTGGTGAGGTTTTCGATATACATCACAATTGAACGCAAGCTATTGCCATGCGCCGAAACTAAAACAGTCTTCCCCTGCTCCAGCAATGGGATTATTCGCTCCCTGAAAAAGGGGATGGTACGCTCGGCTGTATCCTTAAGGCATTCGCCGGCAGGTGGTGGCACATCGTAACTACGACGCCACTGCCGAACCTGTTCGTCACCGTATTCCTTGGCGGTTTCGGCCTTGTTCTTACCCTGTAATTCGCCGTAGTAGCGTTCGTTCAAGTGCCAATCCTGATAAACCGGGATGATGCTTTGAATCATTGACTCGCCGTATATGGTTGTCCAATCCTTCATGCGCCCTTCGGTGTGGATGATTACCGGAGTTTTATCGCTTTGGTTCTGAGCCAAGGCTAGCATTGCGGTTTCGATGGCCCGCACCTGTACCGAGGTAAACACCACATCAAAAGGAATCTCGGCCAAGCGCTCACCAGCCTTTACGGCCTCAATAATTCCATTTGAGGAAAGGGGAACATCTACCCAACCCGTAAACACATTCTTTTTGTTCCACACGGATTCGCCGTGCCGAATTAAAATCAGTTTTGCCATAAAATTTCGTTATTACATTCGTTATCAACAATCAATTCATCGCACCCCTTGCAGCAATTGTAACCCACTTGCAGGGTAATATGGTCAATAGCAAATTGCTCGTACAGCAAGCTTTCCACCCGCCCCCTTACTGCCATCATCCGAACCATATCGACATTGCTTTTCAGATTCAGGTGCGCCTCGAAATGTATCTGCGAATCGCTTAACTGCCATACGTGTACATGATGGATATTATCCACCTCGGGAACTAGCTCTACCTGCACCTTAATTTCATCAATATTGATATGATGGGGAACCGACTGCATAAGTATATCAACCGTTTCGGAAACAATCCCCCAGGTATGCCAAATAATATAGATACCAACCAGAACAGTGATTAGCGGATCGATCCAGTAGATGTTGAATAACCAAATGGCAACACCTCCGGCAATTACAGCCACCGACGAAAGGGTATCGCCCAGCAGGTGCATGTAAGCCGCCTTTACGTTTAGGTTATGCGATTTATCCTTATGCAGAATAATCACCGATAGCAAATTGACCAACAACCCGAATACCGCAACAACAAGCATCAATAGCCCCTTAACGGGTTCGGGATGTAGAAATCGCTGGTACGCCTCGTAGAAAAGGAATATGCAGATGGCAATCAGCACCAAACCATTGAAAAGTGCGGCCAGTATCTCGGCACGCTTGTAGCCAAAAGTAAAATGCTTGTCGGGCTTTCTACGGCTAATTTTTCCAGCCACAAAGGCTATGAAAATTGCCGAGGAGTCGCCCAAATTATGGATCGCATCGGAGAGCAACGACAAACTATTGGCAATTAAACCTCCAACAATTTGAACCGCTGTAATAGCGAGGTTCAGAAGGGTTACTCCAAAAAGTCGCCCGCTATGACCCGGATGCCCATGGGAACCGGGATGATGATGTGTATGATGATTTGCCATACCGTTACATTTCAATATTAATGACGATAAACTCTGTACATATTTCAAAAGATTAAAGAAATATGCCAATCGGAAAGGAATCACACATAGCGTCGAACCCTCAGCGTATAATCAACCCACGCATTTCCGAATGCACGTTTCAGAAACTCCTCCTCGCGCAGTACAATCCAATGATGCACACCAATGGTAAATAATGCCAGCGCCCAAACAACCGGATTCGGCACGTAAAAACAAGCCGCAATGGTCATCAGAAAAAAACCGAGATACATGGGGTTTCGGCTAAAACGGTACAACCCATTAACCTGGAGGGTCGTGTTGTTTGTTTCGGCCTCGTCGGGAATCCCAAATTTCAAGTTCAACCCAAGGTTAATATACGCAATTGCCTGAACAGTAAAGCCAATAAGAAACAGAACCAATGACACGAACTGAAACATCAGGCTTTGCTCAAACGAAAGCAAACTGTATAACCCCGCCGACTGCATGAATAAAGCAAACCAGCAAGCAAACATGGCAAGTTTTGCCAATTTGAAAAGGAATGGATGAACCGGAGCCACCCCGCCAACCGACAATTTATTTATCCTAAGATAAATAGCGAAACCAGCCATTTGGGCAATCATCAACCAGAATAGCACCATCAGAATTACAGCAACAATCTCTGTCATAACAATTTGTATTAATCCTTTATATAAACAAACCTAGCACACCATCTGTTTATCGGGCATCTGCCTTTGTAACATCTTCGCAAAAAGGCCGTTCCGTAACTTCAGTATCGTTTTCTGAGTCCACATACTAAAAATTTTACACTACAAAAAAAGAACACTTTTCAGCCTTAAGCAATCCCCAATAATTGGGATTTTACAACAGTAGGAGTAATCGATTTTAATGATAATCAGAAAAGTAAAGTTACAGCATCATCCGAATACTCAATGAGCAAGAGATTGAAACTAGGAAAAAACCAATACTTCAGAACCATTAATCGGAACTGAAACCGGGATAAAGAGAAATTAAAAAGCCTGCAACTTGCCCCAGTTGCAGGCCGGATTGATAAGAATTTTAATTTGTCGGTCTAAAACAACAAAAGCCCTATTTCTAGGGCTTTTTGAATCATTTTGGGTTAAAATGATTTATTTTGCATTATTTATTTCGTCGGGGTGGGGCGACTCGAACGCCCGGCCTCTACGTCCCGAACGTAGCGCGCTACCAACTGCGCTACACCCCGATTCGCAATGCATCAGATAAACCGAATTGCGCTTGCAAAATTAGCAATTTTTAGATTCTATCACGACATTTTATCACTCCTTTCGATATTTTTAATAACTTGAATAATTATTCTCAATTTACGACAATGACCGAGCAACTCCTCCATTTGGTATGGAAATACAACCCGCACCGCTTTAACGGGCTGCACACCTCGAACAACGAGCTGATTGAGGTTATAGATGCTGGCATGCATAACACCAATGCGGGTCCCGATTTCTTTAATGCTAAGATAAAAATTGATGGGACGACTTGGGTTGGCAATGTTGAAATGCACCTGAAAGCATCGGACTGGTATGCCCACAACCACCAAACCGACAAAAATTATAACAACGTAATACTACACGTAGTGGTAAGCAACGATAGGCAAGCCGTAACGGAATCGGGAATCGCCATTCCAACCCTAACAATCCCTTACCCCGCTCACATCGAAAAGGAACTGGAGGACATTACCAATTCGGGTAGTTGGATTCCATGCGCAAACCAATTCAGCACAATCAATAGCCTTACTGTAAAGTCCGTAATTGAACGAATGATGGTTGAACGCTTGGAGCAGAAAACAAAAAGCATTGCCCAGGCTGTACACGAATGCCAAAACGGGTGGGAAGAAGCCTTCTACCAAGCCGTAGCCCGATGTTTTGGACTTAAGGTTAACGCGCTCCCGGCTGAACTAATGGCCAAACAAACACCGCTCAAGGTTCTGGCCAAACATAAAAATAACCTTTTCCAAATTGAAGCCATTCTTTTTGGACAAGCGGGATTATTGGAGCGCGATGAACCCAGCGACGAGTACAAGCTTTCGCTACAAATTGAGTACAGCTATCTACAAAAAAAGTTCGGACTCAAACCCATCGACGGATCGCTATGGAAATTCATGCGGCTACGACCCGCCGCATTCCCGACAATCCGAATTGCACAGCTGTCCAAACTGATCCACACCTCATCCGCACTATTCTCAAAAGTTGTAGAATCAGCAACTCCCCACGAGATAGCCCACTGGCTAGAAACCAGCACCTCGGACTACTGGGAAACACACTACACATTCGGCAACACATCGCCCGTCCAAATAAAGCAACTGGGACGCCAAACCATCGAAACAATTATACTAAATGCAGTTATACCCTTCGTATTTGCATATGGTGAACATCAGCACAACACAACTCTAAAAGAAAAATCGCTTAACTACCTAGAATCACTTCCACCCGAAAACAATAGCGTGATAACAAAATTCCGGCAAATAGGCGCAGACCCTACATCCGCATTCGACACACAGGCTCTCCTCCACCTTAAAGCAAACTACTGCAACGAGCGTAAATGTATTTTTTGTCCTATCGGAACATCCATCGTATTAAAAAGCAGCATATCTTTATAGAGATTTTTTAGGGATACCCATACTAACCCGAAACCCACAACCCGATGAAAATACTTGTTACCGGAGCAAACGGCCTTATAGGTAAAAAAATTGTGAAACAGCTGGTGAGCAACAACAAACACGAAGTTTTTGCCACATCGCTAAAAAAAATGCAACTCGAGGGCGCTCAAACATTTACCTCCAACCTGCAAAACGCCGACATCAACAACCTGATTGAACAGCTAAAACTGGACGCAGTAATACACTGCGCAGCTCTATCGAGCCCCGATGCCTGCGAGGTGGATCGCTTTGTTTGTAAAAAAATGAACATCGAGGTAACCTCCCGCATTGCATCGGCCTGTCGCGATTACAGTACGTACCTTGCTTTTCTCTCCACCGATTTTATTTTTGATGGAATAAAAGGGGATTACACCGAGGAGGATGCCATTAACCCAATATCGTACTACGGCGAATCGAAAATGCAATCGGAGGAAATGCTTAAGACCTTGGGAATACCACACGCTGTTATCCGCACATCGCTGGTTTACGGCTACGAAGAGAAGCTATCGCGCCCAAACATCCTAACCCGCGTAGTTCAGTATTTGGGCAAACAGCAAAAATACAGGGTTCCCACCGATCAAATCCGCACCCCAACACTAGCCGAGGATTTAGCAAAGGGAGTCATTACTGTAACCGAAAACAAAATAAATGGGCTATACCACATTGCCGGCGACACAAAAATTTCGGTGGCCGATTTTGCAACTACAATTGCAAAAACATTCAACCTCGAAGAATCTCTACTACAAAAAGTTACAACACGCGAACTTTCCGAACCCGCACCACGGCCTTTAAACTCATCTCTAATTATCGACAAAGCCCGAAAAGACCTCAATTACAACCCAACACCCTTGGCTGAGGGTATTGCCATAGTGAAATCGCAAATGAATTTATAGCAAAATCCGTATAAATATTTCAGCAATATGCGCACATGGTAATCCACTAATAATCTACCAATTAATATTAATTGGAATAATATTAAACAGGAAAAAAAATAGCACACAGTAACAATTTCAGAAAAAAGGTTTTATCTTTGCACGTCAAATTAAGAGTTTATCTACCCACTAATTATCAGTGTTATGAATTACTTAACAGCAGAAAAGAAACAAGAACTTTTTAAGGAGTACGGAAAGTCCAATACCGACACTGGATCTCCAGAGAGCCAGATTGCGTTATTCTCCTACCGTATCACCCACTTAACAGAGCACCTGAAAACCCATAGGAAAGACTATGGAACACAGCGTTCTCTATTAAAGTTGGTAGGTAAACGGAGAAGACTGCTTGATTATTTAAAGGAAAACGATATTGAGAGGTACCGAGCAGTGGTTAAAGCACTGAACTTGAGAAAGTAAAAAATTCAAAAGGCAATTTAAAATTGCCTTTTTTTATAAAATATACACACAGGGATTAGAGGTATCTCGGCTAAATCCTCCAATCCTACCAAGAAGCAAGACGCCGAGAAGATGTTTATCATTTTATTTACAATACAAATTAAAGTATGCTAAAAATTGTAAAAAAAACAATCGAGCTGAGCGATGGAAGAACCATCACCCTCGAAACAGGGAAGCTTGCCAAGCAAGCCCACGGTTCGGTTGTGTTAACAATGGGTAAAACCATGCTTCTCGCTACAGTTGTAAGCGCTCAGGAAGCAAAAGAAGATGTAGATTTTATGCCACTCAGCGTGGAATACAAGGAAAAATTCGCTGCAAGCGGACGATTCCCTGGCGGTTTCATGAAACGCGAGGCAAGACCCTCGGATTACGAAATCCTGATTGCCCGCCTCATCGACCGCGCACTACGCCCGCTATTCCCCGAGGATTACCATGCCGACACATTCGTAACCGTAAACCTTATTTCAGCCGAAAAGGACATTATGCCCGATTCGCTGGCAGGCCTTGCAGCCTCTGCTGCTCTGGCTGTTTCGGACGTTCCATTCCATGGTCCTATATCCGAGGTACGCGTAGCCCGCGTTAACGGCAAATTCATGATCAACCCAACATTCAAAGAGGTTGAGGAGGCCGACATCGATATGATTGTAGCGGCCACCTACGACAATATACTCATGGTTGAGGGCGAACTTAAAGAGGTATCGGAGGCCGATATGCTCGAAGCCATCAAAACCGCCCACGACGCCATTAAACCCCAATGCCTTGCCCAAATTGAAATGGCCAAGGAGGTTGGCATTGCCAAACGCCAGTACTGTCACGAAACAAACGACGAGGAGCTTAAAGTAAAGGTTCACGAGTTTTGCTACGATAAAGTTTACGCAGTGGCAAAATCAGTACTCCCAAAACACGAGCGTACCGATGCATTCGATGCTATCAAAAAATCGTTCATCGAAACACTCCCCGAAGAAGATCGCCAAGCAAAAACATTCCTTGTTAACCGTTACTACCATACGGTTGAGAAAGAAGCTATGCGCAATATGATTCTTAACGAGGGTGTTCGCCTCGACGGAAGGAAAACCAACGAAATTCGCCCCATCTGGTGCGAAGTGGATTACCTACCTATGGCTCACGGATCGGCAGTATTCACCCGCGGTGAAACCCAATCGTTAACCACCGTTACAATTGGAACCAAACTCGACGAGAAGATCATTGACGAAGTATTGATGAAGGGAACCGAGAAGTTTACCCTCCACTACAACTTCCCACCATTCTCCACTGGCGAGGCAAAACCTTCGCGAGGAGTTAGCCGCCGCGAAATTGGACACGGAAACTTGGCTCACAGAGCCCTTAAAAATATGATACCCCATCCCGACGAGAACCCCTACGCAATCCGTGTGGTTAGCGACATCCTGGAATCGAACGGATCATCATCGATGGCCACCGTATGCGCAGGAACTCTTGCCCTAATGGACGCCGGAGTGAAAATCAAGAAACCGGTATCGGGTATAGCCATGGGGCTAATCACCGAAAAAGGCTCTTCAAGATTTGCCGTACTCTCCGACATTCTTGGCGACGAGGATCACTTGGGCGACATGGACTTTAAAGTTACCGGAACCCGCGATGGGATTACTGCTACCCAAATGGATATTAAGGTAGAAGGCCTTTCGTACGAAGTACTGGCCAAAGCATTACACCAAGCCCACGAGGGCAGAATGCATATCCTTGGGAAGATTTTAGAAACCATCCCAGCACCACGTGCCGAGTTCAAACCTCACGCACCACGTATCGAGCAAATAATCATACCCCGCGATTCCATTGGTGCTGTGATAGGCCCTGGTGGTAAAGTGATTCAGGAAATACAACGCGAAACATTAACCACCATCACCATCGAGGAGGTTAATAATCAGGGTACAGTTAGCGTATTTGCCGAAACAGCCGACAGCATCAGCGCTGCCATTAAATGGATCAAGGGAATTGTTGCAGTACCCGAAGTTGGCGAGATATACCGCGGCAAGGTAAAAACAATCATGCCCTTTGGCGCATTCATCGAAATAATGCCCAACAAGGACGGACTGCTTCACATCTCCGAAATTGACTGGAAACGGGTAGAGAAAGTTGAGGACGTGCTGAAAGAAGGCGACGAAGTTGAGGTTAAGCTAATTGAGATTGATAAGAAGACCGGGAAACTAAAGCTGTCGAGAAAAGTTCTGATGGAAAAACCCGAATCGAAGAAAAAAGAGTAACACAAAATTTGTTATAAGGAAAAGGGAACCGAATCGTTCCCTTTTTTTTGTGCCCAATCCCATAAACATCACAGAAAAACGCGAATTAACTACAAAAGCATAATTTATTGACAAAACAAAATGGTTTTAATAAATTTATGTATTTTTGTAGTACGACTTAACACAAAGTTTAAATAGCACAGAATGAAAAAGATTGGTGTAATCCTAATAGCCTTTACTACTATGGTGTTTGTTGCTTGCAACACTAACCGGGTTAAGTATCCCGAAACCCAAAAGGTGGATGTAGTTGACAATTATTTTGGCACAACAATACCCGACCCCTACCGATGGCTCGAAGACGACAATGCCCCCGAAGTGGCCAACTGGGTTAATGCTCAAAACAGCATTACACAAAACTATCTGAACAGCATTCCATTCCGTGCCAAAATTAAAGATCGGCTTACCGAGATATGGAATTTCACCACTATGGGAACTCCATTCAAAGAAGGAGGGCGCTACTTCTTTTTCAAAAAGGATGGGCTTCAGAATCAAAGCATACTCTACACCATGGAATCGCTCGACGCCGAGCCTCAGGTTTTACTGGATCCCAACACCCTCAGTAACGATGGAACTGTTGCGCTATCAACCATTGCGCCTTCGCGCGACGGGAAATACTTGGCATACGCAACCAACGATGGCGGATCCGATTGGCAAAAAATCAACGTACTGGATTTAGCCACAGGCAAAAATCTACCCGATGAAATTAAATGGGTGAAATTCTCATCCATTGCCTGGTACAAAAACGGATTCTTTTACAGCCGGTACGATGTCCCCAAAGGCTCTGCACTGTCGAACATCAACGAAAATCACAAGGTTTACTACCATACCATTGGTAGCAATCCCGAAACCGATGAACTGGTGTTTTCCAACAAGCAGTACCCCCTCAGAAACTACTCAGCCCAAACCACCGACGACGAGAAATACCTAATAATATACGAAACAGAATCGACATACGGCAACTCGGTATACATTCGGAATCTGGAGGCAAAAAAGGTGGAGTTCTCGCAACTCACCACTGGATTTGAATTCGAGTACTCCGTTCTCGATCATATCAACGACGAATTGATTGTGCTCACCAACTACAAAGCACCTAAATATAAACTTATTAAGATCAACATAAACACCCTAGATGTTGGCAACTGGAAGGATTTGCTCCCCGAACGGAAAGATGTACTTAGCAACTGCTCCCTAATTGGAGGGAAAGTGGTAGCCTCATACATTGTTGATGCCAAAAGCAAGGTGGAGGTTTACAACTTGAGCGGAGAGAAATTATCCGACATCGAGTTCCCTACGCTCGGCACCATGGGTAGCATTAGCGGATCGATGAATGATAGTATTGCATTTTACAACTTCTCGTCGTTCACAGTGCCCTCTGTGGTATACAAGTACAATATCGAAACAAACCAATCGTCGGAATTCTTCAAGCCAGAAATCAACTTCAACTTCGACAATTACGAAACAAAACAAGTATTCTACACCAGCAAGGATGGAACCCTTGTACCGATGTTCATTGTCCACAAAAAAGGGCTCAATCTCAATGGTGAAAACCCCACCCTACTATATGGTTACGGAGGATTTAACATCAGCCTAATGCCAAATTTCAACACAGCGCGACTGCTTTGGCTCGAAAATGGAGGAGTTTACGCCATGGCAAACCTGCGCGGGGGTGGCGAATACGGCGAAAACTGGTATAGAGCTGGAACAAAATTGAACAAACAGAATGTTTTCGATGATTTTATTGCCGCTGCCGAATACCTTATCAAGGAAAAATACACATCACCCAAGCGGCTTGCCATTCAGGGAGGGTCGAACGGAGGATTGCTGATAGGCGCAGTTATCAACCAACGCCCCGACCTATTCAAGGTGGCTATTCCCCAGGTTGGAGTTATGGATATGCTTCGGTTCCATAAATTTACCATTGGGTGGGCGTGGGTTAACGACTACGGATCGAGCGAGGATTCTATTCAATTCATAAACTTACACAAATACTCTCCCCTGCACAACATACAGCAAGGGGTTAAGTATCCTGCAATTATGGTTACTACCGCCGACCACGACGATAGGGTTGTGCCAGCGCACTCGTTCAAATACATTGCAACCATGCAGGAAAAGAACAAACGGGCTAAAAACCCTGCTCTTATTCGGATTCAAACCCGTGCAGGACACGGAGCGGGGACTCCCACTGCACTGCAAATAGAGGAATACGCCGATATATACTCGTTCATCCTATTCAATATGGAAGTTACCCTTCCATAAGGTTAATAACCGATCAATAAATACTAAAGGGGTGGCAATGGTCGCCCCTTTTTATTAACAATCGTCAAGAAAATTGGACGAATCCACTACCTTAGCGAACCTAACTATAAGCTTATTCAAATGCAATACCTTGTTATTGAAGGGAATATTGGAGCTGGCAAAACAACCCTGGCCAACATGCTAGCCCACGATTTAAACGCAAAACTCATACTGGAACGATATGCCGACAACCCATTCCTGCCCAAATTCTACAACAATCCGGAACGCTACAGCTTCCCGCTCGAACTATCGTTTCTGGCCGAACGCTATAAACAGCTAAACGAAGATATTCGCACAGGATCACTATTTCAAAGCCTAACCATTGCCGATTATTTTTTTATGAAATCACTAATATTTGCTCAAAACACGCTCTCGGGCGACGAGTTACAACTCTATAAGCAGATATTTTCAATAATTTACAACACATTACCCAAGCCCAACCTATATGTTTACCTACACCTTTCCACCGAAAAATTATTGAAAAACATAAAAAAAAGAGGCCGCGATTACGAACAGACAATAACAGCCGAATACCTTGATAATCTGACACAAGGATACTTCGATTTTATTAAGCAACACCCCGACTACACCTTTTTGATTGTAGATACCAGCAATATCGACTTTGTAAATAATTACGCTGATTATCAAAAACTTAAAAATATAATTTTTGACAAACGCTATAATAAAGGGGTTAATCGTATTACTTTCTGATGTAAAATAGCTATCTTAGCTGATATGTTTTTTTTTTGTAAAAAAGAGTGTTATGTTTGTATTTATTAATTACTTTGAACACTAAACAACTAACCAATTTAATATGAAAATGAAAGGTTTGAAACTCGGGATCATCGCTCTAGCCGCTTTAGTAATAGCAGCTTGCGGTGGCATTGAAAAGATGAAAGAGCTGCCCGCCGGCTTTACCGTAAAGTTAACCCCCAACCCCATGGAGGTTCACGGTAATAAGGTAAAAGCAACCATCGAAGGCACAATTCCGCCAAAGTATTTCAACAAAAAAGCTACTGTTGAAATCACTCCTGTTATTGTTTATAAAGGTGGTGAACTAGCCCTACCTGTAAAAGTTCTTCAAGGTGAAGATGTACAAGCCAACAACCAGGTGATTAACTACGAAGCAGGCGGAACCTGGAAACACGACATTGAGTTTGACTACAAGGACGAAATGTTCAACTGCGAACTAGAATGCCGTTTGGCCATTTCGTACAAGGACAAAAAAGTTAACGTTGAAGCCCCTCAAAAAGTTGGTATCGGAACTCTTGCAACCTACAAATTGGTTGACATCGATCCAAAACCAGTTATGATGGCTCACAAATTTGTTCGCGTTAACTCAGAGCAAAAAGAAGCTCAAATTAACTTCGTAATTCAGAAATCGGATATTCGCAAATCTGAATTAACCAAGGAAGAGCTAAAAGTGCTAAACGATTTCCTAGTTGAAGCCACCAAAACTGAAGGTAAAGCTGTTAAAGAAATTAAGGTTTCGGCTTACGCTTCGCCCGATGGCCCTGAAAAACTAAACGAAAAACTTTCGCAAGATCGTGGTAAGAATACCGATAAATACCTTGCCGATGTTTTCAAAAAGGCCAAAGTTGAAAACACAACCGCCGCTACTGTTGAAACTACCACCGAGGACTGGGATGGTTTCCAAAAATCTGTTCAAGCTTCGGATATCGAGGACAAGGAGTTAATTATCCGCGTTCTTTCCATGTACTCCGATCCTGAGGTTCGCGAAAAAGAAATCAAGAACATATCGAAAGTTTACAAAGTATTAGCAGAAAAAATCCTTCCCGAACTTCGTAGAGCAAAAATGATTGCAACTGTAGAAGTTATGGGTTACTCTGACGATACCCTTAAATACATGGTAAACAACAATGCTTACGACACCTTAAATGTAGAAGAAATGCTTTACGCTGCTACATTAATTGATGATGTAAACAAGAAGATTGAGGTTTACATGAAAGCTGGCGATAAATACAACTGCGCACGTGGTTATAACAACGCAGCTTGCTTAAGCATTAAGAACAACGACCTAGCTGCTGCTAAAGCTGCCCTAGATAAAGTACCAGCTGACCAGAAGATTCCTGCCGTTATAAACAACCGTGGTTGCGTTGCTTTAATGGAAGGCAACATGGACGAAGCAGAAAAACTATTCACCGAAGCTGCTGATGCAGGCACCGAGGCTAAGTACAACCTAGGTATTATTGCTATTATCAAGAATCAGTACCCTGCAGCTGCAGAATACCTCGCTGGTTCCGATACATTCAACCAAGGTTTAGCACTTCTTCTTAACGCTAAGGTTGATGCTGCTAAAAACACCTTCGCTAAGGTTGAAACTGCCAAAGGATACTATGGTCGCGCAATTGTAGGCGCACGCTTACAAGAAGAGGCTACAGTTCTTGACAATCTTCGTACTGCCATTGGTAAAGATGCTAGCCTAAAAGATCGTGCTAAAGAAGATGTTGAATTCCGCAACTACTTCCAAAACGAGGCTTTCAAAGCTATCTTCCAATAACAAAGGATATGAATTAATAAAAAAAAGACCGGACAATGTCCGGTCTTTTTTTATTGGGTAATGATAAATTTACCTCTGCAATTTCGAAAAGAAGTCCCAAAGCACAATACCTGCCGAAACCGATATATTAAAGGAATGCTTGGTGCCGAACTGAGGAATCTCTATGCACTCATCGGATAAATCAACTACAGCCTGATCGACCCCCCTAAGCTCATTTCCAAAAACCAATGCATACTTTTCTCCATCCTGTGGCTGATACGATATCAGGTTAAGACTGTACTCGGCCTGCTCAACCGAAATCACCCTGTAACCCAAGTCTTTTAGGGCAGCAATAGCCTTTGGGGTTTCGTCGAAATACTCCCACACCACAGAGCTCTCTGCGCCAAGCGCTGTACGGTGAATCTCCTTATCGGGAGGTGTCCCTGTAATACCACAAAGCAACACCTTTTCGACCAGTAACGCATCGGAAGTGCGAAACACCGACCCCACATTGTTTAAACTCCTAATATTATCGAGCACTACAATAATAGGCAACTTATCAACTTTCCGGTACTCCTCAACGGTTTTGCGGTTCAATTCGCTATTGGCCAACTTTCTTTTCTGAATCATATCGATTTGTTTGCGTGCAAAATTAACATTTTAAAAATGAAACATCCATACCTTCTAACGACGACACTCAGGAGCACGATTTTCAGCATGTATGTTCCATCTGACCATTAAAAAGCAAAAAATAAACAAATGTTTCGAGCCTATAGGTTGACTCTAAATTTTTGTGAAACCGGTCGAAACTCTTCTCGAACGACACGTAGAGTGTAAGCGTGATAACCCCCAGAAAAGCAACCGTTAAGCTAAGTAGCGTTAGCAGGGTTGATGTTTTGTACCGGAGTACGGTCTTGAAAAAACGTTTTAATTGAAGCATCTCCTAAAAAATTAAATATTACTAATTTACTCGTACCGCAAGCTCTCCACCGGGTTTCGGTTGGCAATTCGGATGTAATTAACGGCAGCAACAATGGCAATGGCAAGTAGTATAACCAAACTACATAGAACAAATAACCACCAGTGCAGCGTTATTTTGCTGGCAAAATTCTGCATCCACTGCACGGCAAAGAACCAAGCGGCCATCAGCCCAATAATAACAGCAGGGATGGCAATATATTCCAAATCGAGGATGAACATCCGAAGAATATCGCGCATTTCGGCACCATTAATTTGCCGGATAGCCAATTCCTTTCGCCTACGGGTTGCCTCGCTGGTTGTGTAGCCCAACAAGCCAATGGCTGTTACCAATAGAATAACGAAATTACCGGCCATCATGGCATTCCGGAATCCCCTTTCGGGTCTATAACACTGCTGCTGCTCATCGGCCAAACTACTCACCGAAGCATCCATGAATGGAAGATGCGCGTTAAAAACAGAGGTAATCCGATCCATAGCACCCGCTCCTACTCCAGGGCGCGCCTTCGCAAGCACATACACCGTAAAGGATGGATACTTAACCTTAAGCTGCTCAAAGCGACTATGGGGCAAATAGAAGAAAACAGAGGGTCGGGAATCGGCATTGGTCATCGATCCAACAATAAAATCGGGAAATACGCCCACAATTGGATTAGCGCCACGGCTATTGTGCTCGGTTATCTCAATTTGCTTTCCTACCACACCATCGGCCCAAAGGTTATTCATCTTAAGCATCTCGGCACACTTGCGACTAATCAGCAAATCGTATGGCGAAGATTTTTCGTTCGAGAAATTCGCCCCCTCAACCACTGGAATATTCAGAATGTCAAGGTAATTCTCGTCGATATAGTAAAAATCGGCCACATTGAACATCTCCCGCTCCCGATCCTCCGAAAGCACATTATTGCCCGAAGCTCCCTCCATGGGCAAACAGCACCCCAAGCCTACCCTTTCGATCTCGGGCAGTGATCGTATTTCGTTTAATATCGTAGATATTTTGGTACCATCAACCCCGCTGGTCGATGCAACATATACGCCCTCGGTACTGTAGCCATGATCGGCTCGCATCATCCTGTTATACTGAAGCACAACTACCACCAACATGGTAATGATGAACGATGCCCCAATAAACTGCATAAAAAGGAGTGCCAACTTCCACTTGTTGCCTTTTTGACGGTAGGTTCGGAACGCATTTGCCACGGGAATCCGGGAGAAGAAGCGCCCTGGCAAATAGCTAACCAGTAGTACCATCAGCACCATGATACCAAGCAAAGGCCACACCACTTGAGGATTTAATGCCGACGAAAGCCTATGCCCAACCTGCGCCTCGGCAAAAGGCTTTAACGCAAGGATAATAAGGAAAGCAGCCACCAGCGAAATGAAAAATACCAGAACGGTTTCAGAAAAAATCATACCCTGCAAATTTCTTACCTGAGCTCCGCAGCATTTATGTATAGCCGATGTTTTTGCTCTATTTACCAGCGCACTAAGCGTTAAAAGAATATAGTTCATCATCGATACAAACAGCACGGCAAAAGCAATAAAACTGAGGATAAGGATCATATCCTTTGCCGCATCCGAATAAAGGCTGGTTATAGGCTCAAAACTGTACTTCAGCACCATTCCGTTGTTGGCCTCCTCCAGCTTAACAATATCCTGATACTTCTCCTGCATTTTACGAACGGCAGGGGCTATTTGCTCCGGGGTGTAACCCTTGGCCAGCCGAACACACGCATAGTATCTATCGTTACCCAGCCAATTTTCGGTTCCATCCCAAAGAAACTCACTAGTAGATACCATGGAGATAAGAATATCGTACTTATAGTTGGTGTTTTCGGGTAAAACCTCGAAAATTCCGGAAATAGTTAACTTCTTATTGGGATACTCCTTCAGCTCGATAATTTTTCCGATTACATCGCCCCCCATTTCAACGGCAATTTTGCTCGATACCATACACTGCATGGGCGATTTAAGAATCGTAAACGGATCGCCACTAATAACAGGGCGAGGAAGAACCCTGAACAGGTTCTCGTCGGCCAGGGAGAAATCGGCCTTGTAATCCTTCCGATCTTCGGTGTAAAACACCGAAGAACCAATTCCGTTAAGGCGAGTAGCCTCCTCAACGCCTGGCACCTCGGCCTTCAAACCCGGCGCAATGGCACCGCTAACCCTAGCGTAACTCTCCAGCTTATCCGACGATTTATCCATCTTAAAGTTCTCGTGAACCACGAAAATCCTGTCCGAATCGGGATAAAAACCATCGAAACTGTAATAGTAAAACACCTCCGATAGTAATAGGATGCTAAACGCCAATCCGGCTGCTAGCGATAAAATTCGGGTAAAAGAATACTCCCCTTTCCGGAATAGTCTGCGAAACGCTATTTTTATTGAACCCATAATTATTTTGTATTAGTTATTTTTAAGTTTTAAGAACCATTACACACTTACTCGTACCGCAACGCCTCCACCGGGTTGCGAGAAGCTGCCCGCCAGCTCTGCCAGCTAACCGTAAGCAGGGCAATGAGCAACGCCAGTAAACCCGCAAGCGCAAAAATCCACCAGCTGAGCGTGGTTTTGTAGGCGAAGTTCTGCAACCACTTTGTCATGGCGTAGTAGGCAATGGGTGTGGCAATAACAAAGGCAACCCCAACCCACTTTACAAACGACCTGTTAAGCATAAACATAATCTCGGAGATGTTTGCCCCATTAATTTTTCGGATACCAATCTCCTTAACCCTTTGCTGCATGCTAAACGATGCCATGGCGTATATCCCCAGCAGCGATATAACAATAGAGATTAGTGCAAACAACGAAACCACACGGGTTTGTGCATACTCGCTAGCATACACCTTTTGGTAGGTATTGGTGAGGTAGTCGTACTCCAACGGAAATGAGGGATTAACCCGTTGCCAAGCAGCGCTTACATCGGCTATGGCCTGTTTGCGGTTCTGCGAGTCGATTCGGACTAGGAATGTGGAGCTAAACATCTTGCGAGGGGCTATAACCAATGGCCTTTCCGCCATATACAGATTGGTGTAATGAAAATCGGGAACAACACCCACAATGGTTCCCGGAGGAAACATCTGGGATAGATGAAACTTTAACTGAAATTTCCGACCAATGGCATCCTCAGGATTTGTAATACCCATCATTGCCAATGCGCTGCGGTTCAGAATATACTGTTCGCTGTAACTACCCACAGTTTCTGTCAACTCCTTGGTTCGGGAATTGTTGGTTGCGCCCATGTTCTGTAGCATACTTAACTCTATGGCTGCGGCCTCCCATTGCTGCGAGGGAACGTAGCCCAGTTTTACCGATCCGGCCAATGGTTCAATACCCAGAAAGGGAAAGAAATCGGAATCGGTGGTTAAAATATTAATCGACTTTTCGGTGCTATTGTCGAACCCCTCCATCTCAAACTGGAAATGATCGAGAATATCGCCGCCAGGCTCCTCCATTGCCGACGTAACACCAATTACCGTAGGGCTTTTCACCAACTCTACTTTAAGCGTTTCGTAACGCTGCACAACCTCCTGCTGATTATTTGGAATTACTAATATATCGGCGTTTGCGGCCTGCGGATGCTGATAGTTTAAGAAATTCATTTGCCTGTTCAGAACAATAGTTCCAACAACTGTAATAATGGCCAGTACAAACTGAACCACTAACGGGAAAGTGTATAGCCGAGCATTTGAGCCGATTAATTGCGTGTTACTAACCATTTTTAGGCCAAAAACCGGAATTACAGCAACCAGTAAGACTGTTAGAATAAAAGATACAGAAAGTAGCGCAATGCTGAACCAATTACCAAACCCGAGCATGGTGAGTCCCAGAGTTTCTGACAAATTCAGGGCAACAAGAATTCCAGCCATTACCGAAATCAACGCAATTGCAGCGGCCTCCGTTGCAAACTCAGCGGCTACAGCCCATCGTGATGCACCATTTATCAATTTAACCTTAACCGTTTTTATGCCAGCAACAAACTGAACCCTGGTTAGGTTAAGGTGGTTCATTAAAGCAATAAAGATGATAATTAAACCACCGCTCAGCAGCAGTATTATGGAACGAACATTCCCATTTGGCTCAATCTCGCGCGTTTTATGACTAAACAGATGTATATCGGTTAACTTTTGCAGATGAAGCGTGGCAATAGTTGTATTGGGCTCCTTATCCTCCTCCCACTTTTGCTGAATGGTGCTGCGGAGATGACCCACATCGGTTGCTGGCTTCATCAAATAATAAGTGTAAGCCCATGTTGTGCGATCGGGCAATGCGGTGAACGAGGTAAGTATCTCGGCATGAAAGTGAGAGTTTACGGGAAAATCGTCCATAACGCCCTCAATGGTATAGGTGTTGGCATTGGGATCCTGCTGATGCGAAATGGCTATTTCCTTACCAACCACATCAATCGATCCAAAGTACTTCAGAGCAATGCCCTTTGATATAAATGCCCTGCCAGGCTGAATAAAAGCCTTTTGTGGATTGCCAGCCAGCACCCTAAAATCGAATAGGCTGAAAAACGAACTATCGGTCGAAAAAGCTTGATTGGAGTAAAAAAACTTATCGCCAATCTTAACGATTGCCTTTTTGAACGGAACCAAGCGAACCATGTTTTCAACTGCGGGATACTCGGCCATTAACTCCTTAGTCCAGGTACCAGCCACACGCGCAGGATGCATCGATGTTTCGCCATTATTGCTTTCGAGCGTTACCCTATAAATCCTATCGGACTTAGCATGGAATTTATCGTAACTTAGCTCCTGCCTGGCGAATAAAAAAACCAGAATGGCACACGCAAACGATGCACTCAAACCAATAACGCTGATAATGTGCCATTGGTAGTTTCGCTTGAGATTCCTTAGAATTTTCATCCGTACAAAATTTCTAGTGCATTAATAATTAACACGTTACTTCTCCAACCATAATCTTATTGCCGAGCGGATTAAACACACCTAAACCGCAACCGTATTGGCTATTAAAAAACCAACTCTCCAACCTGCCTCTTTACCTCCTCGGTAATAACCTGACCATCGAATAGGTTGATTACCCTATGCGCAAAACCGGCATCGTGCAAGGAGTGTGTAACCATTACAATTGTGGTTCCCTCGCGGTTGAGCTCGGTGAGCAGGTTCATTACCTCTAAACCATTCTTAGAGTCGAGATTACCGGTGGGCTCATCGGCAAGAATCAGCTTTGGGTTGGCAACCACGGCACGCGCAATGGCCACACGCTGCTGCTGGCCGCCCGATAGTTGCTGCGGAAAGTGCTTACGGCGATGGCTGATCTGCATACGTTCAAGCACCTTCTCCACCATTTCGCGGCGGGTACGCGAGTTCATTTTAAGGTAAACCAATGGCAACTCCACATTCTCGTAAACATTGAGCTCGTCAATCAGGTTGAAGCTCTGAAATACGAAGCCAATGTTGCCCTTGCGAAGCGCTGTGCGGTTACGCTCCTTCAGGTTGCCAACCTCCATCCCATCGAAGAAGTAACTTCCACCCGAAGGATTATCGAGCAGGCCAACAATATTAAGCAGGGTTGACTTTCCACAACCCGAAGGTCCCATAATGGCCACAAACTCGCCTTTTTGTACATGTAAATTCACCTGATTCAACGCGCTGGTTTCAATTTCCTCGGTGCGGAATACTTTTGATAAGTTAACTGTTTTAATCATAATTGTATGTTTTAGATATTAAAGATTACTATTTCAACACAATCCTCTCGCTATCGCCAAAGGTATCGTAGCTGCTTATTATCACCTTCTCGTTGGGCTGGAGTCCTTCTATAACCTCATAGAACATGGGGTTCTGCTTGCCAATCTTAATTTTTCGCTTCACAGCCTCAGTTCCATCGGCATTGAGCACAAAAATCCACTGGCCTCCAGTACTCTGGAAGAATGGTCCACGGGGCACCATTATGGCCTTGGTGGACTCGCCCAGTTCCAACTTTATGTGATAGGTTTGACCGGTACGCACGTTATCGGGCATTGCGCCATCGAAAACCAAATCGACCCGGAACTGACCGCTACGAACCTCGGGGTAAACCTTTCGCACCACCATTTTATAGTTCTTGTCGTTACGATCCAAAGCCCCAACCAAATCGCGCTTCACCCGATCGATGTAGTGCTCATCGATATTGGCATTTACCTTGAAGTTGGTTAGCACGTTGATTTGTCCAATCCGTTGACCCTGCGAGATGGATTGCCCCACCTCGGCATCGAGCATACCCAGCTGACCATCAACCGTTGCCTTTACATTCAGATTGTCGATACGCTCATGAACCAATTTTAACATCTCGCGCATCTGGTTAAGGTCGCGCTGAAGGGTGTTCATGGATGTAGCACGCATCAGCGAGTCGTTCTTCGCCTTTACCCGGTTTATCTCGAGCAACTTCTGCTCGTACTCAAAATCCTCCTTCGATTGCAGGAAATCCTCCTTGGCAATCAAACCCTCGTTGTAAAGCGATTGGTTCTGCTCAAAACTTCGCTTTTTACGGGTTAAGCGGTACTCGCTGTCCAAAATATTGCGTTTAGATTGAATTAGCTCGGTTTCGAAGCTAATTTGGGTATTCCGCAGGTAGTTCTCCTTCTCGGCCAACGCCGCCTCGCTATTCAGAATGGTTTGGTATAGCTGGCGATTCTCGAGACGGAGTATCACATCGCCCTTCTTAACCATTGTGCCCTCCTCAATAAGGCGCTCATCTACTCGCCCACCCTCCT
This sequence comes from Bacteroidales bacterium, assembly GCA_020636835.1. Classification (GTDB taxonomy): domain Bacteria; phylum Bacteroidota; class Bacteroidia; order Bacteroidales; family Tenuifilaceae; genus SB25. The sequence goes on from JACJXC010000007.1 coordinate 290,684, forward strand.
CGGCATCGAGGTAAATTGTGGCAATGGGCTCAACCTGTCCAATAACAGTGATGTAATCGTTAAAAAAACCCTCCGTAACAGTTCCAACGGTCAACCTATCGGCTTGCGTCCGAAACGACGATGTGTTATCGCCAAATATCAACTTTGCCAAAAAGACAATAAAAATCAAAACGCCAACGCCCCAGTAAATATGTTTCCGTTTAATCCCCTTCTTCGGCTCAATAACTCTATCCATGCTCATATATATCAGTATTTTGTGTTTATATTTTAGTGTTTATTAGTTCTCCCAGAATCGTACTCCGCGGTAAAAATCGATGGTGTAGCGTTTCACCTCGAGAGTAAGCCTTGCCCTAAGCGCCTGCCCCTGAACGGTGCTTAAACGGCTCTTGGCGGTGTAAAAATCGACCACGCTAATCATACCCTTATCGTATTTCTTTTGGGCAGCATCAAAGGCGAGCCTGTCGGCAGCCAGCTGCACCTTGGCCTGCCTGTACTCCTTTTCGGCGGCAATGTACTTGTTCACGTTATCGGTGATTTCGAGCTGCAGATCCTGCTTGGCCTTTTCGAGCAAGTTTTTACTTTGCTCCGATTGCAATTTGGCCTGCTTTACACCAAACCGTGCCGAATTCCTTACAAAAAGAGGCACCGAAAGCGACAAGCCCACATACTGGCTCTGGTTATTCCTGAACTGCTCACCAAAAGCGTAAGTTTTACCATCGGCATCCTTGCTGGTTTCGTAGTAGCCAGTGCTGTACGAGGCTTGCAATTTTAACGATGGATAGTAAGCACCCCGGCTCACACCAATGTTTTTACGGCTTGCCATATACTCATTCTCGTAGTAGTTGATTGTGGGCGAAATTTGGGAGTAATCGTGGAACAAGGAATCGCCATCAACTGTATTATCTACTACAATTAAGGAATCACTAGGAATCTCAACATCCAACGGCGTACTAACGGAGATATTCATAAGTTGCATCAGGGTAATCCTTGCCGATGCCAGCTGGTTCTGGGTTTGAATGTAGTAGAGTTCGTCCTTCTCCATGTTGGCCTTTACCTCCAGCAAATCCGATTCGGATTTAAGCCCAGTGGTAACCAACACCTCTGTTTTTCGCAGGTTTAACCTCGACAAATCTCGCTGTTCCAGGGCAATTGTAACCAACTCGTCGAAATAAGCCACATCAAAGTAGGCATTCATCACGGAGAAAGCAATTTCGTCCTCAATTTTACGCTGATTGTGCTCCGCCGAGATTGCAAGGTATCTCTGGTATGCCAGCTTATTGAGCTGCGAAAAGCCATTGAATAACTCCAACGATGCATTAACGTAGTACGAACTCTCCAAGAATGAGGTTTTAATAACGCCATTATCGGTGGGATCGACTGAACGGCCAAAGTTCATTCCCGCATTGGAACCAGCATATACACTGGGCAGGTAATTCCACTTCGACTGTTTAAAAGAAATATTGGCCACCTCGCTCTGAATTGACGCATTGCGAAGCGTAAGGTTATTGCGAATGCTAAGCTGAATACAGCTATCGAGCGACCACCGCTCTTGGGCAAAACCACCCAAATGAGTAAAACAGATTAAAACAAGAAGATACTTTCGGCACATAATTATTCAACAGTTTAAACAGGCAATGCGCCATTCCCGTGCCAAAATCATATAGTTCAAAATATCAACAACTTATATTATTAATGTTTTTATCGATGTAAAATAATTGTACATTCCGATGTAAATTATTTTTACACCCACTTGAATTCAATAAATTGATAATCTACTTTTGACAAAAAAAGTAATGGCAAAAGGGAGCATCCTAATTATTGACGATAATAAGAGCATACTAAGCGCACTGGAAATTCTGTTAATGCCAGAATTTAAGTCGGTTAATACCATTTCGAACCCCGAACTGATACCCACCGAACTGCGGAAAAACGACTACAACCTAATACTCCTCGACATGAACTTTAAGGCAGGAGTAAACAACGGCAACGAGGGCATATACTGGCTTAGCAGAATTAAGGAAATTGACGCACAAATATCGGTGGTGATGATTACTGCATACGGCGACATTGAACTTGCCGTAAAAGCCCTAAAAACAGGGGCAACCGATTTTATCCTAAAACCCTGGGATAACGATAAGCTAATTGCCACAATAAAGACAGCCATAGAGCTGAACCTTTCGAAAAAAGAGGTAAACAGCCTAAAAGAACACAATCAGGAGTTAAAGAATGAGATAAACCGCGACTCAAAGTACATTATAGGCTCGTCGGCCAAGCTGATGCAGGTGATGAACATGGTGCGCAAGGTGGCCAAAACCGACGCAAACATCCTTATAACCGGCGAAAACGGGACTGGCAAGGAGCTGATTGCCCGCGAAATCCATAGGCTATCGACCCGAGCCAACGAGGTTATGGTAAGTGTTGATATGGGCGCCATTAGCGAAACCCTCTTCGAGAGCGAACTATTTGGCCACGTAAAAGGCGCTTTTACCGATGCGCGCGAAAATAGACCCGGGAAATTTGAAACGGCCAACCACGGTAGCCTGTTCCTCGACGAAATAGGAAACCTATCGTACCACCTGCAGGCCAAACTGCTTGCCGTAATACAGAACCGACAGGTTTGCCGGATTGGCTCCAACCAACCAGTTCCGGTTGATATTCGGCTAATTTGCGCAACAAATAAGAACCTGGAGGCAATGGTTCACGAAGGGCTTTTCCGCGAGGATCTGCTTTACCGAATAAATACAATCCAAATAGAGATTCCTCCGCTTCGCGAGCGCGGCGATGACATCCTGGTGCTGGCCGATTTTTTCCTTAAAAAATACTCATCAAAGTACAACAAGCCCAGCCTACGGCTAAATCAGCAAGCCAACGAAAAACTACTGGGTTACCCTTGGCCTGGAAATATAAGGGAGCTGCAGCACACCATCGAAAAAGCAGTAATCCTAAGCGAGGGCTCGGTACTTAAAGCCGACTCGTTCTTTATGAAGCCCATTAGCAACCACAAATCCGCAAAAGCCCCACAAACGCTTGAAGATATGGAGCGGCAGATGATTAATCAGGCTATCGAAAACAGCCAGGGAAACCTTAGTGCTGCAGCCGAACAGCTTGGTGTAACCCGCCAAACACTGTACAATAAAATCAAAAAAATGGGGCTATGATTAGCAAAAACCTATACCTGAATTTGATAGCCCGCGTTGTAATTGTTGCTATAACGGCAACGGGCTTTGGCTTTACGCTCGCACAAAGCAACACATACACACTCCCCTTTGTATTGCTAGTCGCGCTGATTGTGGCGGCCATAAACCTTATTTGGTATATCAACTCAACCAACCGTAAGCTTAACCTATTCTTTGAAGCGATAAAAAACAACGACTCAGCATTAATATTTCAGGCCGACTCGAGCAATAAAACCCTAAAAAACTTATCCTCTAGACTGAACCAGGTAAACAGGCAAATTCAGCAACTTAAAATAGACAATCAGCAAAAGGAGCAATATTTCCGAACGCTACTCGAGAATGTGGCCACCGGAATAATCACCTTCAACTCAAAAGGATTTGTGCTACACGCCAACTCCGCGGCAAAACGAATGCTTCAGCTCGAAGTGCTCACCCATATAAAGCAAATGGAGAAGGTCGATTCCAAACTATTCCAAACCGTGCAGCACATAAAGCCTAACGAACGCAAGCTGGTATCGCTCCCCTGCGAACGCGGGGTTACAGAGCTGTCCTTGAATGCAACGCCATTCAAAACCACTACCGAAGAGATGATTCTTTTATCGATACAGGACATCAAGAATGAGCTGGATGCCAAGGAGTTGGATTCGTGGCTAAAACTAATCCGAGTTCTGATGCACGAAATTATGAACACAATAGCCCCAATAACCTCACTATCCGAGAGCTTATCGAAACACGTTGCCCAGGAAAGAGTAGCAAGCGCCAACACAAAATCAACAGAAATTGTGAGCAAAGGGCTTGAAGTTATTCGGACGCAAAGTGTAGGCTTGATGCAATTTGTAGAGTTGTACCGCAAACTTACCCGATTGCCCAAACCCGATAAAAAATATCTAAATGCTGCCAATTTGCTAAACCAAATAAAGTTGCTATTCGAGTCGGATTGCAAGAATGGAGCCCGCATTGAGGTTACGGCAGCACCCGAAACCCTGGAGGTTTATGCCGATGAAGGCTTAATATCGCAGGTTTTAATCAACCTGGTAAAAAACGCAATTCAGGCCAACGAGGGTAATCCCAAGGCAAAGATTTCTGTAATCGCAAAAAGTAAAGATAATAGGGTAGAGATTGATGTTGTTGATAATGGCCCCGGCATTCCAAAGGAGATCATCGATGAGATATTTGTACCCTTCTTCACTACACACGAAAACGGGTCGGGTATCGGGCTAAGCATATCGAGGCAGATTGTACGCCTGCACGGAGGAACGCTAAAAGTAAAATCGATACCTAACTCCGAAACGGCATTCAGTTTCAGTATATAAAAAGCCTCCCCCGAACAAAATGTCTATGCAATAATATTCATACCCAAGAACCAAGTAAACGAAAAAAGGTAGCCATCAGGCTACCTTTATATTATTTGCTACCACACATTAACGTCGTAATCGGGGACTTTGCGAACATTTTTGGCCACATCCTGCCCCTTCTCGTTTTTAGTAATAATAAACTCCACCATGTCGCCTTCCATCAACTCATCGAATTCGCCCTCAAGCACATCGATATAGTGGAAAAAGAGGTTGTTGGGCGGATACTGAATAAAACCGTATCCACTATTCACTTTAAGGATTCGGGACTGCTTAACCTCGTCGTCCGATGGCTCCTCGGCAGGAGCCTCCTGACGCTGCTGAGCAAAATCCTGCACTGTAAAAAGATTGACAGTGGACCTATCGTTATTTTTCAAACCAGAATTAATCAACTCGTGCATGGCAATGGGGTATGTAACCTCGCGGAGCAACTCCTGCGAAGTACGGGTGGTAACATCGCGCCCCTGATCGTCGGTATAATCAAAATCCCACGACAATACCATAACCTTAGTCCCCAACGAATTAACCTTACGAATAAGCGGAACATAATCGCCATCGGAGGTAATTAGTACCAACACATTGAACCGTTTATAGAAGGTTTGCTCAAAGGCCTCCAGAGCTAACCACACATCAATCCCCTTATCCTCGCGTCGTCCACCCCTTGGGCGAATAGGCAGATAATGCGTTACAACACCCTCCGACATCAAAATATCGTCAAATACCCTATCGTTATAAAGTTGATTACCGCGCTGGCTAGCTTCCTGCGCACTGATTCGCCCCCTAAAAAAATGGGCTTCAATCACCTGGCAATGCTCCGGACTGGTATCCTCCTCGCTTGCCACCAAATTCCTAATAAACTCGTGTAACCCCGCAATATTTAAGCGCTTCTTCCTAGGGTGAAAATAGTTATAATAGTTGCTTACATGTAAAAAATAGTTACCATCGTAAAAAACTCCAACACGTATCAACTCTTTCTTGCTGTTCTTCATAGTATTACTAAATTTTTAATATAATCCATGCCTTACAATTATGCTACTAAACCCAAACCGTTTTAATAAATTGGGAGATATTTATACCAACACCACTAAACCCCGCCGTAAAAATATAAAGTAACCTCAACCTTTAACCAGCAATTCTGCATAAGGTTACGCCGATGTAGTATTTTTTTACAAACACCCTCATTCTGTCGATTAACAACCATTTTTTTGCGACGTATGAAAAATTGCGTATTCATTTATAAAAGGGAAAGGGAATAACCCAATGGACTGCTCATAAAATGAACCCAATAAGGTTCCTTTAAACAGATTTTACAAAAGAATCACAATCTCGATAACCATTGCAGGAAGTGTGGGCAAAGATAAAAATTATTAAGCCCCATCAATAGATTTCGTGAAAATAAAATGAGCCTAAGAAAAGGGATTTTCCCATACCAAAACGCAATCACGACTATTTTAAAGTGAATTTAAAGATATGAGAACAGGACTAAAGAATTGATGGCGATACGGGATACTGCCCACGGGGAGACTCTTCAATCGCCCTATCAATCTGATCCAAAATAGACTCCTTGTCTTTAGGAAATGTGCCACCCAAAATCAGGTTATTGGATACATGATTGCTACGGTAAATCACATTATTCAACTCAGCCAAACCTAGGAACAACCTTAACTCCTCAAATAGTTCAACCACAGTTAAAGGGTAGTATTCGCCCTGGAAACGGCTCCGAAAATGGCTCTCACCGTAAGGCATACTCAACGTTAGTGTGGATAAGAACTTGGGATTAATGCGATTGATGACCCTTGCAGAGTTTACGGCATGCTGATGGCTGAATTGCTTACCGCCCAGCCCATTAATTATCATTATAGAAGTATCGATCCCGGCATCGTGCGCCTTACGAATACCATCGATAGAGGACTGCGATGTTTCGCCCTTATTAATTAAAGACAACAGCTCATCATCACCGGTTTCGATGCCAATGTATAGGAGTTTTAGCCCATTCTCCCGGAGGGTTCGCAACTCATCGTCAGTTTTACTAAGAATATGCCTAGGCATCGAATACGCCGAAACCCGCTGAACACGTCCAAAGCACCGATTAATATTCTGGAGTATTGGGAGTAGATTACCGGCCGATAATACAAAAGCATCGCCATCGGCCAAAAAAACTTTTCGAGCATCGGGGAACGCCCTCGATAGCGCCTCAATCTCCGCGATAAGGTCCCCGATAGGACGAACCTTAAACCGCTTCGACGCGTACATCTCGCAAAAAGCGCATTGATTCCACGAGCAACCTAAAGTTGCCTGAATAATAGCCGAATAGGCCTCGGCAGGTGGCCGAAACAATGGTTCATCGTAACTAAACATACTCCTATTTAAGCGGCAAATATAGCCTTTCCGAAGGAAAAAATACACACAGGATAAACCCCGGTGAGCAGTATGTGCAAAAGCTTACCGCCCCAAAGTGTCCACCGACTCCTGTCTAAATATCAATTTTTCGTCCATTATCTGGTCGTAGGCATCGGCATTGAGAATTGTTATTATGCGGAGTAATGAATCGAGAAAGAATAGGTTTTCGTTCTCAACGGTTTCGCCAGCTACCGATTGGGTGGTGTACTTATGCAGAATGGTGTACCCCAAAAACTCCCCTTTATTCATTTTAAGCAGATTTTCTAAACTGTCGATGCTTGTAGGATTAGGCTGAGGTTTCGATTTTTCTGCCTCAATCAAATTGTTTAACTGGAATGTCCGGTTACTCTGCTGGTATCGGGAAGTGAGTTCCCCAAAAGCGACTGGATTATAGCCCGGATAATCGATGGGCTTTGAGGCCAGCCATGCCCGGATATTTTCTTGCGCTTTATCGGAAGGCGACTGCTCGCCTGTTTTATTACTTTTACAGGAAATAACTGCAACTAAAAGCATTAAAGCCAATGGGATGTAGTGCTTGCTTTTCATGATAATTGCTGTTTTTAATTTAGCTAAAGTTACAAGAAAAAAAGCAATTATGCTACGCCATAATATCAAAAAAGGGGGCAAAAGCCCCCTCTTCAACAATGCTCTACTTGCTCAACTCGGCAAAATATTTATAGAATAATGGAATAACCTTGATACCATTAAAGAATTGCTCCAACGGATAGTTCTCGTTAGGGGAGTGAATAGCATCGGCCTCCAAACCAAACCCTAACAAAATAGACTTAGTACCCAAAATTTGCTCAAAGGTACTAACAATTGGAATACTGCCACCGCTACGGAATGGAACTGGCTTTTTGCCATAAACATCTTCCATTGCCTTGCTGGCAGCCATGTAACCCGGGGTATTGGTTGGCGCCACATAACCCTGCCCGCCATGATGAGGAGTAACTTTAACCTTCACGTACTTGGGCGCTATAGACTCAAAGTGTTTCTGGAATAGCTCGGCAATTTTATGGTGATCCTGATTGGGCACCAACCGCATGGAAATTTTAGCATTCGCCTTCGAGGGAAGCACTGTCTTTGCCCCTTCGCCAATATAACCGCTCCACATTCCGTTCACATCAAGGGTTGGACGAATGCCGGTGCGCTCAATGGTAGCATACCCCTTTTCGCCTAAAACCTCTTCGATGTCAAGTGCTTTCTTATAGTTGTCGAGGTTAAACGGAGCACGTGCCATATCGGCACGTTCCTCGGCACTAACCTCAATCACATCGTCGTAAAATCCGGGAATGGTAATACGGTTGTTCTCATCGTGAAGCGATGCAATCATCTTAGCCAGAATGTTGGCAGGATTTGCCACCGCCCCACCAAATAGGCCGGAGTGCAAGTCGTGATTAGGCCCTGTAACCTCAACCTCAACATAGGCCAAACCGCGCAATCCTGTGGTGATGGATGGCACATCGCGACCAATCATAGAGGTATCGGAAATAAGGATAATATCGGCCTTCAGCATCTCCTTGTTATCGGCGCAAAACTTACCCAAGCTGGTTGAACCAATTTCCTCCTCACCCTCAATCATAAACTTAACGTTACAGGGCAGAGTGTTGGTTTTCATCATTAGTTCAAAAGCCTTGGCATGCATAAAGCCCTGGCCTTTATCGTCGTCGGCGCCACGGCACCAAATTTTGCCATCGCGAATCTCGGGCTCAAAGGGATTCGATTTCCACAAATCGACCGGATCGACTGGCATCACATCGTAATGTGCATACACTAGAACGGTGGGGAGCTTGGGGTCGATCATTTTCTCGCCATAAACAACGGGGTTGCCCAGGGTTGGCATTACTTCAGCCTTATCGGCACCAGCCTTAAGAATGGTATCGCGCCAGTACTCTGCGGCCTTAACCATATCGCCCTTATGATCGGAAAGTGAACTAATGGAGGGAATCCGGAGCAACCCGAATAGCTCCTCGAGGAAACGATCCTTGTTGGCCTCGATGTAACTGTTAATATGTTCCATGATAATTGTATTTTGATTATTATTTTGAAATTTGTGAATGTAACAATTTTTCGGCCTCCTCCAGCTGTTGATAAAACTCCTGACCGAATGCACGGATTATCGCATCTTTCAGGAAGCGGAAAACAGGGAGATTAATGGACTCACCGAGCTGGCGGGCAGGAGCACAAACATCCCACACATCGTAGTTTAACGCAGTAAATGTGGGATACTCCTTAACCCGAATTGGGTACAGGTGGCAGGAGATGGGTTTCCGGAAATCGACCTTTTTATCGAGCCAGGCCTTTTCGATTGCACAAATGGCCACCCCGTTCTCAAAAACAACAAATGCACACTCCTTCCCATCGATTAAGGGGGTAACCAGGTCGTTATCCTCGTCAACCACAGCCACACCCTGCTGCTTAACGGCTTCAATTCCCGATGCCGACATGTATGGCAGCACAATCGGAAGTATATCGGCCATGATAGCCGCTTCGGCCTCGGTTACTGGAGCTCCTGAAGTTCCATGAACACAGCACAGCCCCTTACACTGGGCAATATCGCAGCAGAATCGCTTCTCAAGAATATCGCTGCTTACAATCTTATCGTCTATCTGAATCATCATGCTCAATCCATCTTAATGGCACAGGGGTTTCCCTGTCATCTCGGCGGGAATCGATAAGCCCATTACCGAAAGGATCGTTGGCGCAACATCGGCCAGGATGCCCTTTTCGACAGATTTGTAAACATCGGACACCACAATTATTGGAACTGGGTTAAGGGAGTGAGCTGTATTGGGCGACCCATCGGGATTAAGGGCATAATCGGCATTACCATGATCGGCAATGATAACAACGGTGTACCCGTTAGCCTTTGCAGCCTCAACCACCTCGCTAACACACTGATCGACTGTTTGCACCGCCTTTTGTATGGCACCATACACCCCAGTATGGCCAACCATATCGCCGTTGGCAAAGTTGAGGCAGATAAAGTCATGTGCCTTCTTATTGAGTTCACCCACAATGGCATCCTTTACAAGGGGTGCGCTCATTTCGGGTTGTAGATCGTAGGTAGCCACCTTGGGCGAGGGTATAAGAATCCGGCTCTCGCCAGGGAACTCCTGCTCGCGTCCACCCGAGAAAAAGAATGTAACATGCGCATACTTCTCGGTTTCGGCAATGCGGAGTTGCTTTAGCCCGCTGCTAGCAACAACCTCGCCGATCGTATTAATAAGGTTATCCTTCTCGTAAATCACATTAACATTGCGGAAAGAATCGTCGTAACGGGTCATGGTTACATAATGCAATGGCAAGGTTTTCATCCCAAACTCGGGCATATCCTTCTGGGTAAGGGCAATACTAATTTCGCGCAACCGATCGGTACGGAAGTTAAAGCAGATCACCACGTCTCCCTCCTTAATAGAACCAACGGGATTTCCATTGGCATCAACCCGAACTACGGGCTTGATAAACTCGTCGGTAACGCCTTCGCGGTACGACTCCTCGATGGATTGCACAATATTGGTAGATGGTATCCCTTTGCCGTGTACCAGCAAATCGTACCCCTCCCTAACGCGCTCCCAACGCTTATCGCGATCCATGGTGTAGTAGCGGCCAATCAACGAGGCAATAATCCCATTACTATGCTTCAGGTGATCCTCCAGGTTACGGACAAAACCCAAACCGCTCTGTGGGTCGGTATCGCGCCCATCGGTAAGGGCATGAATGTAAACCTTCGACAATCCGTAGTCCTTGGTAATATCGCAAAGGCTATAAAGATGCTTATCGAGCGAGTGAACTCCGCCATCGGAGATTAGCCCCAGAAAGTGAACAGCCACATTTTTTTCCTTGGCATAATTAAGGGCTTGAACCAAAACGGGCATTTTAGCCAGCTGATTCTCCTTTATATCCTTATTGATGCGGACTAAATCCTGATACACAACACGCCCAGCCCCAATATTAAGATGCCCCACCTCGGAATTCCCCATCTGCCCATCGGGCAAACCAACACTCTCGCCACAGGCAATCAGCTGCGAGTTTGGGTATCTCTGCATTAATCCATCGATATATGGTGTGGCAGTGCTATAAATAACGTCGGATTTATCGTGGCTTCCAATTCCCCAACCATCTAAAATCATCAAAAGTGCTTTACTCTTTGTCATACAAAAATGGTATTAGTTCCTCATTCTACGCTTACCAAACACCCGCGAGGAGGTATGGTTCGCTTCGTACCTGACAAAGTTACTCAATTTTTCAGGAAAAATGAGCAACAAGCTGGGCAAACAATCAATTGATATTAAGCAATCATTACTAATAATAACTTTACTTTGGCGTACATTTTGATTAAACATTTATGGTATTTTTGCGTAATAATTAGTGTCGATAACGGATTTACGCCATTTAACAATACGGGATTATCCCTTGCAGTAATATAGATGAAACGACTTATTATAATACTAATGGCGGTGTTTATAGCGACAAGCATTGACGCCCAAGACCTTAGCAAAGCGACCTCCACCCTGCTATACCCCACCATCATTGTTGATGGCGATACCATACCCTATATTCGTATAAAAGAAGTGGTTAAACGCGGCCGACGCCGATTCCGCAGTAAACGGGAGATGCAACAGTACTACAAGATGATCCGCAACCTAAAAAAAACGTACCCTTACGCCCAGGTAGCCAAGACCAGGCTTTTTGAGATGAACGAACATATTAAAACGCTGCACACTAAACGCGAAGTGGACGCATACATCAAACAATCGGAAAAAGCCATGCGAGCCGAGTTTGAGAAGAAACTTGTTAAGCTAACCATATCGCAAGGGCGGATGCTGATTAAACTTATCGACAGGGAAACGGGGCAAACCTCGTACCAACTGGTAAGGGAACTTAAAGGTGGATTCTCAGCCGGATTCTGGCAGGGTGTTGCCCGGCTATTTGGATCGAATCTTAAAACAAAATTCGATCCCCAAGGCGAGGATAAGGTGCTAAACGAGCTGATAATTCTTTACGAACAGGGCTTACTATAGCTATACTGCAATTGGTTTACCGAATCCACTTCAACATCTCAGAGATAATTGCTTTTGCTCCATCGGCAATGTCAACAATGGAAGCATCAAGCATGTAGCATGGCGTGGAGAAAACCATGTTGCGCTCATCCACCACCACCTGACCACTCCCAGTAAGTTGGTGCTTAGCCCCAAGAGTTTCGGTAGCCTTGGCTGTAGCGGCATCCTTTCCAAAGGTAATAGTTACATTGCCAAGCACTTTAGCCATCAGCACAGGCGATATACAAAGCGCGCCAATAGGTTTGTGCATGCCGTGCATGTCCTTGATTGCCTTAGCCACCTCGGTATTTACAGTGCAATTCGCATTCTGAAGAGCCCAGCTGGATAAGTTTTTTGCCACCCCAAACCCTCCGGGAAACACCAATGCATCGAACAACTCGGCGTTAAATTCCGACAGCGGTTTTATATGGCCACGCGAAATGCGAGCCGACTCCACCAGCACATTGCGCGATTGCGCGATAGGCTTCCCCGTGGTATGATCAATAACATCGTGCTGTTCAATATTTGGCGCAAAGGTTTGATAAGAGCAACCGTTCAGCGCAATGGCGTAAAGGGTCATCACAGCCTCGTGAATCTCGGAACCATCGTAAACTCCGCATCCCGAAAGGACTACGGCAAATTTCTTTTGATTGTTCATGATTTATGCATAAATTCGACACTAATATACAAAATTCAACCAACAATCCAATAAAACTAGATGAATTCCATCAGAACCTTCGCCGCAATAGAGGTAAAACCCGAAAAACAAATGGTACTGCTATGGGATAGGCTCAAGGCAATACTCCCAAGGGAAAGCGCAACATGGGTAAACCCGGGCACAACCCATATAACCTTACTATTCCTAGGCGAAACACCTATCAACCAAATAGGTCGCATAGGCAACATTTTGAGGGAGATGCTAACCAGCTTTCCTGCATTTAACCTAACCATAAAAGGGATCGGCACCTTTGGCACCCCTAATCCCAAAGTTATATGGCTGGGAGCCGATTACAGCAAGGAGTTGATGGAGCTAAAGCGGTTAGTGGATGAAGCACTAAACCCCATGGGCTACAGCGATAGGGATAAACCCTACACCCCACACCTCACCCTTGGGCGTATAAAACGACTGAACAATCCTAATTTACTGATAAATGAGCTGGAGGCAAACCGCAATACAATAGTACAAACGGCTGCCATTGGCAAATTAACCCTCTACGAAAGCACACTAACCCCCCGAGGGGCAATTTATACGCCAATAGAGATAGTAACCCTACACCCCACGCCCCCGCACCACGGTTATTAACGTATAGATTATAATCTTAAAATCGACAAACAACGACATATTCTCGATATAGAGTAGGTCGTACTTGAGGCGTACCACCATTTGGGTAACGTTCTCGGCGTAACCGTACTTAACCTGTCCCCACGATGTTATGCCGGGTTTCACCTTCTGTAGATGCACGTAATGGGGTGCAATCTTAATAATCTGGTCGATAAAGAACTGCCGCTCGGGGCGCGGGCCAACCAGCGACATCTCGCCCTTGATAACATTGATAAAATTGGGTAACTCATCGAGACGGGTTTTACGCATAAACCGTCCCACCGGGGTAACGCGCGCATCGGTTTTGCTCGATAGAGCTGGGCCATTCGCCTCGGCATCGGTGTACATGCTACGAAACTTGAGCAGCGTAAACGGCTTCCCGAACTGCCCCACACGCTCTTGCCTATAAAATACTGATCCCCGGGATGTTATTTTAATCACTATGGCCAACACAACCATCAAAGGTAGCAACAGGCACATGGCCAGCACTCCAACGGAGTAGTCCATTGTGCGTTTAAGGTTCAGTTGCCATGGGGGCATCAGTTCAAAGGAGATATTGAGCAATGGGGCGTTAAAAATGCCAGTCATCTTAACCCGACCCGCAAGATAATCGTACATACTGGGTATTGCCTTAATCAACACATTTAGGGAAAGCAGCTCGTTTATAATCTGGGTAAGCATTTCGGAGCTCTCCCCGTCAATTGCGAGTAGCACCTCCTCTACCCGCTGCTGCCTTACAACACTGGCAATTCCCTCCAACTTGCCCAGGCATGGCAGTTTACCGCTCATCAAATCCCGATTATCGGCACCGGCAATAATATACCCTACCAACAAATACCCCTGTGATTTTGGCTCGGATTTCAACTCACTATAAAGGTTGAGTGCCATTTCGCCGTTGCCCACTATAATAGAGGGGAACCCAATTTTACGCGAATGGATCCGATGGATTGTTCGCATGGTAAGCAGCAACCGGGGGATATAGGTTAACGCAAAAACTAATACGTAAAGGCTCAGGAGAATCCTGTAGTAACTACGGTACGACACGATATAATCGTCCAACAACATGGCAAAAAAGATGAGCAGGCTACCCAGCAATGTATAGCCAATGGAAGCGCTCAACTCCTTAAGCCTCGACTTACGGTAAACATTATGGTAAAACCCGGCCAATCCGAATAGCGCAACCCAGAATACCGGGAATATTATAATTCCCAGCAAGAATTTAGTATCGAGACTAAAAGGAATATCGCCCCCGAATAGCTGCGACTCAATAAACTTTTTTCTGTATAGGTTAAATACTACCCACGCCGCAGCACTTCCCAAAAAATCAAAAAGGATATACCTAAAAACCTGTATTTGCTTACTCACAACCCCTAAATTTTAAACTTGGCAATTTAGCCATTTTTAGGGATATTTAAGCTTACTAATACGTTTTTAGTGCTTAATTTTCGACAATACCGCGTCGATAACATTCGAAACGCGCACAGCTAATTCAATATTTTCGGGAACAATGCCCCTGGATGGAATTTTTTTTAGGAACAATTCAATAGGGAACCCTTCACGCAACGCTCCACCCCCTTCGGTACTGGGAATCAGGAACGACTGGTTACCCTCACCCTCAGTAATGCTTACCGCCAGTTGCTCCGGAGCACTCAGCGTTTGGAACGAATAGGTTGCAACTGAATTATCCGTAAAATCGATTAAAACCAACAGATTACTCGGAACCGAGACGTTTACAGGAATACTGTACGCCCTAACTTTTCGAATATTCAACCGCGATAGTTTAAGCGCGGTAGCAATGTCGGACACAAGCAATGCCATAAAGGAATCCCAACTGCCTATTTTTTGATTCACGGTTCGCTCAATGCGCGCAATAAAAGGTGTGCTGAGTGGTAGCACCATACTCCCGAGACACGCCCCCAGCGTGTTAAAGTTAACCGCAAGCCCCATCTCCAATGCCAATTGCTGCAGTTGGCAAAGATTGGCATGGCTTAAACCCTCGGGGCTATTCAGAATGGGCGTAACACCCCTTCGAATGGCTTTAGCCGCCACATCAAACTTAAAATCGGGGAGCACATCAATAAACGCTATATCGGATTGAGCAATGAGCAGATCCAATGCCTGAGAATTATGGTTCAAAGATTGAACCCACTGCCCCACACAGGAACAGCCAGAACCCCCAAAAGCCTTGTTAACAACCTCATCGGGAATCGTACTATCAACAAATAAACCAACTCGCGGCATAATACATTATTTTGCTTGGCAACAAACATACTCTATTTTCGAGTTACAGCACTGGTAGCGCTTCGGGTTTTTATCAACCTTTTAATAACACCCGCCGGGCACTTACTTCAAAAAATGGTTCTATCTTTGTGAGCATATCGAACAAAACAATGCTGCAACAGGATACATTTCAACACAAAGGACTTAGAAAAAGACTGGTTGACGAAATTCGGGATAAAGGGATTACGAATACGGATGTGCTCAACGCAATCCTCAAAATACCCCGGCACTACTTCATGGAAAGCGGGTTTCTGAAATTCGCCTATAGCGATCAGGCATTTCCCATTGGCGCAGGGCAAACCATCTCGCAACCCTATACCGTAGCGTTTCAAACCCAACTCCTGGACATAAAGCACATGGACAAAGTTCTGGAAGTGGGCACAGGATCGGGATACCAAACGGCAATTCTACTCGAGATGAAGGCCAGGGTTTACACCATCGAGCGCCAACGCGAGCTATACCTCAACGCCAAAGCGCTGCTCGAGGAAATGGGCTATCATCCCCATTTTTTTTATGGCGATGGCTACAAGGGTGTCCCCGGATACTCCCCTTACAACAAAATTCTTGTAACTGCAGGCGCAACAGAAATTCCCGAGGCGCTGGTAGAGCAATTGGCCGTTGGCGGCCGAATGGTAATTCCGGTTGGCGACGAAGGGGTTCAGGCCATGACCCTAATTGAGAAAATTAGCGCTACCGAGATTAAAACATCAACACACGGCAACTTTATGTTTGTTCCGCTGCTGAAAGGAACAAGTAAGTAATTTGGGGGGTGGGTAATTAAGTAGAATTTAGTAGGATGAGCTTGTTTCCTAGCAAACAAGCCACACATCTAACTTAGCGGAATTTATGAAATACCCGTGTAAGTGTGTTTACATAACCGAGTGTTTTATGCGAGCTCACCGAAGGTAAATACTGAAGAACAACCGAATGCTTCTTACGAACTCGGCAGAGCCAAGATATGGGCGTTCCATCCGCTCAATAACGACTGTTAAAATCAAAAAATGTAAAGCATTAATAATTAGTTAACTAAATATTTTATACGGATGAAAATTAAACAGTTTGTTTTTAATCCATTTCAGGAGAATACATATTTGCTTTACGACGAAACCGGCGAGGCCATCATTGTTGATGCGGGTTGTCATACGTCATCGGAGACTGCCGAGGTGAAACAATTCGCCGAGGAGAACAACCTCACCGTGAAGTTTCTGGTGAACACGCATTGCCATATCGACCATGTGCTGGGAGTTAATGCCCTGCGCAGCGCATTCGGAGTTGAAAGCTATGCACACCGCGAGGAGCTCCCCATGCTCCAAACCGTCCCTTCGCAAGCCCAAATGTTTGGTTTCGATATTGACACTGTTCCCCAAATCGACAAAACATTGGAGGATGGCGATACCATTAAGTTTGGAAACACAACCCTACAAGTGATACACACCCCGGGGCATACTCCCGGCGGTATTTGCCTATACTCAACAAGCAATAACATAGTATTAACGGGCGACACGCTTTTTCAGGGATCTATTGGCCGCACCGATTTGGGAGGAGGCAGCTTCGATTCCATAATCAATAGCATAACAACCCGACTATTAACGCTACCCGACGAGGTTATTGCGCTACCCGGGCACGGCCCAGCCACAACCATCGGGAAGGAGCGGGTTTTTAACCCCTACCTAAAGGATTAAAACAGTTGCTCAAAAACATTAATAATAATTGCAATACACACTTTCATATCGAAACCAAATTGATACTTTTGTTAATATTTTTTTATTAATAACCACAATAACATTATCATATTATGATGTACACCGATAAGTTCATTGCTCGCCATAATGGTCCACGCGATCATGAAATCGAAGAAATGTTGAAGGTAGTGGGGGTTGCCTCTATCGATGAGTTGATAGACCAAACTGTACCAAAAAACATTAGGCTTAAAAAGCCACTAAACCTGCCAGCCCCACTAACCGAGTACGAGTATCTCGCTAAAATCAAGGGATTAGCAGCAAAAAATAAACTTTTCAAAACATACATCGGCATGGGCTACTACGGAACAGTTACCCCCTCGGTAATTCTCCGTAATGTTTTTGAAAACCCAAGCTGGTACACCTCCTACACTCCATACCAGGCCGAGATTAGCCAGGGACGCTTGGAAGCATTACTAAACTTCCAAACCGCAGTGATCGACCTTACCGGAATGCAAATAGCCAACGCATCGTTACTCGACGAGGCTACCGCTGGCGCCGAGGCCATGATTATGATGTACAACCTCCGCAGCCGCGATGCGGTTAAAGCGGGTAAAAACGTACTTTTTGTTGATAAGGACATCTTCACACAAACCCTCGACGTAATCCTCACCCGCTCAACCCCTCTTGGAATTGAGGTTGTAACCGGTTGCTATAGCGATTACACCTTCACAGGCCGCGAGTTTGGTGCAATTATTCAGTACCCATCGGCAAAAGGCACCGTTCGCGATTACGCTGGATTTGTAGCAAAGTCGCACGAGGCCGGAGTACTTGTTGCAGCAGCAGCCGACATTATGAGCTTAGCCCTTTTAACACCTCCCGCCGAGTGGGGCGCCGATATTGCGTTCGGTTCAACACAGCGCTTTGGTGTTCCCATGGGTTTTGGTGGCCCACATGCTGGGTATTTCGCCTGCAAGGATGAGTACAAGCGTAGCATGCCTGGCCGTATTATCGGGGTTTCAATAGACCGCAACGGGAACCAAGCGCTCCGCATGGCGCTTCAAACCCGCGAGCAGCACATCAAACGCGAGCGCGCAACCTCCAACATCTGCACAGCCCAAGCACTGCTTGCCACAATGGCCGGAATGTACGCCGTTTACCACGGACAGGAAGGGATCAAGCGCATCGCATCGTACATTCACAGCTCAGCCGTTCTAGTTGCCAATGAAGTTGGAAAGTTAGGCTACACCCAGAATGTAAAATGCTATTTCGACACACTGGAGTTTTCGCTACCCGCCAATGTTAAGGTTGATGCTTTGCGTAAGCTAGCCCTGGAATCGGAAATCAACCTGAACTACAAGGATAATGGAACTATCGGTATCAGCATAGATGAAACTACTGGCATTACCGATATCAACAAGCTAATTGCCGTATTCGCAAAGGCTGCTGGCAAAAACGCTGTGGAAATTAAATCGATTGACGAAGCCTGCATCGTTCCCGCCAATTTAAAACGTACCAGCGCATACCTAACCGAAAAGGTATTCAACAGTTTCCACTCCGAAACCGAGATGATGCGCTACATCAAGAAGCTAGAGCGCAGGGATATTGCCCTAAACCACAGCATGATTTCGTTGGGCAGCTGCACCATGAAGCTAAACCCTGCATCCACCATGCTCCCACTGAGCTGGGCAGAGCTGGGCAATGTTCACCCATTTGTTCCTGCTGAGCAAGTTCAGGGATATATGGAAATGATAAAGGAGTTGGAAGCCCAACTGGCCGAAATTACCGGATTCCATGCAGTATCGCTACAGCCAAACTCAGGCGCAGCAGGTGAATATGCAGGCCTCATGGTAATTCGCGAATACCATATAAACCGCGGAAACACCCATCGCAACGTGGTGCTAATCCCCGCATCGGCACACGGTACAAACCCTGCAAGTGCCGCAATGGCAGGTATGCAGGTTGTAGTAGTAGCCTGCGACGAGAAAGGGAACATCAATGTTGACGACCTAAAAGCGAAGGCCGAGCAGTACAAGGATACCCTTTCGGCATTCATGGTTACCTACCCCTCAACCCACGGAGTATTCGAGAGCAAAATCCGCGAGATGATGGATATTATCCACAACAATGGCGGTTTGGTTTACATGGACGGAGCCAACATGAACGCCCAGGTTGGATTAACCAGCCCCGGCGAAATTGGCGCTGATGTTTGCCACTTAAACCTACACAAAACATTCGCAATTCCTCACGGTGGTGGTGGCCCTGGTGTTGGCCCTATTGGTGTTGCTAAGCATTTAGCCCCATTCCTCCCCAGCCATCCTGTAGTAAAAACCGGCGGCGAAAAAGCCATCAAGGCAGTTGCTGCTGCACCCTGGGGCAGTATTAGCGTGGCAACCATATCGTACGGGTATATTCTGATGCTCGGAGGCGAAGGTTTAGCCAACGTAACCAAAATGGCCATCCTGAACGCCAACTACATGGCCGCAAAAATTAAGAATCATTACAAAATCCTTTACACCGGGGAAACTGGCCGTGTAGCGCACGAGATGATTCTGGATTGCCACCACTTTAAACAAACCTACGGTGTTGACACTGGCGATGTGGCCCGCCGCTTAATGGACTACGGATTCCACGCCCCCACCGTATCGTTCCCAGTTCACGAAAGCTTAATGGTGGAACCCACCGAGAGCGAATCGATGCAAGAGCTGGATCGCTTTGTGGATGCAATGATATCGATACTTGGTGAGTTGGAAGACATTAAGGCTGGTAAGGCCGATAAAGCCGACAACGTGATAGCCAACGCCCCGCACACCGCAACCGAGGTAAGCGCCGACGAGTGGAAACACGCCTACACCCGCCAGAAAGCAGCCTACCCGCTGCCCTGGATTGCCGCCAACAAGTTCTGGCCATACGTAACCAAGATTGACTCGGGCTACGGCGATAGGAACCTGGTTTGCACCTGCGCCCCAATTGAGGACTACGCATAGGGTAATGCCGATATATTGAAAAGGGTGGAAAATTTATTCCACCCTTTTCTATTAACACGATAATCGAAAAAGATATTAAAATAACCTATAGGCTAAGCGAGTCTCAAACAATTGTTTACATTAATAGAGTTTTTGATACTCGTCAGCATCCATCAAAAAATAAATAGTACCCTTGCTCGCGTACAACTCATTGTCGAGTACGCCATTAATAAAGACAGGCTATTCGCCGCTACCGCACGAACAAACCACGGGGTACTCAGCCTAGTGAAAAGAATTAGAGATTAGAATAGCCTCACGACAGGAGTCGCGCGGCAGCGAAGGGGTTAGTACTACCAAGTTGAGCAACCGCACAACATTTTTTTTACGAACAAGGCATGCCCGATTCGCTAATCGTAAAATTACCCGTACGCATTTTTGTGCCCTGTTATTAAACACCTAGGCATTTACAGATAGAACAGTTACCTTTGCAATTAAATATATAAAATTGTTTTTATGGATAGAATATCGGTAAATATTCAATCGGAGGTAGGAGAACTGGAAGGGGTAATACTACACACCCCCGGAGCCGAAGTGGAGAATATGACCCCAGAAAACGCTCAGCGCGCGTTATACAGCGACATCCTAAATTTGGATGTGGCCCGCAAGGAGTACGCTCAGCTTAGCGGAGTGCTATCGAAAGTTACACGCACATACGAAGTTGCAGACCTGCTGGAGATGGTTCTTAACAACGAGCGCGCCAAGGAGGAGTTGATTTTCGAGATCTGCAAACACGAATCGGCCCTTGCGCTAACCGACGATCTGCTAGATTGTAAACCCAAGGATTTGGCCCGCCTGCTGATGGTTGGCGTTCCACTGGTTAAAAATAATCTCACCAACTTTTTAAGCCACGAACGGTTCTCGCTAAAACCGTTGTATAATTTCTACTTTACTCGCGACGCATCAATTGCCATTGGCGAGGATGTGCTGATCTCCAAAATGGCGAATGCGGTTCGCGATCGTGAAAGCATCATCATGGAGGCAATATTCTCGAAATCGGGCGCATTTAACACGCAAACCATCAACCCCGCCTCGTTCAACCTGGCCGAAAATACAACCATCGAGGGGGGCGATGTGCTGGTTGCCCGCGAGGATATTCTGCTAATCGGGAATGGAGTTAGGACCAACACCCACGCCATCGACTTTATAATTAGCCGATTACTTGCCCGAAACACCAAGCAGCGCCAGTACATCCTGGTTCAGGAACTCCCCAGCAAGCCCGAATCGTTTATTCACCTCGATATGGTTTTTACCCTGCTCGATGTGGATAAATGTATGGTTTACGATCCAATTATCCTTCAGCCAAACCGCTACCAAACCGTTCAGATAACCATCGAGAAGGGAAAGGTGCTAGAGATAAAAACGGTTGACAACCTCCTGGTTGCCCTTAAAAAGTTGGGAATGGATTTACAACCGATTTTCTGCGGAGGCATTAAAGACCGATGGATTCAGGATCGGGAGCAATGGCACAGCGGAGCCAACTTTGTGGCCATCGGCCCTGGCCGCGTGATTGGATACGCCCGCAACATTAACACCATGAACGAGATGAATCGTAATGGTTTCGAGATTATTCGGGCGAAGGATGTTGTAGCGGATAAGGTGAACCTAAACGACTACTCCAAATACGTTGTGGCCATCGATGGAAGCGAATTACCACGCGGCGGAGGTGGAGCTCGCTGCATGACAATGCCCGTTAGGCGCAAACCCATTAAATGGTAAAACTTACGGTTACCAAGTTACAAAACTCAGCATTACCCTATGCCCCTCACTCCAGGGGCGTTTTTTTTAAAAACGAAGCCCTGCGTTGCTGCAGGGCTTTAAAGTTGATATAGATCAATAACACAAGTTGGGTGAACACCCGGCGATTTACCAAAAAATTGCTACAAATACGGTTCGAAATAACAACAGTACAATTAAAACATCGAACCGGCGGTAACAACCACAAATACGATAAAAAGTAAGTATAACGCCAAAAACACGATGGTGAATATTCCCATATAACGGTAGTGTTTCTTTAGATAGTTTAGCGCCTCGGTCATTTGCCCACTATCCCTGTCGGCCAACGCTATTTTAGACAGATCCGAAAATTTAAACAGATAGTAAATGGGAAAAAAGTACACAACAATAAACCCCAGCATAACAATAAAGAATACGGCATTATAACCAAATCCGCCCATTCCGGTAGAAAATACAGCCAAAGCGCCAAACATCATAAGGGCAATAAAAACAAACCCCAGAATAGATAAGAACATGGTCCATTTCCGGGTTACTGCAATATGCTCGAGCCCCTCCGAGCCAATCTCAATCGAATTTTTAGTAGTTACAGTCTCTTGTTGGTTTTCCATCACAATAATTGATTAAGGGTTAATAAATAAGATGTAAAATGTAAAAATAGTAAAAGAATTCACACCAACAACATCAACTACACAGCACAGCAAACACTCACAGCCGTATGTTGGCATCCCACATTATTCATAAATTGAATACAAATGTAACCAGGTAAAAATATAGCCCAATAGGCAATGTGCACTATTGGGCTACAACAGAATCCCTTGTATCTATTTAACGTGGTAACTATTATTTTCGGTAAAGGCATCGGGAATATCCCTATCACCCAGCACAACGCTCCGAATCGGTTTGGCAAAACTTTGTTTAAGGCTCCATTCCCTGGAATTTTTCCACACCAGAGCCGAATGATAGATTTGCTCGGTACTACCATCAACAAAGGTAATAAGCAGCTTAATGGGAACAGGATACTGGCCCTTCATCCTAACATCCAACGACAATTGATTGCCATTTACAACAACATTATCCAAGGCCAAATCGGCGTACCCGGTTTGGTAAAACCAGGAATTCCAATACCAACTCCAATCCTGTGCGGTAACGGAGTTCAGCGTAAGGGCTAAGTCGGTGGGTGTTGGGTGCTTACCCTCCCATCGGGCAATAAACTCCTGAAACACTTTCCGGAACATCTCCTTCCCAAGCATATCGTGCAAAAAGTAGAATCCAATGGCTGCACGTCCGTAATTCTGCATAAAATAAGAGCTTCCGTTAAGGTGTGTAGTGGGCACTGATAGCGGGATATCGTTAACAGATCCCATTGTTCGCTGGCTATAGGCATTAATGTAGTAATGGGCATTATCGTTACCGTACTCCTTCTCAATTTCTTTAGGAATAAAGGTAACCAACCCTTCGTCGATCCATCCGTATAGCACTTCGTTAGTACCCACCATGAAAGGGAAATAACTGTGGCTAACCTCGTGAGAGGTAACAAATACCTTAAAATTAAGTTGATCGGCAGGCCCATCGTTACACATCATGGGGAACTCCATACCTCCATCGCCCTCCCAGATAGTGTTATGCGGGTAAGGGTACGGAACGCCCAGCAAATCGGTAGATAAGCGCTCAATGGTTCGGCGGGCTATGGCAGCCACGCCCTCACCCTCCTTGGAATCAATTTTATATACATGCCCAGCCATAGCACGACGCTTAGTCTTTGGATCGACCTCAACGCTTGTGGCATCCCAGATATAGTGGTCGCTCACACCAAACGCAAAATCCGACACATTGTTGGCCTTAAAATGCCATGTATTCTCAGTACTAGCTTTAAGAACTTTTTTAGAATGATAGTCCCCAGGAGTGATAACTCGAACAACATCGTCGGACTTTTTGGCCAAATCGATTCGCTTATTTATTTCGTCGGTGAAAAGGGCTTGCGAATTCTGCAACTCGCCAGTAGCCCAAGCCACATAGTCTTTTGGTAAAGTAATGCGAACATCAAAATTGCCATACTCGTTATAAAACTCGTAAAGACCAGTGTAGGGATCGACACTCCAGCCCATAATGTCGTCATAAACAGCAATTTGAGGATACCAGTATGCCACAAAGTACGATGTGGAATCGTACCGCCCCATCCTAAGCAGAGTATTATTTGGGAGATTTACCTTCCAGCTCACATCCATTGTAAGACTCGACTTTGGGTTTAACTTCGAAGGAATCGGGACAATCATATTCGTTTCTACATACCGCAATTTGTCTGCAGGAATATCAAAGCCATTGATGCTAACTTGTTGCACTTCAACACCTGCAACACCAATATCGGCAGGCTCAACAGGGGTTTGCCGCATAACCTCAGGATTGTAGATATTTTGGTACAATCGTACAACCAAGGCTTTCAAAGTATCGGGGCTGTTATTACTTAAAACAACAGTTTCGGAGCCGGTTAAAACCCCAGTTCGAGGATCGAAGCTGGCCTTTATGTCGTAATCGGTTCGGTTCTGAAAATACTTAGGGCCTGGTTTTCCATCCGCGCCCCGTGTACCAAGTGCTATAGCCCTCTGTACATTAGTTGGGATAAACAAGTCCGATTGCTGTGCGCCCACATAACAAAACTCCAATAGGCAAGCAATTGTGCAGAGTAAATGTTTTGAAGCCATATCAACTTTGAATTAAGTTATTGGAAAAAGTTAATTCCTTAAAATAATCAATGTATTAGAGTATGGAATATGCAGAAGGTTTAAGAATGAAATAATACCGATTGTGATATATGGAAAAAATCGTGTACTAAATGATTTTTCGGCGACGAAACCATATATAAATCAGCCCCGAGATTAAGAGCATTAAGCCCAGCACGATAAAATAACCGTTCGGCCACCGAAGTTCAGGCATGAAATGGAAGTTCATCCCGTAAATGCCTGCAATAAAAGTTAGAGGTAAAAAGAAGGCCGAGAAAACAGTCAGCAATTTCATCACATCGTTGCTACGCTTTGCGGTAATTGACAGGTAGGTGTTTAGGATTGAATTGACATCCTCAATAACCTCGTCGTAATGGAGCGTGTAGTTAAGCGCTGTCTCCTTTAAATCCTGTAGCAACGAGGCTGAATCGGCACTTACCGTTAGCTGGTTAAATACATTTTGAGTTAGTTGCAGGATTTTTTTCGAAATCCTAGCTTTGGATTTCTGGAAATACAGCGACTCAACCGAAATGGATTTTCCATTCTGAAGGAATATCAGTTTCTCAAACTCATCAATACTATCGCTTTGTGTATGCAAAGGTTTCTCGTAGGTTAAAAGCATCTCGTTGAAAATATCGAGAACTAACTCTTCGATTGAGGTAAAAGTTTCGGGTCGAGTACTCAGAAAATCGAACTTTGCCCGATGAACGGTAATGAGTACTCCCTCGTTATAAAAAAAAGCAATTTTATTGGAGAGCTCCCCAACGGTTGTTACCTTGGCTGTGTGATGCGCCGAATATGCTCTTAGAATTATGAATGTATAATCGTTTAGTTGCTCTATTTTGGGTAAGTGTCCCTGCTCAAGACTATCCTCAAGTAAATTAAAATCGATGGCAAAGGGTTGAGTAACATCTTTTAACTCCTCCTGGGTCGGCTTCTCAAGGTCGATCCACTCAAAGGAGCTATACTTTCTGATTATTTTGCTCATTTTGTGCTATTCACTATAATAGAATAGCACAAAATTAAGCTAAAAGTTAGATTTTCAAACAAATAAAGACAATAGCCCTCTACAGAATTATTAGCTTACTAACAAAAAACTTACCCTTTGAGATCAATTTCACAAAATAGAGCCCTTTTGTATATTTCGAAATATCTATAGGCTTTTGGGTATCGAAAGTTGAATTATACACGCACTTGCCATTAATATCGACAATTGAAACTATTGCTGAATTAACACCATCGGGCAACGTAATGACAATGGACTCATTGGCAGGATTGGGGTAAATAATCGCAGTATTATTACCATTACCAGGGATGTAGCTGGCAGTTTGAACGGTATAATTCCACTCGGAATCGCCGGCAATTCCGGCAAAGTAATTTCCGGAATTATCGGCAATAACATTACCCTCAATGTTAACATAGTACGAAGTTCCAGCACTAAATTCGCCTTCGGGATTAATGGTTACTGTATTTCCCTGAAACAACAATCGGTCATCGGAATAAGGAATTGTTTCAAAAACAGTGGCATTGGAACTATAAATAGTTACACTCCCTGCGGTGCCCCTTATCACATTGTTGCTAAATGTCATAACTAGGTTATCGGTTGGCAGAACCGTAGTGGCATCGTCGAAAGGGCTATAGGATTGAACCTTAAGGCCGGATGCACTGGCGTTGGATCCTTCAATTAAAATATTATCGACCCGCCACATTGCAGCACCGCCCGACGTTGTTCCCGTGGCCTTGTACTTAAACGCAAAGTAAACGGCAGAACCCGAAATACCCGACAAGTTAATGCTCCCCGAAGGGGTAAGATCTACAGTAGTGGCTACAGTAAAATTCAGTTTAGTCCAAGTTCCTTGTGTCGAGGGATTACTTGTGCCATCGTAATTGGTTGAGTAAAACAACTCCAAGGCTGGGCCGGCATACTGGGTTGCAGTAGTAAAAGCCATTACTACCGAGGAATAATTGTTCAGATTAAGCGCTGGCGATATTAGCCAATCCTCGTCGGTTGTACCACCAAAGCCATTCATTTCCTCATAGCCGGAGCCACAAACCCAGGCATCATCGCCTGCAACATCGTATGGAGTCCAAGTAATTGCAGAACAATTCTCAAAATCTTCAGAATTTAGAACAGTAAAGCCCTCTAGCGTTTTAGCACTGACACTTGGGGTTCCAGATGTTAAGTAGTCGATACTACTACTCGAATTTGAGTAAGGGTAAATTTTAAAATAGTACGTAGTGTTTGGACTTAAGCCAGGCACAGTGTAGGATTGAACACCCTGAGAAACATTTGCAACACCTATCCCACTGTTAACGGCAACTCCATCAGTTGGTACTGAAATTGAGGGACTTGTTCCCCATTTAATTAAATAACCCGATGGCAAATTAGCGCCAGCAGCATCAGTCCAAACCAACCTTATGCTTTTAGATGTTATATTAGTTGCGCTAAAGCCAGTAACATTGTTTGAGGGCTCAGGGTTAATGGTTGATTGGGCAAGCCAGATTGTGGCATTAGTCATAAAAACGCCATCGTCGCCGGTAGCACTACCCGCGTTGTAGGGCTGGTACCAGCCCGGATAGGTATGGGAATTATCGTGGGCAGTTTCATCTTCGGGAACGGAGCTGTCGCCAACCGCAACCACCCGACCCTTGCCATACGTTGCGCAAGCCGCCATTACACCGGTTGTTCCGGTGTTTGAATGCCCATCGTAGAAAACCAACCCAACCGCATTTGGGTTGGCATTGCGATCTATTGTAAAGGTTGCGCCGTTGTAAAAAGCCAAGCCATCCACATCGCCTGCAGGGCCATGCAGAATAGTGTTCGAAGGCAGATTGGCCACATTGGTTGCAGGATCTTTGCTCACGTTACTATCTGTATCAACAGTAAAACCAAACGGATTGCTATACGAAGCAAAGAAATCGTTCCACACCTCGAGGGCATCCCAACCGTCACCATCCCTATCTGCCACTGCATGATCGGAAACTATAAATAAACCACCACCGTTTTGAACAAAATCGATCATCGCCTTTTTTTCAGAGGTGGAGAATGGGTTGTTTGGCTCGCATACAACAAAAATGTCGTAGTTCGACAAATCCTGTGAATTTGAAGCATCATTATATGTGATTGAGCCAGTTTTAGGCAAAGTTTCAACGTAATAGCCACGTTTAACCATTTCCACACCCCAACTCGAAAGAGCTCCCTGCCAATAGGTTTCCGCAGTGGTTTGGGTAATTCCCGATTGCCCAGGGCTAGGAACTGCCTGATTGTCATCGATTATCCAATCGGCATTACTCGCAGTTTCGCCCTTAGTATTATCGAAAAGGATTTTTTTTTGACCGAATAAGCTGGATAAACACAGTATAAATCCAACAATTAATAAGCACTTCTTCATCTCCAGTAATTTATTTATAGTCCAATACGGCATTGGCGTAGTTTACAAAACGACACAAAGGTTCCGGGGATTACAACGAGATGAGAATAAACTATGCGTAACAAAAGAGATAGTAGCAAATCCATAGCAACAAGCCCAACTGCGAATTCCTAACCTGATGAATTTGCTGCAAAAATAATGGATATATTCTAAAACGATAAATTCGCCTTATAATCAATAAATAATCCTTTAAATAAAAAATACAGATGCGATTATTCTAAAATGAAGCCCTAACAACTAATTTTCAGACCATTTGTTCCACAAAGTGAGTTCAACCCCTTTTACAGGGGAAATAGTCTGTGCAAATACGAACCATTCTACCGCGCCATCTCCTTTATTTCATCAAATCCATCCATCACGTTCTTAATCATCAGTAGGCGTTGGTTTATGTTTATCAGACGGGTTCGCAAATTCATGATCTTAAGGATGAGCAGCTCTTCGTTGGTTAGCGTGGAGTATTTCCGCATTACCTCAATTTTGGTAACCACAAATGATATGGCCTGAAGAATATTCTCGTACACAAAGCTACTCTTTGCCTTAACCTCATCGCCCTTATCGGATGTTCTTATGAGTTCCTGCCCGCGATTATTGATTTTACCGCGCTTCCGGAGCTTCTCGTAAAGTTCAATGTTCTTATTCTCGTCCGATTTGTAGAAAACACTCTCCAGAATATCGGTTTGCAGGAGTTTTAGTATGGTTTTAATTTGTGCGTCGTTAACCTTGGTATTGGTAAACTTATCGAAGTTGACAGTTTTCAGCACCTCCAGGTTATTCACAATCTCAATGTAAAGCAGCCGCAGGTAAACGGTTGTATCCTGCTTAATACGCTGGTATTTTTCAATTTTATCGATCACGGTTTCGATAAAATCGCCTGATTTTGCGGCAATACTTACACCAGATTCAATGGATTCGAGCATAGGTAGAGAATTTACAGATAAAGCTAATCAAAAATACTGAACTTTCGGTAAAGTTACCGAATAATTGGCTCGATAATGAATGCATAACAGTTGGAATCGAGATCCACATCAAGCGGGGCAGTGCTTTTTAATCAGATTAACTAAAACTTCGTAGCTGATGGGTTTGGGAATGTAATCGTTACAGCCCGCCCGAATGGCCTTCTCCCTATCGCCCGTCAATGCGTGAGCGGTTTGAGCAATAATTACAACATTGCGATTAAACTTGCGGATATTTTCAGTTGCCTCCAATCCGTTCATTACAGGCATTTTAACATCCATCAAAACAAGGTCGATATCGGGGTTTTTACCAATAATATCAATAGCGCTCTGCCCATTATTGGCCTGCAAAATCGCAAAATTTAAATGCGTTAGCATAAGCGTTAATAGCGTACTCGATGCGGGATCGTCCTCAACTATAAGAACCTTAAGCTTGGGGAAATTATGCTGCGATGTTTTTGCATCAACGGCAGACTTTGCTGTGCTTGCCAACGGCTGTTTAATAACCGGAATGGTAAAGTAAAAAGATGAGCCCTGTTGCTCCTCACTCTCAACCCAGATACGCCCCCCAAGCATCTGCACAAAAGCCTTGGTAATAGATAAACCCAGCCCAGCTCCCTGATACGCATTTTTATCGCTAATATCGGCCTGCACAAAGCGCTCGAATATGGCCTCCTGTCTATCTTTAGGTATTCCTATGCCCGTATCTTTCACCATAAACTCAACGCAATCATCGCTCAATTCACATTTAACAATAACTACACCTTTTTCGGTGAACTTAATGGCATTCTTAATAAGATTGGTGAGGATAGCATATAACTTCTCGCCATCGGTACTGATGGACAAACCCTCGACACCGGCTCCTTTTTTTAGGAATAACGCCAATCCTTTGAGCTCGGCCTCGGGCTTAAAGAAGTCGTATAGGTATTTAAGTTGTTCATCGATGCTGGTTGGCGCAATTTTGAGCTTCATTTGACCCGATTCGATCTTCGAGATATCAATAATATCGTTGATAATACCAAGCAGCCGGAATCCGCTTTTCTCAATAATATCGATATATTCCTTCTGCTCCCGGGATGTATCCCTGGCCTGCTTCAACAAACTGGTGAAACCCAGAATCCCATTCATTGGGGTTCGAATCTCGTGGCTCATATTGGCAAGGAATGCCGATTTAAGCCGATCGCTCTCCTCTGCTTTCTCCTTGGCTTTAATTAGTTCCTGCTCAAACTCCTTAATTGGAGTAATATCGCGCACATTAATAACCACC
The DNA here is from genome assembly GCA_020636835.1 of Bacteroidales bacterium. Classification (GTDB taxonomy): domain Bacteria; phylum Bacteroidota; class Bacteroidia; order Bacteroidales; family Tenuifilaceae; genus SB25. The sequence continues at coordinate 321,062 of JACJXC010000007.1, forward strand.
GCGTTGATAAGAGGGTTGTCGAGGAAGTTCTGCCCAACAGCCTCAAACCAAATGTATTCCTTTGTTTTATGCTTATGACGGTACTGAACCCTAATTGTTTCGTCCTTTTTAATTAATACCTCGTTCCATGCTTTTAATACAACATCCAAATCATCGGGATAAATTACATTCTGAATTGGGCCAAGCAGCTCATTAAGGCTAAAGCCTGTTGCTCGAACAGCAGCCTCGCTAACATAAAACTGTTCTGCTTTATCGTTAACCAGGAGGAATGTGTCGTTGGAATTCTTGAGCATCAGCCTAAACTTCTCTTCACTTTTCTCAACCATTCCCTTGGCTTTATGGAGTTCCTCGTTGGTTTGAAGCAGTTCCTCGTTGAGCGCCATGTACTCCTCATTTTGCTCTTTTAAGATTAGTTCGTTTTGCTTCCGTTCGGTAATATCCTGAATAATGCCAACGCCCCCAACCTGTTTTTGGTTTGCGTAAATAGGGGCAAAAACAATTTGAACAGGGGTAACTTTGTTTGCTGTTGTTGAACGGTAGTAGTCTTCGTAATGGCCAACACCGCCTACTATAGCCACTTTAAGAGCCTCCACAACTTTATTGTCGGGCAGTTTAAGCATATCGAGCCCCACCAGCACCTGTTTCGACGATCCAATAATACGCACAAACTCCTCGTTGCACGCAATAATTCGGCCGTTATTATCGAAATGAAGAATTCCAAGGGGGGCATTTTCAAAGATCAGGCGGTACTTGGCCTCACTTTCCTCTGCTAACTCCTTAGCCCGAATAAGTTCAAATTCGGTTTGCTTACGTAGTGTGATATCCCTGTTTACGAACAGAATACCAATGGGATTATTGTTAGCATCGTGTAGTACATTGGCGTTGGACTCGCAATAAAACTGCGCTCCATTCTTCCGAAGCATAACGTATTCCGCAGCCCCAGTCAAATGCCCCTTTAACATTTCGGCGATTAAATTCGATGCTTTTTCCCGGTACGAATATTCCACGAACTCCAGAACATTTCGACCAATAATTTCATCGGACGAATCGTAACCCCAAAGCGCAACAATTTGATTGGTTACAAACTGCACCGTACCATCGAGCGCCGATATGGCAATTCCATCGGGCGAGGTTTCGATGATTGTTTTTAGCTTGCGCTCGTTCTCAATCAGCGTTCGTTCGGCATTTTTAAGTTCGGTAATATCGATAAGCGATGCAATGCTTTTTTTTGATCCGGGGATTATACCTACGCTATTTACCATAAAGCGAATTTCCCCGTTTCTGCGGATATACCTAAAATAGTACTTATGTGGAGCCCCATCCGGATCAACCCTTCGGGTTTTATGGTACTGCCGCATCCGTTCAAGATCTTCGGGAACCACAAACTGAGTCCAGCTCATTTTCCCCTCCATTTCCTCGGGTGTGTAGCCCGAGAGCGAAACCCACTCGGAGTTAGTGAGCAGAATAGTTGTATCCTCATCAATAATTATCGATGCGGTTCCTGTGTTCTCAAAAATAGCCCTATATTGCTGTTCCGATTCTTTAATGGCGTTTTCGGCAATTTTTCGCTCGCTAATATCGCGCATAAACGATTGGTAGGTTCCATTGGGCATCTTGCGCGATGTCATCTCAACAATCACTGTCGATCCATCTTTCCGTAATGTCTCGCGTTCGGCAGTAACTACTTCGCCTTTATCGAGCAAATCGTACCTTAATGGTTTTTTGTTTAACTCCGATGACGAGAAAAGTTGTCGCATATTCATGGCGTTCAGCTCATCCATGGAATACCCACTAAATGCTAATGCACGGTTGTTAGCTAAAATAAAGTTTCCCTTTGCATCGCCCTGAAAAAAAGCATCGGGAGCCAACTCCAGTAGTAATCGGTAGTTCTCCTCGCTTTCCTGTAGCGCCGTTTCGGTTTTTTTTCGCTCAGATATGTTTTGGTGCATAAGCACATAGCGTTCAGGTTTACCCTGTGCATCGAACAACGGGAATGCAACCATTCTAATCCATACGATAGCATCGGGAGCATTTGCCTCTACTTTATGGGCATTGTAGTGTAAATCGGAAAATCGAACCGATTCGCCTTTCCTTAGTTTGTCGAACAGATAGCTGTAATTTAACTCCTTAACCTGCGCATCGTCAAAAACTGAGTAATCCTTAGGCGGTACTGCGCCAAATAGGGTAATGAACGAATTATTTACTAGTTGTGTATAGCCATTCTTATCGACTATCTGAATGGATATAGGGTTATACTCAATAATATCCTTTATTTGCTTTATGTTGATATCTCGTACCTCGATTGTTTCCTGATGCAGTGCTTTTAGTGCATCGTAATCCTGTTGCAATCTTTTTAACTCATCAAGTAGTTGTTCTTTCGATTTGTCTTTCATATTCATACGGTCAAAACTTTTTTGAGAGATTCATAATCAAGGCATTAGTGCAGATTAATAAAAAGCCTGAATCAACTATGAAACTTACAATTTATTTATTTTTCTCGACATACCGAGTTAATTTTTGCAATTTATGTTTGACCAAAAAGAATTAACTTTGCACCTCAAATTATCAAATAAGATGAGTAACCGTAGAGTTAGAGTTCGTTTTGCCCCTAGTCCAACAGGGCCATTGCATATTGGCGGAGTTAGAACCGCACTTTTCAACTACTTTTTTGCCCGCAAGCATGCCGGCGATTTTATCCTCAGGATTGAGGATACCGACTCGCAGCGGTTTGTTCCTGGTGCCGAGGATTATATCAATGAGAGTTTACGCTGGTGCGGTATTAAAATTGATGAAGGCGTTCGCGAGGGAGGCCCACATGCACCATACCGCCAAAGCGAGCGGAAACCAATTTATAAGCAGTATGCCGATAAACTGGTGGAGAGTGGCAACGCGTACATTGCGTTCGATGCTCCCGATGTTTTGGATAAACTCCGTACCGATGCTGAGGCAAAAGGCGAAGTGTTTACCTACAACTACTCGGTTCGAGAAAAAATGGAAACCTCCCTGGTACTTTCGGCAAGCGAGGTTAAGCAACGTATTGAACGTGGCGACCAGTGGGTTGTACGTTTCAAAATGCCCGAAAACGAAGAGGTTGTAATGCAGGATTTAATTCGCGGCGAAGTTCGTGTAAACACATCAACACTCGACGATAAGGTGCTTTTTAAGAGCAGCGATATGCTCCCCACATACCATTTGGCGAACGTTACCGACGATTACCTGATGGAAATTTCGCACGTAATTCGTGGCGAGGAGTGGTTGCCTTCGTTACCATTGCACGTGTTGCTTTACCGTGCCTTCGACTGGGAGGATAAAATGCCTGAGTTTGCACATCTTCCTTTGTTGCTTAAACCAACAGGAAACGGGAAACTCAGCAAGCGCGATGGCGATAAAATGGGATTCCCCGTGTTTCCTCTGCTCTGGAAATCGGGCGAGGGTGAAATATCGAGGGGTTACCGCGAGGATGGATATTTCCCCGAAGCTTTTGTCAACCTGCTTGCGCTTTTAGGCTGGAACCCCGGCACAGAGCAGGAATTGTTCTCGATGGATGAACTCATCAACCTGTTCAGCATCGACCGTGTAAACAAATCGGGAGCACGGTTCGACCCTGAAAAAGCAAAATGGTTCAACCATCAGTACCTAATCCGCAAGAGCGAAACAGAGCTGGCCGAATTGTTCCAACCAATTCTTGAACAGTACAATTTCGATGTTCCTTTCGAGAAATTGGTTCGCATTGTTAGCCTGGTTAAGGAACGCCTAAACTTTGTTCACGAAATTTGGGAGCAAACCAACTTCTTCTTTGAGCGTCCATTGCAATACGACCAGCAAGCCGTGGCAAAGTTCTGGAAAGAGGATACTGCTGAAATTATGAACGAAGTAGCCGAGGTAATAACTGGCATTGCGAAGTGGGATGTTGAAACCATTGAGCACTCAATTAAGGAGTTCATAAACGCAAAAGGTTACGGAATGGGTAAGGTAATGAACGCTGTAAGGCTTAGCCTTGTTGGCGCATCAAAAGGTCCAGGTGTTGCCGATATTTGCGAGGTGCTAGGAAAAGAGGAAACCATTCAGCGCTTTAAGCAGGCAGTTGCTATACTTGGGAAGTAAGCGATATAAGCATTTGCTGGTGATATTACAAAATGTTATATCTTTGTGATAATGATTGCAATATGACAGAAACAACACAGACATTGAATTACTTAGGGGTTAACAAGGATAGGTTTCAGAAAGAATACCATTTGAAACGTATTGGAATATTTGGCTCATTTGCCAGAGGCGAACAAACCGAAAAAAGTGATATTGATATTCTGGTTGAATTTGAAGATGGTACCGACAATCTATTCGATTTAAAGCAAATGCTTAGAACCGAAATTCAATCAATTTTCAGAGTGCCGGTTGATATCTGTCGAGAAAAATACATCAAGCCCTTTTTTAAAGACCAAATATTACGAGAAGTAAAATATGCATAATATTTCTCATAGAGACGTTGCCTGCCTATTAAGTATTCTCGATTCAATGTCGTTTAGTTAAGCATATTTGTCATGTTGAGCGAAGCGAAACATCTTAAAACACTAAATAAATAGAGATCCTTCGCTTTGCTCAGGATGACAAATGGAGTGTTTGTTTTGTTAACTTAACGACATTGATTCGCTAAACATTTTTAAACTTTTACTGTTGATTTATTCATTACATTTGTAACGATGAAAAGAATTCAAAACATAGTTTATTGCACCTGTTGTTGTCAAGGAAATACTTGGCCGCAAGGGGTATTGCTATGTTTAGGATAAATCTATTGAATAGATACTAATACAATCAAACATAACCCTTCCGGCCTCCGGAGGGGTTTTTTATTTTATCAATTTTAAATACATGCGTTATGAATTTTTTAAGATTTAGGAAAAAATACAACATAAAGGTTGACGTTGAGGAATTCACCCAACTTGTGCTAATGCATCTCTTCCCAGAGATGCTTAACCGACGAACGTTTAACGTTAATTCAAGCGAAGTTTACCGAGAACTTAACAAACTGCTTAAAAAACAGATTGGCGATAACTCAAAGGCAGATTTACTTGCAAAAGAATTTACTACAGAGCTACCATTGCTGCATAAAGCACTTATTGCCGATGCTAACTTTATCGCCAAAAACGATCCTGCTGCAAGTGGAATTGACGAGGTGATTGTAACATATCCAGGATTTTCGGCAATTGGCACTTATCGATTGGCACACTATTTAGCCAATAAAGGTGTACCTTTAATCCCAAGAATTATGACTGAGTGGGCACATTCCAAAACCGGTATCGATATTCACCCAAAAGCAACCATTGGAAAGGAGTTTTTCATAGACCACGGAACGGGCATCGTAATTGGCGAAACAGCCATAATTGGTAACAGGGTAAAAATCTACCAAGGCGTTACTATTGGCGCGCTAAGCGTAGGCAAGGAATTGGCTCAAACTAAACGCCATCCCACTATTGAGGATGATGTAGTAATCTATGCCGGAAGTACAATTCTTGGTGGATATACAGTAATTGGGCGTAATAGCATTATTGGCGGCAACGTATGGCTCACAAAGAGCGTTGAACCAAACTCGTTGGTTTACCACGAAAGCAAAGTAATTGTTAGAGAACGTGAAACTGTAAACAAAGTATAATATTTTGATAAAAAGATGGTTGCCTTCGGCGAGCTCTCCGCTAGTGGCGAATGGGTTTCGAGCGGTAGCGAGAAATCTAATATTGATAAATATGAATGATTAACGAGCGAGATGCTTCGACAAGTTCAGCATGACAAGTAACAATGTGTTTTGTCATCCCGAGCGAAGCCGAGGGATCTAAAAACAAAAAATATGAAAGCACAAAGTTTACTGGAGACTGTTGGTAGAACACCACATATCCGACTCAACAAAATATTCCCTAACAACGAGGTTTGGATTAAGGATGAACGCAGAAATCCGTCGGGAAGCATTAAGGATAGAGCCGCTTTGGCAATGATAGAGGATGCTGAACAAAGCGGAATCTTAAAAAGCGGAAGTGTGATTGTGGAGCCCACATCGGGTAACACGGGTATTGGCTTGGCCATGATAGCGGCCATTAAGAATTACAGGCTGATTTTAACAATGCCCGAGTCGATGTCCATTGAGCGCCGACGATTGCTTAGCGCTTACGGCGCAGAACTAGTTCTTACACCAAAAGCCGAAGGTATGAAGGGTGCGATTGCCAAGGCCGAGGAAATTGTTAATGCTACACCAAATGCTTGGATGCCGATGCAGTTCGCAAACCAATCGAACCCCAACACCCACTACGTAAACACGGCCAACGAAATTACAGCCGACTTCCCCAACGGAATTGACTACCTGGTTGTCGGTGTCGGAACAGGAGGCCATATCTCAGGAATAGGGAGTAAACTAAAAGAAGTTTTCCCTAATATAAAAATTATAGCAGTGGAACCATTGGATTCCCCAATGATATCGGAAGGAAAGGCTGGCCCACATCCAATACAAGGGATTGGTGCTGGGTTTATTCCACAAAACCTGAACAGGGATATTATTGATGAAGTGATTAAGGTTGAAGGTGCTGATGCCTTCGAAATGGTTAGGGAACTTGCAAAAACCGAAGGATTCCTTGCAGGAATATCAACCGGAGCAAACCTAGTAGCAGTAACCGAACTATTGGCAAGAATCGGCTCGGGGAAAAGAATCGTAACAGTTGCCTACGATTCGGCAGAACGGTACCTAAGTGTGGATGGGTTGTTTTAGTCCCTCATTAAAAACAGAAAAGCCTCCGATTTCTCAGAGGCTTTCCGTACCCGGGGCGGGACTTGAACCCGCACGGCCGCTATGGCCACAGGATTTTAAGTCCTGCGTGTCTACCAGTTCCACCACCCGGGCAAACTTTTTTGTTACTTTACTTTCTTAAACTTTAAAAGTTCAAAGCACCCACTTTGAACTTTTAAAGAACTTGAGCGGAAGACGAGACTCGAACTCGCGACCCTAACCTTGGCAAGGTTATGCTCTACCAACTGAGCTACTTCCGCGTTTTGTTTTGGTGATGCAAAAATATACCATTTCTGAATATCTGCAAATAAAATCTTCAAATTTTTTTCTAAAATTATTTGCATTGCTCCAAAATTCCTGAAAAAGAACACCTAACAATTCCAAAAAAATTATAGCCACTCTAAAAGTTCCCTTGCTATAACCTCCGAGGCCTTACCTTCTCCATACAAATCAATGCCAAAATCCGATTCTTTTGAGACCATTGCTTTATATGAGCCGTAGAGTTTCTCGGAGGAGGAGCCACAAAGAGCGTTGAATCCATTCTCAACCAACTCCACCCACTCTGTTTGCTCGCGCATGGTTACGCAATGTTTCTTAAAGAAAAATGCCTCTTTTTGCACACCCCCGCTATCGGTAACCACCAAGGAGCAGTTATTGAGCAGCGATATCATATCGAAATACCCTACGGGATCGATAATCATAAATTCCGGGGATAGTTTATGACTGGCGAGTATTTTCCTGGTCCGAGGATGTAGTGGAACAACCACTGAAATTTCCTTATTGATTCGGTTAAGCCCATCGATAATACCCTTTAGATTATCGATATTATCGGTGTTTTCCTGACGGTGAATGGTTGCCAAAACAAACCGCTCGGGAATTGAATGCTCGGCTATTACTGTGGATATTCTACGCGCCTTTTCGATATAGAAGTACGCCGCATCTTGCATTACATCGCCATTTTTAACAATTTTGGATTGGAAGTTATCAAAACCTTCGGATTTAAGATTTCTGATGGCCGCATCGGTTGGGCAGAACAACAAATCGGAAATCCTATCGGTTAGGATCCGGTTTATCTCCTCGGGCATATCCATGTTGAATGATCGTAATCCGGCCTCGACATGCACCACACGGATGTGCAACTTCTTTGCCACCAAGGCTCCGGCTAACGTGGAGTTTGTGTCGCCGTAAACCATTACAGCGGATGGCTTCTCATCAACCATAATCTTCTCCAATGCCTCCATCATTCGGCCAGTCATTGCTCCATGACCTAAACTATTGATCTCAAGATTATAGGTTGGTTTGGGAATCTCCATTTCGCGGAAAAACACATCGGACATGTTATCGTCGAAATGCTGACCGGTGTGGACAATCAACTCGGAAATTCCGTGCTTGCTAAGCTGACGGCTCACCGCCGCCGCTTTAATGAATTGAGGACGTGCCCCAACAACTGTAAGTATTTTAGCCATAAAATTATACTTGCTCAATTATTTCTATAATCTTGCCTGTAAGACTCCTGCGCGAATACTCCTCAATATTTCCAATTTTGGGATAAAGGTTATTCGATTTATAGGAGTTATAATAATTAGCGATAATCTGCTTCGCCTTTTTCAAATCGCCATAATCAACCATCTCGCCAACGCCCGTTTTGGTTAAAATATCGCATAAATTACCATTGCTTGGGCCAACACCAAAAATAACTCTGCCCGACCCAAGGTACTCAAAGAATTTGCCTGTAAGTATGCCCGAAGCGTTAGGTGTATTATTCACAACTAGAAGTAAAACCTGCGATTGTTTTTGCAATGTAATAGCTTCGTCGTGTTTTAAAAACTCAATATGCTCAAAAAAATGATCTAAGTTCAACTCCTTTAGAGATTCTCTAACTGAAAAATCGACCTGTCCAACCAGCCTTATTAACAAATCATCCTTTAGCGAGGGGATTTCTGTAATCAACTCCGACAGGGCTTTCCATAGAATATCCGGATTGCGGGGAGCATTCAATGTACCAACATGGGCAATGCTAAATTTGCTATCCAAATTTACATTACCAGCGGAAACCTCATCCTCATCGTAACCATTGGTTATAACATCGATTCGCTTGGGATTCAACGGCAGATATTCCTGTTTCATTTGCTCGGACACAACAAGAATTGCATCTGCTGAACCTATCACCTTTTTCTCCAACCGATGATGAATTCTGTCGGCAATAAAGGTAAGTTTTAGCTCCTTATAAAAATCGATATTTGTCCAAGGATCCCTAAAATCGGCAATCCACTTAATGTTTAACCTTTTCTTTAACTTCAGACCTATAAGATGCATTGAATGCGGGGGACCTGTTGTAATTATCGCCTCAATGTTATTCTGTTTAATGTAATCCTCAAGCCTCCTTACCGATGGACGAACCCAAAAAATTCTTGGATCGGGAATTAGTAAATTCCCCCTTAACCACACCATAAAGCCATGCAGAAATCCCTTTTTCTTGCCCTGAGAGACAAAGCTAACCCCAATACGCTGATTCCTTTTGCCAGTAATAAACTTATAGATATTGTAAGGTTCCCAAATCCGGGTTTTAACAACCTCCAAACCAACGGGAATATCCTTTAGTAAAGATTCGTCTTCCGCTGGTGCCTCTGGATTTTCGGGCGTATAAATTATGGGCTCCCAACCATAAGCACGGAAATACTTAACAAATTTCAACCACCGAAAAACACCTGCACCACCGGAGGGTGGCCAGTAGTATGTAATAATTAAAGCCTTTTTACTGGATAATTGCATCAATAAAAATTTAATCGGGTCAAAGATAATCACTTTAACCCGATATGCGATTTAAGCAATAATAAATCGGTGATGCAGGTGCTTTTCGTGCAACTTTAGAGCGAAATATTACCGTGCTTACGCGGAGGATTCTGCAAACTCTTGCTACGGGTCATCTCCAATGCTTGAATTATTTTATACCGGGTTTGACGAGGATATATAACCTCATCAACATAGCCAAGTTCTGCAGCCCTGTAGGGATTCGCAAATTTCTCTCGATACTCATCTATCAACCCCTGACGGCTTTCATCGTCATTAATTTTACTTCGATAAAGAATATTCACGGCGCCCTCAGGCCCCATCACTGCAATTTCGGCCATAGGATAAGCAAAGTTTACATCGGCACCAACCTGCTTGCTCGACATCACACAGTAAGCTCCTCCATACGCCTTGCGGGTAATTAAAGCAATTTTTGGAACGGTTGCCTCCGAGTACGCGTAAAGCAACTTTGCGCCATGCTTAATAATTCCATTGGATTCCTGATTGATACCGGGTAAAAATCCGGGGACATCAACAAAGGTTACGATTGGAATATTAAAGGCATCGCAAAAGCGGATAAAACGGGCACCTTTAACCGACGCATCGATGTCCAAAACACCTGCAAGGTGTGCCGGTTGGTTTGCAACTATTCCAACGGAGTGTCCTGCCATACGGGCAAATCCAACAACAATATTTTTGGCAAATAACGGCTGAACTTCCAAAAAGTTTTTATCATCAACAACGGATAAAATCAAATCCTTAATATCGTAAGGCTTGTTAGGATCGGCAGGGACAAGCGTTTGCAACGCTTCATCTTCCCGCAAAGGGTCGTCGGTTGTCGGAACTACCGGCGGTTCCTCCATGTTATTCACGGGAAGAAAACTCATCAACTCGCGAATAAGCATTAAGGCCTGTTCCTCGCTATCGGCAAAAAAATGAGCCACTCCACTTTTAGAGTTGTGCGTAATTGCACCTCCCAACTCGTCCTTGGACACCTCCTCGTGGGTTACAGCCTTAATAACATCGGGCCCGGTAACAAACATGTAACTGGTATCCTTTACCATCACAATAAAATCGGTGAGCGCAGGAGAGTAAACTGCTCCACCGGCACAAGGACCCATAATACAGGTAATTTGAGGTATCACCCCCGAACTTCGAACATTGTTATGAAAAATTTCGGCATAACCGGCCAAACTTTGCACCCCTTCCTGAATACGAGCCCCACCAGAATCGTTCAGACCAATAATGGGCGCACCCATTTTATTCGCCAGCTGTTGAAGTTTTATAATCTTGTTGGCATTAGCCCGACTAAGCGTACCGCCAAAAACGGTAAAATCGTAGGCGTAAACATAAACCAACCTTCCATCTATCTTGCCATAACCGGCAACAACACCATCGCCGGCAATATGCTTATCGCCCATACCAAAGTCGGCATTACGATGGGTTACAAACTTATCGAGTTCGTTAAACGTTCCGGGATCTAAGAGTTCTACAATCCGCTCACGGGCTATTTTTTTGCCGCTTTCATGCTGTTTGGCAATCCTGCTAGCCCCTCCAGCCTCATCGGCTTGCTTATTTCGTCGCGCTAACTCCTGATATAGTTCATCTAAATTTTTCATTGGATTAGTTTTAAAATCGAAAAAGCACACTCGCGCAAAACCTATACTTTTAAAAACGTATTGACGATTGCTTTTTGTCGACGTTCAGGAATGATTGCATGGCTAACTAAACAAAAGGTTATACTCCACCTCTACAAGGGGTTGATTGGCATTAATATTATCGCCTTCGGCTACGTAAATTTTCTTGACAACTCCATCAACAGGGCTCTTGTACTCGCTCTCCATCTTCATAGCCGAAATTACAATTACCGTTGACCCCTGCTGAACCGCATCGCCTTCCGACACCGGAATTTTGACAACACGCCCCGGCATTGGTGTAGATATGACCTTTTCCACGGCATAGCCATCCGAAGATTTGCGACTTTGCTGGTAACGGCTTTGCGCATCGATGATTTCCACCTCACGCGAGTTGTAATATGTATTTACATAATAACTTTTAGGCCCATCGCCAGGAATAATCTCAATGTTAAATGACTTTCCGTTATGAAGAATGGAATATACCCCATTTTCAACCTGAGCGATATCCACCTCATAACGCTTACCATCAACCTCAAAAATGGCAAAGTCTCCTTCCCTCTTTATCAACTTCACATCGGCAACCCTATCGCCAATTTTCACATCTAAAGCCATGATTATATATGTTGAAGATTTTTCTTTATTCCGTAGGTTTTCCAGTTCATCGAACCCTGAGTAACCGTAAAATCGCTCATTGCAACCTTCTCCATTTTGGATATGAAATCGTAATAGGCTGCAATTATTGCCATATCCTCGAACACGGGATTTTCGGTTCGCTTTGCGCTCATCAACTCATCAAAATGATCGGGAATAAAATGCGTATTGTAATTTCCCTTTCGAAAATCCGGATGCTCCATTATCCGTTTCTGAAAACGAATTGATGTTTTTACCCCCGTAATGTTATATTCAAAAAGAGCTCTGCGCATTCTGTCGATTGCCTCTTCGCGCGTCCTTCCCCACGAAATTAACTTGCTAATCATGGGGTCGTAATGAATAGGTATTTCGTATCCCTCGTAAGCATAGCCATCGGTACGAATGCCCAAACCATTGGGTTCGCTAATATGACGAATTAACCCCGGCGACGGCATAAAGTTGTTGAAGGCATCCTCGGCCAATATTCGACACTCAACGGCATGTCCGTGCTGCGAAATTTCATCCTGACGAAACGAAATTGGCAACCCCGATGCAATTCGAATTTGCTCTTTAACCAAATCGATACCCGTAACACGCTCGGTAATCGGATGCTCCACCTGCAATCGCGTATTCATCTCCAAAAAGTAGAAATTACGATTCCCATCAACCAAAAACTCGATGGTGCCGGCTCCGGTATAACTTACAGCCTTAGCAGCTGCCACCGCTGCCTGCCCCATAGTTTCGCGAAGTTCAGGAGTAAGAAATGGTGAAGGTGTTTCCTCTACAACCTTTTGATGGCGACGCTGAATGGAACATTCGCGTTCGAACAGATGCACCGTATTTCCAAGTTTGTCGGCTAAAATTTGAAACTCGATATGGTGTGGTGCTTCCACATACTTTTCGATGTAAACGGTATCGTCGCCAAAGGCTGACATGGCTTCAGATTGAGCCATTTTTACAGCAGAAATCAACTCTTCGGGTTTCCGCACCAAACGCATTCCCTTTCCGCCACCACCGGCGGAAGCTTTTACCATGACAGGCAATCCTATTTCGGCCACTATACGCTAACCGTATCGAAATCGGAAATCTTTTGTTGCGTCCCCGGAACCACCGGAACACCTGCTGCAATCATTGTTTGACGAGCAGTAATTTTATCGCCCATGTGGTCGATAGCATCCGGATTAGGCCCAATAAAAATAATTCCCGATTGAGCGCACTTTCGAGCAAAATCGGCATTTTCCGAAAGGAAACCATAACCCGGATGAATGGCATCGGCGCCAGACTTTAAGGCAACCTCAATAATCTTGTCGGCATTCAGATAACTTTCGCGCGAAGGCGAAGGTCCAATGTGATACGCCTCGTCGGCATAGCGAACATGCATTGCACGACGGTCGGAATCGGAATAAACAGCCACGGAAGGAATATCCATTTCGCGACACGACCTAGCAACCCGGACGGCAATTTCGCCCCGGTTAGCAATCAGAATTTTTTTAATCATTTTGTCCCAAATAAGAATCCGGGTCAAAAGTAATTAATTTTTCATGCTATAAAACATATGTTTAGATTTTTATGTTTTACAGCAACCATCACAACGGCAAATGATCCTAACTGCAAACGTTGTAAATTTGAGGGTTTATGAAAAAAATATTTTAATCGACTAAACCCAAATCAATCAACAGTAAAAACAATTACAACACGACATAGCCAAAGAGTTGCGCAATAATCGAAGCTTAAGAAAAATAAACTATACAATTTAACTAAAAAACAATGATCATTATAAACACCATTAATAGTTCACCATATTCTCGGCCATTGTGTCTTTATTAGGGTTGAAATAGCCAAAGTAAACATGCGGGAACTCTTCTTTAATCCGTTTCATTACCTGTTGCACTCCTAGGCAATTTTCGCCATACCCAGCATACTCGATCCTACTGAAAAGCCAATCGGGATCGATGTTGAAATTTCGCCACTGAATCATATTCAAACGGGTACTCCCAATTAGAGCCCTAAGGGCATCTAACTCCTGAGGTGTGTCCGTTAATCCGGGCATTACAAAGTAGTTAATCGAGGCCCATTTCCCATGTTTCCTAGCAATTTTCAGAGACTCCATTGAGTCGGCCTGAGTAAAATCAACAGGACGGATATACAGGTTATACCATTTTTCCTGAGCAGAATTCATGCTAACCCGAATGCTATCCAAACCCGCATCGAATAATTTATCCACGGCATCGGGCTTACTCCCATTCGTATTGAGGTTTATAATTCCCTTGTCGGTTTTTGCGCGAATGGCTTTAATGGAATCGCGCAGCAACTCCCACTGCATTAAAGGCTCTCCCTCGCAGCCCTGTCCAAAACTAATAATGGCATTGGGTGCATTCTCCAAATGGGGAACGGTAAACTGAACAATCTCATCAACAGTAGGAACAATAGTAAGTCGATGTTGGGTTTCGGGCACAGGCGACTCCTTGCTATCCTGCTTCGAAATACAGCCCACACAACGGGCATTACAGGTGGGCGATGTTGGAACAGGAGCCTCCCAGCGATCCATAGCAAAGTTGCGAGCCGCTGGACAATAGTAAACAAAAGCGCAATTCTCGATAATATGCCGAACCAAACGGTTATCCGGAAATTTTTTGAGAATCTCTTTTCCCCTTTTAATAATCACTTTCTGGTTAAAATGCTCACAATCCTGACGGGTGTCGGAATCGATGCGAACAGCGGGGACATAAAACTTTCCCTTATACCACCCCACTGCAGTGTACGCATATAGCGGAAGCACAGGGGCATCGGGAGAATTCTGCCATGCAGCAATAGACAGCTGAGTATTGGCAGGGGCTATAAAAGCCGCACTGGCAAAGCCATCGGGGGAAGCTACCAAATCGCCATTCCTATTATACCCGAGTGTATGACGCCCGGGCAGTTCAAAAAGATCACTGCCTTCCGGCAGGGGAATCATCTCGTCCAAGTATAGTGGGTAAAAATTCTGACCCGACCGGCCAGCCGCAAAGAGCTGCGTATCCTCAAAAATATTGCCTTGCCCATCGCTGTATACGGCGTAGGGCTGAATTCGTTTTTGCATTTTACAAAGGGGTTAATACCGGGTAAAGGTAATAATTAGGCGGGTTAATGAAAAATGATACTGCTATTTATCCACTTATCGATGGCCTGGAATAAATCGTTCGGTTTAATTGGTTTAGTAAGGTAATCGTTACAACCCGCAGCCAGAGACTCTTCTCTATCCTCGGATAGCGCAAATGCAGTTTGGGCCAGTATTACCACACCCGTGTTGAACTGCCTAATTCTTCGGGTTGCCTCCAATCCACTAATATCAGGCATCCGAATATCCATGAGGATTAAATCGATGTCGGAATTGTCGTGCACCAATTGAACAGCCAACTCCCCGCTATCGGCAAAAAACATCTCCTCAGCCAACGGCTCCAGTAAACTCTGAAGGTAAAGTGTGGACAATTTATCGTCCTCCACAATCATAATCTTCAAGTGGTTGTGCTTCACAACAACCTCAACCTCTTTTTCAGATTCGGGTTCAAGTTTTTTCTTCTTAGGCGGTTTATTCAATGGCAGCGTAAAGTAAAATGTTGTACCAACATTCTCCTCCGAATCGAAATTAATTTTTCCACCCAGCAATTCAACATACGACTTAGTAATGGCAAGACCCAGTCCTGCACCTTCGTAGGGTCGGGTAAGCGAAATATCGCCCTGTACAAAACGCTCAAAAATGCGACTCTGCATTTTTGGAGCAATACCCATACCTGTATCCGACACATAAAACTCCACAGAATCCTGTCCCATAGAGAATCCGTAATCGATAGTACCCTTAGAGGTGAACTTTATGGCATTTTTGATTAGGTTGGTTACAATGGAAATAAACTTCTGCTTATCGGTAAGCAACAATAAATCGGGCAACTCCTCCCCTCCTTGCAGCAATAAACAAATCCCCTTTAGCTCCGCCTCGCGCTTAAAGAAATAGTATTGCGACATAAGCTCGGCCGATATGTTAACCTGCGATACAGATGCAGTTAGCTGTCCTGCCTCAATTTTCGAAATATCTATCAGATTGTTAATCAGATCGAGTAAACGCTGTCCACTCTGCTTAATAATCTCAACATACGTTTCGCGTTCCTCTTCGGTCAGTGCGGGCTTTTTAAGTAGTTCGGCAAATCCAATGATACCGTTCATGGGCGTACGAATTTCATGACTCATATTGGCCAGGAAGGCAGACTTAAGCCGATCGTTCTCCTCGGCCTTTTCGCGCGCCATAATCAACTCCTTATTAATTGCCCGTATTCGATCGTTACTCTCGGTAAGTTCCTCGTTTATTGCCTGGTACTCCTCATTTTGCTCCTTCAACCGCATATCGCGCTCATAAATAGCCAGTTCATTTTTCTTACGCTCAGTAATATCCTCGCAAACAGCAACCGTTCGAATGGGAATCCCAGCAGCATCCCTAACAAATGCAGCATTCAGCCTAACCCAGATGGTACTACCATCCTTACGGATATAGCGTTTCTCGCTATTATAGGTAGATGTTTTACCCTCCAATGCGGCCTTAAACAGCTCCATATCCCACTCCCTATCGTCGGGATGGGTTAAATCGACAAACGAAAGTTGAAGCAGATCTGCCATGGAGTAACCCGTAATTTTGCAGTACGTTTCGTTGCATCGGAGCAGCATCCCATCGTTAGGGTTTGCCTGCACGATGCCCACCGATGCCACCTCAAAGAATTTTCGCAACTGTTCGTCGCTCTCGCGGCGTGCTTCCGAGGTCTTTTTAAGCTCCGTGATGTCCTCCTGAATTGCGATAAAATATTTAATCTCCCCCTTATCGTTTTTAATTGGCGATATAAGAGTGGACTCCCAGTAAATTTTCCCCGTCTTACTTTTATTCTGAATTACACCCTTCCAATCGTTCCCGTTCTGAATGGTAGTCCACAGATTATTAAAGAACTCCTCGTCGTGATACCCCGAATTGAGGATTCTGGGGTTTCTACCAATAACCTCTTTGAACGGGTACCCCGAAACCTCAACAAACCGTGGATTAACATACTCAATACATCCCTTGGTGTCGGTTATAATAACAACAACCGGACTCTGCTCGATACCCTTCTTTAGTTTTTGAAGAGTTTCCTCAATTTGCCTTTTGCGGGTGATGTCGGAGAAGATTGTGGCAAACTGCCCTTTTTGAGGGCTAAAGGCCCAAACATCGTAGTACCGCCCCAACTCCGACGAGTAGTTCTCGTACCGAATGGGCTCGCCGGTTAACGCAACCTTACCATAAATATCGATCCAGTACTGCTCAGTATCGGGCATGAGCTCACGAATGGAGTTCCCAATGGCAATATTGGCCTTTAAGCCTGTTAGCAGTTCAAAAGCGTCGTTCACATCAAGGAAACGGTAATCGACTGGAATTCCGGTATCGTCGAGAATTATCTCATGAAGCGCAAAACCCTGCGTCATGTTATTGAAAAGCATCCGGTACTTCTCCTCACTATGCCTCAATGTCGCCTCGTTTTGTTTTTGCTCAGTAATATTCTGTGTTACACCAAAAATGTAATCAGGTTTTCCATCGGTAGAAAATAGGTGGCCAAAAGAATGGAGCCAAAGTGTTTCGCCCGAAGGAGTAATCACCCGAAACGTATTATCGTACGGAGCATTCCCCTCGATGGCACGTACAGAGCACTCAATAAAATGACGCCTATCGTCGGGATGAACTGTGGTAATAAGCTTACGCACCGATTCCTTACACGAATCGAGAGAGAATCCCAATAACTCGCGTTCGCCTCCGTACCAACACAACTTCCTTGTATTTATATGATAATACCAATAGCCCATTTTAGCCACTCGGAGTGCCAAATTGAGGCGAGCCTCGCTCTCCTTAAGGCTCTGGCTCATAACCATCCGCTCGGTAATATCGATATGGGTTCCAACCATGCGGATGGATAACCCAGCTTTGTTTCGCGAAACGCTTCGCCCCCGCGATAGTATCCACTTCCACGTTCCATCCTTAGCCCTTAGCCTGAACTCGGTTTCGAACCGATCGGATTCCCCCTTAATACAGCGCTTAATAGTTCCGATAGCCGAATCCCGATCGTCGGGATGGAGTAATTCCATCCACGATCGGCTCGACCCCGACAAACTATCGGCCGAATAGCCTAGCATTGCGTAGTAGGCCGGACTGAAATAAGCGTTATCGGTTTTCACATTCCAATCCCACAACCCGTCGTTGGTAGACTCCATGATTAGCTGGAACCGCTCGTCGCTTTCCTTGATCCTCCGAGCCGACTCAATCTCCATGGATCTATCGCGGAGCACCAAAACAACGCCCTGAATCTCATCCCTATCATTGAAAATAGGGGCAGCAGTAGTTGAAATGGGAATCTCGAGGCCATAGCGGTTGATTAGCAGAATTTGATCCGACAGCCCTACCACGTTACGGCTTTTTAATGCGGCAAGAACAGGGTTATCCTCTGCAACCTTGGTAACCCGGTGTACAATCCGAAAAACAGCGGCTATCGATTTGCCAAAAGCATCACTCTCCCTATATCCAGACACCCTAACCGCCTCGAAGTTCATATTGGTAACAATACCATTGGTATCGGTTATAATAACCCCATCGCCAATGCTATAAAATATGGTTTGGAATTCCTTGTAGTAATTGGACAGCTTGCGCTCGCGGGCTATTACCCGTAAGAACTCGCTGCGTTTAATAAAGAAATTATACGTAATTAAAGCGATAGTAACAAGAGCCATGAAAAGCAATGGCAAAAGAATGATGGCAATCACATTAGTTGCCATGAGTTCTCGAATGCCACGGCTATCTATCACCTTAACAAACTTCCACGAAGTAGCCGGTATATGCATAGCAAATAAATACTGCGTATGCCCCTCGGAATTTTTTGCTTTAGTAAATTTCCCAGGATGATAAATGGCATCAACTATATAATCATTAATAACAGCAGAATTTGAAGCCCCTCCACACCACGCTGAATTCAAAAACACGACTGACTCTCCATCATACCGAACTACGTAGTTGAGTGTATTCTCAATCGGCTTAGGCCATTCCTCAACAATTGGATAAAGGGACTGATAAGCATTTACTCTATAAAGAATTATAGCCAATACCGAATCGGATTTGTCCATGAGGGGTGAGATGTAATCGATATGCATTGTTTTATGGGTAGCACATTCATAAAAATCAGTAAAAAAAACCTGTTTGTCGTGAACGGCATTTTTAATTAGCATTTTAGTGGTGGCCCCGAGACGATGCAAAGTATCGCCGGTAGAGATTAGGACATTTCCTGCACAATCAGTAATTAAAATTGAGGTGTATATTCTATTTATATTTATAAGATTAAGCCTTTTAACAATATCGACTTTCAACCCCTCCCGCTCCCGATCTAATAGCCAACTGCTCACAGCCCCAGCAAAGAACGGGCTTTGCGAAAACATTTGTGCATCGGCCAACCGTGCCTGATGCCACTCGGTGAACTGCCGCACTTTTATGGAAACAATATCCTCAACGTTGTGCTGAAGCTTTTGCAATGCCAAATCTTTTTGGGCATTATAAAACGACAATGCACCAAAAACACTAAACGCTGCAAGACAAATCCAAACCACAAGCAATTGGTACCTGAGGGAGAATGATGTTCTCTTTTTTGAAGAAAATCGTTTCATTTCAATTCTAGTATAACACAATTCTCATTTTATTCATACTGAAAACTAGCGCACACCGGGCACACACACATTATAACGTGGAAAGAGCATTGAGCTGAAGTTTGAGCGTGGAAAAATTGAACGGTTTGGCAATAACCATACATGCCCCAAACTCCTTGGCCATTAGCAGCAAATCCGATGCGCAAAAATAGCCACCGCCCGAAATAGCGATAATTTTAGTGGTAGGATGGGTAGCCTTAACGTACTGAATAACCTCGAGCCCATCCATCTCGGGCATAATAATGTCGGTAATCAGAACATCGAACGGATTCAGATTCTCAATGTTCAATGCGTCGGTTGGACTATTAGTAACAGTAACCTCGTGCCCCTCCTCCTCTATCATCTCTTTCAACGATAGCGAATAATCAACGTCGTCGTCAAGTATTAATACTCGCATGCTGTTCGTATTTATAAAGTTGAAAGCATCCCATAAATAACATCAGTCAGGTTTAGGAAAAAATTCAAGCCGAAGTAACCCCATGCGGCAGAACTCACGGCTTAACCTGTAAGACTGCATAATTGAGCCTCACCTTTGTAAGGCAACAAATAGGGAAATGGCAAAAAGCCACTTCCCCCATCATCATTCAACTCCTTCCCTCACCCATTTAATAGCCTTTGCAATAGGATCCTGCGATGCTGAAGCATCGATATACCTTTCGGTATTAAGAATCCCCGACATGGAGGCAATTGCTTTGAACTGGCCGCAAAGCTCTGAGTTACTAAGAATAACAGCCGACCGAAGCATCCCCTTATCGCGGTACAACTTTTGTCCACTTTTCATTATTGCAGAAGCCTCGGGTTCCAAGGGTTTCAGGTTCTTCATATCAATTATCACTCCAAAGGAGTTAGCCGACTCATTGGCCAACTTCAACTTCGACTCATCGTACCACTGTTTCATTTCCTGAGCATTCACTACTCCGGAAAAAATTATCACATAACCCGATGTTTTTTTTTCGATCCTGTACATGGCGCAACGAATTTTAGGTTAATATGCGAATTAAGGGTTAAAGAATTAGGAAGATATAAGCTGCCGCTAACCTTCCAAACACGTAGACCATCAGTCCCTTAGTGGACCGCACCCTGGATGCTCTTTGAATATCTGTTTTTTCTATCAGCCAGTTGAATAACGATTCTATGGGTTGCCTGACTTTTGATACCGCTGTGGAGAACAGCTCGTTTGCGGCTTTGTCCCTCATCCTTGTCTGTTCATCCTGCCCTTTAACCGCCTTTACCGGGGTTAGCATCAGTGCGTTCTTTCCCGCTCTGTTTTGTGCAAAGTACTCATTGTCATGGTATATCTTATCCCCATAAAACGTTCTATTTTCAATATCCCCCCAGGCCTGCTTAAAAAGGTTCAGGTCGTTTTCCGAAGCAGGGGTGAGCTGAAACTGCTCAGGGAAGGGCAAGCGGTTTGGGCGTTGAAAGGCAAGCGCATGCAGCTTAAGGCCATAGTAATAAATGCCTTTGGTGGAGCAGTAACCCTTGTCAGTAATCTCTTTGGCCACTTTACCTTCACGTTTCCCTGAGCAGGTGATAATGGGCATAGAGTCCAGTAAGCTGGTATCGCACAGACAGTCCATGGGCGTATACCTTTCAATTGTTTGGGCGGCAAGCAGCTTGAAAGCTTCACCCAACCGGTTGATCCTCATGTTGAAGGCCTCGTATGAGGGCAGTAGGGGGAACCACGATCGGAGATGGTCGCTGGCAAATTCATGGATTTGTTTAACTTTAAAGCGTTGTTCAACGTGCATAGAATACAGATAAATTGTCATTACCTCCTCGTCGGTAAATGCCGGCGTGGAATTATTGCTGAACCGTTGGCAAGAGTATTTTAACTCTTGCCTGTACATGTCGCTAATATACAGATATATAGCGATCAATTTGAGCTCTTTTACCTTAGGAATCATGCTGGAAGGCGTAGTGTGGTTACTTGCCTTAAAGTACTGATTTCTAAGGTTTTGTACAAATATTTTAATCACAAATTACTGACATTCAGTAATTTAATTGTTAATAACTTTATGATTTTTCAACTCTTAATTCGCATAAAATACTTATCTTCACAAAAACAATACAACTAAACATGGAGATACTCAACTTCAACTTATGGTGGGAGGGTTTATCCACCCTATCGAAAGTTTACTGGATGATTGCAATACCCGCCTCCGCAATCTTCCTAATTCAAATTGTGATGACGTTTGTGGGCGCCGACTCCGATGGACATTTAGATGCCACGGGCGATGCCGATGCAAGCATTGATGGCGATGCAGGAATTGGATTTCAACTCATCAGCCTAAAAAATCTCATTGGGTTCTTCACCATTTTTGGATGGAGCGGAATTGCCTGTATCGACTCAGGACTATCAACCCCAATAACCATAGTAATCTCGTTCTTTAGCGGATTGCTGATGATGGTTATAATGGCAACCATCTTTTACTTCATGGGAAAACTGGTTGAGTCGGGGAATGTAGTAATGGCCTCGGCAGTTGGAAAAACCGGAACGGTTTATCTTGTTATTCCGGCCAACCGCAGAGCAGCTGGGAAAATTCAATTTCAGCATCAAGGGTTCAGAACTATCGATGCAATGACCGATGAAGCCGAGGATATACCTACTGGTGCTGTAATACAGGTTACCGCTATAATTAATGATGATTTGGTGCTAGTAAAGAAAGTGTAGATAATAAAGTCATGCTGAACTTGTTTCAGCATCTCAAGCATTTCTCAATTATTTCTATAAAAAATCCTAAAATATCTAAATATGAGTCAATTTGTTGTTTTTGCAATTGTAATTGGGATAGTATTCGTGTTTATCCTAATTATTTCGCTATTCAAGCGTTACAAGCGATGCCCTTCGGACAGGGTGCTTGTTGTTTACGGTAAAGTTGGTAAGGGAAAAACCGCCGAGGCCCGCTCCGCAAAGTGTATTCACGGAGGTGCTGCATTTATTTGGCCGGTAATTCAAGATTATTCTTTTCTGAATCTTACACCACTGTCCATTGAAATTAACCTAACCAACGCGCTTAGCCAGCAGAATATCCGTGTT
The DNA here is from genome assembly GCA_020636835.1 of Bacteroidales bacterium. Taxonomy (GTDB): domain Bacteria; phylum Bacteroidota; class Bacteroidia; order Bacteroidales; family Tenuifilaceae; genus SB25. The sequence continues at coordinate 343,656 of JACJXC010000007.1, forward strand.
GATGTGCCATCACGTTTTACCGTGGGTATATCCACAGAGCCAGGCGTAATGGATAATGCCGCTGAACGTCTGTTAGGTTTAAGTCAGGATGATATTAGCAACCTTGCAAAGGATATCATTTTTGGTCAACTCCGTTTGGTTGTGGCCACCATGGATATTGAGGAAATCAACAGCAACCGCGATAAATTCCTTGCTGCTGTTTCGTCGAACGTAGAAGCCGAATTGAAAAAAATCGGTTTAAAACTAATCAACGTAAACGTAACCGACATTAACGATGAGTCGGGCTACATTGTCGCCTTGGGTAAAGAAGCCGCTGCTAAGGCTATTAACGATGCCAAAAAGAGCGTTGCTGAGAAGAACCGCGACGGTTCCATTGGCGAGGCAAACGCGCTCCGCGACCAACGCGTTCAGGTTTCATCGGCCGACGCTACTGCCGTTGAAGGGGAAAACACCGCAAAGGTTACAATAGCCAATTCAAATGCAACCCGTAGGGAAAGAGAAGCCGAAGCCGAAAGAAAAGCTATTGCTGCAGAGAAAGTGAATCAAGCAAAAGCATTGGAAGAAGCCTACGCCGCTGAGCGCGAGGCTGAGTTAGCCCGTGCAGAACGTCAGGAGGCTACCCAAAAAGCCGATATTGTGGTTCCAGCACAAATCAATAAGGAGAAAATTGAGATTGATGCAGAGGCAATGGCAGAGCAAATTCGACGTCATGCGCGAGGAGAGGCCGATGCTATCTACATGAAGATGCAGGCCGAAGCAAAAGGTATTTACGAAATCCTAAGTAAACAGGCCGAAGGTTTCGAGAAACTAAGCAAAGCAACCGGAAACTCACAGGATGCAGTAATGATGATGATTGCCGATAAACTTCCTGAATTAGTTAAAACTCAGGTTGAAGCCATTAAGAACCTTAAGATTGACAAGATTACCGTTTGGGATAATATGAGTTCTGGTAAAGATGGAAAATCGCCAACCTCGGCTAACTTCCTATCGGGAATGCTGGGTTCTATCCCTCCATTCGAGGAACTATTCAAAATGGCTGGTATGGAATTGCCAAACTACCTAAAGGGGAAGAGCATTGAGCAAAGCCAAAAGGATGGAGTTACTGATGCCGAAGAGGTGAAATAGTATAACAAATACAAAAAGCAAAGGGTGTCCGTATCGGCACCCTTTCTTTTTACAGTTAACCGCAGCAACCACAACCACAGGTATGCTCACCCTTAATCTGGCTTTTGTAAAACGAGTAAAACCCATCCATTATCTCATCGCGAACTTTACGGAACTCTGCAATTATTACCTCATCGGTTCCAATTGCCTCCGCTGGGTCGTCGTAGCCTAAGTGCCAGCGCTGCTTTACTTTTCCTGTAAAAACGGGGCAGTTCTCGTTAGCTCCGCCACAAACTGTAATTACATACTCCCACTCCTCCATAATATATTGGTCAACTCGCTTTGGGGTATGCAGGCTAATATCAATACCAACTTCGCTCATAACCTTAATGGCGTTTGGGTTAACCCTTTCGGCAGGTTCAGTACCTGCGGAATAAACCTGAAGGCTAGAATCAAACGATTGTAAAAA
>JACJXC010000008.1 GCA_020636835.1 Bacteroidales bacterium
CTGAAGTGGCTTACCGACGAAATGGCTCGTGAGGCTTCACTTTTTCAGTTCGAGAAGGCTCAACTGATTAAGAATAAAATTGAGATTTTGCAGCGGTACCAGAGCAAATCCACCATTGTAAATCCAAAGTATCGCGATTTGGATGTGTTTACCATTCTGCATACTGCCGGTATTAAAGTGGTTAATTATTTAAATGTTAGCTCCGGTGTTGTGGTTCAATCCTATAATCTCGAACTTAAAAATCAGCTGGAGGAGGATTTGCCCGAACTTTTATCGTTTGCCATAACCGAGATTCGTACGCGGCTGCGAAGTACGTCGCGCAATATTATTGTGAACGTTTTACCCGACTTTTTAATCGAAAACGCTAATTACTCGGTACCGGAGCGTGGCGATAAGAAATCTTTAATCGATTTAAGTTTAAGGAATTGTAGAGTTTATATCGACGACTTGATTAAGCGTGATGAGCTTAAAAATCCACAAACCCGCACCGATCGTATTCTTTCTAAAATTAAGGACGATTTGCGGCTTCATGACCTTCCCACCCATATTGAGTGTTTCGATAATTCCAATTTACAGGGAACCAACCCCGTGGCATCGTGTGTGGTTTTCAGGAATGCCAAGCCCTCTAAGCGCGATTACCGGCACTTCAATATAAAATCGGTGGTGGGCCCCGACGATTTTGCCTCCATGCGCGAGGTGATCTATCGCCGCTATTCGCGATTGCAGGAGGAGCGCTTACCATTGCCGCAGCTCGTTATTATCGATGGGGGCAAGGGGCAGTTAAGTTCCGCTTACGAGAGCTTGCATCAACTTGGCTTAACCAGCTCCATACAGCTAATTGGCATCGCCAAGCGGTTGGAGGAGATATATTTCCCCGGCGATGCGGTGCCGCTATACCTCGATAAGCGTTCCGAAACCCTCAAGGTTATTCAGCAGGCTCGCGACGAGGCTCACCGTTTTGGCGTTGCACACCATACCAATCGTAGGAGTAAAAGCGCTCTCACATCGTCGCTTTCCACTGTCGAAGGCATTGGACCTAAAACCATCCAGCTTCTTTTTTCGCATTTCAAATCGATCGATGCCATTGTACACGCTTCGCGCGAAAATCTGGTTGCTGTGGTAGGAGAAAAGAAAGCCGATTTACTTTTTTCGCATTTTGCTAAATAATCAATACTTTTGCCTTTATCTATTCAAATTCTATGAGCCAAATTCAGCATTTTCACGATTCAGCCGCTACCGTAGCACCCTACACTATCGATTATACCGCGAATCATTTTAACGGTAGTAAAAATAACTATCTGTATAATAATTTAATAAGTGTTAATAATAAAAGTAAAGGTTTAAATGATGGCTGTTACATTATAAAGGATCAGACATTAATACCAGTTGTAAAAATTAAAACAGTTCTTAAATCCACCACTGCTATTCCTGGTAAACCCTGGATTCATCCCAAACCGCTTAAGGAGAGTGTTTCTACCGATCTTTTAATTTTTCCTTTCGCTATCGGGTTTTTATGTTTTGTGGCTGTTTTTGTAAGGTATGCAAAGTATCTGGCTAAGTTTTTTGAAGCATTTATTTATTCCTATGTGGTGGAGAAGTTGGTCGACGATTTGAATGTTCCCCTTCGGCGTATGCTTTTGCTGCTCGATACCGTTTCGCTTTTTGCCCTGTCGTTTATAGTTTACCGTTCTGTTTATGGTTTAGGCATTCACTTCGGGGGGGCTTGGGGTGTTCTGCTTTTATTTGCGGCTATTTTGGGATCGCTTTTTGTGTACCGCTTGTATTTTTACATTGTTCATTGGATTGTGCGGGTTACCCTAAATATTAAGGATTTTACATCTAAATTACTGTTCGATTCGTTGCTGGTATTCCGTTTGGGAGGATTGGTGCTTTTACCCATTGCACTAGTTATCTTCTATTCCAACGATTCTATTGCTATGTATGCGTTCTATGCCTCTATAATTATTCTTGTTTTCCTCTATCTGTACCGATTATTCCGCCTACTTACCCTCTTTATCAAAAATGGTATTTCTTTTTTGTATTACATTTTATACCTTTGTGCCCTTGAAATTGTGCCCGCTATACTACTTTATGTTTGGGCACAAGCACTGTGATTTCAGATAGTAATTAAACTTTAGGGCTTTGAAAATCAAGAGAGTAGTTATTTCGCAACCCGAACCGCAGAACGAGAAATCTCCCTATGGGGATATTTCGCAGAAGTATGGTTTAAAGATTGATTTCCGACCTTTTATTCATGTCGAGGGGGTTACCTCTAAGGAGTTTCGGCAACAAAAAATCAATATCTTAGATCATACAGCCGTTATTTTTACTAGCAAAACCGCTGTCGATCATTTCTTCCGTATATGTGAGGAGGTTCGCGTTGCTGTTCCCGAAACAATGAAATATTTCTGCATTACAGAGTCTGTTGCCCTTTACCTGCAGAAGTACATTGTGTACCGGAAGCGTAAAATCTTTTACGGTAATAATACTTTTGCCGATTTGGTCGATATTATGCAGAAACACAAGGAGGAGAAGTTTCTTCTTTCCCTTTCCGATGTGCATAAACCCGAAATCCCTAAATCGCTCGATAAGGCCAAGGTGAATTACACCAAGGCGATTTTCTATAAGACGGTGAGTAGCAATTTGTCCGACCTTAAAGCCGAGTTCCCTTACGAAATGGTGGTTTTTTATAGCCCCAGCGGTGTTAAATCGCTTTTCGAGAATATCCCCGATTTTAATCAGAATGATATTGTGGTTGGTGCATTTGGTTCCACAACTGCCAAGGCTGTAAAGGATTTTGGTTTGCGTTTAGATATTTCCGCGCCTAATCCCAATTGCCCTAGTATGACACAAGCTATTGATGTATTTTTAAAGGAATACACCAAAAAAAATAAGTAATTTTGGGGGATAATTCAATCCCCCTTTTTTATGCGACTCTTCCTACGCCGCCAAAATAGGCTAACTCACGAAAAGGAAATTTCCTCGCTTTTTAATGGGGGCAGTTCGGTGTTTTGCTACCCTATCAAATTGGTTTACTCCCTTACCCCGGCAGTAGATGATATTCGTTTTAAGGTTATGTTTGTGGTTCCCAAGCGCAGCTTTAAGCGGGCTGTTAAGCGAAATTTAATGCGACGGCGTATTCGCGAGGCTTTCCGGTTGCGCACTCCCTCTGTTATCGATTTTGTCCCTTCGGGTCAGTGCCTTAACCTTTCTTTCATCTATGTATCCAAGGATTTGAAAGAGTTTCACGAAATTGAGGTGGTGGTGGATCAGCTTCTTTCCAAACTGGCCACAAAGCTTAAGTAGCGGTTACATCCCTTTTTTTGTTTTCGGTGCATTATTGGGCTTTCGTTCAGAAAATTTAATTGTTTGCGGCTATGACTTACTTATTGATGATTTGGCGTTTTATAACCCGTATTTTGGCCTATTTGCCCATTATTTTGGTGAAGTTTTATCAAATCTTTATTTCGCCCTATTTCCCCAATAGTTGCCGTTATACTCCTACTTGTTCCGCCTATTCCATCGAGGCTTTAAAGAAGCACGGTTTTTTTAAAGGGCTTTGGCTTTCCGTAAAACGTATTCTAAGCTGTAATCCCTGGGGTGGACACGGCTACGATCCGGTTCCCTAATTCTTGTAAAGCACTATCCTGAAGGTGGTACCCTTGTTTATTTCCGACATCTTTACAAAGATTTTTCCCCTGTGGTACTCCTCTATTATCCGTTTCGATAGCGTTAATCCCAGACCCCAGCCTCTCGATTTGGTTGTATAGCCAGGCCTAAATACATCTTTAAATTTCGATCGGGGAATGCCTTTGCCTGTGTCGGTTATGTCGATGAAAACTACTTGCGTATTGTCAATTATGTTGAACGATAGTTTGCCATTGCCGTTCATCGCGTCTACGCTGTTTTTAGCAATATTTTCGATAACCCACTCTATCAATTTATCGTTCAGTGGTATCCTGATGCTGCTGGTTTCGGGGTATAATTTTTCGAATTCAACATTTTTCGATAACCGGCTTTGCAGGTAGGCTATCGATTTATTCAGCGTTTCCGTTAGGTTACCCATTGTTAATTTCGGGGTTGAGCCTATTTTCGAGAATCTGTCGGTGATTACCTCGAGCCGGTGGATGTCCTTCTCCAGCTCGTCTAGAACCTTTTCTGCAGGCATTTTGTCCCTTAGTATTGCCAAACAGGCCATTAACGATGATGTGGGTGTTCCCAGTTGGTGTGCGGTCTCCTTGGCCATGCCTACCCATATACCGTTCTGTTCGGCTTTGCGCGATTGGCTAAAAGCGTAGTACGATATCAGTATGAATAGTATTATTATAAATAATTGAATATAAGGGTAATATGATAGTTTTTTTAAAGTTGTACTATCCATGTAGTAAACGTAGTTCTTTACATTGTTCGATAGGTTTATTTCTATGGGCTCGTGTTCCGATCGCATTTTGTTGAGTAGCCGCTTTGTCGATTCGGCATCATTCAGCAAATCCTTATCCACATTCCGAAATCCTTGGATGTTGTTGTATTCATCTGTTAGCACCACTGGTACTGTGCTGTTATTCTGTATCACCTCAAAGATGAAGGTAAAATCCTGCTCGCTGCTCGTCAGGTTGGTTAACTCCCTGATCCCCGATACCCATAGGTCTATCTTTTTCCGTTCCTCAAGCGCCAGTTGGTTCACAAACTTATTGGTTATCGCAATGGTCGATAGGCCAATAATAATCGCCAGTATCAGCAGAACTAGGTTAGTCTTGAATCTGTTTTGCATATTGTTTGTATTACTCTGTTTTTAGTGTGTCGTACTCGTCCCATTCAACCCTAAAAATGCTACTTTTTTTCGATAAACTGTCCTTCGGCGCTCTAATTCGTGCTGAGTCGGTGGGGTGCGATGGCTTAAATTCCTCGCGTAGAATTGTTTGCAAATTCTTCCGTTCCTGCTCCAGGTCGTTGCGGATTTTCTCCAGCGACGATTTTTTATCTATGCCAATCTCGTACGCATCTTTATTTCCCGATAGCTTAAGGTAAAGGCTTATGCCGCCATCCTCGCTGTAGTTTTGTGCCGATTCTTTCAGGAACCGCCTACCCAGTATCTGGTTGAAGTTTAGTTTAAGCCAGTAGTTGTAGTTTCCATCAAAGTGATGTTCGCCCGAGATCAGAAAGTTAACCACATTCGATTTTATTTGTATTTGTGGGAACCGTACGCATTGGTTCGATATTTCTACGGTGTTGTGTATTGTGCTAAAGTCTATACTTTTTACCTCGTTCAGTCGCAACCATTTCGATAGTTTTTCAATTTTATTCATCCCCGTTAGCCGTCCGTTGCTAATGGTTATTTCCGACTCCAGTTTCAGCGATGGGTAGTCGAGGGTTCCCTTATCGGTTATGTTGAAAAAAAGATGCGCTTTGCCCGCGAGATTCCCGCTAATATTGCTCGACTGTACTACCGATTGGTTAAAGTTGTTATAGTGTGCAAACAGGTTTGTTATGTTGATGTTTCTAAACTCGGTGTTTAGCCATAGCGTGTTTCCCAGTTTTTTTAGCGTCCCATTTATTGTTCCATCAAAACCATTACCCACAAAATCAGTTATTTCAATTTCATTATTTGAATATTTTATGCAACCGCTTACGTTCATAAATCTGTTATTCAATACTTTTAAACATTTTGTTTTAACCCTTGCGTTATAAGTATCGCTATTCCGATTTTTTGTATCGTCCGGCTCTGTCCGGCTTATGCTGGCTAGTATGTAATCCACATTCAGTTCGTCACTTTCAATAGCGATCTCGGGTCTTGTTAACGATTTTGTATTTAGACAACTGGCGATGTTTTGCTGGATTACATGTATGGATAGAGGCTTACCATTAAGGTTGGCGTTGGCGTGTAGTGTTAAATCGTTATCAGCGTTAACGGTTCCTTCTATCTCGTTCAGATCTTTTAGTATATCCAATCCCGATACCGAGTACGTGGCATTTCCCTTTACCTTGTGGAAGGTGATTGGATTTTTTTCATCGTTCCCACTGTTTTTTACCGATACCAACGCCTTTATATTTCCCTTTGCCTTTACTGATATTGTATTTTTGCCCGTTTCAATCCCATCTTCGTTAATGTCGAATGTGCCTTCGGTCAGTATTATCGGAGTTTCGATTCCTTTCACCCGGGCATTTGCTTTTATGCTCGAGTTTTTATCCTTAATCGAAATGTTGCTAATGTATGTATGGTGGTTTTTTAGGTTGTTCGTTAATTGGGTTTCGCCTACCATTTTATCAATGGTAACGATCCTCTTGTTCATTCGGATTTTAAGCGAACTGCTGTGCTTCAGTATAACCTGCTCGGTGTGGTTATTTTTCGTATTGTAGGTTGCTGTTCCCGAAAACTTAACCCATCCCGATTGTATCCATTTCTGATTTCCCTGTGCTAGCTCCATCATTCTGATGATGGAGGTTTTCCCACTGTTGAATGCTATGTTCAGCTTACCGGTTGTTTGGTTGTAATGGGCTTTTGCATCGAGGCTTACCGAATTACATTTTAAACGTTTTATCTCGATGTTGTGGTTATTGCCATCCTCTTCGGCGCTTCCGCTTATTTCCATTGGGTATGAATACTCTTTGTTGTTTGTTCGGATCGAGTTTACTTCAATATCGAATGAGTATTTATTTTTATTATATATACTTATATCAAATTGTGATTTATGTATGCTTACCTCATGTTTAAGTTTACTATTTATACTATAAATATTTAGTATAGTGTTTTCTAATCTTAATTTATTAATGTTGATAGGGAAGTTACTTTTTGGGTTTTGTTGTTGGGTCTCGGGTTTTAGGTGATGCAGTAGCGAGTCAATTCCTTGGGGTATGTAGTGTAAAGTACCGCCCTCTACTATGCCTTCGCGCATATCGAATCGTTTGTTTAGCAGGTTTGCCAGGTTTATGGTAAAACTTATTTGCCTTGCGGTTAGCAATGCTTTTGCTGGTTTTATGCCAGGATAATAAATTTCTGGATTTTCGAAGGTGAATGCTGCATTCGGGAAATGGCTCAATAGGTTCAACTTAAACGCAGAGTAACGGAAATCAACCTTTGTGTCGGTTTTGAATGTTTGTAAGTAGTAGTCGGTAATTGTTTCTTTGTTGTATACGATATAAATAACCGCAATGGTAAAGAGGGTTGCCACTATGGCTGTGGCGATTATTATGTATTTTATCAGTTGTTTCGCTTTCTGCAGCATTTTGTATTTTTTTTATCGCAAACATAAGTATTCCAATCAAAAACCGAAAATGTGCGCTAAACAATTTGAAATATTACCAAACATTGCTAACTTGTTAGGTTCAATCGGGTGCTTTCTCGTTGCCTTTTCAAGGATTTTTTATAATTTTTATTTATGATTAATTTTCATATAGATAGGTGGTTAAGGTTTCCTGTTGTGCTATTACTGTTATTGTTTCTGTGCCGCTTAGGTGTTGCGCAGAAAATTGATTCCCTTTTGCTCAAGCTTTACCAGGAATCCAACGATAGCGCACGGGTTGAACTACTTGTGCAAATAGCAGCATACTACGATCGCGATGAACCCAACGCTGTTTTGGCCGAGAATTACCTATTCGAGGCCAAGCGAGTTGCCGACAGTTCCTCCTATACCACTCTGCGTGCCACGGTGTATAACCAGTTGGGTGTTTTTTACCGCAACCAATCAAAGTATAACGAGTCGCTTCGGTATCACAATAATGCCTACGCCTTGGCAAAGGCTCTTAACGACAAGCGAATGCTGGCCATATCGTTAAACAATCTTGGAGTTGTGTACCGCCGTATCGATAATCATGCATTTGCCACCGAGTACCACATTAAAGCCCTAAAAATTGCTGAGGAAATTCGCGACAGCTTCAGTGTATCGGTTTCGTGCAATAGTTTGGGAAATATTTTCTCGCTGAATGGTCGGTACGACGATGCTATTGAGTATTTTACCCGCGCCCTCGATATTTCCGAATCCATGGGCAACTCCCTCGGGCTGGCCATGAACTGTAATAATATTGGCGAGGTGTACGAGTTTAAGGGCGATTATGTCAATGCCCGCGATTTCTATCAACGCTCTTTGGATGTGAACCTTAGGATTAACAACCTCAAGGGTATTGCCATTAGTTATAATGCCCTCGGTAAGATCGATCTGTACACCGGTCGATACAAATCGGCTCTCGATTTTTTTAGTAAGGCTCTCACAATCGATAAGCAGCTGGGCGATAGGAAGTTTTTAGCCGATAGTTATATCAATTTATCCCGGGTGCTTCTGGCGCTTGGACGTGTTCGCGAAGCTAAAGCGAATATTGATATGTCTATAACTATTGCTAAACAAATCAATAGTTTAATTCATCAGCAGTGGATTTATGAAGTTTATAGCGACTATTATAAGAGGGAGAAACGTTACGATTCCGCTTTGTTCTATTATGCTAAGGCCTCCACTTTCAAGGATAGCGTGCTTAACGAGAAGAACACCCGCCACATATCAACCATACAAACAATTTACGAAACCGAGAAGAAGGAGAATGAGATAAAACTCCTGATGCAATCGCAGGAAATTAAGCAGAAGGAGTTAAAGCGCCAGAATATTCTTAAGAATGGTTTGCTTATCGGGTTGCTTCTAACCATTGTCATCATTATTTCTATTTATCAGGCTTTTGTTACCAAACGGAATAGTAACAACTTGCTTTCGCGCCAGATTCGCGAAATTGAGGAGCAGAACATACGCCTCGAGGAGCAGAAACAGGAGATCGAAACCCAGAAGGAAGAAATTGAGCGAAATAAGGACTTTATTGAGCAAAAGAACTCTAACCTCGAGGAGGCGTACAAGATTATCGAGAATTATATCGAGAAGATCACCGACAGTATCCGATACGCAGAGCGCATCCAGGAGTCTATCCAGCCTTCCGAGGAAATGGTGCGCGCTGTTTTTACCGATACCCTTATCTTTAATAAACCCAAGGATATTGTTAGCGGCGATTTTTACTGGATGGTTACCTCCGGTAAACGGGTTTACTTTGCCCTTTCGGATTGTACCGGGCATGGTGTTCCCGGAGCGTTTATGAGTATTATCGGGATCGATTTGCTCAATCAGGCAGTTAATCTCCATAATTACTATGAGCCCGATCAAATTCTAGAATTCATCAACGAACAGCTTATTCAGAAATTGCGTAAGTCGGAGAACGAGCAGGTTCTTAAGGATAGTATGGATATTGCCGTTTGCATTTTCGATCGCGAAACCTATCAACTTCATTACACCGGCGCTCTTATTCCGCTTTTCATCTCTTCGGGTGGCGAAATCACCGAAATACGCCCCGATTATGTTACTCTGGGAACGTCCTTTGGCCATACTGAAAAGCGTTTTACCGTTAATTCCTTTAAACTACTGGCGGGCGACTGGATATATCTTACTTCCGATGGTTATTTCGATCAACTCGGAGGGCCTTGTAATAAGAAGTTTATGCGGACTAACTTCAAGCAAATTCTTCCCAAAGTTCAATCACTACAAGGTATCGAGCAGCGTAATGTTCTAGAGATGGAGTTTCTCAAATGGATGGGGCGCAACGAGCAAATCGACGATGTGCTGGTGTGGGGTGTTAAAATTTAATCGGATTTAGGGTGTCTAAAACCTCTCGTATATTTTTGGTTTTTATCTGTATGTTGATGTTTTCGATGTACAGAGCCTTTCCGCAGGATACTTTTTCCATGGATAGCGCGCTTCGTCAGCGCATCCTTAATGCCGATTACCAGTACCTCGACGGGTATGTGGCGCAGCGGGGCATCGATAGCGCGCTTTTAGGTAGTTCATATAACCTGTTAGCCTTTGCCATTATTAACGATAATTTTGGATTGGTGGAATTCGCCTTGAGCAAAGGGGCTAACATTAATTTTGCCATTAGCAATTTAACCCCGCTGATGTACTGTGCAATTTACAATCGCTCCCAAATCGCTGCCCATCTTATTAAGTACGGTGCCTCAGTCGATATTTACAATAAGCACCGCAATACGCCATTACTCTATGCTGCCCGATACGGTAATTTAGATATGGTCAAAACGTTATCCCAGTCAAGGGCTAACCCGTTTATCCTGAATTTTAAGGGCTACTGTGGTCTCGATTATGCCCTTGAGTACAATCGTACCGAAATCGCCGATTACCTCCGCGCTTACATGGCACGGTATGCAAAAGGCGCATTTCCTTCCACCTACGATGGGCCCTATGTCGATTGGGTGGGCTGGAACCGCTTGCGAGCCACCTACCTTGTAAACGATAGTCTTTCGGGAAATATTTACACCGTTAAAAAAAGTTTTAGGTTTACCGATTCTTTAACAATTAGTAAAGTTTACACTGCCGACACCTTTGATTATAAAATATATAGATTACCCCGTAGGTTCGATCCGGTGTTCGAATATCATAACGTTTCCAAGGTTTTTGCCGTTGGCGATGTTCACGGCTGCTACGATTCATTGGTTCATTTGCTCATAGCCAATCGGGTTATCGACAGCCACCTTAACTGGAACTTTAACGATGGCCATCTCGTTTTTATTGGCGATTTGTTCGATAGGGGTAGTATGGTTACTCAAACTCTCTGGTTGGTTTACAGGCTTTTTAACCAGGCTCCCCGATGTGGCGGTAACGTGCATGTTATTATGGGTAACCATGAATTGTTGGCGCTTAATAACGATTATCGTTACCTTAATCCTAAGTATATTTTCCTTACCCGTGGTTTAAACATGGAGTATTCTAAACTATTTTCAAGTACCACTATTTTAGGCCAATTTGTTCGTTCATTTAAGGCTTCGGTTAAAATTGATAGTGTTCTTTTTGCGCATGCAGGATTGTCGGATTTTATGGTAAATCAAAATATTACCCTCTATAGCCTTAACCGCGCTGTATATTCACTTCTGAACCTTGACTCTGGGGATCCCATACCGCCGCTCTACCCTTCAATTTTCTCCCATGCCATCTCGGAACAGGGTGTATTTTGGTATCGGGGTTATTTGGTTGACGAGCCCACTGTTAAAAGGGCTACTCCAGCCGATCTTCAGCGCGTTTTATACTTTTACCAAGCAAGTGCCATGGTTATTGGACACACCGAGGTTGAACGGATTGAGCCGTTGTACAATGGTTTGCTTTATCCCCTCAATGTTCCGTTCGATAGGGTCGGAATTCGAAAACAAGGCTTGCTGATTGTCGGTAAGCAATTTTTTAGGTGTTTTTCCGATGGTTCGCGTGAAAAAATTTACTAATTTTTCCTGATGGTACGCTTCTTCATAATATTATTTTTTGTTGTGTGTAGTGGACAGGTTTTTTCGCAGGTAAAGCTGTTCAGTTCACACGAGCCACTACGCATCAGTATAGTTACCGATCTGCGCGCACTTATCCGCGATGTGGATACCAGTACCGCGCGCTACCATGCGGGCACACTTTCCTATATCCATCCCGATGGCACCTCTACCACTATTAAGGTAAAGCTCCGTACCCGCGGCATCTTCCGTCGAAACCGTCAGAATTGCACTCTACCACCACTAACCGTTAAGTTCAACGCCGATACATCAGCTCAGGCCGAATTCGATGGAATTAATAAGCTCAAACTGGTTAATGTTTGCAAGCGCTCCAAACTTTCCTATAACCAGTATTTGGTGAAGGAGTACCTAGCCTACCGAATGTACAATTTGCTTACCGATTTTAGTTTCCGGGTTCGCTTTGTCTTTATTAGTTATATCGATATTAATAGTAAGATTGAGCCATTCGAATCGGTCGGTTTTTTTATCGAGGATGTTAAGCTTTTTCATGCCCGAACAAATTCGGTTCCTCTAAAAACTCTTGGTATTGTGCAGGATGCCACCAATCGGTCGGCCATCGATTTAATGACCATTTTTCAGTATATGATCAGCAATACCGATTGGTCTGTTCCCAAGTTGCACAATATTAAATTGGTTCTTCCCAATAATAGCCTTGTTCCCATAGCCATCCCTTACGATTTCGATTTTTGCGGTTTTGTTAACCCTCCGTACACTAAACCCCCCGAAATTATACCCATAACACATGTAACCCAGCGTTATTACCGAGGGTTCTGTCGCTCATCAGCCGAACTGGAACCGTCCGTTGCCCATTTTATTAAAACAAAGGATGATATTTACTATCTAATACAATCCGATACATTGCTGAACAGCAAGCATAAATCGCATGTTATTAATTACTTGGATGATTTTTTTAATATCATTTCATCTCCCAAATTAATTCAAAACCAGATGCTAATTAATTGTAGATCTAATTAAGATAACATTCCTAATATTCTGATATGAATGATTTTAAAAGAATAAAGTATTGTACTATTCCGCCCTTTCTCTTGGTTCTCGTTATGCTGCTGTTCAAACTCGTCGAAATTTCCGGAGGCAGTAGTTTTCACGAGTTGGGTGTTTACCCCCGTCATTTAAAAGGTCTATATGGCGTTGTGCTGGCTGTTTTTATTCATTCCGATTTTAACCATCTGGCATCCAACTCCCTTTCATTATTTATTTTATTCACTTGCTTGCTATATTTTTATAAGGATTTGTCGTACAGGGTTCTTATATTTGTTTGGTTGGTTAGTGGGGTAATGGTTTGGATTGGAGCACGCCCGAGTTACCATATTGGCGCCAGTGGTGTTGTTTACGGCTTGGCTTCGTTTCTCTTTTTTTCCGGCGTTATTCGTCGCGATATCCGGCTTATGGCTGTTTCGCTTTTGGTCGTTTTCCTATATGGCGGTTTGATTTGGGGTGTTTTTCCAATTTCTCCCCGAATTTCGTGGGAGTACCATTTATTTGGTGGACTTTGCGGATTGATAGCAGCCATTATTTACCGTAACCGTGGCCCACAAAGGATTGTGTGGAGTTGGGAACAGGAGAGCGACGACTCCTCCGACGAGTTTACGGAATCGTCGTCTGAAATTTTACCGAACGAAAACGATTAAAAAATTTTGATAGGTGATGTAAAGTTATAAATTTGCTGCCTCCATTCCGATACTTAATTTAATACACTATAAAATGGCAAAAATTAACGAAAATGAACTTTCAACCAACAACATCAACCTTGTTGGTTTGGGAACCGAAATTAGTGGCGACATCAACAGCAATGGCGATTTACGCATCGATGGTACTTTAATTGGCAACTTAACTGTTAAAGGGAAAGTGGTTGTTGGCGAAACGGGTAAAATTAAGGGTGAAATTACCTGTAAAAACTCCGATATTTCTGGAACCATCGAGGGTAAAATCACCGTTTTCGAGTTGCTGTCCATAAAATCGACCGCTAAGATCAACGGCGATTTGCATGTAGGTAAAGTAGCCATTGAGCCAGGTTCACGGTTTACTGGTTATTGCGAGATGGCTAGTTCCGATTATTCCTCCTCTGTCGACTCTGGTAACAGTCAGACCTACTAATCAAAATGCAACCGGTGTCGTTGTTTAAGCCAATAGTATTAAGGTGTGCTTTGTTAACAATCTTAGTATTGTTGGCTATTTATTTTTATGCCTCTTTAACCAAACTTCAGGTTAGTATCCCTTTGCTTCTCCTTATTACCCTTGTTCCGCCTATATTTAACCTTTTGTTTATGTATAAATTAATAGGGATACTTAAACTATCGCACAATGTGTTTTTTCGTAAATATTTACTGTTTAATGGTATAAAATTCCTATTAAATTTATTTACTTTTTTGGCCTTAATTTTCGTTCTCCGATTTAATCCCTTACCATTTATTATCGTATATTTACTTTCCTATTTCATTTTTTTCGTCCACGAGCTCGTGGAAATTCAGGGTTTAATCCGAAAAACTAAAAACCAATGAGGCGTATAGGGATATTGGTGTTAGTGTTGCTCTTTTCGTTTGCTAGTGGCTGGGCCACAACACACGAGCTGAGCGATTCTGGTAGTGTGGCCGCTTCTCACCGGCCCGGAAAGTTCAATGCCACCGAGTTTATATTCGATCACATTGGCGATTCCTTCGAGTGGCATGTGCTAACTGTTAATCATCACCACTACAGTTTACCTCTGCCCATTATTCTTTATAGTAGCAACAAGGGCTTCAATGTATTTTTGTCGAGTAAGTTTCACAATCCAACACATTCTTATAAAGGCTTTAAACTCGAAACCGAGGGTAAGTACAAGGGAAAAATTGTAGAGTTGGATAGCGATGGGAATATTAATCAGTTAAGTCCCTTACCCCTTAACTTTTCGTTAACCAAAAACGTTGTAACCATTCTTTTTGTTTGCATTATACTATGTTGGATTTTTATATCCATAGGTAATCGTTATAAAATGAATCCTTACGTTGCACCTACTGGCCTTCAGAATTTATTTGAACCCATTATACTGTTCGTTAAGAACGAGATTGCCATTCCGTCAATTGGCGAAAGGCAGTACATGCGCTTTATGCCCTTTCTACTTTCCGTTTTCTTCTTCATCTGGTTTTCGAATATGTTGGGTTTAATTCCCATCCTACCCGGTGGAGCCAACGTAACCGGGAATATTGCAGTAACCATGGCATTGGCTCTTTTTACCTTTGTTATTGTAAATATCAACGGCAATAAGCATTACTGGAAGGATATTGTAAATGCACCGGGTGTACCCTGGTTCCTTAAATTTCCTATCCCCATTATGCCGTTGGTGGAGTTAATGGGCGTTTTTATCAAGCCGTTCGTGCTCATGGTGCGGCTCTTTGCTAATATACTGGCAGGACACATGGTTGCCATAGTATTTATGAGCCTCATATTCATATTTGCCGCCATGAAGTTTTGGTTAGGGTACGCTGCGGCTCCCATATCAATACTGTTCTCAGTATTTATGTCGATACTCGAACTTCTGGTTGCTTTAATTCAGGCCTATGTGTTTACATTGTTATCGGCAATTTACATAGGAATGGCAACTGCTGAACATCATTAAATAATCTAACTTAATAGTATTAATATGACTACACTATCTATCATCTTACAAGCCGCCGAGGCTAGCTTAGAGCTGGCAAAGGTGGGTGCTGCATTTGGAGCCGGTATGGCAGCCATTGCTGCAGGATTGGGAATTGGAAAAATTGGAGCATCCGCCCTTAAGGCAATTGCCCGTCAACCCGAGGCTGCCGGCGATATCCGTGCCAACATGATTGTGTCGGCTGCCCTTATCGAGGGTGTTGCCTTCTTTGCAATTATTATCTGCGCACTAGTTCTGTTCCTTTAATCTTTTGAAGCCATGGGCTTGGTTACACCTGATTATGGGTTGCTTTTTTGGATGTTGCTTTCCTTCTCCATTCTTCTTTTTATTCTTAAGAAGTTTGCGTGGAAACCAATCCTGCTGGGTTTAAAAAACCGCGAGGATTTTATTGCGAAAGCACTTAAACAGGCCGAAGAGGCAAAGGCTGAGTTGGCCAAAATTCAGGAAAAAAATCTTGAACTGGCCGAAAAAGCCCGCATCGAAAGGGAAAAGGATTTTCAGGAGGCCAAAGCTTTTCGCGAAAAGCTTATTGATGAAGCCAAGGAGGAGGCTCGGCTCGAAGCTCAAAAAATGATTGACAAATCGCGTGAGCTTATCCGTCAGGAACGCGATGCTGCCAAAAAGGAGCTATACCAATCCGTTTCTGCTCTGGCCATCAATCTTTCCGAAAAAATTCTCCGGAAACAGTTTGCCGATGTAGATAAACAGCGCGAGTATGTCGACGAGCTTATTAAAGAAATGTCCCAGAACTAAACTGTTACCAGTTGAATTATAAAATATTATGAATAGTGGACGAGTTGCTATACGCTACGCTAAGGCTTTATTAATGCTTGGCAACAACAAGGGTATTTCGCCCTTGCTATACGACCATACTAAAACTTTAATTCAGCTAATCCAATCATCTGATAGCCTTGTGGATTTGATGCGAAATCCATCCATTCGGTTAGCCGATAAACTGTCTGCCATTAATCGGGCTTTATCCGGTTCCATCTGCGAGGAGCTTATCCAGTTCTTAAACCTTCTTATTAAACGTAATCGTTTTGAGTACGCGTTTAACTCCCTATTGCTTTTCCGCGATTTGTACCGTGCCGAAAATGGTATCCTCGATGTACAAATCGAAACCGCATTGGAACTTTCAACTGTCGAATTACAGGGGATTGAAAGTTTTATCAAGTCGAAATACTCCAAAAGTATTGAGCTTTCAGTGGTTTTGAAGCCCCAATTGGTGGGTGGATACGTGGTTATAGTCGAAGGGAAAATTCTGGATTATAGCGTGGCTGGGCAGTTGAGCCAAATTAAAAAGTCGATGGGACTATCTTTTTCTAATTAAGTAAATGCAAATTTTATGGCCGAAATAAAACCATCCGAGATTTCCGAGCTCATTAAAAACGAGCTCGAGAGCATTAACCAGAAAGCCAAATTCGAAGAGGTGGGTTTTGTGCTACAGGTTAGCGACGGAATTGCTCGTGTTTATGGGTTGAATAACGTAAAATCCAACGAACTGATCGAGTTCGACTCCGGGATTAAGGGAATTGTGCTTAACTTGGAGGAGGATAACGTGGGTGCTGTTCTTTTGGGCGATACCGAGCGCGTGAAGGAGGGCGATCGGGTTCGCAGCTTGGGCGAGATTGCTTCTATCAACGTGGGCGATGGTTTGCTGGGCCGTGTGGTGAACACCCTGGGTGAACCTCTCGACGGAAAAGGCCCAATTGCCGGTAAGGTTTATAGCCTTGCTCTCGAACGCAAAGCACCGGGTGTTATTTTCCGCCAGCCTGTTACCGAGCCGCTTCAAACCGGTATTAAAGCAATCGACTCTATGATTCCTATTGGACGTGGACAGCGCGAGTTGATCATCGGCGACAGGCAAACCGGCAAAACCGCCATTGCTATCGATACCATTATCAACCAACGTAACAACTTCCTTAAGGGCGATCCTGTTTACTGTATATATGTTGCCATTGGGCAAAAGGGCTCCACCGTGGCCAGTATTGCGCATACCCTTGAACAGCATGGTGCTATGGACTATACCACCATTGTGGTTTCAACAGCTTCGGATCCCGCTGCCATGCAGTTTTATGCCCCCTTTGCGGGTGCTACCATTGGCGAGTATTTCCGCGATACGGGTCGTCACGCCCTCGTTGTTTACGACGATTTGTCCAAGCAGGCCGTTTCGTACCGCGAAGTGTCCCTGTTGCTTCGTCGTCCACCGGGACGCGAGGCCTATCCTGGCGATGTTTTTTACCTCCACTCTCGCTTACTCGAGCGGGCTGCAAAGGTTATTGCTTCGGACGATATTGCTGCCAATATGAACGATTTACCCGAGTCGCTTAAACCAATAGTTAAGGGTGGCGGTTCCTTAACCGCACTACCAATTATCGAAACTCAGGCTGGCGACGTTTCGGCGTATATCCCCACCAACGTGATTTCCATTACCGATGGTCAGATCTTTTTGGAGTCGAACCTGTTTAACAACGGTGTGCGCCCTGCCATCAATGTGGGTATTTCGGTATCGCGGGTAGGAGGGAAGGCCCAGATTAAATCCATGCGCAAGGTGGCCGGTACTCTTAAGCTCGATCAGGCTCAGTACCGCGAGTTGGAGGCCTTCTCCAAGTTCGGTTCCGATTTGGATGCTGCTACTCTGGCCGTTCTGGATAAGGGCTTGAAGAATGTTGAAATACTGAAACAGCCCCAATACCAGCCTTTACCTGTTGAGCAGCAGGTGGCCATAATTTTCTGTGGCACTAAGGGTCTGCTAAAGAGTGTTCCGGTTAGAAGGGTTCGTGATTTTGAGAAGGACTTTTTGGAAAGGTGCCAGATTAAGTTGAAACCTGAGCTCGAAAGGATTGCTCAGGGCGATTTTTCCGATGAGATTGCCGATGCGCTTACCCTTTTGGCCGAGGAGGTTGCAAAAAATTATAAGTAATTAGCAATGTCGAACTTAAAGGAAATACGGACTAGGATCTCTTCGGTTACATCAACCAAGAAGATTACAAGCGCCATGAAAATGGTTTCCGCAGCCAAGTTTAAAAAGGCCCAGAATAATCTCATTAAGTTTAGGCCATTTAACGAGCAGGTGCTGAACCTTGTAAGTTCAATTTCGTCCGATAAGATTTTACAGGGTGTTCCCTATGTTGGTTTCCGGAAGGAGATCCGCGAGGTGGCCATTCTGCTGGTTACTTCCAATAACAGCATGTGCGGTGCTTTCAACGCCAATATTTCAAAAATGGCCATGCAGGTTTACGCCGATGCCAAGCGCCAACATCCCAAAGCGCATATTCAGTTCTACTGCTTGGGAAAAAAAGGCGAGGATATAGTCCGGCGTGCCAAACTACCCTACGAGTCGTTTAGCCATTCGTTTATCGATAAGCCCTCCGTGGTGTCAACCCGTACCATTTTCGAGAAATTTTTCGGTATGTATTGTTCCGGTAGGCTCGATAGGGTGTTTGTTGTTTACAACAAGTTTAGGAATGCAGCCAGTCAGGATCAAATATCCGAAACTTTATTACCCATAATAATTGCCAAGCCAACAGATAGTAAGTTGATTTTAAATAAACCAATTGTTGAGCCAAATCCCTTGGAATTGCTTAACCGCTTATTGCCTTACTATCTTCTGAATAAGCTTCACTCCGCAGTGTTGGAGAGCTCGGCGGCTGAGCATGGCGCCCGAATGACTGCTATGCACCAGGCCACTGAAAATGCTTCGGCGTTGCTGAGTAATTTAGTTCTCGACTATAATAAGGCTCGTCAGGCAGCTATTACTAACGAAATTTTGGAGATTGTTTCTGGTGCCAACGCACTGAAATCGTGATTGTGAGAGGAGATATTTTTTTGGACAATACAAAAAAAGGAGGGTGATTTTTCACCCTCCTTTTTATTTAGGATTGTACCCCTTTGCTTTAACCGGTCGTTCTATTTCCGCCACCGCTTCGGATACGTTGATGATGTAATCGCCCATCTTTTCGCAATCGTTGAATAGGTCGCTATACATAACCCCGGCCTGATATTTATACTTGTTGGCTTCCACATTCTTTATGTGATCCTCTTTAAGCATCTCGCGTAGGTTGTTTATCTGCTCCTCAATGTCGTAAACGGGGCCCATGTTGATATTCGGATCCTTTTGCCCATCAATCAGGTTCTGTTGCATTATCAAAAGAGCCTCATCAATTTTTTCAAACATCTTGTTCATGTTGTTCCGAATCTCCTGGCTGAACCAAATTTTTGCATCGCGTTTGTGTTTCATGGTTCGGGCCAGGGCGTAATTGCTATCGGCCACGGATTCTATCTCGCTAATAATTCTGAAAAGGGCCTGCAGTTTACGCGAACTTTCGTCGCTTAGCTCGTAGGTTGATACCTTGTTTAGGTATGTGGCAATTTCTACTTCAACCCTGTCGCTTATGCCTTCGTATTTTTCAATTCGCTGGTAGATGTTGTCAAAGTCCTTATCGTTGGTTTCGTTAAAGAGCAGTTTCACAAAGCCGAACATCCTGATGGTTCTTTTGGCGAATATAATTGTTTCCTTATAGGCTTGCACCAACGAAAGTTCTGCCGTTGATAGCATCCCAATATTGATGTGTACCAGCCGGAACTCCTCTTCCTCTTCCTTTTTGGCGGGAACCATCCAGGTTACAATTTTCACAATGATAGGCGTAAACCAAACCAGTAGGCCGGTATTTATCAGGTTAAAGCTGGTATGGAATATACTCAGGGCTATTGGCACGCTGTCGAGGCTTTCGTATGGCGATACGCCGTTATGGTTTGCCATTAGGTTGGCAATTGTTTGGGTGTATGGGAAGAATATAATCAGCATCCAGAATACGCCCATTAAGTTGAAGATGAGGTGAGCCCTGGCCGCCCGTTTTGCCGATGCATTCCCTATTAGGGCGGCTATATTGGCTGTGATTGTGGTTCCGATGTTTTCGCCCAGTACCATGGCTGCTGCAATTTCGAAGGTTATCCATCCCTGGCTGCACATAACCAGTGTAAGGGCCATGGTTGCACTCGACGACTGTATAACTATTGTAAGAAGCGATCCAATAAGTAGGAAAATGAATACCGATATGTAGCCCATGTTGGCGTAATTGGATAGGAAGGCGAACAGTTCGGGGCTTTGGTCGATACGGGGTACGGAGTTTTTAAGAAAGTCGAGCCCCATAAAGAGTAATGCGAATCCCACAATGAATTCGCCCCAATGCTTGAGCGATGCCTTTTTGGAAAATACCAATGGAAATCCAATACCCACCAGCGGAATGGCAATTAGCACGATGCTGAATTTGAATCCCAGTAGTGAGATTAGCCAAGCCGTAAAGGTTGTTCCGATGTTGGCTCCCATTATTACACCAATGGATTGCACCAGCGTGAGCAAGCCGGCATTTACAAAGCTCACCACCATAACGGTTGTTGCCGACGACGATTGTATAACCATGGTTACCAACACTCCGGTAAGAATACCCATAAACCGGTTTGAGGTCATTGACGAGAGGATCGATCGCATTTTGTCGCCTGCTACCTTTTGTAGCGCTTCGCTCATCATCTTCATTCCGAATAGAAACAATCCCAGCGAACCCAAAAGGTTTAGAAAATCCAGTATGCCGTAATTCATAACGTGCTTTTTTGCTAATTAATTGAATTGTGCAAATTTAATGCGTTAGTCAATAAATAAAAATAAATAGCGGGTTTTACCCGATTTTTTCGTCCCCCTATTTTCTGTATTTATCAATTTCACCAATCGGTTTCTATGCCGGTTTTATTCACCGTTCATCGATTCGAATTGCTATTCTTTTAAATATGGGCTATATTCGTTGTTTGCTTTTTTGATATCTTTGGTGTTTTTTGTCTATTTTAAAATTCTTATTAATAGTTTAATACATTTAGTTAATGTAATAAATTGTTTATATTATTGATTTGCTTATACTTCTTTTTTTTGCAATATATCCTGTTTTTGAGTATATGTAACTAGTAGTCATCTATAGATTTTGAGAGATGTTTCATAGTGTTGCCAAATTAATTTTAAGAGCGAGAGTTGCTTTTTTAGTTGTAATCATATCGATTACACTTTTTATGGGATGGAAAGCGCAGTTCGTGAAGTTATCGTACAAGCCTACCCCGCTTCTTCCGCAAACCGATAGCGCGTTTATTGTGAACGAGCGGATTAGTAAACTTTTCGGGAAGGGTGAGAATATTATGGTTATTGGTTTACAGGACAGTAACTTTTTTGCAACTCACCATATCCGAAGTTGGGCTAGCCTGGAGGAGCGTATACGAGCCGTTGATGGTGTTGAACAGGTTTTTTCTGCAATAGATGCTGTGAACCTGGAGAAGAATCAGGCAATCAAGAAGTTTGAGTCGCGCCGAATTTTTGATGTTACCGCTAGCGATCAGTGTCTCGATAGCGCATCCCGAGTTTTTCAGTCGCAGGTTTTTTATAAGGGGCTGCTCTACAACCCCGACACTCAGGCATACTTAATGCTTATCACGCTTAATCGTGAGCGTATTACAAACAAAACGCGCATCAAGCTTATCGACGATATTGTTCACGAATGTAAGGTTTACGAAACCGAAACCTCTAAACCGTTGCGTTATTCCGGGTTACCCTACATACGGGTTACTGTGGGCGAAATGATTAAGTTTGAGATGTTCCTGTTTGTGGCCTTGGCCATACTGGTTACTACGCTCATCCTTCTGCTGCTCTTCCGTTCGTTTAAGATTGTTGCCATCTCCTTGCTGGTGGTTGGAACTGCTGTGATTTGGTGCTTGGGTTCAATTTCGTTATTTGGGTACGAGTTAACTCTTCTTACCGGGGTTGTACCTCCGTTGCTGATAATTATTGGCGTTCCCAATTGCATCTATCTCATCAATAAATATCATCACGAGTTTTTCCATCATGGTAATCGGATAAAGGCTCTTTACCGGGTTATTATTCGTATAGGTAGTGCCACTTTGTTAACTAATCTTACCACGGCTGCGGGTTTTGCCACTTTTATTGTTACTAATACCCAAATTCTTAAGGAGTTTGGGGTTATTGCTTCAATCAATGTGGTGGGCATTTTTCTAATATCATTGGTGCTGATACCAATTATATTTAGTTATCTACCAAATCCCAACGCTCGTCATTTAAAGCATTTGTCTAATAAAGGGTTTAAAACTGCATTAACCCGCGTTGTTACCACAACCCTTTATAGGCGTAAGCATATCTTCTATGTAGGTTTAGTATTTGTTGTGGTTGGTTTTATTGGCATATCGAGGATGAAGGCCAAGGGCTACATGGTCGACGATATTCCCCGTAAGCATCCTGTGTCGCGCGATCTGAAGTTTTTTGAAACTAACTTTACGGGCGTTATGCCACTCGACATTATTTACGATTCGGGTCATCCCAATGGATACAGCAATGCCATCACATTCACCAAGATCGATATGCTTCAGGAGCGTCTTCAGAAGTACGACGAGTTGTCGAACCCATTGTCTATCATCGAGGCTTCCAAATTTGCCCGTCAGGCCTATTTCAATGGCAACGAGGGGCAGTACCGGTTGCCCGGGGCATTCGAGCGAGCGTTTATCCTCTCGTACCTGCCCAAGAGCATTGGCATTAGCGATATGCTTGCCAAAATGGTCGATTCAACGGGTCGTTATGTGCGCATTACTTACAACATGGCCGATGTGGGTTCCGTTAGAATGACCGAACTTTTCGATAGTATCCGGGCCGATATCGATACGGTTTTTCGCGATCAATCCAACCGGGTTGTTATTGCCGGCGCAAGCGTGGTGTACTCAAGGGGAATCGATTACCTTATTCATAGCCTGTTCACCAGTTTGCTCCTGGCCGTGGTGTTTATATCAATTACCATTGCATGGTTATTCCGTAAGGCTAAAATGGTTGCATTTGTAGTTGGTGTTAACATGATACCCCTTATACTTACTGCTGCTGCCATGGGATTTATCGGTATTTACCTCAAGCCAAGTACTGTTATAGTGTTTAGTATTGCCTTTGGTATTGCGGTTGACAATTCGATACACTTCCTGTCGAAGTACAGGCAGGAGTTCCGGCGTACCAATCGGAATACAAAGGAATCGGTGGTTTATGCAATTCGCGAAACGGGTGTTAGCATGATATACACGTCCATCGTACTATTCTTTGGGTTTGGTGTTTTTGCTGCCTCTAATTTCGGTGGAACTCAGTCGTTGGGTCTGCTTGTTGCGCTAACACTGCTATCAGCAGTGCTGGTCAATCTATTTATACTCCCATCCATTCTGTTGCGGTTCGATCGGTTTTTGCCACTCTCGGAGGAGATTCCTGGAGAACCATCGCTCGAACTCTCTACAGGTTTTGAAGAAGACGAAGAAATTGAAAAACAGCATTAATATGTTCACTATCCAGCAGTTATCAGAGCTTATTTCAACCCAACTATTGAATAAATCATTCAATCAGGAGCCTAAAAACCTCTATCAACCAATTAACTATATTTTAGGATTGGGCGGAAAACGTATTCGACCCACACTTACTCTGGCCGCTTGCAATTTGTTTTCCGATAGTGTTGACGAGGCCATTGAACCAGCCATCGCCGTTGAGGTGTTCCATAATTTCACTCTTGTTCACGACGATATTATGGACAAGGCCGATATCCGTCGTGGAAAGCAGACCATCCATAAGCGTTGGAACGAGAATACGGCCATCCTATCGGGCGATGCCATGACCATTATGGCTTATAAGTTTTTATCGGGTGTGAGTCCCGATAAGCTACCCCGTGTTCTCGAAATATTCAATTCCTTTGCCCTGGGAATATGCGAGGGGCAGCAGTACGATATGGATTTTGAGGCGATGAGTGATGTAACGCGCACCCAGTATATCCGTATGATTGAGCTTAAAACTGCCGTTCTGCTCGAGGGTGCTTTACAAATTGGCGCAGTAATTGGTGGAGCCGGTGCAATGGATATTGATCGACTTGGTCGATTTGGCAACCGACTGGGTATTGCATTCCAACTTCAGGACGATTTGCTCGATGTTTATGGCGACACCCAGGTTTTCGGTAAAAATATTGGTGGCGATATTGTGGCCAATAAGAAAACTATTTTAACCATCGAAACACTTAGTTTACTTGATATTAAAAAGAAATCTGAATTCATGGCAATTATGAATGATTCAGAAATGGATAATTCTACCAAAATTTCCTCAATCACCCTTTTGTACAACCAGTGTAATGTGAAGTCTGTAGTTGAGAGGCTTATCTCCGATTATTTTGCCCAGGCCATGAACGAGTTGCAATCTGTGTCGGTTCCCGATTCGCGTAAAGTTGGACTTAGGGATTTGTCGGATAGATTGATGAATCGAAATCATTAAACAGGTCAATTTTACGCTCAGCGAAAAAAATTATTTACAATAACAATAAAATTATTAAAAGTTAGTGATGTTTGTTGGTAAAGTTTATTAAATTTATATGTAATTACCACTAAATAACATTGCTATGGAAAACAGGCCGATTAAGTACATAATTCCTTGGGATTTTACCCCGGTTGCCGAGAATGCCTTATTGTATGCCGTTCGTTTTTGTAAGTCGAGTACTGCGGTTAGCTTTATTGAGCTGGTTTATGTAATACAAACCGGTGGTTTATTCTCGAAAGGGAAGATGAGTGAGGCCGATGCCCGCGATAGGTTTAAGGTAGATCAAAAACGTATTCTCGACGAGTACGGAATTGAGGTAAAAACCGTGATACTGGAGGGCAACATATTTGATACCATTACCGAGTATGCCACCGAGTGCCAGGCCGATATGGTAATTATGGGCACACACGGTATTAAAGGTGTTCAAAAACTCACCGGTAGCTGGGCGCTCAAGGTGATTGCCGGTTCCGAAGTACCATTCC
The DNA here is from genome assembly GCA_020636835.1 of Bacteroidales bacterium. Taxonomy (GTDB): domain Bacteria; phylum Bacteroidota; class Bacteroidia; order Bacteroidales; family Tenuifilaceae; genus SB25. Next base: position 24,816 of record JACJXC010000008.1, read on the forward strand.
TTGTGGTTCAGGATAAACCCGTTCATCGCAATATTTTTGAGCACATGGTGCTACCCATTGATTTCCGCGACGAGGAGAAGGAGAAGATCCAGTGGGCCATTCAAATCGCATCGAGGTATGGTTCTAAAATCCATATCATTGTTCCCAACACTTTCGACTCCGGTGTGTTAAAGAAAATCAATTTTAACCTGGCCTTTGCAAAGAAACATATCGAGGGGTATAATATTGAGTCGGAGATACACAATGCCGCCAAGGGTAAGAGTTTTCAGGAGGAGATTGTGAATTTGGCTGTGGATATTGAGGCTGATGTTATTCTAATTATGACCACCCCCAACCTCGATTTCACCGATTACGTTTTTGGGGCACAGGAACAGTACATCATTGCCAATAACTCGAAAATTCCTGTGCTGTGTGTTAATCCGGGTACAATTAACCACTAGTGGGATACACTTCAGTACAATAAAACAAGAACATACGCCGAGGAGCTGACTGCATTGTTATTAGAGCAAGGTGCTGACTATAACCCTAGGTTTTTGTTGTAATATTATAATTCAACCCCTTCGGGGTTGTACCCAATAGTTTTGCCACAACACCCTGCATTTTATGCAGGGCTATTCAGATTCAACCCCTTCGGGGATGTAATTACTATTTACTCAGCTACCCCGGAATACATGCTTGGCTTTTCTGTATTCAATCCCTTGGGGATTATTTTATAATTTTTGTATATCTGAATGGCTTTTGGGTAACCCAATAAAATTTTAGAATAGTTACCCCGCAATGAGTAAGCCCGTGTTCTGGTCTAACCCCAATATAAAAACTAGATTCCAAGTTCGCAGTGTTAGAATTTTATAGCCATTGGCTTTCCCGGATAATTAAATTTTTAATATAAATAACTAATGATATAACCCAGTAAAACAGTTCGATCTACAAGCTCTCCGAGTTTGAATGCGAATCGTCACGGGGTAACCCGTGGTAGAACGCTGTAACGTTTTACAACCCCGCGAAGGGGTTGAATTTTTATTTTTAAACAAATAATATATTGTTGATAAATAGCACTTTGGCTAGGCAAAACTATTCCTTTAATATACTTGCTTTTTGTGCAACAAGGTTGTCGATATCTTTTGTGATTTCGCCGGTTAGTGCTACCTCCAGTGGTTTGTTTTTTTTATTTTCCAACCCATAACGGTAAGCTTTATCATAATATGCCAGTGATATTGCCACCGCGTCGTGGAATTTATTTTGATTTATCAACTCGATGCAAAACTTGGTTTTATCGTGGCCCAGCCGTTTCGATATTTTATTAACGGATTGAATTAAGTCGTCGGGGTTACAGTTCGTATAATCAGTTACTAAACGGTTAACCCTTGCTTCGAATGATAACTCCACCGAAATTGTTGGGCTCGCGCTCATTTGCTGGTGAAATGGTTGGGGCACGTAAACGGTTCCGATGCTTTTACTCTCGTCTTCAACCCATGTGTAGGTATTTGGATCTATCTTAAGTAGTTCTTCAAAAAGCAGGTTCTCAAAGTATTCCGTCGACGGCTGTTTTTCCTGTCCAATCCAGCCGAATGCCGAACCCTTATGGTTGGCCAGTCCCTCCAGGTCCACAACCTGCTCGTTCCTGGTTTTGAGGTGTTGGAGCAGTTCGGTTTTTCCGCTGCCTGTCATTCCGCCCAGCACAATTAGTTTATATGGTTGTAGGAAGTATTCCTGTGCTTTTCGGCGGTACGATTTGTATCCACCAACTAGCGCTTTTGCCTTAAACCCCGCAACGTTAAAAAGCCAAACCATGCTACGGCTCCGCATTCCCCCGCGCCAGCAGTACACCAGCACTTCCTTTTGCTGGGTTAAGGATTGAAGCGTATTCACAAACGTCGATAGCTTTGGGCCAACCGCATCGAGACCTGCAACAACCGCACTGTACCGACTCTCCCGAACGTATTTGGTACCCACTAATGCTCTCTCCTCATCGGAAAATAGGGGGATGTTTATAGCTCCCGGAATATGCGCTTTGGCATACTCCGAGGGCGAACGAACGTCGATAACTGGACTGGTATTGCGTTTTTGTAAAAACTCGTCGATGCTTATTGTCTCCTTCATATTTTCTGTTACTCTAAAAATCCGCCTAAAATTGAGCTGCCTTCTTTCCGGGAATTCCTACCGTAGGGCGAAAGAGCCTGAACCAGTTTGCGGATAGGCATCGATTGCAGCCAAACCCGACCAGTTCCCCTGAGCGTGGCCAAAAATAATCCTTCGCCACCGAATACCATACTTTTTAAACTTCCCGATGCTTCCACGTCGAAATCGATAGCAGGCTCAAAGGCTACAATGCAGCCAGTATCGATACGTAGTGTTTCGTTATTCAGGTATCGCTCAACCACAGTTCCCCCTGCGTGAACAAAGGCCAAGCCATCGCCCTCGAGCCGTTGCAGAATAAAACCCTCGCCGCCCACTAGGCCTGCGCCCAGCTTACGGTTAAACTGTATCGACACCTTTGTCCCCATAGCAGCGCATAGGAATCCATCCTTCTGAACTATAAGCGTTCCACCCATCTTATTTAAATCGATCGGTAAAACAGTTCCGGGGTAGGGAGCCGCAAATGCCACCTTACGCTTACCGTAACCTTGATTGGTGAAATGGGTCATGAATATTGACTCCCCTGTAAGCGCTCGCGCTCCAGCAGAGAGTAGCTTGCCAAAGAATCCTGCATTTGGCTCGGATCCATCGCCGAGTTTTGCCTCGTAGGTTATGCCATCCTCCATGTAAACCATGGCGCCCGCTTCGGCTATTACTGTTTCGGAAGGATCCAGCTCAACCTCTACAAGCTGAATGGATTCACCCATAATTTTGTAATCAATTTCGTGCGATTTCATTTTTAATCCGTTATATGTTAAATATTAAGAATTGTTTAAAGTATAAACAGTTTAATTATATCTATCTATACTTCTCATTATCATCTTCATAAATACTAAGGTAGTTAAAGTAGCGCGATGGGCTAATTCGTCCATCTTTGGCTGCTTCTACCACTGCACACCCGGGTTCGTGAACATGGGTACAGTTATAGTACTTGCATTCAGAGGAGATTCGGAATATCTCGGGGAAAAAGTGCGAGAGCTCCTCCTTCTCAATATCAATTAATCCAAATCCTTTAATACCAGGTGTGTCAATAATATAACCACCATAACTTAATTCGAACATTTCGCTAAACGTGGTGGTGTGCTTGCCCGTGAGGTGTGCCGATGAGATATTGTTGGTTCGGAGGCTTAGGTTGGGCTCCACGCTATTTATAAGGGTTGATTTGCCCACACCGGAATTCCCCGAAATTAGGCTTGTTTTATTCTGAATCAGCTCGCGGAACTGCTCCATGTTATACCCAGTTTTTGCCGATACGGGTAGGCATTTATACCCAATTGGTTCGTATATGGACATGAACTGGTTAAGCTGGTCGATGCCCGTGCTGTTGAGCAGGTCAACCTTGTTAAATACAAGAACAGCGGGAACCGAGTAGGCCTCGGTGGTTACCAGGTAGCGGTCGATAAAGCCAAGCTGGGTTTCGGGGTATTGAATGGTAATAATCAGCACCGCCTGATCGAGGTTTGCTGCAATGATGTGCGATTCGCGCGATAGGTTGGTCGATTTCCGGATGATATAGTTTTTGCGATCATTCACCGCTGTAATCACTCCGGTTTCACTATCAGCTTGCTCTACATTCACCCAATCGCCAACGGTAATGGGGTTGGTTGTTTTAACCCCTTTAAGGCGCAGTTTCCCGCGTATGGTGCAGTCCACAATTTTTCCATTGGGCATTTTAACCCGGTAATGGCTCCCTGTTGTTTTTAATACTAAACCTGTGTTCATGTATGCGCAATCTGGCTGCAAATGTATTCTAATTGACTAAAATATCTCTAAAATGCTGCAAAAAGTCGAATTTTTATAGCGATTCGTGAATGGGCTTAAACCCGTTGCCCAGAATTTCGTTGGCATCAATTACCGTGATAAAAGCATCGGCATCAATTGCGTGGATGTAGTCTTTCAGGATATGAACCTCGCGCCGCGATACGGTAACAAAGATCATCCTCTTTTCGTGACCGCTATACATTCCCTTCACATTGATCATTGTACCGCCCCGTTCCAGGTCATCTATAATCTTTGTCTTAACCTCCTCGTACTTATCGGTGATTATGAAAAGCGCTTTGTCGTAGCTAACACCCTGAATGGTCATATCGATAACCTTACCGGAGATGTAAATCACCACCCACGAGTACAGAGGTATTTTCCAGTCCTGAAAAGCAATAAGGGCCAATAGAACAATGGTTGAGTCCACATATATCATCAATTGGCCAATTGGCAACCGGGTGTACTTGGCAATAATCATGGCAATAATGTCGGAACCTCCGCTGGTGGCCTTCGATTTGAAAATCAGTCCCAGGCCAAACCCTACCAACACCCCGCCAAAAACTGACGAGAGGAGCATATCGTCCACCAGGGGTTCGTACCCAAAAAAGATATGCTGAACATCAATAAAAACAGACGATAACACAAATCCAATTACTGTTTTGATTCCAAATTTAGGGCCCAGTATCTTAATACCCAGAATGGTAAGCGGAATATTAAGCACCAATCCAACGGCACCAATGGGTAAACCCTCAGGAGCCCAGGCGAATAGTCCTTTGGTAAGGAAGTGAGTGATAATACCAATGCCATAAACGCCACCCGGTGCAATGCGGTGAGGATCGATGAACAGGACAAAGCCGGCAGCCATAATAAATGCGCCAAGCACAATCAGGGCGTACGCCTTAAACCATTCCCGGCTAAACGGTTTTTCCTTTGTGATGTAGGTCATAGTTATTGATTTATATTTTGTTGCAAAAATACGCAAATAATTTGAGGCACAGTTAAAAGGAGCAATTTCGATGATATGTCTGCCCTTCGATCTGTTTTGCCGATTGAATAGGTTCGTTATCATTATTTATTTCTCTACTTTTGTACACATAAATCATAATTAGTTGCAATTTGAATCGTTGTAATGAACGGACATAAAATTGCTTTAAAACCGATTATTACTCAACAGCAATGTTTTTAAAATAATGAATATAGGCTTAGTTAACCCCAATCGCGACCTCAAGGATCCGGCCATACACCTCGGAATAGGCTATTTGGCATCGTATGCAAGGAGCCAAAATAACTCCCTTAAATTTACGGTACTCGATACACGCGTAGCTAAACCCCGGGAGGTGAAAGAATTTTTCGATACTAAATTCGATTTGGTGGGCATTACCGCATCGAGTCAGGTTTTTTTGGAGGCGGTTAGCATTGCTCACCGGTACAAGGAGCTATTCCCCAATACTCCAATTTGCCTTGGTGGCTCGCATATATCAACAGTTAAGCATGAGGCCATTGATGGTTTTCCTTTCGATTTTGGTGCTTACGGCGAGGGCGAGTTAACCTTTGTGGCAGTGATTGATTACCTCAATGGCAAAGGAAAACTCGAGGATATTAAGGGCTTGATATTTCGGCAGGCAAACGGCGAAATAATTGTTAATGAGCCACAAACCTTAATCTCCGATATCGATACCATTCCCTTTCCGGCCTACGATCTGTTTAAGATGAATCGGTACCCCTTGCATAGGCTAACCACAAGCAGGGGCTGTCCGTTCAACTGTGTGTTCTGTAACTCCCGATCCATCTGGACTCGTCGTTGGCGGAAACGATCGGCGCAAAATATTCTGGGTGAGATTAAGCTGCTTTTGAATAGCTTTGGAAGCAAGGCCATCACATTTAACGATGATAGTTTTAATATTGACGACCAGCGGGTTATTGAGCTGTGCGATTTAATCGTGGAGGAAAAACTCGATTTCCTATGGAGCACATCTATTCGGGTCGATCTGATTACTTCGGAGATTGCCCGTAAAATGAAACAAGCGGGGTGCTACAACGTGAGCATTGGCATAGAGTCGGCAAATAACGAGGCTCTGCAGCGGATGAATAAGCGCAATACCATCGAGAAGATTGATAGCGGAATCCATATCCTCCGCGATGCAGGAATTGACGTGATGGGCCAGTTTATGATTGGGAATCCGGGCGATACGCTCGAAACCGTGAAGGAATCTATAGCCTACGCCAAGCAGTCGCGGTTAACAGGCGTTGAGTTTTACACCGCGCTACCCTACAAGGACTCGTTGCTGTACGATTTTGCCACAACGCATGGAACCATGCTTACCGATTTACCTAGCTACAAGTACCATACAGTGCAACCCCGGATAGTTTTTGAGACCCCCGAATTTCCTTACCAACATCGGGTTAAGGCCGTTGAGCTGGCCACCGAGAGTGGTTATTATTACGCTTTAACGCACGACAGGAAGGATTATTTGCTCGATTTTGGTCGCAACCTGACAAAGGTGTTGCAGCGGCTTTTGGGCGGTAAATTTGGGGCTAAGTTTTACCTTTTTATGCGTGGCTTGTATCGGAGGGTAAAATAGTTTTCAAATCAGATTATTAATTATTCTATTGGAATTTATGGATACCCAGCCCAACAACTTACTGCATGGCAAAACGCTCGAAATGGTGGTTACCTATTTGGTAGATCACTATGGATGGGAGACGCTTTACGGTTTAATTCGGATTAACTGCTTCAGCAATAACCCGAGCGTGAAGTCGAGCCTTACCTTTTTGCGGAAAACCCCCTGGGCCCGTTCGAAGGTTGAAGATTTGTATGTTCGAACCGTGAGCCGAAATCAAAAGTGAAAAATTGAACTTTACTCACTGGATTTTAAACACACCTGCCGGACAGTTCCCGCACGATTCTTTTACGCAGTCCAGAATTTCGATAGGAACAGATACTTTTATAATTTGCTCTTTTGTATTGATAAATTCCTTTGTGGTTATCTTTCCGTCGTTAGGTGAGATAATCCAGAAGCCGTGTACTTCCGATAAACAATAACCGCAACCAATGCATCGGTTGCGGTGTACTGTTATAACCTTTGGTTTACCTGTGTAATTCATCAGCCTACGTGTTGATTTAGCAGGGTGTTTATTTTGTTCAGAACCAACTCGGGTGTAATCCGGTTCAAGCAGGCGTAATCGTTGCGGAAGCAGGGTTTGTTTCCGTAAACCGAGCAGGGTCTGCAGTTTAAATCTATCTGCACAGCATTCTCGGGGTTTTGCTTCCAACCGTAAAAACCTGCGTAGGGGTGTGTTGCTCCCCAGATACTAATTACGGGTGTGTTTACCAGCGAGGCGAAGTGCATATTGGCGGAGTCCATACAAACCAGCACATCGAGGTTGGAGATTATCCGGAGCTCATCGGCAATGCTATACTTGCGAGCAATTGTAACGGTGTTTGGGTATTTAGTTGCCCAACTCTCAAGTAGCTCCTTTTCCTGTCCACCGCCGCCAATTAGTATTATTTTGTTGGTTTTGTTCGATGATAGTTTTTCAACAACTTTTTCCATCAGCTCCAATGGATATATTTTACCCTTATGCTTGGCGAAAGGGGCAATGCCAATCCAGTTGCCCTCCTTGTAACCTAAATCAATAGATATTTGGCTTGATAAACGGGCCTCACGGAAAAAGTAATCGAAACTATCGTCAACCTTTAGGTTTAGATTTCGGAAAACATCGGCGTAGCGCTCAAAAGTTGACTTTAATTCAATTAACTTCTTGTTTTTCTCGCGGCAAAGTTCTCGTTTCTCCTTGCGTCCTTTGTCAATTATAACTACCCTAACGCCATTTAATCGGAATAGAGTTCTAATGATCTTACTGCGGATCACATCGTGCAAATCGGCAACAGCATCGTAACTATCCAAGCGTTTGAGGTCCTTGAATAGTCGGAATAGCCCAAAAATACCTTTGTGGCGTTTTTTTGTATCGACCTCAAAGAAAAGTACACCCGGTATTTGGTCAACAATATCGCGGGCAAAACCCTGCGATACCAATGTTACCTGAACATTTGGGTTGTTCTGGGTAACCGACCAAATTGAGGGTACCGTCATGGCAACATCGCCAATGGCGCTAAGGCGAATTGCCAGAACCTTTTGGGGTGCGCTATTTTTTGTTTTGCTGGGCATAAAGCACTGGGTTCAACGCTGGATCGTTGTACATCTTCATCTGCTTGTAAACCTTCATGTATTTTTTGCCCGACTCAATATCGCTTAGCAATTGGTCGATAGCCGATGAGAGATCCTTTTTCTGCTCGAGCAGGATATTCAGCTTGGTTTGGCACTTCTCCAGGTGATCCTTGGAAACATCGGTGCGGATAACCTCCTGCTCCATGTGGTAAATTTTCAGCGCAAGGATAGAAAGACGGTCAACCGCCCAAGCCGGACTTTCTGTATTGATAGTAGCATCTGCCAATGGTTTCGCATCCTTGTATTTTTCGAGGAAGTAGCTATCAATCATCTCAACTAAATCGGTACGATCCTGATTCGAAGAGTCAATCCTACGTTTTAGCGCAAGTGCATCAACGGGGTTAATATTGGGATCGCGGATAATATCCTCTAAATGCCACTGAACAGCATCAATCCAGTTTTTGGTGAAAAGTGAAAACTCAATTGTTCCCTGTTTGTAAGGAATTATTGGGGTGGCATCCACATTGTCCATGGTGTGGTAATGGGTTGTGCAGTCCCAAAAAATCTTATTGCAAAGTTCGCTGAAAGTCATATCGTTTATGATTTTAGTTATGCAAATATATACTTTTTAGTTAATGGTTGATTGATGATAGTCCACAGAGAAGATATTTATGAACAGGAACTCATTTTTAAATACCTCTAACTCCCTCAAACTTCTTCTTATTCCAAAATACTCTACTCCGCCTTAATTATCCTATAAAGCTTATCGGATCGGCGAACCTTTTCATTAACCGGAATGGAGCATTTGATTCCTTTGGGTGAGAATTCAGCAGGTTTTTCATCAACCTGAATTTCCCGAATGGTATCCTCAATAACGCCGGTTGTGGGGCCTAGGATTAGGATTTTATCGTTGAGGTAAAGCTCCGAAGCCTCTACCAAAACCTCAGCAACACCCAAGTTCGAAAAGTAATTGGTGATTTTTCCAACGTACTGTTTCCTCTCGGTAGCCTTGCTGCCGTATGCATTGCTCCACTCGCCCAGCCTACGGCCTAAGTAGTAGCCATCCCAAAAACCCCGGTTGAATACGGTGGATAGACGCTCCATCCAGCCATCAACTTTTTGCTGGCTGTAGGTTCCATCAACAATTGAGTTTACTGCTTCGTCGTAGCACTTTACAACAGTTTTTACATATTCCGCCGAACGGGCACGACCCTCAATTTTTAGCACACGAACACCAGCATCAATAACCTTATCTAAAAAGTTGATTGTGCACAAATCTTTGGGCGACATAATGTACTCATTATCAATCTCTAGTTGTGCGCCAGTTTCGTTATCGGTTACGGTGTACGAACGTCGGCATATTTGGAGGCAAGCACCTCTGTTCGCTGAAGAGTTCGCCTCGTGAAGGCTTAGGTAGCATTTTCCCGAAATAGCCATACACAGCGCACCATGCGCAAACATCTCAATCTTTATTCGCTTACCCGATGGCCCTTTAATGTCGTATTTCTGAATGTTTTGTGCAATCACCTTAACCTGATCCATCGAAAGTTCGCGCGCAAGCACAACCACGTCGGCCCACTGGGAGTAGAATTGCAGTGCCTGCGTGTTGCTAATATTCAATTGGGTTGATAGGTGAATCTCAACACCCTTTTCGCGGGCGTAAAGCATTACCGACTGATCCGACGCAATAATTGCAGTAATACCAGCCTTTGCGGCAGCATCAATAACACGATGCATTGGCTCTATGTCGTGGTCGTATATTACAGTGTTGACCGTTAGGTAGGTTTTTACGTTGTGCTGCGAGCAAATATTTACAATCTCGGCAAGGTCGTCGGCAGTAAAGTTAACGGTTGACTTTGCCCTCATATTGAGGTGCCCAACACCAAAATACACCGAATTTGCACCTCCCTGAATGGCAGCCATAAGCGACTCAAAGTTGCCTGCAGGCGCCATTACCTCAATTTCTGAGCGATTAATCATATCCTTCTGTTTTGCCCTGCAAAGATATATATAACTCCCAAAGTGTGGTAACAGAATGTCTTAAACAATCTAAATGATTAAAATCATTATTATCAATTAGTTATTTTATTTACCTTTCAACACTTTAATTGATATTGTATGAATTCCGAAATAGAAAACAGTGTTGATGAAAGCATGGTAATTAAATCCGAAACAATGTCGGCATTGAATGCCAACATAATAGCATTTGCAATGCTTTTGCCAATAGCGATTATCTGTATTGTGCCCTTTGTTTTAATTTGGGGCGGACAACCCTTTATTGAAGGGTTTTCGTTTCTCCGTTCTCATCAAATTCGCTTACTTTTAATTTTGATACTGGGAATTGTTCTGCACGAGGGTTTGCACGGCTTAACTTGGGGGCTATTCGCCAAAAGCGGTTTAAAATCCATTCGTTTTGGAATTAAGTGGGCTTGCCTCACACCATACTGCCATTGTAATGAGCCGCTAAAACGCAATCACTATCTACTTGGCGGAATAATGCCGGGCTTGGTTCTGGGGTTATTTCCGGTGATAGTTGCCCTGATATTGGGCATTGGCTGGATGCTATTGCTTGGTATCTTTTTTATTGGTGCAGCCGGAGGCGATATAATGGTTCTTTTTAAACTGATTAAAGTCGATAAAAGGCATTCGATACAGGATCATCCCAACGAAATTGGGTTTTTGGTTCTTAAGGATTAGTACGACTATGTATCTATGCGATTAGGAATATCTCCTAATTCATATCCTTACGGTTGTATTTGGCTGAAAAATGAAAAGCAAGTGTTTGTATTCTATACCTGTTTCATTGGATTGGGTCTTTGACTATTCAAATAACCTAAAACAATCCCGACAGGGATTGAATATGAATAGCCCCGCATGCAATGCGGGGGATTAGCGATAACCGTTAGGAAAAACCCCGGAGGGGTTGAATTTAATTATTGGAGCAAAAAATGAGAATCGTAGTTAACCCCATGCTCTGTAAGCAATACCGTCAACTCCTCAATGTATGTTGTTCTTTTATGATGATCCTCCTGATTAATAACATAATCTATCAACCTATCCTTTTCGTTGAATGAGTAGGTAAAGGCTGCATAACCATTCTGCCAACCATCAAAAGATGGGAATAAACCCTGATCTTTTATAAAACTGGAGCTGGCAACCTTCACATCTTTAATAATGGATGCTAGGGAAATGCTGGGATGTAGATGGGTAATAATGTGGATATGATCGCATACGCCACCGATGCGGTACAGATGGCAGTTTTTATTAGATAGGATACCCCAAATGTATTTATACAGATTGTCTCTATCCGCTTTTACGAGGGTATGTTCACGATTCTTGGTACTAAAAACTATTTGGTAAAGAATTTGTGTGTATGTGCTCATTGTTGCATTTTTTATTCAACCCCTATTGGGGTTGATTTATATTTATTTTATGTTGACCATGGGATTATCCCATGGCTATTTATGTTCAAGCCCTCCGGGCTTGTAAGGTAATCTGTATATCAGAGATTTAGTTTGGATAGTTCAAGGTTACACATTACAGTTTAGTTGTTGTAGCATATTAATGACTTACACTTCTGAACTATTCAAATATACAAAAGTTCTAACGAATAATCACGGAAGGTTTGAATGTGAAAAGCCACGCCCTGAAGTTTATAGTTGTACACCATTTAATCAGGTTTTGTGAGACCTTTTCGAATAACCCAAAACCTATAAATAATCCCTGAGGGATTAAATATGAATAGCCCCGCATGCAACGCGGGGCTATTCGTTTTCTACAATCTAATCCCTAATGGGGTCGAATTATATCGATTAGGGTGCCGGTTTATCATTCTTTTCCTCCGCTGGGTCAACGATTAATTATTCGATACACTACCCTTTAAACAGTGGGTCGGCGCCAATTGTTCCCACAAGCGATTCGAGATACTCATCGGAACGAATCTCGATTACTTTAAGCTTGGCAATGCTGAGTTTCCGCTCCAGGTTCTGGGCTTTAACAATCTCTTGGTTTACCTCATCGTGGATAAATGCTTCGAGGTATGCAACATGCTTTTTCCACAGCTCAATATCCTTTTGCTGTTTTAGCTTAAGCCTATCGGTGTACCAGTTACTGTTGATCACGTATTCGCGGGTAAACATCTTGCGGAGTTCTGGGTCGGTGAGTTTTTTCCCGTTATAATGCCCGTAAGCCATAATATGCAGCAGAACCTGTAGTGGTGGTATGGCCGCATTTACACTTCCATCCTCAAAGTACAGGAGTGCCGATTTTTGCTGTGCCTCGCAGATGTTTTTAATGCCATCCACAAAATCGTCGAGGCTCTGGGTTTCGGGTTTTAGCACCTCGTCGTTCAGAACGCCAATGGGCTCTTCGAAAATACGTCCAAAGTACTTGAACACGAATTTCTTTGTGATGCGGTATCCCAGCCTGCTGGCCTGTATTGTTTCGCCATTGTGGTCGAAATCGTCAATTTTTTCCAGCGATCCTTCGGCGATAAGGTTTTTGGGCTCTTTTTCGTGAGCATCGAGCCGGCACCAGATCTCCGGGATAAGAATGCTTATGTCGTGATCGAACCGGCGCTTGGGCCCAACATGTCCCGCCGCAGTGGTAAAGCAGTTGTACTCGGTTAGAATGTACGATAGTAGCGCGTTGTTTAGGTCGCTTGTGGCTACCAGCATGTTGAACGGGCCTTTGGTTAATGCGCCTTCGGAACCTGCTCCCGTGGTGGATGGCGATTTGCCGGTTAGGCTGCATACAAAATCCATGAACAGTTCCGGGAGCTCCTGGTAGTGAATTGGGCTATAAACACACAGCGGCCTTATCCCTGCTTCCTTCTCGGGGGGATTGTTCCTGCGTCCGGGCAGAACATCGGTGATGGCAAAATTAACCGCCTGATTCATTGGTATTTTCCGTGCAAAACGGGTTCCCACTTTGGCCAGGTAGCCATCGATGGGGTTCGAAAGGTCGGGGTTGATTTGTAGGTACCTGGGATTCTTCGATCGGCTTCCATCGTCGAGTTTGCGAGGGTGTGCCGGGGTGATGAAGTAAAGTCCGCTTTTGTCGGCGGCACCTTTCTCGATAAGCTGCTTAATGGGATCGGTGTACTTGTCGAAACTGATGGCATCCTCAATTATCTCCTCACCATCGGTTGCGCTTAGCGGTTCGTAGTTCGATGTGAAATTGTTCATCTTCGAAAGATCCGATTCGGCCTGCTTGTCGTAGCCCCGGTTTATGGCCTCGTCGGGGCGTTGGAAGAATAGGTATTCGCAATTCTCAACCAGTTTAACACTTTTATTGGTGGTGCTTGGGTTGAGGTTGGGGACACTCGACGTGGGCAGGGTGATGGTGGCCGAAATATCATCCTCCATCTGAACCTTGGCGGCAGCAATAAAATCGGGACGTAGCGAGTGTACGCTCCACGAGTTGTCGTTTGCAAAACCAACGCGTAGGTACGAGGTGATAATTTTGCGGTTGTTGAACATCAAACAGTGTCCCTTACGACCGTTCACCGAGTCGATGGTAAAGTAGTTACGCCAGTTACCGTCGGCCTTTTCGGTTTGGCTAATCCGTTTAATAAGAAAAACCAGTGCTTTTATATGATCGGGGATTGATCCAAGGAACGCGTTAAACTCTTTGGTGTAACCCTCGAAGGGTGTAAGCATTTTAATTACCGAGCCCAGTGTGCGATCGGGACAAAGGATGCTCCGGTTATCGTTGGTGCTATCCTTTTTGTTTTTCCACCGCTTGCTGTAGTCGTAATTAAGCACTTCATCAACCTTTGTGAAGTCGTTTTCAATGTCGTCAACAAAAAAGGTTCCGTAGATAATTGCGTTAAGTAACGATTTGGAGATTTCCGATTTGCCACCACCCGATACTGTACAGGGTTTGTGAAGAAAACTGCCCTCGGCCTGAGTAACCACAAGCCTCCAGTCGGGTGCAAATGGATGTTTTTCCATGTGAACTTTATGCCCGCTTGGTAGCACGTAGGTGTGATCGCGTAGCAGTTTAATTTTTTGCTCCTTACCCTTATAATCCCAGGTTACAGAACTTTTGTACAGATCAATTTCGGCATTCTCGGGGATATAAATAACATTGGGGAACACCTTGTCGATTGCGTAGTTCTGTGGCTGTATATGCATTAAATCGCCGTAAAGTTTTTTTATGTCTTCAAAACGATATGAACTGTCGGTGTTGCTTAGCAGGCGCTTTGCCGAGAATTCGTTACCCAAATTTTTTCTGGCAAATACCAGCGCACCGCCCGAGTGTTCCTCCTCAACGCTACCGTATAGGTTGGCGGCGTAGCTTATTTGGGTTTTAATCTCCTTTTTGCTGTATCCAAAATAGTTATCGGCAATAAGTGTGATGGCCACTCCGCTATCGTCGCGGCAGGTTACCTTAAAGGGTTGCCCCTCGTTGTACAGCTCCTTCTCATCTTTCCAGCACATGCCATCCTTGCGCATACGCTCCGTGGCATCCTCCCAGTTGGGTAGTCCGATGTCCTTTTTCCGGAGATTTGTAAGATGTGGGGCAAGTATTATGCAGCCTGTGTGTCCGGTCCAGTGCTCGGGATCGAGCCCCGAATCGTTTTTATAAAGGTAAGGGTCGCCGGCATTGCCGAATATCGATTCCACAAAATCGAGGTTGCACACGAACGAGCCGGGTGCAAAGAATCGTATCTCGAGCGATTTTTTGGTCGATACCCCTGCAACCTCAGGACTTACCGAGGGGCGGAGTAGCATCGATGTGAACACTCGGGCTTTTTTCTCCTGCGAAGCGGTAAATGGCAGTTCCAGAAAATCGGCCGGGGGGTTTAGCGCTGCGTGTAGTAGGTGGGCAAAGGTGATTTTGGGTGTTGCCTTCTTATCTGGAGGTATCGGCAATCCGCCCTTAACGATGTGGAACGATCCCTTGGTGGTTCGCCGGTCGTTTTTGGGGTTATGCAGAATACCCTGGCGAATACGGTACGATTTGATGTACTCGGTGATGTACTCGTTCTTATCGGGCGGAAGGCTAACCTCGCGACCCAATCCGGGCTTGTCCAGTACAAACGAGTCGAACGGAATTTTCAGGCTTTTTTCAAACTCAATATCCTGAAAGTAGCGATTTATGAAGTCCTGAATTCGCCTATCGGCCGGATTGATGATGTTGTTGGAGAGCAGGCGCATCTTCTCGCGGTAGTTGTTCAGTAGGCTTTCGGCCAGGTTCACAAACTCCTGCTCGGTTAGGCCATCGTCCTCGGTAAGCGCCATTCCCTCGTAAATGGGTTGACCCATCGATGCCAGTTTCATGTTGATGTACCGGATTACATCCTTTTGCCGCTTTGAGGCCACCCTGCTGGTGGTGTGGTAGTTGTACTTTGGTTCCATAGTTATTGGCATTTAACACGTTATGTATTTCCCCATGTGTTACTATACCTTGATGTGCCGAAGGTTATGTATGCTATTGGGTTTTACTGGCGCGAGCATAGCGTATCGTAATCGAGAGCAATTGTTATGGTCTGTAAAGTCTGCAATCGGGAACGTCGAATCCTTGCACCGTACAACTGCAATACTACAAATTATGTTGAAACAATAGCATGATTTTTATATGCCCTAAAGCACTGATTTTGCTCTATTTTCGAATTGTTCGGTTTCAATCGTTTGTTGTGAAATGGTTTTTTGCATAAAAAAAGGGAGGTAAAACCAACCTCCCTTTTCGATACGTTAAAAGTTACTACTGTTTAACCACCCTGATAGCAGCTATTTTGCCATTACTATTTATTTTAATAATGTAGATACCTGCCTTTAATCCGGAGGTATTCAGCTGGTAACTATCGGTACTGAAATTAACCTGCGAGATAACCGTTCCTATAACATTCAGAATCGATACGTTTGTTATACCACTGTTTTCGGTTTCAATGTTGAGGTAATTGCTGAACGGGTTGGGGTAAACCTTTATCGATTTGCTGGTATTGTTGTTGCCAATGCCCGATGCATTGCTAACTGTGTAGCTTGCAGTGCTGCTTGTGGTGGTGTTATTTGCGGCATCGGTTGCCGTTATTTTGTAGTACACCACAGTTCCGCTTGCCTGTGCGGGGATTTGTGCTGTGAAAGTGCCGGCGTTTCCGCTCATGGTTAGCGAGTTGGTTAGACTACTTTCGCCATTGCCGTAGTAAAGCACAACCGAGCTAAGTTGACCCTCGGGGTCGGTTACACCTGCCGAAACGGTAACGTTATCGGTAGGGGTAGGGTTGGATGGGTTTCGGCTAATATTGGATATTGTGGGCGACTGGTTGGTCGATGATGATTGTTGCCATTCGAGATCATCAATTGATGTTTGTGCAGTGCCGTTGGTGGTAATTTTTATTACAAAATTGCTAGTAACATTGGTAACTGAAAGTTCTGATGTTTGTACCGAGTCCGACGGAGTTACTGTCCCTATGGGATTGTCGTTAACATAAATTGTAACAACACCACCTGTTGCTGTATTTGGGTTTTTGTACGTAAGCCTAATTTTGCTACACCCACCAGTTATAGTTTGACTCTGAAGGGTGGGTGTGCCCGATTTTCCGAAACAAATCGCACGATTATTAATTTTTAGATCGGTCCTGGCATTTGTGGCAGTCCATGTTATATTATTATCGCCGGTCCAACTTCTATCGGCATATGAAGATGATGTTGCAGGCATATTTTCGAATGTTTCGCCACTCCATTCGCCGCTGGCGGCTTCGGCTACGTTAATAGTAAATGATTGCTCCACCGTGCTAGTGCCATCACCTCCAGTTAAAATCACCGCGTTGGGGCCAACATCTCCTGCGGTTGGCGTTCCTGTTAATGTTGCGGTTCCATTACCCGTTGAGTTTAGTGTTAACCAACTGGGGCTTGTAGTTGCACTTATGGTAAATGTAGAACCGCTATTTCCGGTTAATGTAACGTTGTATGTATAGGTAGCATCAACCTGCCCCGAAGTAACAGGAGTACTTGTGAATTGAAGTGGCACAATAGATGATGCAACCATTATTGTAAAACTTTGAGTTTTACTTGAGGTACCATCCGTAACACTAAGTACTACAGAGTTATCTCCCACGTTATCTTCTGTTGGAGTTCCTGTTAGCGTTGCGGTTCCGTTGCCTGTTTTGTTTAGCGATAGCCACCCGGGCGCATTTGCGGTGATATCGAATGTTGCACCACTTGCACCAGCAACCGTAACGTTGTAGGTGTACGTTACTCCTGCTTGCCCCGTAGTTGTTGGGGTGCTTGTAAAGTTGAGGCTAACTGTGCCACTACCCCAAATTAAATCTACATACTCAGGATGATCGATAAATGGGTTACGGTTTTCTTGATAGGAGTAAACCACTTCATTTCTATGCCTTTCAAAATCATCTACAGGATCATCAATATGCCATTGTAACAATGTGCTTAATTTTCCAAATATTGGATTAGTAGTTGGGGATGTAATATAGTCAACCAGCTCTAAATCTGGTTCACCGGAAACATCTCCTTCGTAACGAACAGCCATATAGAACATCATTCTAGCAATATCACCTTTAACTGCATCACGGGGCTCCCATGTACTCTCAGTATAGTAGCATCCGGTAGCTTCAGAATGTTGTGTCCCTCCATTGTCAAAGTCTTTGTTGCCTCTATCCGAGTTAACAGAAACATCGGATGGTCTTAAATGATGAGCATCGGTTCCGGCTGGTGGAGTTGTTCCAAAATCGCCATGTGATTTTGCCCAAACATGCTCTCTGTTATAATCAGGATAAGCGGATGTTTTTGGAATAGAACGACCCGTATAGATTAAAATGAAATTATTAGAGTTATTTGGATCTTCATCGGATTCTGGTAAAACAGTCCAAAGAAAGTCATAAGATTTCTCAGTATGATCATCAATAATATTATGTAGAGCCGCTTTCAGCTCTGCCCCACTTTTCCCATTGGCCGCATCGTAATACCCTGCTGGCGCTTGACCAAACGAGGCTGTAAACATCGAAAAAACTAAAAAGGCTGCAAGAAACAATTTCCTGTTAAAGAACCTTCCCTCTTTTCCTCCCGGTTGTTCTGTAAAAACTCTCATCGAAATTTGGTTTTAGTGTTAAATTTATTTATATGTAAAGTGCTTTATATAAACGATATGTATTTATTTACTTTAATCAATAATTTATATTATTGGCAAATTACCCTGTTAACAGGTAGGTCGAATTCGGCAACTGGTATCGAATCGACCAGTTGAAATTCGTAGCCCACCCCAACCTTTGGGATTTCACCCAGCAGGTTCATTGTTCGGTCGTAGAAACCCTTGCCCCGTCCCAGTCTGTTTCCTTTTTTATCAAAAGCCACACCCGGAATAATAGCAAAATCAATATCCTTTGGGTCAACAATTTTACCCGTTTTGGGCTCCATAATGCCATAATTGTTGCTTTGCTCCAGCTGCTCGGTGCCATCAAATTCGCGTAATTCCAAATCGTTACCTACAACCACGGGCAAAACTATCTTTTTACTCCTGCTCCACTTCGTCACAAAACCGTGGGTGGGAATCTCGTCGGGCAAGGACCAAAAGGCCAGGACTACCCTTGCGCTTTGGAACTCATCCATTGCCTCCACTTCGGCAAAAACCGCATTAGCGCGAACCTTGGCGTCGCTGCCAGTCAGCATGTTTTTTTTCTGCTTAATCTCCTTCCGGAGCTGTTTCTTTTGCTCTGCGGTATCCATAATTATATTGTACGTTGTTTAACAGTTTAAAGTTCTTTATGTTTCAGGCTTTTGGCCGCATTGGAGTATATGTCGTACACCACGCTGAAGCTGGAATTGGTTTCGAAAGCGCTACCCGTAAATGCCTGGCGGTACTTAAGGCGGAAGGGGTAGCGCATTCGTAAAAAGTGAACATCCATATTTATTTCAACTCCAGTGGATTGGAGGTATTCATTTCTATTAACAATTTGGCCATTAACATTTGTTGGGTATGTGTTTTCGGCGTAGTCGTAGAACAGATTGAGCGATAGCCGTTTGATGTAGGTGAGCGAGCCTATGGCCCAGTCGGGGTAGGCCAATGGGAATAGGTAGTCGGCCGATACACCCACAAATTCCTCCGATTGGTAAAGCGAGTACCCCCGGGGAGCATTAACCTTGTTGGAGAAGTAGAATTTTTTGAGCGATTGCCTTTGAGCCGATCCTTCCAGTTTTATGTGATGGTTGGGTAGTATTCCCGGGAGGTAAAGCTTAGCATTCAGCATCAGGAGCGATCCTAGATTGTCTGTATTACTTGGGGCATTAACCAGTATGGCGGTAATTGTTGTGCCAAGCCGGGGGAGCATGTCGCGGTGCGACTGGTTGCGCAGGGCGTAAAAGAATGCTCCGCTATTCATCTGCAGTAAACCCGATTGGTATTTACCCTCCGACTTGTCGAACAGGTAATCGTTGGTGTACTCAATACTGTTAAATAGTTGGAAATATGTTGAATAACTACTTCTACCTAAAGTGAATGGTAAGTATGTGTATAGTTTTGCCTTGGTGCGTTTCGATGTTGGGGTGTTAAGCGTTTGGTTTACCCTGAAAAGGTAGGCGTATTCGTCGGTGAGCTCGTAGCTGGCTGTGAATACCGGCCACAAGCCCGAGTAGCGAAGGTTAACCTTAAACAGGTGGTCGGTTCCGTAGCCGTAGCCCAAAGTGAATGTGGTGGTTCCCGTTAGGTTTTGCGATATTACTGTTGCTCCGCGTTGCACCGTGGTACCACTCTCGCTCATCTTGAACGGATCGAAGTAAACGGGTGCCCAGCTGTGGAAGTTTAGCAGCGTGCCGATGCCACTGTACCGTTTCGAGGTGTATGCTTTTTCTTGTATTTTCAGTGTGTCCACGTTTATCCGTGCCGCATTCGATAGTCCAATGGTTAGCGTATCGTTGTTTAGCGTTTTAATGTTGGTTTCGGTGTTTGAAATGTTCCAATTCGACGAGAACAGCGTGTATCCATTGGGCGTGTATCCCGAAAACATTATTGTACCATCGTGTTGCAAAGTAGGATAATTTGCGCCATAACGTGAGTTAACAATTTGATACGTTTTGTTTAATTGTATGTTATGGTAAAATATATTTTCGCATTGATTTGCCGATGCGGCAAAGAGTAACGAATCGCCTTTAACAGTTATGGAGTTGATATTGTTGTAGGTAGGTTCCATAACCCGTTTCAGTTCGTATTGGGGTGTTAGCGCTACCACTTCTTTGCCCAACTCGCTTACCACGGCAATGTATAATCTCCCATTCTTTGAATCCATAGCCAATTCAAATGGTTCCAGGTTGCTCGGGAATTTATATTCATGCTGGTACTTGCCATTGGCATTTATTGATGCCAGCGAAAAATACCCGGAGTCGGAATATTCAATACAGATTATTTTCTTGTTTATGTGATCGTAAATGGGGTTTCCGAGCATTTTCCTTGGGTTGAATACGTCCCTCTGCTTTGTTTCAAGGTTGTACTTCACTATTTGCCCGTAACTCTTGTATTCCCAGCGGGTGTGGGGTTTGTACTCGGCCCAAATAATTAAACTGTCGTTAATGTAAGGTTTGCCTAACAATACACCCGGAAGGGTTACTGTTTGTTGTTTCTGATTTTTTAGGTTGATTGTAACAAACGCTGCAATGTTGCGGAGCGATGTTTTGTAGGCTACAACGGTTGAATCGTTAACGGGGTAGGGGTATGTGTAGTTGGTGTATTGTTTCTGTTGATGGATTATTGGTTCGATAGTGCTTGCGGATTGAAGGTTGCTACCCGATCGCCAGATACTATCGCTAAAGGCGAAGGCTTTTGTAGCAAGGCTTTTGCGCGATAGGCCGGTTTGCTTTTTCAGCCCGAAGTAGAAAGGGAAGAGGCTGAATGGGTTGCGGGCAACGTAGTTGAGCGTTTTTGCCCACATACTATTGCCGTACTTTAAATTACCGTATGCAACAATTTGGTATCCAAAATTGTAATGGTTTGGAATAAAATCCTTATAGGATCCCAGTAGCCATTTATCGTACTTATAGTTGGGTGTGTTGCTTAGGAAATGCGCCCGGTAATGCTGGTAGAAGTGGGCCGAGCGTCCCCGGCCGGTGTTCGACAGGGCTGTTTCGGTGGCCACGGCATCGCCCTCGAGGAACCAGAGGGGAACAAACCCCGCAGCCATTCCGGTGGCTTGTTGTCCGATTAGAAACGATGCGAATTTTACAGTGTGCCTGTTGAGCGCGTAAAGCTGTTTTACGTGCCGCATCTCGTGCGTGGCGAGCTGTTTGTGCCAGGGCTGAGCGTAGCCGCTGTACGAAGGGTGGGCAATTAGCTCCATTCGGCGCGGAGCCCAGGCCACAAAGCCGTTGGCGAGCACCGAGTGATTGTGAAGTACAATGTCAATTTTCGATTGCCCAATGCCGTAATCAATCCCGGTTATGGAGTCGGTAACCGATAAAAGGCCTAGGTATTTAGGGGCAAAAGCTTCGGCTGTCGATGGGTAAATCAACCTGATTTTACCATCGGAAACTTGCCGCCATTTTACCGAAAAGGGCTCTACGCCCGTTTCGTAGTACTGAGCCTTAACTGTAAGGCTGGCTGCAAGGATGAGTCCAACTGCTATTGCTCGCTTCAACTATTCACTTTATCTAACGTATTACTTTAAAGGTTTTCTTGTAACCATCGGTAAGGGTAAGTTCAACTATCATGATGCCAGGGTTGAACCCACCGGTTGGGATCTCCACCTCGTATGTCGATTTGCCAAATCTATTGCTGTATAGCATCTGCCCAATTACGGTGTATATGTTTACCTGCTTGATGTGTGCGCCCCCTTCCAGAATCTGAATTTTGAGGCTTTCGGGGGCTGGGTTATTGTAGAATATCCGGCGTGTTTCGGTTGTTGTGTTAACGTTGGCGATACCTCCGGTGTATGTGAGTTTCATCTCTACGGGTAAATGGTCCGACATGTTGTAGAGGGCATTAGCCAGTTCGGCGGGTATTGAGCTGTTCTCCGGATATGTTATCGATTCATTAAATCTTATACCATCCTGTCCGATAGCCCTATATTTTTTATAAACTAAACCATTTGTTCCATTCAGGATATCGGACGACGATAGGATGAAATCGAACCGATCGTCCATGCCCCCGGTTGAGAAGCAGCCATTGGACTCAGTGTGGGTGGATTGGGTGTGAACGGTTTTGAATGTGCTGTTATTATTCCAGTCGCCAATCTTGTTTATGGGGTCGAAGAACCGAAACCCTTTGTTGCCAGTTTCGGAGGTGAAGGCCGTAAATGCTCCCTCGGAAGCGCTGTATAGGTTCATATCACCCATCAGGAGAATATTCCCGGTGATGTTATTGTCCACAATGTAGGTCATAATCATGTTGGCGGCTGTAGTGCGTTCCGATTCTGAACCGGTTCCCGCTTTTAGGTGTGTAACCAGACAGGTAAGGAAAATGGTGTCGCCATTGGTTAGCGAGTTGGTTTTAAGGTAAAGTTTGTACACGTCGGTAATCCTGGGTGAGGTATTTATTTCGGTTTGCGATTTTAAAACCAACTTGTTGGCGTTGTAATAAATCATGTTGGCAAGGAAGTCGCCCGAGGTGTTTGCCCGCTTGTATTTTGTTGTGCCATTAATGTTCAGCACGTTGGTTTTTATCCGTTCGGTACTTGCTGAGACAGGGTTTATTTCGTTGACTGTAAAGATGTCGGGTTTAATATAACCCACGATGGTTCTTAAGTAACCATCCTTGCTGTCCACATTATTGGTAATGCTTGTGCATCCTTCATACTCCTTGTCGTAATACATTAGGTTGTAATGCATTACGGTAAGCGTGTCGGTACTGGCAAGTGTGTTAAGTGCTAAGATTATAAAAAATGAAAAGGTGTATAATTTGCTCATTGGTTATTAATTAAAAAATTAAAACTAACCCGATACTTTAACTCTATATCCCCATGCCTTAAGTAAATCGGCAACTTTTTGCTTTATCTCCCCCTGAATAAGTATCTCGCCCTCCTTAACTGATCCTCCCACGCCACATTTAGTTTTAATTTTTTTGCAGAGATCGTCCATTTCGTCGTGTGTGCCCACAAAGTTTTTAATTAGAGTAACCGATTTGCCCCCACGGTGTTTGTGCTCAAATGTAACCAGAAGGTTCTGCTTTGCAGGTTGCAAACTTTCGGCCTTGGTGGGTTCCTCGTCGGGTGTAAAGTTTGGATTTGTGGAGTATGCAAAGCTTAATCTTTGTTTCCAATCCTGATCGTTCGCCATCGCTTTGTTCTACTGATTCGGTTATTAACTGATAATGATTTTGGGGCGGCAAAGTTATTATTACTCTTTGTGTTGGCCAAAAACTGAGTTGTAAAAAATCCAAATTAAATGATTTTTACGTTGGTGTGCTAATTGTGTTGCAAAATTTGGAATACAATTCGGGCTGGTGGTTATGAAATGGTTAAAAACCCTAAAAAACGATTTAAAAAAAGTGTATCGTTCTATATGGCTTTGCCTATTGGGTTTGTTTTTGATGTGTTCCTGTTTTTTGGGATTATACCAGCCATTCATTTTAACAAATATTTGCCCCTGTAACATGCCTATAATCTTTAAAAAGTTCTACTTTTGCCTTTTAGTGCCCTTAAAGGCGCTAATTTTGTACTACGAATAATTGTAAATTGAGTTCATATTTCACTTAACTCCAAATTAATGGTTACGTTCAAGAGAATTAACAACATTACGGGGTGGATTGTTTTTGCAATTTCCGCCATTGTTTACCTGCTAACCATCGAGCCCACAACAAGCTTTTGGGATTGCGGTGAGTTTATAGCAACAGCTTTTAAACTTGAGGTTGGGCACCCTCCCGGAGCTCCCTTGTTTTTGCTCATCGCCCGGTTTTTCTCACTCTTTGCATCCGGCCCCGAGAATGTGGCTATGATGGTTAACGCCATGTCGGCATTAACCAGTGCATTCACCATTCTGTTCTTGTTCTGGACCATAACCCACTTGGCGCGAAAGCTAATGCTAAGCGAAGGCGAAACCGCTAGCACGGCTCAGCTTATTGCCATTCTGGCGAGTGGTGCTGTGGGCGCATTGGCCTATACCTTTTCCGATACATTTTGGTTTTCGGCGGTTGAGGGCGAGGTTTACGCCATGTCATCGTTTTTTACGGCCATTGTGGTTTGGGCTATCCTTAAATGGGAGGATTCTGCCAATGAGCCGCACTCCAACCGGTGGATCATTTTTATTGCTTACATGATGGGGCTTTCCATCGGTGTTCACCTTTTAAATCTCCTCACCATTCCGGCCATTGCCTTTGTGTATTACTTTAAAAAGTACAAAACCTCTCGCAATGGCATTTTGCTAACCCTCCTAATCTCATCGGTTATTCTTATTTCAATTCTTTATGTCATCATCCCGGGGCTGTTTAAGGTGGGCTCAATATTTGAGTTGATGTTTGTGAATGGCTTTGGCCTCCCGTATTTCACCGGCTTTGTATTTTATATTCTATTAATAGTTATTGGGTTGGCCCTAGGCATTGTGTACACCCATAAGCGTGGCCATGTTATTTTTAACACCGTGTTGTTGGGCATTACAGTTATTCTTATTGGGTATTCCTCGTACACAATGATAATGGTTCGGTCGCAGGTTAATACGCCTATTAACGAGAATAACCCGTCGCACGTTTTTTCGATGATTAACTACCTTAACCGCGAGCAGTATGGCGATAGACCGCTTATTTACGGTCAGTACTACAACGCTCCGGCTACTGGGAGTAACGAGCTTACAACTCGTATCCCCCAAAATGGTAAGTATGTCGAAACTTGGCTTAAAACTAAGTACAAGTTCGACGATCGCTTTAAAACGCTATTCCCAAGGATGTATAGCCCATCGGACGATCATATCAACGAGTATAAGAAATGGGGATTGATTGAGGGGAAACCCGTTACCGTGGCTGGGCGTAACAACGAGAGCGAAACTCGCTATGTTCCTACTTTTGGCGAAAACTTACTATTCTTTTTCCGCTATCAGATAGGCCACATGTACATTCGCTACTTTATGTGGAATTTTGTGGGTAGGCAGGATGATATCCAGAGTCATGGCGGCATAGAGAATGGCAATTGGATAAGCGGAATAAAACCCATCGATGCGCTTTTCCTTGGAAATCAGAGCGAACTTACCGATGAGGCTCGTAACCATCCGTCGCGCAACACCTACTACTTTTTGCCGTTAATCCTTGGCTTTATAGGTATATACTATCAACTTGTGGCAAGGCGCGATAAGCGTAATTTCTTTGTGGTTTTTATGCTGTTCTTCCTCACCGGTATAGCCATAGTGATGTATCTTAACCAGTACCCATTGCAACCCCGCGAGCGCGACTATGCCTATGCCGGCTCGTTTTACGCCTTTACTATTTGGATTGGCTTGGGGGTGTTGGCCGTGTATCAGTGGTGTCGAAAGGTTCTTTCCCAAACTGCGGCGGCTGGTACTGCTGGTGTTTTGTGCATGGCCGTTCCTTTTATTATGGCTACCGAGAACTGGGACGACCACGATC
The DNA here is from genome assembly GCA_020636835.1 of Bacteroidales bacterium. Taxonomy (GTDB): domain Bacteria; phylum Bacteroidota; class Bacteroidia; order Bacteroidales; family Tenuifilaceae; genus SB25. The sequence continues at coordinate 50,378 of JACJXC010000008.1, forward strand.
GTTCGGGTAGATACACCGCTCGCGATTTTGCAGCGAACTATTTAAATTCCTGCGCTCCCAATGCCATAATTTTTACCAACGGCGATAACGATACATTCCCCCTATGGTATGCGCAGGAGGTTGAGGGCATTCGGCCCGATGTGCGGATTGTAAACCTCAGCTTGCTGGGTACCGATTGGTATATCGACCAGATGAAAACCCGTTGCTACGAGTCCGCCCCGCTGCCCATATCGATGTCGCATAGTCATTACGTTCAGGGCACTCGCGATGTAGTGTATGTGTACAATCGGGTAGATGAGGCCGTGGAGCTCAAAAGCCTGATGAATTTTGTGGCCAGCGACGATCCCGAGACCCGGCTTCAAATCCCCGGCGAGGCTCCCATCGATTACCTTCCCGCTAACAAGATTAAGCTTACTGTGGATAAGAACAAGGTGTTAGCATCGGGTACGGTTAAACCCGAGGATGAATCGTTGATAGTACCCGTTATGGAGTGGAACGTTAAGGGGAGTTACATCCAGAAGGCGGCCATGATGATCCTCGAGATTATTGCCAACAATAACTGGGAACGCCCCATCTACTTTGTTTCGGTTTTTGGCGATGGCGATGTTGGCCTGTCGGAGTACCTACAGCACGATGGGTTTGCCTACCGCTTGGTGCCAATTAAAACCCCAGCTACCGACTTCCTGTCCATTGGCCGTATCGATAGCGAATTGCTTTACGGGAAGTTGATGAATGAGTTTAAGTGGGGTCGCATGGGCGAGCCCGATGTGTATGTTGATCATAACATTCAGCGTACCACCATGGTGCTGCGTTTGCGCAACACGTTTACCCGGTTGGCCGATCATCTAATACAGGATAACAAGAAGGATTCTGCCATTCGTGTACTCGATAAGATTTGCGAGATAATGCCCCAGAGTAAATTTCCCTACGATTTCTATATGATTGGAATTGCCGAGAATTACTACCGGGCAAATGATCCCGAAAAGGCCAATCGAATAATTAAGCAGTATAGCGAGGCTATTCTGCAAAAGCTGAAGTATATCTCCAGTCTTAGCCCAAGGTACAGCGAGTATTTCGATTACGATTTCAGCATCGGTGTGCAAACCCTTGGTGAGCTGAGTAGCATTGCCGCGGCCAACGGACAGATGGAGCTTAAGAACAGCATCGATAGCGGAATAAACCTATTTATAGGCAGTTATAAGGCTCGAAAATAATTTTAAAAAATAAGTTGGACTATCGGTCAAAATAGTGTTTATTTAATGCGCATTTTTAGGCAATAGTTCATAACTTTGATTACACTGAAAAATTTCGATTATGTCCGAGGTATATGGTGAAGTAGTTCAGATCATTGGCCCAGTGGTTGACGTTGCATTTAGCGATGCAAGTACAAAACTTCCGGCCATCTACGAGGCGTTAGCGTTAATTCGCGACGATAACACAACGCTAATCTTGGAGTGTCAGCAGCATATTGGTGAAAATACCGTGCGCACAATTGCCATGGATTCCACCGATGGCCTGTGCCGTGGAATGAAAGTGCGTCCCATGGGTAAGGCTATTACCATGCCCGTTGGCGATCAGATTAAGGGTAGGCTGTTGAATGTTATTGGCGATCCCATCGACGGTTTGTCGTCGTTGAACCGTGAGAGTAATTACCAAATTCATAATAAACCCCCTAAGTTCGACCAGTTGAGCACCGAGAAGGAGGTCCTTTTCACCGGTATTAAGGTGATCGACCTGCTCGAGCCCTACTCCAAAGGAGGCAAAATTGGATTATTTGGCGGTGCCGGTGTTGGGAAAACGGTTATCATCATGGAGCTTATCAACAACATTGCCAAGGGGTACAGCGGCATGTCGGTATTTGCTGGGGTTGGTGAGCGTACCCGCGAGGGGAACGATTTGCTCCGCGAGATGATTGAATCCGACGTTATTCGCTACGGCGAGGAGTTCAAACAGTCGATGATGCAAGGGCGTTGGGATTTGGATAAAGTGGATAATAAGGAGATGAGCAATTCGCAGGCCACGCTGATATTTGGCCAGATGAACGAGCCCCCCGGAGCACGTGCCTCGGTAGCCCTTTCGGGGTTAACCGTTGCCGAGTCGTTCCGCGATGGCGGCGAGGATGGTCAGGGGCGCGATATCCTCTTCTTTATCGATAATATCTTCCGTTTTACGCAGGCAGGTTCCGAAGTATCGGCTCTTTTGGGTCGAATGCCATCAGCTGTGGGTTATCAACCCACTCTGGCCACCGAGATGGGTTTGATGCAGGAGCGTATCACATCAACCAAAAAGGGATCCATCACATCGGTGCAAGCAATTTACGTTCCGGCCGATGACCTTACGGACCCCGCTCCCGCAACTACCTTTGCGCACTTGGATGCCACTACCGTGCTGGATAGGAAAATCTCCGAGTTGGGTATTTACCCAGCCGTAAACCCGCTCGATTCTACATCGCGGATTCTTTCGGCCGATATTGTTGGTGAGGAGCATTACAATACAGCGCAGCGGGTTAAAAATCTACTTCAACGTTACAAGGAGTTACAGGATATCATCGCAATTCTTGGTATGGATGAACTCTCGGAGGACGATAAGCTTGTTGTTCACCGTGCACGTCGGGTTCAGCGTTTCCTTTCGCAACCGTTCCATGTTGCCGAGGCTTTTACTGGTATTAAGGGTGTAATGGTTAATATAAAGGATACCATTAAGGGTTTCAACATGATTATGGATGGTGAGGTTGATAAGTACCCCGAGGCCGCATTTAACCTTGTTGGAACCATTGATGATGCCATTGCTAAGGGCGAGCGTTTGCTTGCCGAGGCAAAATAACACAGCAAAGCTATGATTTGCGATTTAATATCACCGAGCACATCGTACCAGGTAGAGGATGCGCATTATGTTCAGGTTCCGGGAACAAAGGGGCTTTTTGGTATTTTGCAAAAGCACGCCCCTCTGGTTTCGTCGTTGGAGCCTGGCATAGTTAAGATTATTCGTTCTGGTAATGCCGAGTTGCTATTCACTATACCCGCAGGTGGTTTTGTGGAGGTAAACGATAATGTAATCACAATCATTGCGGAATCCGTTTCGCAAACTTTTTAGCATTGATGAATAGGTTACCTTTTAGGTTTGTTGTTTCAGTATTTGCTTTGGGATTAACCCTATCGGTTGCGGCGCAGCAAACCGTTACCTTTCCTGCTAAGGATGGGCTTACAGTAACCGCCGATCTGTACCTGGTCGATTTGCATAAACCCTACATACTGCTTCTGCACCAGGCGGGTTATAGCCGTGGCGAGTACCGCGAAATAGCTCCACGCTTAACCAAATTGGGGTATAACTGCTTGGCTATCGATCAGCGGTCGGGGGGTGAGGTAAACCTTGTGAAAAATCAAACCGCTCGTTTGGCTTGCGAGAAGGGGTTGGGCATTGAGTATATTGATGCTATGCAGGATGTTGAGGCTGCCATCGACTATATCAAATCCAAAACCGATAAACCCATTGTGGTTTGGGGCAGTACATACTCCGCTTCGCTGGCGCTGATGATAGGCGCAAAAAATTTACGTGTTCAGGCGGTTGTGGCCTTCTCGCCGGGCGAGTATTTTGGTCGAAACGATTTTGTGAAATCGCAAATAACCAATCTTACCATCCCAGTAATGGTGATGTCCAATAATGCCGAATGTGGCGTTGTGAAGGAGTTGTGTTCCAATGTGGATCAAAAATACGTGATGTGCCATTGCTCGTTGGCCGATGGTTTACAGGGATCCAAAGCGCTTTGGAAGGATAGTCCTCTTAGCAACGATTACTGGATGAATGTAATGCTTTTCTTTAGCAAATTGAACTAAATCGGGTTTTCCAGGTTTTTCTCAAAGATAGGCGGGTTGTAGTTTGGATCGAAATGGGCGTTCAGCACCATTGCCCCGGATTCGTAGTTAATATACCCTTTAACAAATTTGTTGGGAAGAGTATAAACCTTATCGTCGTTTTCGTTTAAAGTGGGCGGTATTTCGCTAAAAATATTCTCGATATACACGTTAATACCCCTCGATTTTACCTCGTTGGCGTAATGGGTGAAGGTGTTCCGCGAAATGGCAATTATAATCACGTAATTGCCATAGTACTTGTACATATTGTGCTTGTACATTAAGTCCAGTTTATCGTTAACAACCTGCTCGGCGGTGTTATAAAATGTTTCGGTGTATCTAAAACCCTCCTTAATGATTTTTTGCGCAATGATTTCGTCCTTAGTGTAGTGGATGAATATAAGGCGGTTGTTTTCGTCCTCAAAAATGAAATTCATTGGGTCGGGTTCGAAAAATCCTGGTGTTTTTGCTACAGCTTCAATTTTAATAATCTTGTTTAGCTGTGCATCTACCAGTTGGGCAAATTCCCTATAGGTTAGTGGGTTCCGTCGGTTGATGTATAGAAGGAGTAGTCCTGGGATTTGATACTTGAGGATGCTCCTTGTTTTGTCGGCTACAGTTACGCTTACCAGGTTGTTGGTTGTGCAGTAGTTCCACTCCTCGTTGCTGAGCCTGTCGAGAAATGAGCATATTAGTTCCGAGGTGGGTTGCTTATGCTCAATATCCGATATTTTTTCGAGGAAGAACAGTTCAAATACCCCTGGGTACTCCACAAAGTATTTTATGTATGCGCGGATGATGTCTTTTATTTTGTCGATTCCGCGTGGCGAGTCGGCTGTTTCGCGGATTACATACTCCTCGCATTCTTCCTGGAATTCTTTAATACACTCAAATATTAAATCTTTAACATCCTTAAAGTAGTTGTACAGTGTGGCGTAGGAATATCCTGCCTGATCGGCAATGCTGCGAACGCTAATGCTATCGAGCCCTTCGCCTTTGAGTATTTCCTTTGCGGCCTGAATGAAATACCCTCGCATTCGTTTTTCCTGAATGATTTTATTCTTCATCTACCACACAATTTAGAACAATGTTAATATAATTAACAACGTTAATCAAGTCCTTTCATCAATTATTTTTTGCTATATACTTGTTAATCATCCACTATTTTGAAGTTCTAGCTCCAATTGAGATAGATTCTTGTACTATGCGATAGGAGTTGTGCATGGCTGTTTATCTTTTTAGTAACTTTGGGGTAACGTAACTGGGGGATATGACAGGTAGAAGGTTGGATAGTTTTTGGTACGCGGTGTACACTAAGCCGCGCAACGAAAAGAAAGTGTACGCCCAATTGGTGGAAAAGGGTGTTGAGGCATTCTTGCCCTTGCAAAAAAGGGTAAAGCAATGGAGCGACCGCAAAAAAGTGGTGGAGGAGCCCCTTTTCCGTTCCTACATATTTGTTCGTGTTACCGAGCGCGATTACTACAATGTGCTGAATACTCCCGGTGTTGTTCGCTATGTTACTTTCGGGGGCAAGGCAGCTCCTATTCCTGCCCGTCAAATCGATTTGGTGAAGCAGCTGTTAATGCAAGATATTGAGGTTGAATCGGTGGCCGAAACCATTGAGCCCGGCTCGCAGGTAGAGATCCGATTTGGTGGTTTGATGGGGATTACCGGGGAGCTGGTGGAGCATTCCGGCAAGTCGAAGGTTGTCATCCGGGTCGACCATATAAGCCATTCGCTGCTCGTTACGCTTCCCAAGGAGTACATTGTGAAAGTGTGATACGACGAATTGGGTTACGGTTTGGTTTCTTTCAGGTATTCTACCGGATTCACTGGGGTTCCTGCGATGCGCACCTCGTAGTGGAGATGGGCTCCGGTACTCCTCCCTGTACTTCCGGTGTAGCCAATCAGATTGCCCTTGCTTACCCGGTTTCCTTTTGTTGTTACAATCCTATCGAGATGGGCGTATAACGACGATGTGCCATCGCAGTGCTCAATAACGATATAGTTGCCGTAACTGCGGTTGTACTCGGCTAGCACTACCCGCCCATTGCCCGATGCGTAAACCGGTGCGTTGCGCCCCGATCCAAAGTCCACTCCGTTGTGCTTTATAGGCCGGTGTAGCGTTGGATGCATCCTTATTCCGAACGGTGATGTTATTTTCGATTTTGTCTTTGGTACAGGTGTAAGGATTGGAATTGCATCGCCATCGGTGGGGTGGGGTTTGAGGGTTGTGCCCGGGTTGGCGCCGTTTGTAATGTTGGCTGGATTTACTCCATCGTTTTTAGTTTCTGTACCCGGTTGCTTATTTGTATTGCTCGGAATGTATGGTTCCGTAATTTTGTTTTCGGTAGCTTCTACAGCTTCGTTTTTTGTTGGCGAAATCGAAACCTGCTCGGTAATTTTTATCCGATTGCCCAATGCATATGTAATGCTTTCTTCAAATTTAATAATATCGTCCACAACGTTTGCTTTGGCAGTATCGTTTTTCTCGGTGTAGTAGCTTTTTAACCCCATCATGGTATTGTAATAGTCCTGGTACTCCTGCTGCATCCGTTTGAGCTCCTCTGCGCGTTGCTTTTTGAATTTCTGATAGTCGAACTCGCGTTCCTGCTTGTACTTTTCAAAATCCTGTTCAATCTTTTTTGCACCTGTATTCTGTGCATTTGCGGTAAATAGGGATAGAATGATAGCCAAAGTACTAATCGGAAATTTCAACCAGTTCATAGGAAGCAATTTTTATGATGGATAAAAATAGGGAAATAATGGTTAAAATAACCACTGTATATCAATTCCAACTCTTCTCCCCCCATGTTTGGCTTTGTTTTGATTACGGTTCGAGTAGTACAAACAAGTTTTGGTGGAGTTTACGTACCGATTTTTGAGTTTTGCGTGTTGGCTCTAGGTTTGTTTGCTCTCCGTTGTGGTACGAGATTATGGTTTGATCTTTTCCTTCGAATACCTGGCGTAGTTCCGAAAGGTTAATATCTGTAGTGTATCTAGATATCACCATATTCTTTTGTTTTTCCCTGAATAGCATTTTTATTGAACGTAGGGTAATTGTGCTGTTTTGGGATATAAATTGCAGACTGTCAATTTTCTGAAGTGTGGTGCCGATGATGTTAAAATTGGTAGTAACGGTTGTGTTTAGTGTGTTGGAATATCGGAAGGTGAAATCTAAATCGATGTTTATGCTGTTGGACTTGAAGTGCAGCGGTTTGATAAAATATTGAGTTGTGCCATTGCCCACGTAGAATGTTTCGTATAAATAATTTCCCGATTTCACGCTGCCCGGCTTAATGGCCATGCACCCTGTTAGTAGTAGTGTACAAAGAATAAATAATTTGGTTATATGATTTTTTAGCATATTATTGTTTTATGTTGATGCGTTGTATAAGAGAATCTTTATTGAATAGGCAGTTTTGGGCATTTTCCGATTTGGTTTCACATAGAATGTAAAGTATGCTTTTATCGATTTGGACTACGAGCTCTGTGGTATGTAGCGAATCAATTCTATACTCTTCATATTTGTATGTTGATGAGTCGGTTAGTGCGGTTATGGTTGACCCGTTTAATTTGCTGCCGATTAAGTGGCTGAGTGATGAGTTGAACGGAATGCCTATATACATGGTGTAATCATCGCCTTCAATGTACCGGAATAGTGGAATTTGTTTTTTTTTCGGCTCAATTTTCTTTAGGTAGTTATCTTTTATTGAATCGGTAATTGTTGTAACGTATTCGTTATCATAAATATTGAAGGAAATATTGTTGAACAATGAAATCTCATTGCGAGAGTTTAAACTGCAAGAAATTAGTACTATAAGGAATAACGGTATATACTTTTTCATCGGTACAACAGATTTTTAATGTTTATCAGCAATACATTGCCATTATTACGTTTGCTAACTTTCAAAACCAGAGTGAAGGGAAAAGGATTTCCTTTTCCCTTCGGTGGTGATAATTATTCTCCTGTTACAACAGTTTCGTAAGTAACAATAATACCCAACACGTTAGTGTGTTTGATATCAACGGTCGAAATTTTGCTGATACCACCATTTTTAGCAGCAGTTTTAATGCTTGCATCTTGGTTAAAGAATAGTACGCCTAAGAAACCAGTAGCTTTTGCAGTTCCTACTTTGTTTCCAACAGGATTGCTGGTAGCGTTAACAGGTAGTGTTAATGCACAGCTCGACATCATAGCCACAACAGCTAGCAAGGCAAAGCCTTTTTTTACATGTTTTAACATAAAAGTAAAATGTTAGATAATAAACTTCCTACTCGTGAGGCTTTTCGGATTATCGCCCCGTTTTTTTGAGTGGTTTCTGGGCTCCACTATGTTTATATAAGTATCTATTTTGCCATTGGGCAATTATATTATATTGACTTTTGATTGTAATGGTATATCAAAAGTATTACTTTTTTAATATATCAAAATCGAAGAGCCTATGTTTTTTTGCATTTCTTATGTGTTTCCTATATTTTAATACACTTATTGTTCTGATCCTGCTTGCGTTGTGCTACCTGTTTTTTAACGCAATTTTTTATATCGACAATAACAGCGATACAATAAACGGAACTAGCACGGTTAGCACAATCCCATGGATTAGCGATGCTATGGCGTACTCTTTCCCCGACGATTGTGATATTATTGGCAGTGTAGTGTCCATGCTGGTGGCTCCGCCCGAGCATATCGGGGCAATTTTCCCGAAGTAAAGGGCGAACAATGGGGCCATAAGTAGTGTGGTTACTTCCCGAATAACGTTGGATAGCAGCGCAACAACCCCAAGCCATTCGCTATGCATTTCTTTAATTATTATGCTCGATAGGCTGTAGTACCCATAGCCTGCACCCACAGCCATTGCCTCTTTTATGCTGATTCCGCTGAGTAGTGGGGCGATTAATGCTACTCCCAGTGCAGTTCCCAGTATTGTTGTTATGGGGATGAGTAGTACTTTAAAGTTCATTGTGCCGATGGCTTTTAGGGCGTTGCTGTCGGAGCCAATCCCCACTCCAACCAGAAACATTAACACGTACAGGGCGTACTGGCTGTAGTCGGTTTTAACAAGCCAGTCGGGAGCTGTGTTGCTAACCCCCAGCGCTATTCCTAAGGCAAAGAATCCTAGAATGATTAAGCTTCCCTTCATATCAGCTCCGTTTAAAGAATAGTTTGTACGTTACCCATCCAAGCAAAACGCTACCCGCTATGGCGCCCAGCGAGATGGCTAGGGCTTTTAGTCCTAGGGTGTGTAGCGACCCCATTATGGTTTTGTTTGCCCCGATGCCGATTCCCATTAAGAATAGCAGGGCGTATATGGCCCAGGTGGTCAGTTTGTCGTTGCCCTTCACTAGGCGTTTCTTCGATTTTACAAGGAATCCCACAATAATTCCCGAAATCATTATGAGCACAACTGTTAGCATCCGTTTTTTTTGTAAAGATACTTCTTGTTTGCTTTCGTGAGCATTTTCAACTACTTTTGGTTTGATTTGTTGTTATATTAACATCTGAACTATGTACCCCGATTATCACATGCATACCACCCTGTCCGACGGTTGTGAAACTCATTCCCAAATGCTTGCTGCGGCTCAGGGCAGGGGTGTCTCGGAGATCGGTTTTTCCGATCATATTAGTGTAAAGCCGGTGGGTTGGTCTATGCCCTTGTCGTCCATTCCGCTGATGGTTGAGGCTGTGGAATCGCTAAAGGGGGAATCGGGTGCTGTAACGGTTAAGCTTGGCGCTGAGGTGGATTACGTGGTGGGTAAGGAGGCTCAGATTGCCGAACTGCTAAAGCAAATACCATTGGACTACTGTATCGGATCGGTTCATTTTATTAACGATTGGAACTTTGACACCGATCCCTCGGCTTTTAAAGGAATTGATGTTGATGCGTTTTACCGCGAATATTTTAGTATGGTTCAGCGTTCGGCCAAGTCGGGTTTATACGATATTATCGGCCATTGCGATTTGGCTAAAAAATTTGGCTATTACCCCTCCTTCGCACTCGACAGGCTATTCGAGGAAACCGCCCGTGTATTCAGCGATTACGGAGTAGTTTTTGAACTTAATACCAGTGGTCGGAATAAGCCCTGTGCCGAGTTTTACCCATCGGTTGGTTTTATTCAGATGCTTCACCACTACAAAGTTCCCGTTACCCTTGGCTCTGATGCGCACAAAGGTTCAAGTATTGGGCAGTTCTTCCCTGAGGCCGTGGCTTTGCTTAAGCGAGTGGGCTATTCGGAGCTGGCTCTCTTTTCTAACCGATCCCGTTTTTGGCTTAATCTTTAGTTTTGCTTTGCTGCCGACAAGATATTTTATAGCTTTGCCCAAATTTTTTTGCCATGTCAACATTTAACTGCGATTTTTTGGTAATAGGTTCCGGGATTGGGGGCTTAAGCTATGCGCTTAAAGTGGCCGAGCGCGGAAGTGTTATTGTTATTACCAAATCGGGATTAGACGAAACGAATACCTCGTATGCACAGGGCGGAATTGCGGCTGTTACCTACGACCCCGACACTACCGAGAAGCATATTAAGGATACCTTAATTTGTGGCGATGGTTTGTGCCACGAACCGGTTGTGCGAATGGTTGTGGAGGAAGCTCCTGCGCAGATTAATCAGCTTATTCAGTGGGGAGCAAAGTTCGACCGTAAGCCCAATGGCCAGTACGATTTGGCCCGCGAAGGGGGACACTCCGAGCATCGGATACTTCACCATAAGGATAACACGGGTTACGAGATTCAAAGGGCGTTAAGTGATAAGGTTCGCAGGCATCCCAACATAAAACTATTCGAGAACTTTTTTGCTGTCGAAATTATTACCCAGCACCATATGGGCGATTTGGTGAAGCGTGGCGATCAGGATATCACCTGCTTTGGAGTGTATGCGCTCGATCTTAAAACCCAAAAGGTGCACACTTTCCTGAGTAAGGCTACCGTTATGGCCACCGGGGGTACTGGCAACATTTATAACAGCACCACCAATCCCACCGTTGCTACCGGCGATGGAATTGCCATGGTTTACCGGGCAAAAGGCGAAATGGAGAACATGGAGTTTGTTCAATTTCACCCAACCTCGCTTTACAATCCGAGCGAGAAACCCTCTTTTCTTATTACCGAGGCAATGCGTGGCTTTGGGGCTATACTCAAAACTGCCGATGGTAAAGAGTTTATGCATAAGTACGACTCTCGCGGGTCGCTTGCCCCTCGCGATATAGTTGCCCGAGCCATCGATAACGAGATGAAGCTACGGGGCGAGGATCACGTTTACCTCGATGTTACTTTCAAGGATCCTCACGAGATAATTAATCACTTCCCGAACATCTACCAAAAATGCCTTTCGCTCGGAATTGATATTACCAAGGATTTGATTCCGGTGGTACCAGCAGCTCACTATATGTGTGGGGGGATTAAGGTTGATATGAATGGAGAGTCAACAATCCGTAGGCTTTACGCCATTGGCGAGTGCTCATCAACGGGGCTACACGGTGCTAACCGACTGGCATCCAACTCGCTGATTGAGGCAATAGTTTTTGCCGAGATGGCTGCCCGTCATTCGTTGGCTCGCCTAAATTCTTTAACAATCAATACTGCTATTCCTGAGTGGAACTACGAGGGAACCACGCATAACGAGGAGATGGTGCTTATCACGCAAAGTTACCGCGAGATGCAGCAGGTTATGAGCAGTTACGTGGGTATTGTGCGTTCCAACCTGCGCTTGGAGCGAGCCCTGAGCCGTTTAGAAATATTGTACCAGGAAACTGAGGAGCTCTACAAGAAATCGATACTTACCCAAAAGCTATGCGAGTTGCGGAACATGATTAATGTGGGATACCTAATAATTCGATTTGCACAGAATATGCACGAGAGCCGTGGACTACATTACTCGCTGGATTATCCCAGGCAGAAGGGGATGGAGTTTTAAAATAAAGACTTTGAGCCAAAATCAACCAATAAGTTTTCTGCAAAAATTTACCCATTTAAAGACCAGGAATGCCTTAGCGTAAAGTAGAGAGAGCAGTTAATGTGGCGTGATATTTAATAAAATGCTCCCCAAATTTATGTCGACAGCTTTATTTTATAAGCAACTTATTCGGATTAATAATTGGGAGAATAAAGTTTTGCAGGGCAGTTCCCTGTACTTTAATCATAAGAATACCCCTAGTTGTTGAGTATGTAATAGACGAAAGTGCATTGCCAAGATGCGGGTGCAACTCAACAACATTTTTTTTATTAAGAATTACTAGTTTGTCCAAATTCTCAATCATAAAAATAAAAGCCAAGTGGAAAACACCCAAAGCCTCATTCGGATTTTTCCCTTTGCTGTCGGTTCTAATGTCAACCTTAAAATCGGCTTTAATTAGTTTTTCCTCAAGGTTAAAACTCAACTGCAGGGTATTATCCAAGTTGTAACCCTCAATATGGTCAACAACTAAATCTTCAGGGGTATCTATTTGCCCTTTGATAAGTTTGTATTCTAGTATTGAGAGTTTATCGGGGTTAAAAGCATTATTATCCAACATTGTTATAATCTGTTTTAATTGATGCGCGTTTCCACTCTATATCTTCATTTGGATTACTTTTACTTCTATACACGGTCATTGTATATCTCGTTACTGATACATTCTCATTTATCTCGGGCATAGGTCTTTGAACAGGAATCTCAAGTAAAGTTTCACCTAGTTCTGCTTGCAATTTTGCAATGGAACGTAAGGTGAAATTATGCTCACCATTAAGCCATTTGCTTATTTCCGAGGGTCGTTTATCCAATTTCTCTGCAAGCATATTCTGTGAGTAGCCCTTATCCCTCATAACTTGGTTTATTCGCACAGCCAAGTCAGCGTATAAACGAACGAATATTTTTGTTTCTTCTGGTGTTTCGTCTATTACCTCCTGAAATATTTTGCTTTTCATAGATGTGGGTTTAAAGGATTATTTCATCGCTTCCATCGTAATACTTAAACTCTCGTTGGTCGCTTGTTATATAAATTTCACTATTCCGTAATGCTTCTAGTATTCTCTCAGCAAATAGATTAGCCTCATTAAACGCCATGCTTGTTTTACCTTCTTGTGCGGAATTGCTTGTTTTTTCTGCACCGTTAAAAAGAACAACTAAACTATTTGATATTCTCAAGCAATAAAGCCTTAACGGAAAGTTTGAGTAATTAATTGTAATCTCGCCTACTCCAAACTTACCCTTTGGAGGTAATCCTTGGGTTTTGTTCTCAAACTTAAAAAATTCGGGTAATGCTCCATATTCATTACCAATTACAACCTCAATAAAACTTGCAAGTTCCTGCAAGCTTGTTTTCAACTTCGAATCCTCTTTAAACCTCAAAAAGAACTTATCTGTTTCACTCAGTTTGGCATCGTCCCACTTAACAGTGTAAAAGGTGCATAATTTTTCTTCGTCATCAAATATTTGGAGTGCAAATGTATTCACTTTTACCTGAATTTTACAATTTTAGTTTCACTTTTAAGTGAAATATTTCTGTTTTATTGGTCAAATCAACGAGATTTGAAATAAGGACTTTAAAGATAAATACAATATTTTAATTTTTTAGGCCGAAAAAACTCTACCCAACCTTTCAATTGCACTTAACATTTCTGTATAAATCTGTGTTGTTTTCCCATTTACTGTTGATTTTGTGCCTCAGATTATATATATCCCTAAATCTTATACCCGTGTAGCACGAAAAAAGGAAGGGAATTAAAGCTCGTTTTATGGTTTTATCTGTTTGGGGTTGGGTAATCAACTCCTCTAGTTTTTTTACCTCACCTGCGGTCAGGAACTCCCTTTCTCCATTCTTTTCCCTGAACTTGAATTTACTGAATGGCGTTTCGCTGGTTAAATCCTGAGCTATTGCTCTGTTAAGCATCGTCTTTACTATCCTGAAAACTCTTGCCCTTGATGATTGGCAATTGTTACAACCAATCATATAGGCTTCCAACTTCTTTAAGAAATTGTATGTTAGGTCGCTAAATTCAACATCTTTCTTGGCAAAAGTTTTAACCTTTTCTATGGCACATTTTCGGGTTCTGTAGGTTTCAAATGACCCCTTATTCTTATAGTCCCTTTCAATTTCATTAATGGCAAAGTCAATAAACGATGAACTGTTTTTTGCTGGATTGGCAAGATAAGCCTTCTCAAATACCTCAAAGGTTAAAGGTGTATTGCTGATTTTATGGTTAAAGATAATGTCGTTTGCCCGTTTAAGGCAACTTTCAAGAACAAGATTCTTTTGGAGGTGTTTAATATCGCCCCTTTTAACTTTATAGGAGTCGGAATCCCAGTTTACCTCCTTTACGGATTCTTTGGTAGAGTACTTTCGTGTACGTCTATTTATTGTTACACGTAGGTAAATTGGATTTGTTCCATCAGTTCTTTCGAAGTCTGTTCGAAGAATGATCTTAGCAGATGCGTTTTCCATTTTTAGGTTTTTGGGAAACAATTGGGAAACATTTCGCCAAAAACTATGGAAAAAAGCCTTTCATTTTTCAAATTAGCACCAGACCGATGCCCTTTGAATGGGGCATTTAGTCTAATGTTCTGAAAAAAATGTTTAGTCGGGTAACTAAACTTAAGTAGCCCCACCCAGACTCGAACTGGAATTTAAAGTTTAGGAAACTTTCGTTCTATCCCTTGAACTATGGAGCCATATATTCTGCGCAAAGATATAAAAAAAATAGCGGCAAATCCAAACCGTATGTTCGTTGCTCGTTTTTGTTTCCTGTCTTTTGGAGATTCTTGTTGATTTGTCAATATTCTGTAAATCAATTTTTTATGTGCACATCGTGGCGCTTGCGTGGTTCATTCCAACTTTTTTTTAGCCATTCTTTAAAAAATAACGCACAAACAGTTTACCGAGTTAAATATTTCGCAATATTTACACAGTTTTTATTATCCCAAATTATCCAGTAAACAACTCACTAATAAGTTGTTATTATAAATGGAAAATGAAAAAATTATCTCTCTCGCAGAGATTGTAGATTTTTCGGAGGACGACGAGCCTCCAAGTAGATGCGAAGGTGCTAACTCCCCTTTCGCTTTTTTTTGTGTACTTAACCAGGATTTGAAACAGTTCCCTGTTTGCACAATTAATCACGTCCCCAGAACAGATCGTAGCGCTTTGCATGTTTGGCCGTACCCAATACAGTGTTGTTCTATATCTGTTATTCTAAACAATTCGATGTTGAGGCATCAGCATTGGACGTCAGTACCACAAACCAAACCCTTTGTTCCTTCGTGTATTACACCTTAACAGGTGTTTTACTTATTGTTTCTCTCTCACGGTTGCTGGGAGTAAGGGTAGCGTTTGTTGTGCTTTGTTGATTTTAATTATGGTTGATTGTTATTTGTTTAGGGGTGTGATTAGTAGGTCTTATGTTCGAATCCTTCGATTCGAGATAGACTTTACCATGTGTTTCCCGATTTTCAATCGCCTATATGCTTATTAGTTTTAGATTATCTTAAAACAGTTTTTATGCTGAATGTAGGATTAACTTACGATTTGCGTAGTGATTACTTAAAGTTGGGATTTACCGAGGAGGAAACCGCCGAGTTTGACTCCGAGATTACCATCAGTGCCATTGAGGACTCTTTGCAGCAGTTGGGCTATAAAACCCATCGGATTGGGAATGTTTACTCGCTGATGGATTGTTTAGCACGTGGCGAAAAATGGGACTTGGTGTTCAATATTTGTGAGGGTTTGTACGGTGCCGGGCGCGAGGCTCAGGTACCGGCAATTCTCGATGCGTATCGGATTCCCTATGTTTTTTCCGATCCCCTGGTTTTGGCTCTAACCCTTCACAAAGGGCAAACAAAGCGAATTGTCCGCGACTGTGGTATTCCAACGGCCGACTTTGCTGTGGTGGAACGTTTGATGGATGTCTCGGAGGTTGACCTGCCTTTCCCGCTCTTCGCTAAGCCTGTTGCCGAGGGAACGGGTAAGGGAATCGATGGCAAATCTGTTATTACCTCTTCAGTGGATCTTGTGCCGGTTTGCGAAAATCTTTTATATAGATTTAACCAGCCCGTCTTGCTCGAAACCTATTTGCCAGGGCGCGAGTTTACCGTGGGAATTGTTGGTACCGGCGATCGTGCGCGTGTAGTAGGGGTTATGGAGATCATTATTACTCACCGGGCGGTGGAACAAATTTACTCATTGCACACCAAGGAGAATTGGATTGGAGTGGTTGACTACCAGCTTGCTACTGGCGAGGTGGAGCGCTTATGTGCCGAAACCGCTCTTAAGGCATGGCGGTGTTTAGGCTGTCGCGATGGGGGTAGGATTGATCTTAAAATGGATGCCTTCGGAGTGCCAAATTTTATCGAGGTGAACCCGCTTGCCGGGATTAACCCCGAGCATTCCGATTTTCCAATGCTCGCTCGGTTTAAAGGGATTGAATATAACGATCTGATTGACATGATAATGAGTTCCGCCATGGAACGTTTGAACAATGTAGGTTACGATGGAAAGAAAGTTGAATTCCGTTATTCTTTATAACGAGTTATCGGCCAATCCTGGCCCCGACGAGGCCGATGTGCTCGATCAGGTTAAACTTATTGCCGAGATGCTTGGCTCTTTAGGTATTTCGAGCTCTACGCTCGAGTTCTCGTTGAATCTCCAAAAAAACACGGATGCCTTGCGGCAACTCAACCCCGATTTTGTTTTCAACCTAGTGGAGTCGGTCAACAACAAGGGCAATCTTATTTTCTTAGCACCCGCTTTGCTCAATTCCATGCAAATTCCCTTTACCGGGGGGGCGCTTGAGTCAATTTTTGTTACTTCGTCCAAAACCCTTTGTAAGCAGCGGATGAAGGATGCCGGAATTCCCACAGCCTATTGGTTCGAAGGTAAAGGTGAGTTTGTTCCGAAGATCGGAAAGCGCTACATTATTAAGCCCATTTGGGAGGATGGGTCGTTGGGTCTCGACGAGGACTCGGTGTTCGATGCCGCTAACCCCGAACTTATCAGCCGGGTTCAAAACCTCGATTACAGCGTATTCTTTGTGGAGGAGTATATCGATGGGCGCGAGTTCAATGTTTCGATGCTGGCTGGAGAATCCAGTCCTCAGGTTTTACCAATCCCCGAGATGCTCTTTAATAACTATGCCCCGGGTAAGCCCAAGGTGTTAGGCTATACCGCCAAGTGGGCTGAGGATTCCTTTGAGTACATGAATACTACCCGCACATTCGATTTACCCCTTTCGGATGAGCCGTTAATAAAGCAGTTGCAGGCAATATGTCGCGATTGCTGGTCTGTTTTCGGTGTAAACGGCTACTGCCGTGTCGATTTCAGGGTCGATGCCAACGGTAACCCTTGGGTGCTGGAACTTAATGTAAACCCCTGCATTACGCCGGGTAGTGGTTTTTATTCAGCCTGCGAACAGGCTGGCATCCCTTTTAGCGAGGCTGTTCGGCGAATTATTAACGATATTCCTAATTTCAAGGTTGTATGAATGGCTTGAGTTTCCGGGTCGAACCCCGCGCTGAAGACGTGGAGGTAGTTCGCGATATTGTTTCGTCAACCGGTTTTTTCAACGATTACGAAATTCCTGTTGCTGTTGAACTGGTTCAGGAACGGCTCGATAAAGGTGTTGCCAGTGAATACTTTTTTGTGTTTGCCGATTACCTAGGACAAACCGTTGCGTATGCCTGCTTTGGACCCATTGCCTGTACGCGGAATAGTTACGATTTATACTGGATTGCAACCCATCACAGCTTCAGGGGGCAGGGAATCGGAACTGTTGTTCTTGCCGAGGTGGAGCGCGAAATCGCCAAACTGGGCGGACGGGGAATATACATCGAAACTTCCTCGAAACCACTCTATTTGCCCACCCAGCAGTTCTACCATAAGAGTGGCTACGTTGTGGAGGCTGTTCTAAAGGATTTTTACGACAGTAACGACCATAAGATGGTGTTTACCAAATTTATCCGTTAGCCGTTCCGTGTCCATGAGCCAATGCTGCAGCCCCCGTTCAACCCTATTTGATGTTAATTCCTGTTTTTCTGAGTTTTATGACTCGTCGGGCTTGTTGTTTACCATTTCGAAGTAAAAAAGTATCATTTTTTTGATGTGTTTTTTTTATTTTTATTATTTTTAGCATCAAAATAATGTTAAACTGTAATCGTATGACCGAAAAGTTGAAGGTTGATGCTATAGATCAAAAAATACTTTCGTACCTGGTAAAAAACGCCCGCATGCCATTCCTCGAAATAGCCCGTGAGTGCGGAATATCTGGTGCTGCAATTCATCAGAGGGTGAAAAAAATGGAGGATGCCGGAATCATTGCGGGATCCCGGATGATAGTTAAGCCAAAGGCTTTGGGTTTTGATGTTTGTGCCTACGTTGGGGTGCAGTTAATATCTACCAACCAGTACGTTGGGGTGATCGAGGCTCTTAAGCTTATGCCCGAGGTGGTGGAGTGTCATTTTATTACCGGGGAGTATGCTTTGCTCCTGAAAGTTTTTTGTCGCGATAACGAGCACCTGATGGATGTACTGGTGAATACCATACAGAATATAGCTGGTATTTCGCGAACCGAAACCTTCATATCGCTCGATCAGGCCATTGAGCGCCCGGTGTATGTGAAGGATAAGAGTGTAGTTAAATAGAAAAGCCCCTACTTAGGGGCTTTTTCCGATGCCAAAGCGGCTATAGGCTAGTAGTCTTCTTCGTCTTCGTCATAGGCGTCTTCGTCATAAATTTCTTCATCCATTAATGAATCCCTTATATCAACATCAAGGTCTTCGTCTTCGTCAATCTCATGGAATAGCGAGCGCTTTACATTCTTGTCCTTTTTTACAGGTTTGAGCTTTTTCGCTTTTCGCAACTCATCGGAATCGTAAGATTCGTTCTTTACGGGTTTCCGAAAATCATTCTTTGACTTCATCACGTGAGCAATTTGAAGTTTTCCGTTAGTTTAGTTTGTAATTAATTGTGATTGTTATTTTAACGCTGGATATTTATTGTATTATACCAACGCATCCGGATGGAGGCTTATTTACAGCTATTTAGGCGGTTGTACATTGTGATTATTCTCCCAGTTTTCGACTGTTCCATTGTAGGTTATCACTATATTATGTAAGGCAAATATATCAATTTTTATAAATCGATGATCTTTTGCGAAAAAAAATGAATGGTTAATTAAATCATTCTTCCATTTTTCCTAGACTGTGCCTCGTTTTATACGAGATTAAGGGGATCGTTCACGATACCCGTACCCTTGAATTATTTATCGTCGATATAGGATTATTGCTTACATTTTAACGTTTATGGTAATTAAACCGATACAATTTTTATGGTTCGGCTACGGTTCAATTAATATTTGAAAGTATCGATACTAAATTTTCTTTAGCGAATAGATTTTATATGTATCTTAGGGGTTTGTTATTATCAACTAATTTAGGTAAATTTTTAATACCAACGGTAGAGTTTAATGCTATGGATAAGAATCAGATACGCGAAACTATTGCTCGCAGAGCGGCGTTAGAATTAAAGGATGGTGATTTGGTAAACTTGGGAATTGGGCTACCCACTTCGGTACCCGAGTATATCCCAGTGGGTGTTGATGTTATTCTTCAGAGCGAGAACGGTCTTATTGGCCTGGGGCCAAGTCCTGCGCCGGGTCAGGAGGATAAAAATCTTTCGAATGCTGGTGGCGGTTATGTTACCTTGGCTAAGGGTGCTTCGTGTTTCGATAGCGCTACGTCGTTCGGAATTATTCGCGGTGGGCATGTCGATGTTACCATTTTGGGTGCCCTTCAGGTGGACGAAAAGGGTAATCTGGCCAACTGGATGATACCCGGTAAGCTCACTCCGGGCATGGGTGGCGCAATGGATCTGCTTATTGGTGCCAAAAAGGTGATTCTGGCTATGGAGCATACCGCCAAAGGATCGCATAAAATACTTAAGGAGTGCAATCTTCCGTTAACCGCTGCGGGACAGGTTAATCTTATTATTACCGAGATGGGTGTGATGGAGATTACACCCGAGGGGATTGTTCTAAAGGAGCTCAACTCTGAGTTTACTGTAGATGATGTTCAGAATGCTACAGGCGCAAAGCTCATCATCCCAGCCGATTTATCACCAATGAAAAAATAACATCACCATGAAGAAAGTGTACATTGTTGCCGCTAAGCGTACTGCTGTCGGCAAGTTCTTAGGCACAATTGCCGGCGTTTCGGCGGCCGATTTAGCGGCTACAGTGATAAAGAACATTGTGGCCGAAACAAAAATTGATGTTTCGAAAATCGACGAAGTGGTTGTTGGCAATATTTTGATGGCCGGTCAGAAACAGGGCATTGCCCGTCAGGCCGCTATAAAAGCTGGCATTCCACAGGAGGTTCCTGCCTATGGTGTTAATATGATTTGTGGCAGCGGGATGAAGGCCATCCTTAACGCTGTGGCTAGTATCAAGGCTGGCGACGCTAACCTTATTCTCGCTGGGGGTACCGAGTCGATGTCGGGTGCTGGTTTTGTACTACCCGCCACTGTTCGCAATGGCTCCAAGATGGGAGACATCACCATGCTCGATCACATGGTTACCGATGGCCTTACCGATGCGTTCCAGGGCTACCACATGGGCATTACTGCCGAGAACATCGCCGAAAAGTATGGCATCACCCGTCAGGAGCAGGACGCTTTTGCCTATGCTTCGCAGCAAAAGGCCGCAGCGGCCATCGATGCCGGCAGGTTTAAGGCAGAGATTGTACCTGTTGAAATTGTTACCAAGAAAGAGACTATAGTTTTTGATACCGACGAGTTTGTGAACCGCTCAACCAATCCCGAGAAGCTGGCAGCCCTTCGACCCGCATTCAAAAAGGATGGTACGGTTACCGCAGGGAATTCTTCCGGGATTAACGATGGCGCTTCGTTTGTTCTAGTTGCCTCGGAGGAGGCTGTGGCCAAATACGGTTTAACCCCTATGGCAGAGATTATTGCAACCGGGCAGGGCGGTGTCGACCCCGCTATCATGGGCATGGGGCCTGTTCCTGCAATTGGCAATGCTCTTACCAAGGCCGGTATGAAGCTTTCCGATGTCGAGGTGCTTGAACTTAACGAGGCATTCGCTTCGCAATCGTTGGGCGTTATTAAGCAGCTTTGTCAGGATCATGGCGTTACCCCCCATTGGTTTACTAAGAACTGTAACCTGAATGGTGGAGCCATTGCCCTTGGACACCCCATTGGCGCATCGGGCAACCGTATTACTGTTAGCTTGATTTACGAGATGAAGCGTAGCGGTAAGAAAATCGGTATGGCATCCCTTTGCATCGGCGGTGGTATGGGCACTGCCATTATACTTAAGAATATACAATAGCATTGTATCCTAAAATACTTTCCAATGATAAAGCAGGGAGATACATATACACACGGTGTTAAGTTTCATCAGGCCGATGTGGTAAAATTTGCCGAAGTAACCGGCGATTTCAACCCAATTCACCTCGATGCGGCGTATGCTGCCCAAACAATGTTCAAGAAACCCATTGTACACGGTTTCCTTTCGGGGGCTGTGTTCTCAAAGGTTTTTGGCACCCTGTTCCCGGGCGAGGGCACCATTTACCTATCGCAGGAAATGAAGTTTATGGCTCCAATATTTGTGGAGGAGCAGTACGAGGCGCGCTTTGAGGTGCTCGAGGTTAATACCGATAAGCACATTGGCATTGTAAACTGTACACTAGTTAACTCCGAGGGAACCCCGTGTATTGTTGGCGTGGCCAAACTCAAACACAACACTCAATTTGTTTAACTTTTAATTATTGGAACACAATGAAAAGACTCGAGAATAAAGTTGCCATAGTAACGGGTGGTGCTGCCGGAATTGGTGCAGCTACTGCAATTAAGTTCGCTGCCGAGGGTGCAGTAACCGTTATTTGGGATTTAGACGAAACCCGTGGCACGGAATTGGCTGCAAAGCTAACCGCCGAAGGCAAGACTGCCGTTTTCGCCAAGGTTAATACTGCTAACTATAGCGAAATTGAAGCTGGCGCCAAAGCAGTGGTGGAGAAGTATGGCAAAATCGATATCCTTATCAATAATGCCGGTATTACCCGCGATAGTACCCTTAAGAAAATGACGCCAGAGCTGTGGCAGCAGGTTATCGACGTTAACCTAACGGGCGTATTCTATTGCACCAAGATTGTATCGGAGTATATGGTGGAAAAAAACTACGGTAGAATCATCAATGCATCGTCGGTGGTTGCGCTATACGGAAACTTTGGTCAAACCAACTATGTGGCTACTAAGGCCGGGTTAATTGGTATGACCAAAACCTGGGCGCGCGAGTTGGGTCGCAAGGGTATCACCGTGAATGCAATTGCTCCCGGATTTATTGCCACCGAGATGGTAGCCAAAATGCCCGAGAATGTGATTGAGGGCATGAAGGCCAAAGTGCCTGCCGCGCGTTTGGGTTTGCCCGAGGAGATTGCCTCGGCATACCTGTTCTTAGCATCCGACGAGGCTGCATATATTAATGGGACAACCCTAAGCGTGGATGGTGGAATGACCATCTAGACGGCGCTACGCCGCGGCACCCTATTGCTCATGAGGGCTTGTGGGTGTGGTTATGCTTGCCGGTACGTCCAAGGAGCTGTATGAAACGATATTTTATAGGCCTGTTCATTTAATGAGCAGGCCTTATATTTTCTAGAAAACGTTGATTTGCCTGATCAGGAGGCTTTTCGGTTATTAAACTAACAATCGCTGCTTTCAAACATGCTTAAATTGTTATTTCGTTAACAGGCCTTTGCTACCTTTGCCGGCATCAATGTAACCGTAGTGAGGGGCAATACAATTATTCTAATTCATATCCAGTAGGTTGCATTGGGTGTGTTTTTTAGTTTAACAAAGGACGTATTAAAACATAGCAGAGATGGATTTTAGTTTATCAAAAACAGAAAACCTCTTTCTTCAGATGATAAGGGATTTTACGGAGAATGAGGTTAAACCGCTTGCCGCAGAGGTTGATGAGCAGGAGCGTTTCCCAATTGAGACGGTTGAAAAAATGGCCAAGCTTGGAATAATGGGTATTCCTATTCCCGTTGAGTACGGCGGAGCGGGTGGTAACAATGTGCTTTACAGTATGGCTGTTGAGGAACTTTCGGCGGGATGTGCTACTACTGGCGTTATTGTGTCGGCTCATACCTCTCTTTGCGCTGCACCCATTCTGGAGTACGGTACACCCGAGCAAAAGGCAAAGTATTTGCCCAAGTTGGCCTCGGGCGAGTGGCTTGGAGCGTTTGGATTAACCGAGCCCAATGCCGGAACTGATGCCTCGTCGCAGCAAACCATTGCCACTGTGGATGGGGATAATTATATCCTCAATGGGAGTAAGATTTTTATTACAAATGCCGAGCATGCCCATGTGTATATTATTCTGGCCATGACCGATAAGTCGCTGGGGGTTAAGGGTATCTCGGCATTCATTGTGGAGAAGGATTTTCCCGGTTTCTCGGTTGGGAAAAAGGAGAAGAAGATGGGAATCCGTGGGTCGGCTACTTGTGAGCTGATTATGGAGAATTGTGTTGTGCCCAAGGCTAATATACTTGGTAAACTCAATGGAGGGTTTGGTATTGCTATGAAAACCCTCGATGGTGGTCGTATTGGTATTGCTGCGCAGGCTTTGGGCATTGCTCAGGGTGCCATTAACGAAACCGTGAAGTACGTGAAGGAGCGTAAGCAGTTTGGCAAACCCATATCGGCATTTCAGAACACTCAGTTCCAGCTGGCCGATTTGCAAACCCGTATTGTGGCTTCCCGCCTATTGGTGCATCAGGCCGCGTACAAAAAGGATCAGGGAGTACCCTATTCGGTTGAGGCTGCAATGGCTAAACTTTATGCTGCCGAAACGGCCATGGAGGTTACCAGTAAGGCCATTCAATTCCATGGTGGATATGGCTATACCCGCGAGTATCCTGTTGAACGCATGTTCCGCGATGCAAAAATTACCGAAATATACGAGGGAACATCGGAGGTACAACGTATGGTAATTTCGGGCGCTTTGCTTAAATAGTTTTTTTCGACGTATTAAAACCAATGTCATGAATATTGTAGTTTGTATAAAACAGGTTCCGGATACCACGGAAATCAAGATAAATCCAACCACAGGGACACTTATCCGTGAGGGCGTTCCAAGCATTATTAACCCCGACGATAAGGCTGGGCTCGAGTTGGCTCTTAGGCTAAAGGATCAATTCAACGCCCATGTAACCGTTATTACCATGGGGCCAACGCAGGCGGAGGATGTGCTCCGCGAGGCTTATGCCATGGGGGTTGATAGGGCAATTCTGCTTACCGATCGTAAGTTCGCAGGCGCCGATACTCTGGCCACTTCGCATGCGCTGGCTGGTGCCCTTCGTAAGTTGGATTTCGATTTACTTATAACCGGCAGGCAGGCTATTGATGGCGATACCGCCCAGGTTGGGCCACAAATTGCCGAGCACTTGGATTTGCCACAGGTGTCGTATTTGCAGCATCTCGAGTTCGATGGCAAAAAAACGTTTACCATCAAGCGAAAGATTGAGGATGGCTACGAAATGCTTCAGGTTGATGGCCCCTGTGTTGTAACCGTTCTTTCAGGAGCTTATAAGCCACGGTACATGAATGTTCGGGGTGTTGTTGAGTCCTACTCCCGTGAGGTGGAGATTTGGGGTTTTGCCCAAATTGAGGTTGATGAGAGCAAGTTGGGCCTTGTGGGATCGCCAACCCGTGTACACAAAGCCTTTTCGCGAGGCGTTAAGGCTGCCGGGGAACTATACGAGGTGGATGCCAACGAGGCTGCAGGCATCATCATAAGTAAACTGAAAGAAAAATTCATCATCTAAATCTAGAAATAATGGAAATATCTGCATATAAAGGCGTGTTCGTTTTTGTTGAGCAGCGCAAGGGTAATGTTCAGAATGTTTCGCTGGAGTTAATTGGTAAAGCTCGCGATTTAGCCGAAGCGCTTAACGAAAAGGTTTACGCTATTCTTCTCGGGGCCAATGTATCCGATAAGGCTAACCAGCTTATTGCACACGGAGCCGATGTTGTGCTTTGTGTTGATGCCCCTGAACTTGCCGACTATTTAACTGAACCTTATTCCCAAGCTGTTTGCCACATTGTGAATGAGTACAAACCGAGTATTCTGATGCTGGGTGCCACCACCATTGGTCGCGATTTAGGTCCCCGTTTGTCGGCTCGTTTACAGACTGGTTTAACTGCAGATTGCACAAAGCTTGAAATCTCGGAGGAGAAGGAACTGCTGATGACCCGTCCCGCGTTTGGTGGAAACCTTATGGCAACCATTGTGTGTAAGGAGCATCGCCCACAGATGAGCACCGTTCGTCCGGGTGTTATGCGCTCGCTTGTTGCCGACCCGTCGCGTAAGGGCGAAATTATCAACGTTACCGTTCCGTTCAACAAGGATAAGTTTAGGGTTAAACTTTTAAGTTCGGTTAAGGAGAAGTCCGAGATGGTTGATATTAGCGAAGCTAAGATTCTAATTTCGTGTGGTAGGGGTATGGGCAATGCCGAATGCTTGAGCATTGTAAACGGTTTGGCCGAAACTCTCAATGCGCAGGTGTCGGCATCGCGTGCCGTGGTGGATGCCGGGCTCGTTTCGCACGATCGCCAGGTGGGGCAAACCGGTAAAACGGTTCGTCCCGATCTGTACCTAGCCGTGGGGATTTCGGGAGCCATTCAGCACCTCGCCGGTATGGAGGAGTCGGACTACATTGTGGCAATCAATAAGGATAAGCATGCCCCTATATTCCAGGTTGCCGATTTGGGTATTGTGGGTGATGCCAAGCTGGTGCTGAAACAGCTTACAGAGCGCATGAAAAAGTAGAGGATTGACTTTTAAACGATAACCTCGGGCTTCATCCCGGGGTTTTGTTTAATGCATTGTGAATATGATGGTAATGTGTGTCTAATCCGATTTGATGCTAATTTTGGCTCGGATATTTAACAGAAAATCGCGAATAAAATTTTATATTTGTAAGTTTTAGAGTGCTATTATGTTCAAATTGTTGAAAAAAAAGATTTAGTAGTAACAATTAGTAACAAAGTGGCCATACGAACGCATATTACGATTTGATAATAAACCACTATTAACCTATGAAGGATAAATTTATTTCGGTTGAGCAGGCTGCCGCAATGGTAAAGGACGGCATGACAGTTATGATTGGCGGTTTTATGGCCGTGGGTAGCCCTCTTCGCATTATCGATAAATTAGTTGAATCGGGCGTAAAAGACCTAACCATTATTTGCAACGATACCGCCTTCCCCGATAAGGGTGTTGGATTGCTTGTGGCCAATAAGCAGGTAAAGAAGGTTATTACTTCGCACATCGGCACAAACCCAAGTACTATTGAACAGTTCAACAACAAGGAGATTTCAGTAGAATTTAACCCCCAGGGTACTTTGGCCGAGCGTATCCGCTGTGCTGGTGCCGGAATGGGTGGTTTCCTTACACCTACTGGTATTGGAACAGTAGTGGAGGAGGGTAAGCAGAAAATCAACGTGGATGGTCGCGATTATTTGCTCGAGAAACCCCTACATGCCGATATCGCTTTACTCGGAGCAAGCACTTCCGATACCATCGGGAACTTGGTTTACAAGGGCTCGTCGCAGAATTTCAACCCGCTCATGGCTAGTGCTGCCGATCTTGTTATTGCCGAGGCCGAAGAGGTGGTTGAAGTTGGTGCCATTGTTCCGGAGTGTGTTCACACTCAGTCTATTTTTGTAACTCACATTGTAAAAAATAAATAAAAATATTATTGCTATGGATAGTAAAGTGATGATTAGGGTTAGAATGAGCTCGCACGATGCTCATTACGGCGGAAATTTGGTTGATGGTGCTAAAATGCTTCAACTCTTTGGCGATGTGGCAACCGAACTTTTGATTAGACAGGATGGCGACGAGGGCCTTTTTAAGGCTTACGACTCGGTTGAGTTTATTGCCCCTGTTTATGCTGGCGATTATATCGAGGCCGTTGGCGAAATCACCAATGTTGGAAATACTTCCAGAAAGATGACTTTTGAGGCTCGCAAGGTAATTGTTCCCCGTCCCGATATTTCCGATTCGGCTTGCGACCTTCTTGCTGAGCCTATTGTGGTTTGCCGCGCAAGTGGTACCTGTGTGGTTCCAAAAAATTGTCAACGTAAATAATCAATCTGGCCATGGAAAAACTAATTATCACCGCTGCTATTTGTGGCGCCGAGGTTACCAAGGAGCAGAACCCTGCAGTTCCTTACACCGTTGAGGAGATTGTTCGTGAGGCTAAATCGGCGGTTGATGCCGGTGCTGCCATTGTTCACCTGCACGTTCGCCGCAACGATGGTACACCTACCCAGGACAAAGCTCGTTTCAAGGAGTGCATCGATGCAATCCTAAAAGTTTGCCCCGATGTGATTATTATTCCATCAACCGGTGGTGCCGTGGGAATGACTGCCGAGGAGCGTTTGCAACCCACCGAGCTACCAATTGAAATGGCTACGCTCGACTGCGGTACCTGCAACTTTGGCGACGAGGTGTTTGAGAACACCATGCCCATGATGCGTGCCTTTGGTAAGCGGATGATGGAAAACAATATTAAACCCGAGTACGAGTGCTTTGAGATGGGGCATTTGGATACAATCGTCAATATGGCTAAAAAAGGTCAGGTTCCCGGTGCTCCAATGCAGTTCAACTTTGTGCTTGGTGTCCCCGGTTGTACCCCTGCCACCGTTGGAAACCTGTCGTGGTTGGTAAATGCTATTCCCGCTGGCTCAACCTGGACCGCAACCGGTATTGGCCGTCACGAGTTTACTCTTGCTGCACCGGCCATTGCTATGGGCGGACACGTTCGTGTGGGTTTTGAGGATAACCTTTACATCGAAAAAGGTGTGCTTGCCAAATCGAACGGCGAGCTGGTTGCCAAGGTGGTTCGTATGGCCAAAGAGCTTGGCCGCGAAGTGGCAACATCGGCCGAAGCCCGCGAAATTCTCGGTTTAAAAAGGAAATAGTACTAATCACTTAAAATATTTTGATAAAATGAAAAAGGGAAACAAATACGGAACACACCGGGTTATCGAACCAAAAGGTGTTTTACCACAACCTGCTAATAAGATCGACAACAACATGGATGAGATTTACGATAACGAAATCCTCATCGATGTACAAACTCTAAATATCGACTCAGCATCGTTTACCGATATTGAGGCTCGCGCCAATGGCGACCATAAAAAGATTGCCGAGATTATGATGGATATCGTTGCTAAGCAAGGTAAACACCGTAATCCTTGGACTGGTTCGGGTGGTATGCTACTTGGTACAGTTGAGAAGATTGGCGATGCCCTTGCAGGCAAAATCGACCTAAAGGTTGGCGATAAGATTGCCACTTTGGTTTCTCTATCGCTAACCCCACTCCGTATCGATAAAATCAAGGAAATCCGTTCCGATGTGGATCAGGTTGATATCGATGGGAAAGCTATCCTTTTCGAGAGCGGTATTTACGCTAAGATTCCTGCCGATATGCCAGAGAAACTTGCTCTTTCGGCATTAGACGTAGCTGGTGCTCCTGCACAAACTGCAAAGCTTTGCAAACCCGGCGATATCGTTCTGATCATTGGTGCTGGTGGAAAATCGGGTATGCTTTGCTGCTACGAAGCTAAGAAACGTGTTGGCGTTACCGGTAAGGTTATCGGTATGTGCCACAGCCAGAAATCGACCGAGCGTTTGGAGAAGTTAGGTTTTTGCGACCACGTATTTGCCGGAAACGCTACCGATCCAGTGGCTATGATCGAAAAGATTTCAAGCCTTACCGATGGCAAAATGGCCGACGTTACCATCAATAACGTTAACATCCCCGATACTGAGATGACCAGCGTACTTTGCACAAAGAACGACGGTATTGTGTACTTCTTCTCTATGGCCACCAGCTTTACCAAAGCAGCTCTGGGCGCCGAGGGTGTTGGTAGCGACGTAACCATGATTGTTGGTAATGGCTACACCAAGGGACACGCCGAAATCACTTTGCAGATTCTTCGCGAGAGCGACACTCTACGCAAGGTGTTCACCGAGCTGTACGCCTAGTCGTTGATTTATAATACATAATTTTATATCGATATTTTTAGATGAAGCAGGGATGTAGATACGGAACTCATAGAGTTCTTGAGCCAAAGGGAACTTTACCGCAACCAGCACAAAAGCTCGATAACACCATGGAGCTTTACGATAACGAGATGCTGATTTCGGTTAAAACTCTTAATATCGATTCGGCTAGTTTTACCCAAATTAAAACGGCCTGTGGGGGCGATACCGACCGCATGGCTAAAATGATTACCGATATTGTGGCCGAGCGCGGTAAAATGCAGAACCCGGTTACAGGGTCGGGCGGAATGCTAATTGGAACGGTTAAGGCCATGGGGCCTAACTTTCCCGCTGCGGGCGTAAAGGTGGGCGATACAATTGCCACACTGGTTTCGCTTTCGCTTACCCCACTCAAGATTCACAAAATCATCAACGTAAACCCCAAGAACGATCAGGTGGATGTTGAGGCCGAAGCCATTCTCTTTGAGAGTGGTATTTACGCAGTTTTACCCAATGATATTCCAGAGAAGCTTGCCCTTGCTGCACTCGATGTGGCTGGTGCTCCAGCTCAGGTTGATCGTTTGGTGAAGGAGGGCGATACGGTTTGTATCATCGGCGGCGGTGGTAAGTCGGGTGTGCTTTGCTGCTACCAAGCAATGCAGAACACCACACGCACCGGAAAGGTTATTGTGGTGGAGTACTCCGCAGAAAACGCCCGCCGAATTTCCGAGATGAAGTTGGCCGACCATGTTATTGTTGCCGATGCAACAAACGTAATGGATGTTTACCGCAAGGTTACAGCCATTACTGGACCCCGAGGCTGCGATGTGGTTATCAACAACGTGAACGTACCCAATACCGAGATGACATCGATTCTGATTACCAAGGGTAACGGATGCGTTTACTTTTTCTCCATGGCTACCAGCTTTACCAAGGCCGCTTTGGGTGCCGAGGGGGTTGGCAAGGATATCAACCTAATTGTGGGAAATGGCTATGCAAAGGGTCACGCCGACCTTACTCTCAACATAATTAGGGAATCAGAGGATATACGTAATTTATTTGATAAGCTGTATGTTTAATTTTCAGAATAAAAGCCGACGTAAGGAGTTTTTTCCTAACGTATCGGACAGCGATTGGAACGACTGGAAATGGCAGGTTCGTAATCGTATCGAAACTCTCGATGAGTTAAAAAAGTACATCAACTTAACCGCCGAGGAGGAGGAGGGTATTCGTAAATCGTTACAAACCCTTCGTATGGCTATCACTCCATACTACCTCTCACTTATCGATCCGAACAACTCTAACTGTCCGGTTCGCAAGCAAGCGGTTCCATCTATTGCCGAAACGCATATTTCGCCAGCCGATTTGCTCGATCCTTTGCACGAGGATACCGATTCGCCCGTGCCTGGTCTTACACACCGCTATCCCGATAGGGTGCTTTTCCTTATCACTGATATGTGCTCGATGTACTGTCGCCATTGCACACGCCGCCGGTTTGCAGGCCAAAATGACGCTGCCGCACCTAAGGATAATATTACCAAGGGTATTGAGTATATCGCCAAACACCCTGAGGTG
Source organism: Bacteroidales bacterium (assembly GCA_020636835.1). Taxonomy (GTDB): domain Bacteria; phylum Bacteroidota; class Bacteroidia; order Bacteroidales; family Tenuifilaceae; genus SB25. Next base: position 80,850 of record JACJXC010000008.1, read on the forward strand.
CGCGACGTGCTACTTTCGGGTGGTGATGCCCTACTTGTAAGCGATAGTGTTTTGGAGGATATTATTGCTCGTCTCCGTGCAATCCCTCATGTGGAAATTATCCGTATTGGTAGTCGTACTCCAGTGGTTCTTCCTCAGCGTATTACCGACGATTTGGTTAATATGCTTAAGAAATATCATCCAATTTGGTTAAATACTCACTTTAACCACTCCAACGAGGTTACCCCCGAAAGCGTTGAGGCTTGTGCTAAACTGGCCAATGCAGGTATACCTTTAGGAAACCAATCGGTTCTGCTGCGTGGTATCAACGATTGCCCCAACGTGATGAAGAAGTTGGTTCACAACTTGGTAATGATGCGTGTTCGTCCTTACTATATCTACCAATGCGACCTTTCGATGGGTCTTGAGCACTTCAGGACACCCGTCTCTAAGGGTATCGAGATTATTGAGAGTTTGCGCGGACATACTTCGGGGTACGCTGTTCCCACATTTGTGGTTGATGCTCCCGGCGGCGGTGGTAAAACACCTGTTATGCCTCAGTACGTTATATCGCAAATGCCCGGTAAAATCATTCTTCGCAACTTTGAGGGTGTTATTACAACCTATACTGAGCCCACCAACTATGTGAATAATTGCGAGTGCGACGATTGCAAAAACCAAAAACCCGAGGATGGAATTGCCGGTTTAATGCATAGTAATCAGCTCTCAATTGAGCCTGAACATTTAAATCGCAAAACCAGGAATCTTCACGACTAACTTTATAGCACGAGGACGCTTTACTACCCTTTGGGGTATCAAAAAAGCGTCCTCGTTTTTTTATATGTATTAATAAATGAGGGCGAATTAGGATGCCATTCATTGATGATGTGCTCACCTACAAAAGCCTTTCGATTGTAGGTCTCGAGAAGAATACTGGCAAAACCGAGTGTCTTAACTATGTTCTTGGTAGATTAAAGGATATGGATAGGCGTATTGCGCTTACATCTATTGGGATTGATGGTGAGAGCCGCGATATAGTAACAAACACGCAAAAACCAGAGATTCGCATCTACAAGGGAATGATTTTTATATCGGCGGAGAAGCACTACTTGCAGCGCCGTATAACATCCGAGATTTTAGATGTTAGTAACATCCATACTTCGCTGGGTAGGCTTGTTATTGCAAAGGCAATTAGCTCCGATAAGGTTTTACTTTCAGGGCCACCCGATACGCATTGCTTAAAGGTTTTGATTGCTGAGATGGATAAGTACAATGTCGATTTATCCATTGTTGATGGCGCCCTGTCGAGACTAAGCCTTGCATCGCCAGCAGTGACAGAGGGAATGGTTCTTGCCACGGGAGCGGCTTACTCTGCAAATATCCCGGAGCTGGTTCGCAAAACCAAGTACGTGGTGGATTTAATCAATCTGCCCGAGGTAGAGCCAGAGTTGAAGCGAAAACTCGATTTTGTGGAATCGGGAATATTTGCGGTTGATACCGAGGGTAATCTGCACGACCTTAATGTGCAGTCGGTTTTTATGCTCGAAAAGGCAAAGGATAAAATTTTCAGCTACGGGAATAGGCTGTTTGTTGCAGGTGCTACAAGTAATAACCTGTTCGAATTTCTGCGGATGCAGAAAAATGTGGCTAACATTGAGTTGATTGTTAAGGATTTTACTAAGATATTTGCTACTCCCGATGTGTATTACTCCTTCGTCAAAAAAGGGGGAAAAGTTAGGGTGGCAACCAAAACTAAGCTTGCGGCGGTTTGCATAAATCCAACATCGCCTCAGGGTTATAGGTTGAGCTCCGATGAGCTCAAGGCGGCTATGCAGGATGCCCTGCAGATGCCTGTTTATGATGTAAAAAAGTTAAAGTGATGCAGCTGAAAAGTGCGCTAACCGAGATTTCAGGACTACGCTATATGGTGGATAAGCTCGATATTAAATCGGGCTTAGGGCTTCGCGTATTGCTGGCCTCACCGTTTATGGTTAGCCAAAAGGATGTGCTTTACCACTTGCAGCAGGTTGAGCAAACGGTTGCTGCGTATCGTAACGAGGAGCAAAGTAAAATACTCGATAGGGTTTCGGTTAAACTATCGCATATCCGCGATATTGCTGGTACAATCAGGAACATTCAAAAGCGATTGACACTGAATGATATCGAGATGTTTGAGGTTAAAAGTTTTGCCCTTGTTACCACCGATATTGCTGAGCTTGTATCCCCAATTCCATTCCTTCATAAGCAAATGCCCAATTTGGAGGATGTGGTAAGCATTCTCGATCCCGAGGGTACGCGTATTCCATCGTTCTATGTTAGCAATGCCTTTGATCCGGAGCTCGGTGAGTTACGGAAAAAGCTAATCGGTATCGATTTACTGCTCGAGGATGCCGATAGCAGTAATAACGATTCGCACAGCAAACTCCTTTACCAGCAGGCCGAAGAGCTGCGTGTAAGGATTACCGATATTGAGGATGGCGTTAGGCAGAAACTCTCCGAGCAGCTTTTTGGCCGAATAGCGAAGCTCAACGGCGCGCTTACCGTGGTGGCCAGTATCGATATTCTTATTGCAAAGGCCAAGCAGGCTATCTTCGAAAATATGGTAATGCCCCAAATTTCGGATGGTGCAACCACATACACCGGATTATTCTTTCCGCAGCTAAAGGAGTTGCTGATGCTGGAGAAACGAAGGTATCAGTCCGTTGATGTTGAGGTGCGGAATGGTGCTTGCCTTATCACCGGCGCGAATATGGCCGGAAAAACGGTTCTGCTCAAAACGCTTGCGCTGAGTCAGGCTCTTTGCCAGTACGGTTTTTTTGTTCCTGCCACAGGCGCAAAAATTGCCTTGGTGGAGCAGGTCCTTTTCAGCATTGCCGATGAGCAATCGGAACTGTCGGGTTTATCGTCGTACGCGGCCGAAATGCTCAAGGTGAACAGTATTGTGCAGATGGCTAGGAAGCAGAAGCCGCTTTTGGTGCTGATCGACGAGCTGGCTCGCACCACCAACCCAACCGAGGGCAGAGCCATTGTAAGCGCTGTGGCAAACTTTTTAGATGGTTGTAACGTAAAGGCAGTTATTACAACGCATTATAGCGGGTTAAGCACCCAATGTCGCAAGCTAAGGGTTAAGGGTTTTATTGAGGATAGCAAGGATGCCACTATCACCGTTAAGAACATTGGCGATTATATCGATTACTCGCTGATTGACGATGATGGAACTAATGTTCCGCACGAGGCGTTGCGAATTGCACAGATACTTGGCGTTTGAGGGGACAAGTCGTAAAATTATGTATCCAGCATTTCCATAGCAATTAACATTAACCCTGACAGGGTTCAAAACCCTGTCAGGGGTATAGCATCGAAACAAACATAAAAACTATAAACTTCGAATACAGTTATGCAGAAGAGCAAGTTAGGTCTCGATTTCGAGAAAGTTGGCTATGCTAAAAACATCGCAAAGAAGATTGCTGGCGATGTTCAAAGCTTTGTGGAGAATTACACAACGGTGGCCGTGGAGCGTACGCTCTGCCGCCTATTGGGGATTGATGGTATTGATTCCAATGCGGTTCCGCTTCCCAACGTGGTGGTCGATTCGCTTATGGAGAAGGGTGTGCTCAGTCAGGGTGTTATCTTCTACATCGGAAATGCTATTGTTGAAACGGGCTTAAATCCACAGCAAATTGCCGAGCAGGTGTCGGACGGAAAGTTGGATTTAACCACGCTCCCCGTTCATCCAAAGCAGAAAATTGATGCGGCTATTATGCCAATCGTAAACGCAAGCCTCGATAGGATTAAATCGCGTAGGGCTCGTCGCGAGAACTATTTGAATACCATTGGCGAGGGCTCAAAACCTTACCTCTACGTAATTGTTGCTACCGGTAACATTTACGAGGATGTTGTGCAGGCGCAGGCCGCTGCACGCCAGGGTGCCGATATTATTGCGGTTATCCGAACAACTGGTCAAAGCCTTATCGATTATGTTCCATACGGAGCGACTACCGAGGGTTTTGGTGGCACATACGCTACACAGGAAAATTTCCGTATTATGCGTACGGCATTGGACGAGGTTGGCGAGGAGGTAGGTCGTTACATTCGTCTTTGTAACTACTGCTCCGGACTGTGCATGCCCGAGATAGCCGTTATGGGAGCGTTCGAGGGGCTCGATGTTATGCTAAACGACGCCCTTTACGGTATCCTTTTCCGCGATATCAATATGCAGCGTACAATGGTTGACCAGTACTTCTCGCGTATAATCAACGGTTACGCTGGAATCATTATAAATACTGGCGAGGACAACTATCTAACCACCGCCGATGCGTTCGACGAGGCACACACCGTGCTGGCATCGGATCTTATTAACGAGCAGCTGGCTCTAATTGCTGGTATTCCCGAGGAGCAAATGGGATTGGGCCACGCATTCGAAATGGATCCATCCATGGAGAACGGCTTCCTTTACGAGTTGGCTCAGGCACAGATGACCCGCGAAATATTTCCCAACGCACCGCTTAAGTATATGCCCCCCACCAAGTTTATGACTGGTAACGTTTTCCGTGGACATATTCAGGATGCCCTTTTCAACGAGGTTTCCATTTGGACAGGTCAGGGGATTCAGCTTCTGGGTATGATGACCGAGGCAATTCACACGCCATTTATGTCGGACCGCTACCTTGCCATCGAGAATGCTAAGTATATCTTCAAGAATATGAAGAGCATTGGCGATGAGGTGGAGTACAAGGAGAATGGAATTATCCGCAACCGCGCCAAGGAAGTACTGAACAATGCTGTTGAGCTACTTGAGGTACTTCAGAACGATGGACTTTTCAACGCGCTGGAGCAAGGAAAGTTTGCCGCAGTTAAGCGTCCAAAAACAGGCGGTAAAGGTCTTGCAGGAGTAGTTGAGCGTGGCGCTAACTACAGCAATCCATTTGTTGATTTGATGAAACAACGTAAGTAAAACGCATTAAAGAGATACACAATATGAGCGGAGGATTATACTCAATGGAGGCGCGCGATTTCGATACAACGCTCGACCTCAAAAAAATAAAGCCTTACGGCGATACAATGAACGATGGTAAAACCCAAGTAAGTTTTACTCTACCTATACCTTGCGGAAACGAGGCCATTGAAGCGGCAAAGCAGCTAATGAAGAAGATGGGATTTGAGAATCCACAGGTTGTATTCTACAAGGAGCTAACTGCTGGTTTTACATTCTTCAACTGCTACGGTAGCTGCGTTCACACTGTCGATTTCACCACCATTCACGTTCCAAAGGTTGAGGCGACAACCTGGGATATGCACCAAACCGACGAGTACGTTAAGGAGAATGTTGGTCGCAAGTTGGTTGTGGTTGGCGCAAGTACTGGAACCGATGCCCACACAGTAGGTATCGATGCTATTATGAATATGAAGGGTTACGCTGGCCATTACGGCTTGGAGCGTTACGAGGGATTTGAGGCCTACAACCTAGGTAGCCAAGTTCCCAACGACGAGTTTATTGCCAAGGCAATTGAGCTAAAAGCCGACGCCCTTTTGGTTTCGCAAACCGTTACCCAGAAGGATGTTCACATTCAGAACCTAGTTGAGCTGGTTGAAATGCTCGAGGCCGAAGGCCTGCGTAGCAAGGTTATCCTTTGCTGTGGTGGCCCTCGTATTAACCACGAACTGGCCAAAGAACTAGGCTACGACGCTGGCTTTGGAATGAACTCCTACGCCGACGATGTAGCATCGTTTATAGCGCAGGAATTTGTTCGTAGGAATAAGAAGTAGTTTTATATAAATGTTATACTGTAACCCTGACAGAGTACAAAACTCTGTCAGGGTTTGTTGTTTTGTGGATGTTCCAACATCGCAAAGACTTTCCAACGTCAGCCGATAGGCGGACTTGGAAACGTCAAGAACCTAAATTGTTATATTTAACGTTTCCAAAAGGCTGCACCACGCTGGAAAGTTTTTTGTGGAGGGAATGACCTGGAAGCGTCAAAAAGCCAATCCGAAACAAATCAATTGTTTTTTAAGTTTGAATATATTTACGAAAGTGAAAAAATAAAACGAAAAATTTAGCGATGAAGTTTATTGATAAACTAAGAAGATACCTCGATAGGCATTTCACCACGCCTATGGTAATGCTACTACTTGCCTATATGCTCTTTATACCGTTACCAAACTACCTTAAGCACCATAGGGGAGTTGTGGAGACGGTGTACGAAGGCTTAATATATACAAGGGTTGGTAGGGGGACCGGCAGTTCCGAGGAATGCTTGTATATAAAGTTAACCCATAGCGATAGCCTCTTCAATGTGAAGGGAAAGAGCAAGCAAGTACTAAAAAGAGCAAACCTAGTAGGAAAGGAAGTAGTGCTAAAAGTTCGAGAACATAATTACAATGATAATCTAATAATTCAAATTGAAACAGATAGCGGTTATGTAGAAAGATATAGTTGGTTTTGGAATTGCTCTTTAATCGCTGTTATGGCAATTAGCGTTATATGGATTGTAATGGTTTTTGTGTTTCCTATAAAAAGAACCATATACAAACCCCCAGCCGCAAGTTGAGCCGAGGCTATAAAAAACAATAAACGAAACGTGTTCGGCGGCGGTTTTACCGCCGTCGTTCTATTTGTTACAGGCTTAGCCTGCGGTAATATATAGCGCAAACCTAATAGGATAAAAAGCCAAAAACCCTGACAGAGTTCGAAACTCTGTCAGGGTTCTTAGTTATAGACCTTTTCGCGTTTGCTTATTGGCCAACGAGAAGTTCATTATTAGTTGATAAAAGTAAAAGCCTTTCCGCTTTCGCCAGCGCGTCCAGTTCTGCCAATGCGGTGAATGTAACTATCAATGTTTTTAGGCTGCTGGTAGTTTATTACGTGCGACACGTTTGAGATATCTAGACCACGTGCAGCAACATCGGTAGCCACAAGCACCTGTATCTTTTTGTTCTTAAACGAGTTTAAGGCGTTAATTCGGTAATTCTGCGACTTATTGCCATGTATCTCATCGGCCATGATTCCCGCAACTCTAAGGTCTCTGCAAATTCTGCTAACCCAACGTTTTGTTTCGGCAAACACAAGTACCTTCTCGAACGATTCGTCGCGAACCATATTGATAAGCACATTCATCTTGTTTTCGCCATTCTTAACCACAACCACGTCCTGCTCAATGGAATCGGCACTTACGTTTCCTGTGCGAACACGAATCTCAACAGGATTTTCGAGTATGCGGTCGATAATCGCTTTTTGACTTTTCTCCTCGGTTGCCGAGAAAAGCACTGTTTGTTTGCGATTGCTCATACCATCAACAAAGAACTGAATATCACGGGAGAATCCCATATCCAGCAATCTATCAAACTCATCAAGTACAAGAACTGAGAAGTTTTTAAGGTTTAGGGCTCTTTGGCGAACCATATCGGAAATACGGCCAGGTGTTCCAATTATTAGGTGGCTTGGACGTCTTAAATTGTTTATATCCCTGCCAACATTTGTACCGCCAATAAGGCTAGTGCAAAAAAGGTTGAGGTCTTTGCTGATGCTTTTAAACTCCTCATCGATTTGGAGTGCAAGCTCGCGGGTTGGCGATACAATCAGAACCTGAAAGTTAGGTTTTTGGTTTATCAGATTATGGATAATTGGCACTAGGAATGCGGCTGTTTTGCCGGTTCCGGTTTGCGCCAAACCAAGTAGGTTTCTACCTTCAAGAATTGCATCGAGAGTTTTTTCCTGAATCTCGGTTGGGTTTTTAAAACCTTTTTTTAGCAGATTGCTTACTATTTTAGGGTTAACCGGTAACTCCTCAATTAGCTGCGTGGGCGTATGCTTAATTACTTCTTGTGCAACTGCTTTTTTTACGAATAGCTTTGGGTCAATCGAGCTGTTTTTGCTCTGTCCATTGCCCGATGATTTAAATCTTGATGTTCTTTTAGAATCAAAATTGCGTTGTCCCCTGTTATTCAGAGGTTTGCTGTTTCTCATTTGAAATTTGTTAGTTAATGCCGCTGAGGTTAACATTAACCGAATATCTGTTCAAAGGGGTAATGTTTCTTTGGCGTAAATATTATTCAGCGTAAACTAGTGAAGTAGAAAGGATGTCGTCTTGAGATAGAATTCGAGAGAGATACTAACTATACAGATCTAAAATATGCTAAAATCGATACAAAGGAAGGCATAATAAATTTAATATCCAAATTTACAGTAAATTATGTGTTTTTAAGTTTTGATCTGCGTACCGATTTCAAATCGTAGGCTTTTTTATCTGGTTCTTAAAGTAAGGCTATATCAACTTTCGGAGTTTAAACTTTACATTTACGGGGATTCCATTTCTTACTACCGTCATTCGAATTGTTTTTCCCTCCCGGCTACGGAGCATATTGTTAATTTGTGATATGGTCATGTCTTTGGTTGGCATTCCGTTAATATACCTCAACTCATCGTTAACCATTAATCCGCAATCCGATGCAGGTGTGTTTTTTCCCACTGATGCAATTTTGAAGAATTTCAGTCCAATTGCTATTGGTGTAATTTCGATGCCCGACATGTCGCATGTAAACGGATTTTGGAAGCTGGAGTTTTTACGAAGAATGATTCGTCGATTCGGATAATCGATTATTACGTTGAATCTTCGAAATATATCGGCGCCTATGCTTCCGTTTCTATCGTTATTTTCGGTAGTACCCTGTATGGCGCTCGAATCGGGGAATGCCGCAATTACATCGTTGAGTTCGAATGGCCCGATCCTAAATTTTTCAACCCGTGATATATCGCCAGAAATATCACCATTCAAACCCTGTCCAATTATTTCCTGCCTACGAACCGTGGAGGGTTTTATGTCGGGATTAGAGAACGGATCGAGCCATAGCGCCATGCTCATGCCTGTATCGAAAAGTAGATTTACCGGAATTTCCTTGCCGTTTATGGTTACATGAGCTTTAATAAATGGGCGTCCATCAACCAGTTCGATGGGGATGATAGCCTCGTTTTTACGAATTTTATGGTTGAACTTTTGTGGATTGTGGAAGCGAATGGTTCGGTTGGAGTAGTTAATTTCTACAATAAAGTGTTCGAACATTGTGCGTCCAATTAGTCCATTCACCCGATGTCCGGTTCTCGCAGATAGGTCGATAATGTTATTTGGTACCACGAGCACCTCCTGACTTTTTCCGGAAATTTTCCCCAGCGTTAAAATATTATTGTTGGAGATAATCCCATCGACAGATTCGCTTGTTCCTAAACCTCGAATTTTTACTTTGCGAGCATGGCTGAGCGAAACGATATACGGGTTTGATATTTCCGTGATGATGGTGCGCCCCACGCCTGTGTCGAATATCATATTGATGGAGTCGGAGCCATTGATGCAGAATGGCAAAACGATTAAATGGGATGCCATTGTAAATGATGTTTGGTAGCAACTCTTTCGATTGTTCATGTAGAACATTGTGCTTTCGGGTTTTTCGGCTAACACTCCCTTAGCTAAAAGAATCCCAATTAACATGTGGGTAATTATGCTTAGCGTTTTCATGGCAGTGAGTTTTATGGTTAAACCTCGTGCGGATATTGTTGCCTTTACTCTTAAGATACCCAAATGCCATTGCTCCCTATCGAATTGTGCTAAGAAGTGTTAAGTGGATGTTTTTAAGTTGTAAGTAATTAGTAATGATAGATTAATGATAGGTTTATGTGGACAGGTTTTTTTGTAAAGCGAGATCTATCCCAATAGCATCTTTCCCCGAATTTTGAGCAAAACCCTGCATCGCATTTGTTGTTGTGCTTTTCCTGTGCGCCTGTATAGTAAAGTAAAACACTCGTCGTCCGCCGAGTCCGAACAGCGCAAGCTATGAATATCGCCACATCAAAATCTAGTTGAAATAATTAAAATATTCCCTACTTTTGACTGCTACAAACTGTTGTTATGGGCACTGGGATAATCATCAACCAATTAATTATTTTTGGAGTTTTGATGCTTGTTGGAGCGTCGGCTTCGTGGTTGAAGTTTATTTCCAACGATGGTAAGGACGTGCTGGCTCGCGTTATTATCGATATTACTTTACCATTCCTTATCCTTAGCACATTCATCAAGCTCGATAGCAACCCGGCGTTGCTGTGGAACGGGTTTTTGGTGTTTGGGCTAACATTTGTGAATCTGGGGTTTCTTTATTTTCTGGGAACAGTGTCGTCGCGTATGCAGCGGTTAAATCCGGCCGACAGCACGGTGCACACACTGCATGCAATGTTTGGGAATATTGTGTTTCTCGGGTTTCCGCTTTTTGATGCTCTGTTTCCTGGTGGTACGGGGGTTTTCTATGCCGCAACCTACCAGTTGGCCTCCAATACAGTTACTTTTACGTATGGAATTTACAGGCTTAGTTCTGGCACCCAAAAGTCGGGGTTGAAGAGTCTAATCAATGTGAATACCATTGCCCTGTTTGTGGGCTTTACCATAATGGTTTCGGGGCTAAAGTTACCAGCTCCCGTTGTTGATGCTTTTACAGGATTGGGGAAGAGTACAAGCCCCCTTTCCATGGTTTACATTGGCGCATTGCTTGCCGGCATTGGGGTTAAGGATGCTTTTAAAACGCTGAGCATTTATGTGCTTAGTTTGAATAAGTTGATTCTAGCACCAATTGTGCTGGGGGTTGCCTACTTCTTTTTAAACAAAACGCTGAACTTAAACCTTTCGCTCGAGGCCTTTGTGGTTTTGGTGATGCAGGCCAGTATGCCCGCGCAAACAATTGTTGTGGTTATGAGTAGGCGTTACGGGGGCAACTACAAATTGGCCGCGGGGAATTTATTTATCACCACTTTGCTGAGTATTATTACGCTTCCGCTGGTTTATATTTTCCTCACCCATCTTTTCAGATAAAATTGTGGGTATTATATCGTGGCAACGATTGCCCCAAAAAAAATCATTTTAACATCATTTTCTGCCCCGATATATGCGTTGTGGAGTTGTGCGCCGTGGACTTTATTCCCGTTTAAAATTGATGGCTTTTTGTCCATTTTTGTCAATGTTGCGCGATCTGTTTAAGTGGTTGGGTTTGGCTGTTTATTACATATAGCTAAAGAGGCCGCATATTGTATGCAGCCTCTTTTGATGTTTTGTATTATGTTGTTAATCGAGTCCCTCGTTTGGCTCGGAGCCTGTGTACTCCCGAACAATTCCACGTTTTGAGTTGGTGATAAAATTGATAATCAGATCGCGAGCATCCGATTGGGGAATGTTTTCGGTAATATAGTTTAAAGCTTGCGACACGTTCATGCCCTTGTTGTAGAGGTTGCGGTATATTTCCTGAATGTCGCCAATTTGCTGTGCGGTGTAACCGCGGCGGCGTAATCCAATGATATTGATCCCGGCAAAGGTAATGGGCTCGCGAGCCGCAATAATAAAGGGTGGTATATCCTTATTCACTTTCGATCCACCCTGCACCATAACGTGCGCCCCAATGCGTTCAAATTGATGAACCAGGGTGTGGGCGCTAACGATGGCCCAATCGTCAACCTCCACCTCGCCGGCAAGCTGTGTTCCGTTGCCCAGAATTACACTGTTGCCCACAATGCAGTCGTGCCCTACGTGAACGTAGGCCATAAGCAGGCAGTTGTCGCCAATAACCGTTTTCCCTTTTGAGGCTGTTCCCCGGTTAACGGTTACGCACTCGCGCATGGTGGTATTGTCGCCTATTTCGGTGGTGGTTTCTTCGCCCTTAAACTTGAGATCCTGCGGAATGGCCGAAATAACTGCCCCAGGGAAAACCTTGCAGTTTTTTCCAATCCTAGCCCCATCCAGAATGGTGGAATTGGGGCCTATCCACGTTCCATCGCCAATGGTTACATTCCCTGCAATGTAGGCAAATGGACTAACAACTACATCCTTACCAATTGTAGCATCGGGATGTATGTATGCAAGTTGATGTGACATTATTCTTTCATTTTAGTAATTTGAGCCATAAGAACGCCCTCCATAACCAGCTGATCGCCCACAAAGGCCTGTCCGGTCATGTTGGCAATTCCTCTACGGATGGGTTCGTTAAGAACCATTCGGAACAGGAGAGTATCGCCCGGAACAACCTTGCGTTTGAACCTAACCTGATCTATTTTCAGGAAGTAGGTTAGGTAGTTCTCCGGATCGGGCACGGTGTTTAGTACCAGTATTCCTCCAATCTGCGCCATTGCTTCAACCTGTAAAACTCCGGGCATAACGGGTTCGTCGGGGAAGTGTCCCACAAAGAAACCCTCGTTCATGGTAACATTCTTCATGCCCACCACCGAGGTGCCATCCATCGATAGTATTTTGTCGATGAGTAGGAATGGTGGCCGGTGCGGAAGTACTTTCTTTATCTGGTTGATGTCGAGCAGCGGGGTTTGGTTGGGGTCGTAGTGGGGTGCTGCGGGTTTAAGTTGATCCTTTTTGTACTGCTTGCGTAGCATCTTGGCAAACTCGGTGTTAGCCCAATGCCCGGGGCGCATGGCCATAATTTTCCCTTTGATTCGGGGGCCAACCAGCGATAGGTCGCCCACCATATCGAGCAACTTGTGCCGAGCGGGCTCGTTATCGAAGTGCATATCCAGGTTGTTGAGAATGCCCTCGGGCTTAACCTTGATATGGGGTTTGTTGAATAGATCGGCAATTCTATCGAGTTCGTTCTGGGGAGCTTCCTTCTCCATTATCACAATGGCGTTTTCCAAATCGCCACCTTTGATAAGGTTGTTTTTGAGAAGTACCTCCAGCTCGTGGAAGAATACAAAGGTTCGGCAGGGCGATATTTGCGATTCGAAATCGTTGATGTGTTTAAGCTTGGCGAATTGGTGTCCGAGAACGCGCGAGTTGTAGTCGATCATCACATCAATGCTGAAACCCTCGTCGGGGTATGCAATAATTTCGATGTTATTTTTTTCGTCAACCCAAACGGTTTTTTCTTTTATAACGAAATAGTTGCGCTCGGCACCCTGCTCCACGGTTCCAACCTTGGCAATTGCTTCAACAAAATGCTTAGAGCTGCCGTCCATTATTGGCATTTCGGGCCCGTTGATTTTTATCAGGGCATTGTCGATTCCCATACCCGAGATGGCGGCCATCATGTGCTCGATGGTGCTTATTTTTACGTTTTTGGTGCCAATGGTGGTTCCGCGCGATGTGTCAATCACGTTATCGGCAATCGCTTCAATTCGGGGTTGTCCATCGAGGTCGGTTCGCTGAAACACCACACCGGTATTTACCTCGGCCGGGTGGATTGATACTTCAACATTCGCCCCGGTATGCAATCCTTTCCCTGTAAGGGTAACGGGTTCGCTTATTGTTCTTTGTTTGTCAGCCATAACTGATATTCTGGTTCAACAAGTAATGCTATTGATTTACGAAAAAAACGCCCGCAATTTAGTAAATAAATTAACACGGGCGTAATAATCGTTTTTTGGTATCTTAACCTTTTGCTAATCTATTTTTTAGCTCCTCGATGGTTTTTTCTAACTCGGTAACCTTAGCCACCAAATCGGGCAAATTCTTGTAAACAATCATGGATCGGCGCTGGCGACCAATTTCGTATGCCGGGCTTCCGAGCAGGATAGCTCCAGGTTTGCGAACATCGCCGGAGATTCCTGCCTGAGCGCCCACTTTAACGCCATCGGCAATTTTTATGTGTGGGCTAATGCCAACCTGGCCGCCAAACATACAGTTTTTCCCCACCTTGGTAGATCCGGCCACACCGCCCTGTGCGGCCATAACGGTGTTTTCGCCAATCTCCACGTTGTGCGCGATGTGCACATGGTCGTCAATTTTAACGCCTTTGCGGAGAATGGTTGAGCCCATGGTTGCGCGATCGACAGTTGCATTGGCGCCAATCTCAACGTAATCCTCTATAATTACATTCCCAATCTGTGGGATTTTTTTGTAGTTGGTATCCTCCTGCGAGGCAAACCCAAAGCCATCGGCTCCAATAATTGCTCCGGCGTGTATGATGCAGTTATTGCCAATTACGCACTCCTCGTAAACAATGGTTCCGGGGTATAGCGTGGTATTATCGCCAATTTTCACCTTGTTGCCGATGTAAACCTGTGGGTATATCTTAACATTTTCGCCAATCACCGCGTTTTCGGCAATGTAGCTGAATGCGCCCACGTACACATTGGCTCCCAATTTGGCGCTCGAATGAATGAACGATGGCTCCTCTATTCCGGTAGGTAGGGGTTTCGACTGGGCGTATAAATCGAGCAGCGATGCAAATGCCTCGTAGGCATTGTTAACCCTTACAAGGGTTGCTGCTACGGGTTGCTCGGCAACAAAATCGGTATTAACCAGTACAATCGACGATTGTGTGGAGTATATGTAGGGAGTGTATTTAGGATTAGCCAGAAACGATAAAGCGCCAGTAAAACCTTCCTCAATTTTTGCAATGGTATGCACTTTAGTGTTGGGGTCGCCCTCAACGGTGCCTCCTAAAAAACCTGCAATAATTTGTGCGGTAAATTCCATTTTATGTGTTGTTATTTTGATGCAAAACTAAATATTTAAATCTACATTTTCCGAAGCTCCTTGGGGTAGCAGGCAAAATAATTTTTAACCTCTTTCGAAAGCGCTTTGGCATTAAGCATGTCGGACGCCTCGGCAATATCGAGTAGAGTTCCGTCGTTGTGTAGTATTTTGATTGACTCGTTACCAGGTTGATATCCCTTTATGCTAACCGAGTTGGTGAAAACAAAATAGTCGGTATAGTCCGAAAGGTTTGGCATACGCTGGGTGAATCGCTGTTCAAACTCTTCCATGTAGGATCGGTCGAACGGACTGCTTTTTAGAGTAACACTGAGCAGTTTACGGTTAATAATCATTTGGGCAAGTTTGGACAGAACCGAATCGGTATGGTTCATCCACATCTTGGCGGCAACCATTATGTCGGAATCGTCGAGTTGAGCGAATGCTTGAAGAGCTCCATCGCTCCCAATGCTTTTCTGGAACTGATCCTCGTCCACATTGTGTTGCAGAAAGAATTGAAGCGAGGGGGTTGCCAGTAACTGTTCACCTTGCGAGGTGAGCACCTTGGCCCTTTTCAGCATCTTGATTAGCGTTTGCTCGGCGGCCACCACGGTTTTGTGTAGGTAAACCTGCCAGTACATCAGCCTGCGGGCAATCAGGAATTTCTCTATGGAGTATATGCCCTTGGCCTCCACCACCAGGTCGTCGTTCACCACATCGAGCATCTTGATAATTCGATCCGAACCAATGGCTCCCTCAATAACCCCGGAGAAGAAGCTGTCGCGTTTAATATAGTCCATTCGGTCCATATCGAGTTGCCCGGAGATGAGTTGATGCAGGAACCGCTTGGGGTATGCATCGTCGAATATTTGGATGGCCAACTGCAAGCGTCCGGAGAACTCTCGGTTCATTTGCTCCATAAAACAGCGGCTAATTTTCTCGTGGCACACCCCGTTGGCAATGCTGTATTCCAGCGCATGCGAAAACGGGCCATGGCCAATGTCGTGCAGCAGAATTGCTGCGCAGGCAGCCTCGGCCTCCTCGTTGGTAATCTGATGGCCCTTGGAGCGGAGAGTCCCTATGGCCATATCCAGCAGGTACATGGCTCCAAGAGCGTGCTGCAGCCGGCTATGTGTGGCTCCTGGGTAAACTAGGTACGATAAGCCCAGCTGCTTTATGTTCCGTAACCGCTGAAAAGAGGGATGCTCAATTAAATCGAATATTAGGGGATGGTTTATGCTGATAAATCCGTGTACCGGATCGTTTACAATTTTCTTCTTATTGGTGTCTACCATGCCAAGTGAGTGTTATTTTCACAAAAATAGCAATAAAGCGGTACAACTCATACAATGGTACCGATGCAAAAGTAATTGCTGCAATCTTTGATGTTAAGGTCAATATCTCCGAGGGTTTGTTAAGTTTTCTGCGTTTAAGGCCATGGCGTTAATGTTGGTACAGAATTTGTACAAATTAAAACTTGTTAACCTTCTGTGTAGGCTAAGTATTATCCAATTATTAACATAGCAGGCGAATCAATGTTTCGTTCGGAGTGCTAATTATTCTTAAAAAATAGGAAGATTTATTTTTGATGTACCAATTTTTTTCTATCTTTACATAGAAATTGAGTGTTCCGATAAAAATATGATTTTGATGATGTTTTTTTACTAATACCTTTAATTTAATTACACTATGAAGTTAAAAAATTTATTTTTTGCATTTGTGGCATTGGCCGGATTTGCATTTGTATCGTGCAGCGACGATGATGATGAGCAACAATTTAGCACCGCTTCGGTGGAGGAGAACAAGGCTCTTATTCAGGAGAACGGATTGGCTATGTTGAGCGAGGTGAAAGCTATCCAGTCGAGTCCTTCTGGATTGTATTTGCAAAATGGAATATCGCTTATTACGGGGTATGATCTGTTCGCAAACAATACCCAGTTACAGGGTAAAAATGCTGAAGTGTTAACCAGTATGATTCACCCCTTAACCCTTGCCGCAGATCTTAACATGTCAAATATTGCCAGCTTTGCTAAAGGCGATGTTAACCCTATGGTATTATACATTTCGAATTGGAGTAAGCTTACAGGAACTTACAGTTGGAACTACGAAAACCGTGAATGGGATTACACCAAGGGTGGCGATGAGATTATCATAAAATACCCTTCGGCTGGTCTTTCGATCAAGTCAAAAGGTGATGACGCGCCTGTTAACGATGCGGTTATCCGTTTCTATGGGTTAAAAACCGTTACTGGCACCTATGCTTGGGCCGATGATGCAACTGTGCTTCCTACCGCACTTAAATGTGAACTTAAGGTGTACAGCACTACCTATATGAACTTTGACTTCAATGCCGCTTACAAAACCAGCGATAGCCATCCCAGCTCGCTTAAGGTTAACCTCGAAATGCAAAAGTACAAATTGGCTATTGATGCATCTAATAACGACACCAAGGGTTCTGCTTCGGTTAAGTTAACCAAAGGCGACCAGATCCTGATGGCTATGAAGATGGATGCCAAAGGCGAATGGACAGCTGCTGCGCTTAACACGGATCCTGAATTTGGAGATGTAATTGCCAGTGGCAATGCTTCGCTACAAATTATGAATGTTAAAGTTGAGGGAAATGTTGATGTGGAAAGCATTAATAAGGCAATGGCATCGTATGCTAATATTGTAATTGATTCTTTATCGATTGCCGCTCAATGCGATATTATCAATAAGAACGCTAAGTTAGCCCTTTGCTTTGTAGATAGCAACCGTATCATCGCAAAGATTATTGCCTACCCATCGTCGGATGAGGAGTGGAACTCAGAAACACAGCAATACGAGAAGGAGTTTGAAATTGGATTCGCATTCCAATTTGCCGACAATTCGGTTATGGATTCTAGAACTTATTTCTCCGAAGGGTTTGAACTGTTTCTGGATCAGATGGAATCTTTTAGTGGAAACTAACAAGTTCCCTTTTGGGTATTTAGGGTCGGAAGAGCAATCTTCCGACCTTTTTTGTTTACTGTTCTCTAAAGTTTCATGGTATTGTAACCAGCGAGATTCTTATACCACCGATATTCCCAAAGCCTGGTGTCTCGTAATAGGCTTTTTCGGTGGGGGCTATTTTATTTCGATTACTACATCGAGAGTGAATTCGTCGTGAATTGCCTTATCGCCTAGGTTATCGAAGAATTTTCCAGAGCCGTAACGTATGTTGTACTTGGTCCGGTCCACCTTAATTTTTGCCCTGTAGGACTTGCCATTTGCCGTGATTTCAAATTTAACAGGGTGAGTTTCGCCCTTAATTGTTAAATCGGCCTCGGCAACTGTCATTCCGTTTTGAAATTTTCCCGATTTTAAGTTACTCAGCTGCGCGGTGGAGTATTTGCTTACTCCAAAAAAATCGTTTGAGTTAAGATGATCCACCAGTTTTTTGTTCCACTCGGGGCTTTTAATATCCTCGCAGGTAATTGTCTGCATGTCTATCACAAAATTGCCCGAAACAATTTGGTTGTCGTTAATGGTAAACGTCCCCTCTTTTAATTTGATTTGGCCGTAGTGCTCGCCGCTAACCTTTTGCGCATTCCACTTTAGGGTCGATTTGCTGACATCGGCATTAAGTTCCTGTGCGTACACTCCCGTACTCCACAGTAGAGCTATCTGAATTGCAATTATTGCTAGTCTGTTCATAATCTAGTTATTTATTACGTTATGATAAACAGCAATGTAGCCCATTTTGTTCTTGGTTTTTAATTATTTGTAATAGATTTGCAATTTCATGGTAGTTTGTTTAATCCCCTAAGGGGTCAAATCCATTTAGTGGGCATAGTTTGGAATATAAACATTGCGAATTGTGTTTAAGTTCAACTAAATCGACGGTATTCGCATAATTTATTGCATTTATGAGGGTTGTAATTCAGAGGGTTAGTAGTTCGAGGGTTGATATCGACGGAGAAACTGTGGGTAGTATCGGTTTAGGGTTACTGGTTTTGGCCGGATTCGAGAGCGCCGATACGCAGGAGGATCTTGAGTGGACGGCTGCTAAAATTGGCAAACTGAGGATTTTCGACGATAACGATGGGGTGATGAACCTATCGATTACCGATGTGGATGGCGATATCCTGGCTGTAAGCCAGTTTACGCTGCATGCTAAGACCAAAAAGGGTAATCGGCCATCGTACATCCAGGCAGCACCACCCGACATTGCCATACCGCTGTACGAGAAATTTGTAAAAATCCTCGAAACAGAGATAAATAAAAGGGTACAGACCGGTAAGTTTGGTGCGAAGATGGATGTTTCGCTTGTAAATGATGGCCCTGTAACCATACTGATCGATTCCAAAAACCGCGAGTAATGGAGGATATAACAATAAGTCGGGCTCAACAAATTGTTGACGAATGGATTAAGACACATGGTGTCCGGTATTTCAATGAGTTAACCAATATGGCGCTGCTTACCGAGGAGGTTGGTGAGTTGGCAAGGGTTGTGGCTCGGAAGTTCGGCGAGCAGTCGTTCAAGAGTGGCGAGAACCCCGATGCGCTTGCGGAGGAGATGGCCGACATACTTTTTGTGCTAATTTGCCTTGCAAATCAAACCGGAGTTGACCTTACACAGGCGTTTTTCCTAAATATCGATAAAAAGACCCGGCGAGATATTAACAGGCACCATCAGAATCCCAAATTGTTGTAACTTTGAAGTCTAATTTCGTTGTTTGTTGATAGTCATCATATTCACTTTCAACTTTTCACTTTAAACTTATAACTTATGGAACTATCGTTGGAAGAAAAATTTAACCTTGAGGTAAGTAAGGCCGATGTTGAGGCTGCCTTGTCAAAATTCGAAGGCATTGCCAAAACACGCAAGGGCGACGTTGAAATTTTAAAGAAATGCTTCAGTATAATTGATTTAACCACTCTGAATGCAACCGATGGTTACGAGCGCGGAAAACTTTTTGCCGATAATGTGAGCAAGTTTCCGAACGATTTTCCCGGTATGCCCAATGTGGCGGCTATTTGTGTTTATCCCTCGTTGGTGGCCGCTGTGCGCGAGAATCTTACCGCCGAGCATGTGAAAATCGCCTCGGTGGCCGCTGGTTTCCCAGCTTCGCAAACCTTTATTGATATTAAGCTCTCGGAATGCGAGATGGCCATTGAGCAGGGTGCCGATGAGGTTGATGTTGTTATTTCGGTTGGATCGTTCCTGGAGGGCGATTACTTTACCGTTTATAGCGAGCTTCAGCAGATTAAAGAGGTTGTGGAGGATGCACATGTTAAGGTAATCCTCGAAACTGGTGTTTTGCCTGAGTTCCGGGATATAAAGTTGGCTTCGTTTTTAGCCATGGAGGCTGGTGCCGATTTTATTAAAACATCAACCGGAAAGTTGGAGCCTGCAGCTACACCTGAGGCTGTTTATGTGATGTGCCTTGCCATTAAGGAGTACTACGAAAAATCCGGACGGAAGGTTGGTATCAAGCCGGCAGGTGGCGTTTCCAATTCCGACGATGCCATCCTGTTTTACACCATTGTGGAGCAGGTGTTGGGGCCAGAATGGCTTTACCCAGGCTTGTTCCGCTTTGGAACCAGTCGGTTGGCCGATATTTTACTATCGGATATTGTTGGGAAGGAGATCAAATACTTTAGCCAGTCGGGCTCAAAATATTAATGTTGGATTTATTAAAAAAAGAGGGCTTTTAAGCCCTCTTTTTAGTTTTGCAGTATCGAATTATTTTACCACCAAATTGAGTAAAGGATAATCAGAAGAATAATCACAATTGCCGATCCTATTTTAAACCCTTTACCGGTTGTAAATAGTTTCCTCGAAATTGTGATGGCCTTCTCGTGCTTTTTATTGCCCTCAGCTATTGCAAAAATCCAAATGATAGCCAAGCAAATTAGGAATACAATTCCCATCCTGTCCATAAAGGGTACACTTGGTAGGAGTAGTTTGAAAAGTAGAGAGAATACGAATGTACCAATAGCAGCACCCAGAGCACCGTTGGCTGTTGCCCTTTTATAAAAGAAGCCCGTTAGAAAAATGGCCAAAGCACCAGGGCTAATAAAGCCGGTAAACTCCTGGATGTACTGAAAGGCCTGATCGAGGTTTGAGAGCATTGGGGCTATGATAACCGCAATTATGAGTGCAATTAGGGCTGCAAGGCGCCCAATATTCACCAGTTTATGCTCTGTTGCTTCCTTGTTGATGTACTCCTTGTAAAAATCCATGGTGAAAATGGTGGAAACGCTGTTCATCATCGATGCCAAGGAGCTTACTATTGCCGCAACTAGGGCTGCAAAGGCTAAGCCCTTTACTCCGGTTGGGACAAAGTTGTGGAGAAGCCATGGGTAGGCTTCATCGGATTTTGTGATATCGGCACTTAGCGCGAAGGCCACAATGCCCGGTATAACAACGATAAGGGGGAGTAGAATTTTCAGGAAAGCAGCAAATACCAGTCCGCTTTGCGCTTCCTTGATGCTTTTGGCTGCCAAGGCGCGTTGGATGATGTACTGGTTGCATCCCCAGTAGTATAAATTGGCAACCCACATTCCTCCAATTATAACGCTTATGCCGGGTAAATCCAGGTAGGCATCTTTTTGGCCGCCCTTACCATCGGGAATCATAAGTTGACCTTTTTCCAGAATCATGTCGAATTTCTCAGGAGCCTTCTGGAGTAGGAGTTTAAAACCCGCAATAAACCCTTCGCCACCGCTGAGGTAGTCGAGTGCAAAGTAGGTGGTTACCAGTCCGCCTCCCACAAGGAATACAACCTGAATAACATCGGTCCATGCTACTGCCTTTAAGCCACCGTAAATGGAATAAATTGCGGCAAACAGCGCAAGTCCGATTATGCTGTACATCATTGGGATTCCCATTATTCGTTCCATGGCCAGCGCGCCTAGGTAGATAATAGAGGTGAGGTTTACAAAAACGAAGACCAGTAGCCAAAATCCGGCCATGGTGGTTTTTACCCGTTTGTCGAAGCGTGCTTCGAGGAACTGTGGCATGGTAAAGATTTTCTTCTCCAAGAATATGGGGAGGAAGAACATTGCCACGATGATTAGGGTTAATGCGGCCATCCATTCGTACGAGGCAATTCCAAGCCCAATGGCAAATCCCGATCCAGACATGCCGATGAACTGCTCAGCGGAGATGTTGGAGGCAATTAGCGATGCCCCAATGGCCCACCAAGGTAAAGCCCGGCCTGCTAGAAAGTAATCGCCAGAGTTGGTTTCCGAGTCGCGTTTGCGGAACGAAATCCATAGGCCTAGCCCAACAATTATCACTGCGTAGGCGGCAAAAATAATGTAATCGATAGTTGTAAACGACATGGTTTCTGTTTTTAGGTTTAATGATTCACAAAACACAAAGTTATGGTGTTGCTGGATTTTACCTAAAAAAATGGGTACATCAAAAACTCTACAATATCAAAAAACAACTATTTATGCCATAGCGGCGAGGGGTATTCGCCGGCCTTAATAAGTTGATTTATTTTATTGATAACCAGCGGTCTGTCGCCGGGGTAGGTTACTCCAAACCATTCGGCATTGGTGCTTAAAACCTTGCAGGTGGCAATTTTTTCCTGAATCGATTTGTTTACCACTGTGGGGATGTAAAACTCGGCCTTGGCGTTGCCAATGGATCCTTCGAAGAAATCGGTCATTAATTTCTCGGTATAGTCAAAGAAATCGGGGGTAAATCCCCAGAAGTTCATCGAAACCAGAAGGTTCTCGTTTAGCTCCACCGGGTTATTGTTTTCATCCTTGTAGCAAATTGCCCCGTTTGTCCGTTCGATGTGGGTGCGTTCCACCACGTTTTGAAGGAGCATCTGGCTGTTGGTTGTGCATACACCCCGTGAAACAGCACCTTCTTCCGAGAGCGTTTTGCTTATTTTGAAGCCCACCATGTAGTAGCTGCCCTTGGGTAGGTTGGGCTTGGAGAGCTCTTCGGCCAAAACACGGAATGTGTCGAATCCGTAAAAATCGTCGGCGTTGATTACTGCAAAGGGTTCGTTAACATGATGCTTTGCAACCCATACGGCATGAGCTGTTCCCCAGGGCTTGGTTCTGTCCTCGGGGCAGTTGAAGCCTGCAGGAAGCATGTCCAGCTCCTGGTATGCAATTTCGAAATGAACATCTTTGCTAAAGCGGTTTCCAAATACCTCAAGGAAATCCTTCTCGATGCTTTTGCGGATTACAAAAACAACCTTCCCGAAACCGGCGCGGAATGCGTCGTAAACCGAGTAGTCTATAATAGTTTCGCCATTGGGGCCTAGTCCATCAACCTGTTTGAGCCCGCCATAGCGGCTCCCCATCCCTGCTGCAAGTATTATTAGTGTTGGCTTCATGTATGAAAATTTATGAATTATTTTAATGCAATAAAATCAATGCAAGATAGCTATAATGTATTATGTGGGTTGTTTTGTGTTGTAGAATTATTTGCTGAAGATTTGCGCAGGAATATTTTTGCCCGCAGAACTCGCAGATTTTCGCAGAGTGTTGTTACGCAGATTTTCGCGTTGTTGGCACGGAGTTCCGCAGTGTTTTTCCTTCGTTTTCATCTGTGCTAACTTGTGGAACTGTATTCTCCCGCAGAACTCGCTGATTTTCGCAGAGTGGTGTTACACAGAGTTTCGAGGTGTTGGCACGGAGTTTCACAATGTTATACCTAACCACTCCCAATACAAACTCCCGTTATCAGAAAGGCAATGTAGACTGAGTTTTACTGATTTTAAAACCTTATTTTTTGAATTCGACCTTAGTAGCATTTACATACAAGGTGAGTTCTACCTTATTACCTTATTTACATTTTCCAAAGAATTTGGCAGAATGGGCGAACGATAATGATGCTGATGCTCGCTGGAAAAGGTTTTCCCGCAGAACCCGCAGATTTTCGCAGAATATGGGTGTGCGGTGTTTGAACTTCATCATTTGAGATTCGTTAATCGGTGTTCGATATTAATTTCTGTGTTACACCGTGTACCCTCTGTGATACTCTGTGAAGCCGTTTTTACCCGCAGAACTCGCAGAAATTCGCAGAATATGGTTATACAGAGTTTCGAGGTGTTGGCACGGAGTTGCACAATGCTTTGTTTAATTATACCCAATATCGACAGGCACTGAACTTGGTAATGGCCAGAACACCCTCTCTGCCAGTAGGGAGAGAGGGCTAGGGGTGAGTTTCTTTCAACAGAATTTTCACTCTGCGTTGCACCGCGTACCCTCTGTGATACTCTTTTCTCCGTAGGATGCTTGTTTTACCTTAGAACCATTTCTTTCGCATAAACATAATAATTCCAAACATCGAGAGGAGGAACGATATAAGCAGAATAATCCAAAAGCCCCATCGTACATTCTCGAATCCGTTGGGGACATTCATCCCGTATAAGCTGGCAATCAATGTGGGGATCATCAGGATAATGGAGATTGAAGTGAGCTGCTTCATTATTATGTTCAGGTTGTTGGATATTACCGAGGCGTAAGCATCCATCATTCCGCTCAAAATATCGGAATGAACATTGGTGGTTTCCTGCGCCTGCCGTAGCTCAATTTCAACGTCTTCGATTAGTTCCGGGTCGAATGTGTCCTTGTAGTTTCGTAAGTTCTTTATTCGGTGCAGCAGTATGTCGTTGCCTTTGAGCGATGTGGTGAAGAATACAAGGCTCTTCTCAATCCGGAGCAATGCCTGTAAATCCTCATTTTTGATGGACTGCTCAAGCTCGTTTTCGGCCAGCTTGATGCTCTGGTTTATTTGCTTCAGGTACTTCAGAAACCATACGCTCGACGATAGCATAAACCGCAGAACCAGATCGAAGTGGTCGCGTTTGTTGATGTTTTTCCGACCCGTGAACTGAATAAAATCCGGGAGAACCTCGGTTTGGTAGAAGCAAATGGTTACAAATACTTCATCCTTAAAAATGATACCCAGCGGTACGGTGGAGAATGGTATGCTAACGTCGGTGTTCTTGTAGGGCACCCTTAGGAGTATGAAGAACCAGCCCTCGTCAAACTCAATACGTGGACGCTCGTCAACGTCTTCAATATCGTTATAAAAAGCTTCGGGAACGCCGAGCTCTTCAATCAGGTATTGCTTTTCCTTTTCGGTGGGAATTTCGATGTTAACCCAGCAATTGGGTTCCCATTGTGGACAGGGCACTATTCCTTTGCCGTTCTTCCAATAGGTTTTCATGCAGTAGCCTCCATAAATTTCTGAATAGAGGAATCCTGCAATTAGCCTCTATTCAAGTTCAACAATCAGGGTGATAATCGTCCATATAGATTTTTAGAATGATTTCGGGTGCAAAAGTAGTTTTTTTTATTTAAACCCCACGTTAATCGTACATTAAATTGGCCAGTATTGCATCGCTGATGATGTACCTTTCGGGCGGTATTCGCAGTATGGTGTTCGATTCAACGGTAAGGTTGCCCTGCCGAATTTGTTCCGCGATTAGGCGTTGAAGATGTTCGGTGTACACTTCCTTGAACTCGTTGGCCACCGTTTGGAGGTTAACTCCCCAGATGGTTCGAAGCCGGGTAATCAGCAATTCGTTAAACCGGGTGGTTTCGTCGATGGTTTCCGATTCGAATAGGGGTTGACCGTTGCCTATGGCGGTGCTCCAATCGCCAATAGATCGGGGATTCCACTGGCGACTGCTGATGTTGTATGAGTGGGCCGATGGGCCAACCCCCAGGTATGGGGTGTTTAGCCAGTAGGCGCTGTTGTGGCGCGATATATACCCTTTGCGGGCAAAGTTCGATATTTCGTAGTGCTCAAATCCTTGGTCGCCGGTAATTTTCCGGAGTGTCTCGAATTGCTGTACGCTCAACTCTTCATCAATCATGCGGATTGTTCCTTTTTGGAGTTTCCGGGTAAGCGGTGTGGATTCCTCGTAGGTTAGGTGGTAGCACGATAGGTGTTGAACATCCAGCGTCATGGCCTGGTTCAAACTATACATCCAGCTTTCTGTGGTTGAGTGGGGTATTCCGTATATCAGGTCGATGCTGATGTTGTTAATTCCTGCAGTTTTGATGTTGGTGATGCAATCAATGGCTCGTTGGGCGTTATGCCGGCGGCCTAGAAACTCGAGCTCGCTGTCGATGAACGATTGTATGCCCACACTAATCCGGTTTATCCCAATTTTTTTGTACCCCTGCATTCGTTCCTCGGTGATATCGTCGGGGTTTGCCTCCAGGGTAACCTCTGGATTTGGGACAACCGAAAAGTTAGCTCCGATGCCGTTGAGTATTTGTTCCACATAACTTGCGGGGAGTAGCGATGGTGTCCCCCCTCCAAAGTAGATGGTTTCGATGTTTTTGTCGGGTAAAAAGTTGCGGCGCTGTTCCATTTCCTGGACTATGAGTTTTGGGAAATCATCGTTCAGACTATTTTTCCCCACGGAGTAGAAATCGCAGTAGGCGCATTTGCGGTGGCAGAATGGTACGTGGATATAAATTCCCGACATGGTTTTGTTTGTTTCGGTTAAATGGGTACAACATTAAATTAAAAGCCATTATCTTTGCAAAGATATACTTAATGTTTTACTCAACCCGTTTGCTTTATCCGATTATGGTTTGGGTTGATATTGCCGAATGGCTAGCAGTTAAGCAGTTTAACCAACAAATATAAAGATGACACCTTTAAAAATTGCAATGGCGTCCGATCATGCCGGTTATTTAACCAAAGAGGATATTAAGCGGTACCTCGAGGAATTGGGCCATCAGGTTTGGGATTTTGGAACTTATAGTGAGGAGAGTGTTGACTACCCAGATTTTGCGCATCCGCTTGCCATTGCCGTGGAGCAAGGTGAGTACGCCCTTGGGTTCGTTTTCTGTGGAAGCGGTAACGGTGTGTCAATAACAGCCAATAAGCATCAGGGTATTCGCTCTGCGCTGTGCTGGATTCCCGAGATTGCCGCCCTTGCCCGTCAGCATAACGATGCGAATGTTTGCGCTATCCCAGCTCGTTTTGTTTCGTCGCACGAAGCGCACCTAATTGTAAAAGCTTTCCTCGACGCTAAGTTTGAGGGTGGTCGTCATCAGAACCGGGTTGATAAAATCCGGGTTAAGTAGCATACCTATTAACGTTTCACGTAAAAATTATACGAAATGAATCAGAACAAACCAATAACATCGTTTATTGAGAAGCATTATTTACACTTTAATGCTGCCACTTTGGTTGATGCTGCAAAGGCTTACAAGGAACATATCGAAAGCGGAAAGAAGATGATGATCACTCTGGCCGGAGCCATGAGCACCGCCGAGCTGGGTATTAGCCTGGCCGAGATGATCCGTCAGGATAAGGTTCAGATCATTACCTGCACCGGGGCTAACCTCGAGGAGGATTTAATGAATCTTGTGGCCCATAGCCATTACAAGCGTGTGCCCAACTACCGCGACTTAACCCCTGAGCAGGAGTGGGATTTGCTACAGAATCACCTGAACCGCGTTACCGATACCTGTATTCCCGAAGAGGAAGCTTTCCGCCGTTTGCAGAAGCACATGTTTGATGTTTGGAAGGATGCTGAGAATAAGGGCGAGCGTTATTTCCCTTACGAGTACATGTACAAGGTTATCCGTAGCGGAGTGCTGGAGCAGTACTACGAGATTGATCCAAAAAACTCGTGGATGCTTGCTGCTGCCGAAAAGAACCTGCCAATTATTGTTCCCGGTTGGGAGGATTCAACCTTGGGCAATATTTTTGCTTCGTACTGCATCACTGGCGATTTAAAACCATCAACCATGAAATCGGGTATTGAGTACATGATGTATTTGGCCGATTGGTACACCAAGTATTCCGGGCCTGCTGGTCTGGGATTCTTCCAAGTTGGTGGTGGTATTGCCGGCGATTTCCCCATCTGTGTTGTGCCAATGCTGCATCAGGATCTGGAGCGCGTGGGGATTCCATTCTGGAGCTACTTCTGCCAAATTAGCGACTCAACCACCAGCTACGGATCGTATTCGGGTGCTGTTCCCAACGAGAAGATTACCTGGGGTAAACTAAATATCGATACGCCAAAGTTCATTGTGGAGTCTGATGCAACCATTGTGGCTCCTCTGATGTTTGCCTATATTCTGGGGTGGTAGTTTGTTCTCCCTATTGCAAAAAAAGGATTGAGCAAATCGCCCAATCCTTTTTTTTGTAATTGAATTCAGTAATTATACGGTGAGTATTTCCTTTTCCTTTTTATCCAAAAGATCGTCAACCTTCTTGTTGTAGCCATCGGTGATTTTTTGGGCTTTAGTTTCGGCATCCTTAGCCATATCCTCGGCCAATCCGTTCTTTTGCATTTTTTTGATTTCCTCAATGGCATCGCGACGGGCGTTGCGGATGCTCACGCGGGCATTCTCGCCAACCTGCTTAACCTGCTTAACCAAATCCTTACGGCGCTCTTCGGTTAAGGGGGGAACCATAATGCGTACGCTTTCGCCATTGTTTTGGGGGTTGAATCCAAGGTTGGCTGCCATAATGGCTCGCTCAATGGGGTCGATCATCTTTTTTTCCCAGGGCTGTATAGCAATGGTTCGGGCATCGGGACTACCCACAGTGGCAACCTGCGCTAGTGGGGTCATGGTGCCGTAGTAGTCAACCATAATCCCCGATAGCATGGCCGGATTTGCGCGGCCAGCACGGATAACCCTAAGCTCATTGTCGAGGTGCTCGAGCGCTTTAAGCATGTGCTCTTCGGCCATGCTCACTACTATTTTAACGTCATCGGGATTCATACAATTATCTTTTTAATTCGTGATTAAAAATATTTAATTTTTCACTAAAGTTCCAATTTTTTCACCCAAAACTACTTTTTTGAGATTGCCGCTTGTGTTCATGTCGAATACGTATATGGGCAGGTTGTTTTCGCTACACATGGTGAAGGCCGTTAAATCCATCACCTTTAATTTTTTTTCGTAGGCCTCGGTGAATGTGATCTCGTTATATTTCTGTGCTGTTTTGTCCTTTTCGGGATCGGCGGTATAAACGCCATCAACCCGGGTACCCTTGAGTAGAACCTCGGCTTCAATTTCAACCCCCCGAAGGGCCGATGCGGTATCGGTTGTAAAGAATGGGTTGCCCGTTCCCCCCGCAATGATTGCCACATAGCCCTGCTTAAATGCATCTAGAACTTTCGCCTTGGAGTAGAGTTCCCCCACGGGTTCCATCTTAGTGGCCGTGAAAACCTTAGCCTTACCCCCGATGCCCTCGATGGCCGATTGAATGGCTATACTATTTATCACCGTGGCTAGCATTCCCATTTGGTCGCCCTTAACCCGATCGAACCCTTTAGAAACACCGCTTAGTCCGCGGAAAATATTTCCACCGCCAATAACAATGCCTATTTCCACACCCATTTCCGAAACGGCTTTAATTTGTTCGGCGTACTGGTTCAGAATAGTGGTATTTATACCATACTTATCGTCGCCCATTAGTGCTTCGCCGCTAAGCTTTAGGAGAATTCGTTTATACTTGAGCATTTTGATCCGTTTTTTGTGGCGTAAAGATATTAATTCTTTACGACTTCTGGGTTTAGTCTGTTTTACAATTCTTGTATCACGCTTAACCTCAAAGTTGTATGGCCTTAAAAGGTTTTTGTGGGTAAGAGTAAATTGCTCGACGTGGTGTTTTGTTAACTTTTTCTCGATTGTTTTTAATAAAGCATTGCTGCTAGTTTAACGTTACGAATACTTGTCCCTCTGGATTTTTGTGAGGTCGTCTCTTTTTTTCATGTGAGGTGGGGCTGTTGTAATAAATTTAAAAAAAACGACCCACTAAGGGGTCGTTCGACGCTTCGATTGTTCACCTGAAGTTTATCTGAAGCCTTTAATTGCTTGTTTGCGGAGTGAATCCCTTTGTTCGGGGGTTAAATCTCTGGTTTTGTAAAGAGTTTTCTCCCAATCACCGTACATGGGGTTGGGTAGAATGATATAGCGGTTACCAAACTCGTTTTTGTACTGTTCAACCAGCGATACGCCCCAGTCGTCGCCCCGGCTTTCGAAAACCTCGGAGAAATCGCATAGGTTGTCGCCAACCAGGATAACAATTTCGTACTGTTCGGCAATTTTATCCCTGCGGGCCTTCTTGCTACTCTCGTTCTCTTTTAGTAAAAAGTTTTCGGGCTTGGCAAAGGCAAATCCCAGCGAATCCAAATTCCGAATGGTTGCTTCGGCCTCGTTGGTTTTGCGGTTCGAGATGTAGAAAAGGGTTATGCCGAGCGAATCGCACATCTTGCTAAACTCAATGGCTCCTGGCAGTGCTTTGGCTTTTGCAAGTTTAGTCCATTCGTTCCAGAATTCTGTGGTAAACTCTTTGTTATCGATTATCTCTTGGGCTTGGAATGGGCTGTTGTCGAGCATGGTTTCGTCAATATCCACTATGGCCGCTTTGGGCTTTTCGGTTTTAATGGCGGCAAATTGAGCCAGGCGCATCATGGCAATGTTGTATCCCTGATGGTACAATGCTTTATTCTCGGGCGAACTTTGGAACCAAAGGGTTGCGTATAGTAGGTGATCCTGATCGGTTTGTTGTTTCGCTTTGTTTTTGCATCCTGCAGTAAAAAGGAGTGCCGTTGCTAAGAGTAGTGCTATCCGTTTCATGTGAAAAATAAGTTTATGTTACTATTAGTTTTAGGGTTTTGCCCCTTTGGTTATATACCTATGAATGTCGATTTTCGGGGTTACTCCAATCCCAAATTTCTGTATTTATGCAAGTTGAAACCAGAATTTCTCTATTCTGGTGTGCAAAGTTAGTTTTTTGTGTTGTATTCCGATGCAATATTAATGCAAACAAACAACCAGCATAGTGATGTTTATGAAAAAATCATGTGGAATACTATATGGGTAGAAAATTTTACTTTCGAGTCGATATTGCTTTGCAACTGTGGCTTGCCCTATTCTGGGATGATGCAGCTATCATTGTTTGGAACTCGATTTTTTTTGTGCTTGTACCCTCAAAAACGATTCTTAACTTTGCCATTAAAGAAAATTGCACCATGACCGGAATGAATGTCCTTCTTATTGGCTCGGGTGGCCGAGAACACGCTATTGCCTGGAAACTTAGCCAGAGCAGTATGTTACGCAACCTATACATTGCCCCCGGCAATCCCGGCACCGCCGAGGTTGGTGAGAATATTGCTCTCAATCCACTCGATTTCGAAGCCGTTAAGCAGATGGCGATTGGTAAGCAAATCGATTTGATTATTGTGGGCCCCGAGGAGCCTTTGGTTAGAGGTATTCACGATTCGTTTCTCGATGATCAACGGGTAAAACATATCCCCATTATTGGTCCTCAGAAACTAGGCGCCATGCTTGAGGGAAGTAAGGATTTTGCCAAAGCATTTATGCAGCAACATGGAGTTCCCACTGCAAGGTACAAAACGTTTACTGTTGCTGAGGCTGGCGGGGCTAAAGAATTCCTCAATACCCTCCTCCCTCCGTATGTGATTAAAGCCGATGGCCTTGCTGCTGGTAAAGGTGTTGTGATTTCCAGCTCTAAGGATGAGGCCTTTGCTACCCTCGATGAGTTTTTTGCCGGAAAATTCGGCGATGCCAGCCGCAAAGTGGTTATCGAGGAGTTCCTGAAAGGGATTGAGCTCTCGGTATTTGTTCTTACCGATGGCGATTCCTATGTTATTTTGCCCGAGGCCAAGGATTATAAGCGTATAGGTGTTGGCGATACTGGTCCCAACACCGGGGGTATGGGTGCCGTGTCGCCGGTACCATTTGCCACACCGGAGTTTATGGCAAAGGTTGAGGAGCGGGTAGTTAAGCCCACTGTTGCTGGTTTAAAAACTGATGGCATACCCTATAAAGGCTTCATCTTTATTGGATTGATGAATGTGGATGGCGATCCGTATGTTATTGAATACAATGTTCGTATGGGCGATCCTGAAACCGAGGTGGTTATGCCCCGCATCGAGAACGATTTGTTGGAACAACTCCTTTTATGCGCAAAGGGAGAGTTGGGTCAGGCCAGTGTCTCCATTAGCCCTAAAATTGCCACAACGGTTATTGTTGTTTCGGGTGGATATCCCGAGGCTTACGAAAAGGGAAAGGAAATTGAGGGGCTTAATTCTGTGAAAGGGTCATTGGTGTTTCATGCTGGAACAGCGCTTCAGGCCAATAAGCTGGTAACTTCGGGCGGACGGGTTTTTGCCTGCACCGCCTTAGCCGACTGCATGGCCGATGCATTAGCCGTTTCGTACCAAGGAGCCAATGCCATTCGTTTCGATGGAAAGTATTTCCGATCGGATATTGGACAGGATCTTAAACCTCTAATTTAATTCTCAAAAATGCTGCTATCATTTTTTCGAAAGTCGAGTATTTCGGTTATTGTTACCTCGATAATGATTTTTATTGTTATTTGGCTCCGAACCTTCTGTAGTGCAATAAATTATCCATTTATTTTCGATAGTGTTAATATGCCTTTGTATTCGCTGGTGGTTAAATACTTACCCCTAAATGGCATATATGCATCGTTACTAACATTTTTGCTGGTTATCTCCATTGCGTTCTATTTGCTGTACCTTAACGGTAAGTACATTTTAATTAAGCAGCGTACCTATTTACCATTTCTCTTCATGGTTTTGGTTTCCTCGTCGCTTGTTCCGTTGCAAAGGGTGAACCCCGCTTTGTTTGCCGGTTTAATGCTTGTGGTTGCGGTGGATCATATTTTTGCTTTCTATCAGAAAACCAATGCATTCGACCACATCTTTAGGGCAGGGCTGTCGGTAGGCATCGCCTCGCTGTTTTATGCACCGGCAATACCGTTCTATTTATTATTATTAATTGGGTTGATGTTACTTCGCTCGTTTAATGTTCGCGAGTGGCTTGTTGCACTATTTGGCATTGCTCTTCCTTGGGGATTTTTGTTGTTAACCTATTTCTGGTTGCAATTAGATGCATTGGAGGTATGGCGACTTTTACAGGCAAATTTGGGAGCGCACGCTGGTTTATCCATCGATGAGTTTGTGCTAATTGTGTTCTTTGCCGCCATCGCCCTGCCCGTATTGGTTGCGTTGCTCTACTTAATTCCTAGTTTGGCCAGTCAGAAAATTAGCGTGCGCAAATTTCACGGCGTATTGATATGGTTTATGCTGCTGGGCGTATTGGCGTATGCTGCAATCCCTTCGTGCTCGTACGAAATCATATATCTTTTGGCCATTCCGTTAAGTTTCCACCTGGGTAACTACTTTACTACGGTGCGGGGAAAGTTTTGGCCTTTAGTTTTGTTTTTGTTAATTTTTCTGGCGATAATTTTTGTGCAGGTTTATCCTTACTACTCATTCTAAATTTCGTGAGGCTATGTACGCTGTGGTTGATATTGAAACATCGGGCGGTCGGGCGCAAATCGATAAGATTACCGAGATTGCAATTTATGTGCACGATGGCGTTAGGGTTGTTGATGAGTTCACCACCCTCATCAATCCGGAAGCCTATATTCCACCATATATTACACGCTTAACAGGAATTACCAATGCCATGGTGGCCGATGCTCCAAAGTTTTATGAGGTGGCCAAGCGTATTGTGCAGATCACCGAGGACTGTATGTTTGTGGCCCATAATGCCCCGTTCGACTATTCCTTTGTTCAGTCGGAGTTTAAGCGGTTGGGTTACAACTACCAACGCCAAACCTTATGTACTGTTCGTATGAGTCGGAAAATAATACCCGGTTTAAAGTCGTACAGTTTGGGTAATCTTTGCGATAATCTTGGTATATCAATTAGCAATCGGCATCGTGCCGCTGGCGATGCCTTTGCCACCACGCAATTGCTCGAGTTGTTGTTAGCTCGAACGGCGAACTCTATTGCTCCTTAATTTATTCGTTTCGCGGGTATAACACTCATTTCTTCTCCACACTGTGGACTCCATTCTTTGCAAGGTGTTTTGGCGGATTTGAACTATTCGTCAAAATTTTGTACAATTCGGTGCAAAATGTGCCACTCGGGGTTCAACAATCTCAATAAATAGTTATTTTTATTCGCAAATATCTGCGCGTATTGCTTATGCTCTGTTTCGTTGTGTTTTTAGGGTATAGGAAGGAGGATACGTATTATTTAGCAGCATAATTTATGATTAAACCCTATACCGGCCCACGAACCGCTTTTGTTGTTGCACTGTTTACTGCAATAACTTTTTTGTTGCTGTTTATTTATCTGGGTATTAATCAACGGAACCTAGCCTATAACGATTCCAAAATTTTGGCGCGCGAAATCTCGCGTAAGGCTGCCATTGAAACCGAACGGTACTTTGCCTCGGCATTGTCGGCAGCCAAGTCGGTTAGGCAAAGCGCTTTGGTAGTTCGCAACCTTAAGGGCGATAGGGTAGAGGTGCGCAAACTCCTTAACCAGGCTTTACTCCAAAACCCGAATTTTCTGGCGGTTTGGACTCTCTGGGAACCGAATGCCTTTGATGGAAAGGATTACCTGTACACTAATAATCCCCAGTATAATTCACAGGGGGCTATGTGTTTCAGCTATTTTAAGTTGAATGATACTGTTTATAACGAAATAATGACCCCGACCGACTATGAGGGCAATTACTATTTGTTGCCCAAAGAGTCCCGAAAGGAGGCTATTACCGAACCCTACCATTTTCGGTTCAGTGGCTATAAGCATTTATTTTTTGGAGTTACGGTGAGCGTACCCATTTTGGTTGACGGCGATTTTATGGGTGTAGTTGGGGTCGATATCGATTTGACGAGTTTAAAGGATAGTCTCAATATTATCCGGCCTTTTGAATCGGGATTCCTGTCGTTGATTAGCAATGGAGGTGTTGTTGTAACCCAGGTTGACCCCTCTGTTATCAATAAAAATTTCTACGAGATATGTAGTTCCGCCGATTCAGTAGTTCAGAGTTCTATCCACGATGGGAAGGAACTGTCGGTTGAGGCTATATCTGAGTTTACCGGCCAAAAGGTGTTTCGCTTTTTTTACCCTATACGCATAGGTAAAGGGGTTGAACCGTGGAGTATGATGGTGGAGATTCCTGTAAAGCAGGCTTCAACCCGATCGTCGCAGCTGTCAGTGGTGGCCCTGGGTACCCTTTGTATTGGATTACTGCTGGTGGTATTCCTTGTCTTTGGCATCTACGATAGGCGGCAGTACGACAGGGCTTTGCGTAGAGCCGTTGCTGAGGTGGAGCGGAGTAGCGCCGAGGTCGATGCCAGTGCTCAGAAGTACCTTGAGGTTTTTAACTCTACCAGCGAGGCCATATTTATTCACGATGTAGAAACTGGGACTATTCTCGATGTTAACGATGCCATGCTTCGGATGTATGGGTACGGTTCAAAGGATGAGGTGATTCGTAGCTCTATTGAGTTATTCTCCTCGAATACGCTTGGCTCAAATGCTCACATTGCCTTGGACTTTATCCGTAAGGCTTCTAGTGGCGAGGAGGTAGTGTTCGATTGGCTTGCCCGGAAGAAATCGGGCGAACAGTTTTGGGTTGAGGTTTCGTTGCGTTTATCCAGCATTAGGGGGAATAAGCGGGTTTTAGCTGTGGTTCGCGATATCTCCGAGAGGCGCAATGCCCAGTTTGCCATTATGCAAAGCGAGAAGCGTTTCCGCGAGCTGACCGAGCTGTTGCCTCAGGTTGTTTGGGAGTGCGATATCAACGCAAAATTCACCTATACAAACCGGAAAGGATTGGAGCTATTTGGCTACTCGCAGGAGGATTTCGAAAAGGGGATCAATATCCTCCAAATTATTGCCCCCGAGCATCGCGATATGGCCAGGGAGAACATTGGTAAACATTTGCAGGGTGATGTTTTGGGTGGGATGGAGTATCTTGGTATTACTAAAGAGGGGGTTACTATACCCATACAGCTATTCGCAAACGCAATTTACTCCAATGGCAAACCTATTGGGATGCGCGGTATCACTATCGATATATCGGAGCGTAAACGGATCGAAAATGCGCTGCACGAAAGCGAGAATATGTACCGTATGCTAATGGAGAGCATCAACGAGGTGATTCTTAAAGTGGATAACGATGATCGGATTCTATTTGTGAATGCCCGATTCACCGAAAAGTTGGGCTACACTTACGACGAGGTGGTTGGTAGGGTTGGGTACGAGTTCCTGCTGCTTCCCTCCGAGAGGTATAAGATTGCCGAGGCCAACCGGGAGCGCATGGCTAAACGGGCAAGTCAATATGAGGCCATATTTGTGGCTAAGAGTGGAGCTCAAATCACTTTCTTGGTGAGCGGAGCCCCCGTTTTTGATGTGGCAGGTAACACCATTGGATCCATTGGTGCCATGATGGATATTACTGAGCGCAAACAGGCCGAAAGGGAGCTGTCCGCCAGTCAACAGCTTTTCGAAACCCTTGCCCGCATGTTACCCGTAGGGATCTTCCGCACTCGCCCCGATGGCTATACAACTTATGTAAACCCTAAATGGTGCGAATTCTCTGGGTTAACTGCCAACGAGGCGCTGGGCGATGGTTGGTTAAGTGTAGTGCATCCCGATGATAGGCAAAGGTTGGTTGGTGGCTGGGTTACAAACTCCGCTAGGCTTGAGGAGTCAACGGGCGAGTTCCGTTTTGTTAAAGCCGACGGATCATGGGTTTGGGTTTTAATAAATGTACACCCCGAATTTGTGGAGGGAAGCCCAGCCGGTTACATTGGTACAATAACCGATATTACCGATCTTAAACTGGCGCAGGATGCGTTGGTTAAAAGTGAGAAACGCTACCGCGAGATGGCCAACCTGTTACCCCAGATGGTTTGGGAGGCCGATGTTAACGGAACTTTAGTGTTTTCGAATAACAACGGTCTCAGCTTTATGGGCTACACCCAGGAGGAGTTCAATCGGGGAATTAATATCTTTTCACTTCTTGTTCCCGAGGAACGGCAACGTGCAGTTCAAAATCTACAGTTCACTATATCGACCGGGATGGGGCAGGGCGAAGAGTATACCTGTCTTCGTAAGGATGGATCAACCTTCCCAGCACAGGTGTTTACTAGCACATCGGTGGAGAATAATGCGGTGGTGGGTATTCGGGGTATTACCATCGACATTACCGATTCGAAGCGAGCCGAGCAGGAACTGCGCGAGAGCGAGGACCGGTACCGCACAATTATTGAGTCGTTTCCCGATATTATTATGATTTCGGATACAGCTGGGCGCGTTGTTTTTGCCAATGAGTCGTTCCAAACCACCCTTGGCGTTTCGTTCGATGCTTATAACCAGTCAGGCTGTAGGGTACGAATTCATCCCGACGATGAGCCGGTGGTTTTGTACACTATTCGCCGTTTGCTCGATGGCGCTCAGTTGCGATCCGATATTATCGATTTTCGCATTTCCGACATCAACGGCAATGTTCTTTGGTTCAGTGGAATTGTTTCCAAACTGTTGCTTAACACGGGAACCTTTCTGCAAATCATCCTGCGTAATATTACCGAGAAGAAACACATTGAGCAGGAGCTGGAGCAGCATCGCAATAACCTCGAACTTTTGGTGCGCGATAGAACCCACGAACTCGAAGTGGCCATTGCCAATTTGCAGGATGCACAGGATAAGTTGGTTAAATCCGAAAAGATGGCCTCGCTGGGTGTTTTAGCCGCTGGTATTGCCCACGAGATTAATAACCCGCTCAACTTTATTCAGGGTGGGATTTCGGGGCTAAGCACCTACATCCGCGAGGTGTTGCCCGAGCATGTGGAAGAAACCGAACCCCTTATCGATGCGGTTCAGGAGGGGATTCGCCGTTCGGCCGAGATTGTTCAGAGTTTGAATAGGTATAGTCGTAAGGACGATTATCCCCGGGCGCTATGCGACATCCATTCCATTATCGATAGCTGTTTGGTTATGTTGCATAACCAGTTAAAGGGGCGGATTGAGGTGGTTAAGGATTACACCGAGAGTAACTCGCAGGTGATTTGTAATGAGGGCAAGATGCACCAGGCCTTTCTGAATATCATTGTTAATGCCATTCACGCCATCGAGGGCATGGGTACCATTGCCATTCAAACAATGCCGGATAACAATTGTTTTATCATTAGTATAACCGATAATGGTTGTGGTATCGATAGGGCAAACCTTGCTCGTATTACCGATCCGTTCTTTACGACCAAGGAACCCGGCAAGGGTACTGGCTTGGGTTTATCTATCACCTACAACATTATTACAGAGCATAACGGAACCATCGAGTTTGAATCGGAGGTTAACCATGGAACCACAGTTACGGTTGTTTTACCTTTAAATTCCTAGTTTTATGAGTAAAATTGCTACAATTCTTTATGTCGACGACGAGCCGCTGAACCTGAAACTGTTCGCCATTAATTTTCAAAAAAAGTATAATGTGCTTACGGCGCTTTCGGGCGAGGAGGGTTTGGCGGTTCTGGAGCATAATCCGCAAATTAACGTAGTTATTAGCGATATGCGGATGCCGGAGATGGATGGGTTGGAGTTTGTACAGCGTGCGCGCAGGAACTACCCCAATGTGGTTTACTTTATTCTTACGGGTTACGATATTTCGGCCGAGATAGCCCAGGCTATACGCGATAAGCTCATCAATAAGTACTTTAGCAAACCGTTCAATATTGTCGAAATTGATGAGTCGATCCGAGGCGTTTTGGCCACCAATGGCTAGTTGCTCAGGTATCGATCCAGCTCCATCAGCATTCGGTTTATTTTGATGGGTTTTTCGAGCATCAAGTCGAATACCGAGTTGCTCTGGTTATTTCTGTTACGCGGATTGGGATAAGCCGTTTGACCTATCACAGGGATTTTTTCGTTGATATTTTTTATCTGTCGCGTGGCCTCGTAGCCATCCATCTCGGGCATTACAATATCCATGAGTATAAGGTTGATGTCCGAGCCTTGTTGTACAATATCTACAGCTTCGGCACCATTGCGAGCCCAAATTACGTTGGCGTCGGTTTTTTTGAGAGCCGCTTTCAGGAATACGAAGTTGGCATCAACATCGTCGGCCACCAGAATGGTTTTGTTTACCCATTTATATTCGGTTTTGGCAAAGGCCTGGCTGTCGGTTTCGAATTTGGAGTTCATGGGTATAAACGGAATGTTGAAGTAAACGCTTGTTCCCGAATTGGGCACGCTGTTGAGCCAAATTTTTCCGCCCAA
This sequence comes from Bacteroidales bacterium, assembly GCA_020636835.1. GTDB lineage: Bacteria > Bacteroidota > Bacteroidia > Bacteroidales > Tenuifilaceae > SB25. Next base: position 119,335 of record JACJXC010000008.1, read on the forward strand.
CTTCTCGATGATGTGTTTCGATATGGCCAATCCTAGTCCCATGCCGCTGTACTTGCGGGTGTTAGAGTCGTCGGCTTGGCGGAACGGGTTAAAAAGAAGCGATTGTTTTTCGGGTTCAATCCCTATGCCGCTATCCACCACGTAGAAAAGCAGGGTTGATTCATCTTTAATGCTATACCCAAACTCAATAAACCCATTTTCGGTGAATTTGCAGGCGTTGGAGAGCAGCTGGAATAGAACCTGTTGAATTCGGGTTTGGTCGCTCAGGATTACTAAATCGTCGCCCTGAACCTCTTTCTTTACGCTTAGCCTTACGTTGGCAATTTTCCTGTCCTCGTCCATCAGTTGCTGGTACAGGTCGTTCATCATGGCGTTTACGGAGAACTCCTTTTTCTTAACAATTAGCTGCCCGGTTTCGATCTCCGATATTTCAATTAGGTTCTCAATTAGGCGGAGCAAATCGTTGGAGTTGCGGAATATTATCTCCGAGATATTGCGGCGTTCCCCAAAACTTAAATCGCCGTCGGAAAGGAGCGAGGAGAACCCAATGATGGCATTCAGGGGCGTACGTATTTCGTGCGATAGGTTGGAGAGGAAGGCGGTTTTTAACCGGTCCGACTCCTCGGCACGCGACTTGGCGAATAGTAGCTGTTTCTCGTACTCCTTGCGGTTGGTAATGTTCTCCATGATGGCCACGGCGTGCTGTGTTACCCCATTTTTTACGATAGGGGTAAACGAAGCGCTTACCCAGAAATGTTCAAAGTTCTTATTACGGAACTGAATCTCGCCCTGCCAAATATTCCCGGTTTGGATGCTGTTCACTGCGTTTTGCAGGTTGTTGCCATTCCCGTACTCCAGGTTGAGGCTAAGAATTTCCTTGCTGTATATCTCGTCGATGCTCAACCCGGTTAGGCGGGCAAACGATGGGTTGATAAATTCAATTTCGGTGTCGGGCGAGAGGATAGCCACGCTTACCGGGGAGTTTTCCAGCGCTTTCGACAGCACATCACGGTAATGCTCAACTTCCTTCTTCTTGGTAATGTCTATCATCACTCCGCCAATCTTGAGCTGGTTGTTTACTCCCAGGAATTTAAATTTGTGTGTGTTGAAATATCGCCAAACCCCGCCGTTATCTATTATCTGATTTTCCTCCTCGCTTTCGAGGTACGATTTCTCCTCTTCCACAGCGGGTAGGAATTCCTTAATGCTTTTGTTCCCGGTGATGGATTGCAGGTATGTGTTCTGGTACAGGATTTCGTGGGTTATGCCGTCTTCAATAAAAACACCAAGCGGAAGGCTGTCCATGAATACCTCGAATTGCCGTTCGGTCTGTTTCAGGGTTTCCTCCACGGCGTGCCGTTCCGAGATGTCCTTAAAATCCTCGATTATGCCAATTAATTCTTTCTCCGAGTTGTACAATGGTGTGGCGATGTATGAGCATCGTATCTTTTTCCCATCCTTCTTAAAGCGGAATTCGTTCGACTCTACGTGAGTTTCTCCATTGCGGATGCGCTCAAGTGGGCAGTTGGCGGTATGGCAGTATATGCCATGGAAAACGGTATAGCATTTTTGCCCCACCAGTAGGTCGTTTTCGAGCCCCGATATGCGGGTGAACGACTTGTTTACCGTGAGTATGTCGAAGTTGGTATTGATAATGCGAATGCCATTGGCGGTTGCGTTGAATATTTGCTTTACCTCGCTGTTTCTCAGTTTTGCATCAATCGCCTCGTTGATTTGGTGTTCTTGTGGGCTAACGATATCGGCATGCGCAGCATTTTTTTTGCGATGTAGAAGTGCAAATATCAGAATGGCGCCAAGTGCCACAATGCCCATTATTATTGTAAGCAGTGTGATGATGTGGTATGCCTGGGCTATATCGGTAACGTCTGTTATGGTGGCACACCAGCCCTGTGGGGTGTTGTCGGTGGCCTGGATGGTGTTGCGCTGTGCAACCGAGTAAGTCCCTGCTTTATGGCTAATTATTGAGGGAAACCGTGAACCCTTATTCCGGAGGCTCTGTAGGCTGTCGGTTAATCCGTATATAACCTCATTGTCCTTGCCGTTGTTAAGAGCAATAGCGAATTGTGTATTCCCGTTGCTGTTAATGTGGTTGGTGAGCCTGTCGAGTTGGTAAGCGTACTCAAGGTCGCCCCACTCGCTGCATACCGACGATTTAACCCAGAGCGTGTTGCTGTCGCGTAGGATCGATGCGAAGGGGCTGGTTGGTTGTCCCTGCTCCACAATAAAAACTTGTGCATTCTGTAGGTTAGTGCTTATTGCATCGCCCTGGTACGATAAAATTCGAATAAAAGGGTTGAGTACCGGTTTCGCATTTTTGGCTTGCTTGTGGTATAGATAGTCGAATATGATATTTTCGACACCCTCCTGGTACTGCGAAACTTTAGTTGCAATAAGTGATGCGGCTTGCTGGTTACGGTTGGCAATTTGCTTGGTGCGCGATGTGCGAATTGTATATAGCGATAGGCCTAAAACCAATAGCAGTATAAATGCCGTTGTTCCCCAGATAATGTTTATTTTTTTTCTATGTAAAATCACAAAGACGTAATTCTTTTATCCGCTTCAAAAGTAAAAATATTTATCACATAGAAAAAAGATTGGATGTTTTTTTGCGCATCCAATCTTTTTAATTAACGGTTTATGCTAAAATTTAACACTATATTCTGATTAATTTAGCATTAGCCACATTGCCGTTGGTGTAGAATATTCGGATTATATAGCTCCCTTTTTTCATATTGCCCATCGGAATAGTATCAAATTTTTGCCCGTTGGGCTTGCGTTCAATCAGCACCGATCCCGCAATATCGATAACCTGAATGCGTTGCATTGTATGCTCTGACTCAATGTTAACTATGTCGGTGGTGGGGTTGGGGTACACCTTTAGGGTGTTTGCTTCGGGTTGCTTGGCAATTGATGTGGAGGGTGATACACAATTAACTGTTGCTATCCATCCTTTTGCTGTAACTTCCTGGTCGGATGTGAATTTGAAGGTTAGCGATCGCCCCGTGGCGTAAATCTCTTTTGGTATTGTTGTGCCGGAGAATGGGCTTCCTTTAACTTGGCTACTTTCCACACTTTCGCCATCGTAAATGTAAAGGTAGTCGTAACCCTTTTCAGTGTCAAACTCACTGAACGAAACCTTTAGCGCCTTGCCCTCGCTGCCGGAGGTAATTGTGGTGGTGTACGATTCGTAGCTCGAGTATGGAGCACTTTCCCTTCCCGAATCGGTGAATAGGGCAAAGCAGGTGTTGAATGTTCCATTCCCTATTTTAATGGTTTCTTCGGGGATAATTTCGATTGTTTTGGTGGCGTTTGCGGTAACATACGAGTTCGATGCTGAGCCCATGTCAACTACAACCGGGATAATGTGCGAATTTCCAATCACCGAGTTTATGGTCATGGTAAACCTGAAATACGCTGTGGAGCCGGCCTTAACAGCAAAGTTGCTTGTAGGCTCGTAGCTTAGTGTTACATAGCTTTTTACCGAGTCGGGGATGGTAAGGTTTACCGTTAAATCCGAAACATCGGCATGTCCGGTGTTGGCTATTGCCACTTCGCCGTAAAATTCTTCCCCGGCATTGGCTTTGGAGTTGTTATTCCCCAGTGTGGAGTCGTCAATTCTAATATCGCCAACGGATAGTTTGGGTGCGTTTATTGTTAGCCGGAGTGTTGAGGTCCACGATCCCTCGTTGCTGTTAAAGGTTAGTCCGAAATTCTCAACCGAGTTGTCGGGTACATTTGGAGCAATGTTGAATGTGTAGGTATTTGTACTTGGGTTTAAACTACTGCCACCTAGGTCTCCTAGGGTTACAGAAGCATTGCTGGTGAGTTGTGCAAATCCCTCGTGGTTGGCAATTGTAACCGTTGTGCTGGTGGCGGGTTCTGTACCTACGTTCGCAGTGGTTAGGTCAACCGCAATGGTTTCGCCAAAGTCTATTTGGCCATTGTTGTTCCCGGTTTGGTCGTTAACGGTAAACGATTTTAGTTTTAAGAATGGAGCATTGGGTACAAAGGTTTCGATGGTTCCAATGTAGGGTATGGCTTGTGGTTTGGTGGCTGTAATGGTTAAGGTTTCGGGCTCCCATATGGAGGTTATGGCAATGTTTTTTTCCTCCGTTTGTTCGAAGTATGCTGTGCCCAGTATTTCGGAATTTTTGGTTATTGAAACGTATGAGCCTGCTGTTGCCGTTACCTTTACAGTGAGATTGCTAATGGATATGGAGGTTTCGTGCGTAACGTTGTTTGTTTGCGCCTGGGTAAGGTATGGCATTAGCGAGGGGTCGCCCAGGATGTTGTATGCTTCCCAGTAGTAGGTGGGCGTAACTTCTCCATTGGGATAGGCTTGGTTGTATGCCTCGGTAACCGCTAGGTTGCCTGTAAAAACCATGGCTCCAGTGGTGCGGTAGGTGCTGGCGAATGCGGCATCGTATGCCCCCGTGGTGGTTTCGGTAAGGGTGGGTACGTAGCCATTGTTCTCGCCCTGCATGGGGAATGCGCCTACTGCCCAGTACATATCCTCCTGCCAGTAGCTGCTTGGCGATGAGCCAATGTAGGTAACAGCGCCCTTGTTGGCGGCTCTAATCCATGCCTCGCCAATGCACTCGCCGGTTCCAAAATCGCCCGAAAGGCAGCAGTTGGCCACGGCTAGTGGGTACTTGGCCTGGTTGGTGAATGCATTTATGTTTGAAATGGAAAGCGATGGGTCGTGCCAGGTTGTCTCGCTGCAGTGGGCGGTGTAGTTAATAAGGCCTACCGACACCTTGTCGGAATTGTAGCATCCGGTATAGCCCGATTGCTCCGAGTCGTTGTTGGGGTCGTCGGTTACTCCGTACTCGTTTACCGTGGTAAATCCGTTTGATGTGTTAAAGTAATTGGCGGTTGCGTACTTTATAGTGGGCTGGCCTACTGCCGGGTTCCATTTATCGTCATCACCCGCAATTAGTGTTACCTGGTTAAGGTAGGTGGGGTCGGTAAACTCGTACTTTTCGTAGTACAGTATTTTGTTGATGATGTTGTTGAGTTGCTCTGTGGTTTTGGCCGACATGCGTCCGTAGTAAATCTCCGGGAATATGTCGCCATCAATACTGGCATAGTATAGATCCGTTTTTTTCCCGGATTTACTCCCAATTGCCGACGATGGCACCTGTTCAACATCGCCCACAAAAATCAGGAACGTGGGGGCTGGGTCGGTTGTCGTACCGGCGTTGTACTGTTGCTGTATGTACTGTTTTATTTGTTCAGCAGTGGTGCCTATTTCATCGGTGTAGGCGGTAATCACGTTTATACCCTTTTGCTTTTTCCAGGCAATAAATGGTGCCAGCGAGGTTTCGAACATCCTATCGCTTACAACCAGCATTTTAATGGGATACTTGGTTAGCTCGGGATGATCGGTGTAGGCGCTTTTTGTGGTGTTTAGGGCCGATTGGGTAATGGCGTTGAAGTACGGGCTGGCAAGGGCCTGCTCGTCGGCAATGCTTTTTGTCCCGGCTGTAACGTTAATATCAATTTCAATATCGTTTAGCACCTTTAAGCTATTTGCCGTGGGGTTGTAGTCAATAGGGGTAACCACCAGCCGTGCAATGGTGTAGTTGCGCATATTGCCCAGTATTTCGAGTTCAACCCTCGGTTTTTTGCTGTACGATTGCTTAGCGTAGGCTTCCTTTTTGATTTGGAATGGTATGCTGGTTGAATCCTGATCCTTACGCACCGATGGTTGAATGGGCACTAATGGGCTATTGATATTATGCCCGGTAAGCTCAACTTCCGTTTGGGTGTAGTTAGTAAGACGTGCGGTAGCCGTTGCTCCATAGGGAAGTATAACCAACTTCTTGTAGGCGGGCAGGCTGGGGGTTCCCAGTTCGCCAAAGGGGCTACTCTTATCGAACCAAATTTGGGTGTATCGATTCCCGTCCTTTGCCTGTTTCTGTTCCCAGTGTATTTTATCGATACTAATTTTTACGCGGTGGGTGTTTCCCGATTTTGGCGCGAATTGGATCAGTTGCTTCTCTTTGTTTTCCCTCTTTAGCTCAATGATGCCGTGCTGAGCTCCTGATTGTAATGCAATTACCAATAGCGTTGTCAGCAGTAGTAACTTTCTTGTCATACTTTCTTGTTAAAATTATTGGGTGCAAGGTACAAAACGTTTGTTAACAAACATTTTTGCACAGTATAAAAACGTACTATTCCATTAACTTGTTTCGCTTTAATCGATATAATTTGTTGATTGGATATTTTTTTGTTGGAAAATTGCGTCTCGTGCAGCAAAATCGTTTTTTGGTCAGTCGTTGCGTACAGAGTTGAGTTGTTTGTTATGTTAGTGCTATAGCTCTATTTAGCTTTGGTTTAGCATTGCGGCTTAAAAATTCGCTTAACTTCGAAACAATTTAAACTTTTAGCGTGGCGGTATATCATAGTAATGGTCGATTTGCCTAAAGTATAGTTCTGATGTGTGTTGCCGGATTATTTACATCGAAACTAGTGTCTTAAATATAAGTGTTTTACCGAAAATTTGGATTGTTAATATTTTATTATGCAGATGAAAAAGACTTTATTCGTGCTGATACTCTCTTTGCCAACCATTTTGTGGGCACAGGAGCCATGGAGCCTCGAGCGGTGCATTGGGTATGCCTTGGAGAATAACCTTCAGGTTAAGCAGCAGGTGCTAAATGTTGAATTGAGCGAGAGCCAACTTCAGCAGTCGAGGCTGAGCACATTGCCCAGCCTGAACGTTTCGGGAAACCATGGGTACAGTTTTGGTCGGGTAACTAACTATAAAACCAACGAGAAGGAGAAGCAAAATTCGCAATCCACTAGTTTCTCGGTTAGTTCGAGTTTGAGTTTGTTCGATGGCTTTCAGAAGTACAACACTCAAAAGTTATCGCGCTACAACCTTCAGGCCTCGGTGCACGATGTGGATAAGGTAAAGAACAACATAGCGTTGGCCATAGCCTCGGCCTACCTCCAAATTCTTTACCAGCAGGAGTTGGTTGATGTGGCCAAAAGGCAATTTGAGCAATCGCAAATGCAGGTAGATAGAACCCAGAAACTTTTAACCGCCGGAAGCGTTCCGGAGGGTACGCTGCTCGAGGTTGAGGCCTTGTTGGCATCCGACGAGTTGGCGTTGATTAGCGCCCAGAATCAACTCGAGTCCGATTACCTAACGCTGGCACAGTTGCTGGAGATTAAGAACCCCTCGGAGCTGCAAATTCAGAAACCCGAAATCCCCGCGCTAGATAGTTCGGCTATTGTGTTTACCGTTGGCGATGTTTATAGTAGCGCTGAGCTGTGCATGCCCCAGATATTGGGTTCGCAGGTAAGGGTGAAAAGTGCCGAAATGGACGTTAAAATCGCTCGGGGAGCTTACTATCCCAGCTTAAACCTCAATGGCAATTACAACACCGGGGCACAGAGTTACATCAACACCAGCAATCCATTGCTCTCAACCGATCCATTTTTCACACAGATTAAGGATAACGCTACAACAACCGTTTCGCTTAATTTAAGCATCCCAATTTTTAACGGGGGTACTACCCGCCATAGGGTTTCCTCTGCTAAAATCTCGCTCGACAATGCGCAGTTATCCCTCGAGAGCGAGCGCAATGCGCTGTATAAGGATATTCAGAAGGCCTACACCGATGCGCTTGGTGCGCAAAAAAAACTCATTGCCAATGCCAAGAGCAAGGCGGCCAACGAGGAGTCGTTCCGTTATTCCGAGAATAAGTTCAGCTTGGGGCTTATCAATGCATTCGATTACACAACAGCCCGCAACAACTACTCTAAGGCTCAAACCGATTTGTTGTATGCCAAGTACGAGTTGCTTTTTAAGTTGAAAATTCTGGATTTTTACAAGGGAACCCCCCTTAAACTTTAAATTGGTCAAAAAAAAGAATAATAACGTAAATACCATCACGATGAAAAAGGGACTTTTGAAATACTTAATTGGCGCAGTGGTTGTGCTATTGATTATTGCTATTGTTGGTAAGAAGATGGGGTGGTTCGGAAAACCCCAGAGTATTTCGGTTTTTGTTGAGAAACCCGAGCGCAGAACAATCACCGAGGCCATTAACGCCAATGGCAAAATTCAACCCGAGGTGGAAATCAAGATTAGCTCCGAGGTCTCGGGCGAAATTATCGAATTACCGGTTAAGGAGGGCAACTGGGTGGAGCGTGGCGCTCTGCTGGTGCGAATTAAGCCCGATACATATATTTCGCTGAAGGAACGCGCTGTTGCTGCTGTTAATTCTGCTAGTGCCCGCTTGGCTCAGTCCAAGGCGCAATTGGCACAGGCCGAACTGGCATTTAAGCGTAGCAAGCAGCTGTACGATCAAAAAGCTATATCGGAGTCGGAGTTCGAAACCGCCCAAACTAATTTTGAGGTGGCGCAATCGGAGCTTAAGGCTGCTGATTTTAATGTGGAAAGCGCCCAGGCATCGCTTAAGGAAGCCGACGAGAATTTGCGTAAAACATCCATTTATTCGCCCATTTCGGGAACCGTTTCGAAGCTCAACGTGGAGCTGGGCGAAAAGGTGTTGGGAACAATACAGATGGCCGGTACCGAGATTATGCGAATTGCAAATCTTAACCGAATGGAGGCGCGTGTTAGCGTTAACGAGAACGACATTGTGAAGGTGAAAATTGGCGATACCGCACTGGTTGAGGTGGATGCTTATATCGATCGTAAGTTTAAGGGCATTGTAACCCAAATTGCCAATACTGCCGACGTTTCCGGATCAACCACTGATCAGGTTACCAGTTTCGAGGTGCGTGCTTTAATCCTCGAGAGTTCCTATGGCGATTTAGTTAAGAATAACCGTCAGGGGCCTTTCCGTCCTGGCATGTCAACCACTGTTGATATTCTCACCCAAACCCGTAGTAATGTTCTAACTGTTCCCATACAGTCGGTAACCGTTCGGGTCGATTCCACCAACTCGGCGCTCTCCAGTTTCCAGAAGGATGGCGAATCGAAGGTTGAGCAGAATACCCCGGCAAAAAAGGAGATCAAGCCCAAGGAGATTGTCTTTGTAACAAAAGGCGATACTGCCCGTATTGTTGAGGTGAAAACTGGCATACAGGATAATCAGTTTATCGAAATTGTGGAGGGTTTAGCTGGCGACGAGGATGTTATTACTGCACCATACAGCGCAATATCGCGCCGCCTTAAGGATAAAACCATAGTTTTAAAGGCTAAAACCAAGGAGGAACTTTTTAAGGAGGATCTAAAAAAATAGGTTGATATGATTCATATTCTTTGCATCGAAACGGGTACTACAACCTGTTCTGTGGCGTTGGGTAATAATGAGGGGGTAATTGGGTATAAGGAGATTGCCGATGCAAAGGCACATGCCTCGCAGCTCTCGGTGCTGGTGGCCAGCCTGATGGACGAAGAGGGTTTCGACCTTTCGCGCATCGATGCCGTGGCCGTGAGTAAGGGCCCTGGGTCCTACACTGGTTTGCGTATTGGCGTATCGTTTGCGAAGGGGGTGTGTTACGCGCTGGGTAAACCCCTCCTGGCCATTGGTAGTCTCGATTCCATGGTTTCTGGTGTTTCGGAGTTTATTGTTACCCCCGATTTACCGTCCAATACTCTTTTCTGTCCCATGATCGATGCGCGCCGCATGGAGGTTTACGCAGCCCTATTCAATCGTAACGAGAGCCGAATTACCGATGTGGAGGCTGTAATTGTGGATAGCTCCTCGTATGCAGATTCGTTGCAGAAAAACCCTATTGTATTTTTTGGCAACGGTGCGCCCAAATGTAAATCGGTGATATCAAACCAAAATGCTATCTTTATCGATAATTTTGAACCATCGGCACGCTTTATGCTGCCATTAGCGTTAAAAGCCTATAAAGATGAAGCATTCGAAGACATTGCATACTTTGAGCCCTTCTACCTTAAAGATTTTGTGGCCACAGTTTCGAAGAATAAAATTATTCCCGGAACGTAGCAATCCGCTATGCCCTTGTTTGGGCATGGTGTTGCTGGTAATAGTAATAGTTCTAATTGTTAATCCATTGCATGCGCAACACCGTAAGTCGTTTGTTGCTGGAGAAAGATTAAAGTATAAAATTTATTACGGATTTATTAATGGTGGTGTAGCAGTTCTGGAGGTTCGTAAGGGCGAGCATAAGGGACGTGTGGCGCACCATCTGTATTTGAATGGAAAAACCCAGGGGATTGCCAACACGCTTTACAATGTTGACGATACCTACGAGAGTTTTACCGATACTGCAACCGATTGGCCATACTTCTCAATCCGAAACATTCACGAGAATCGCTACCGTCATTATAGCACTCAGGAGTGGGATCATTGGAGCCGAAGCGATTCCTCCATTGTGGTCAGTTCTAAAACTGGACGGGTGGTGGTGGTAAAGGGTTGTCAGGATATTCTGTCCTCGTTTTACTACTTCCGTCATGCGCTTCTCCGCAATCCGCCGCAAAAGGATAAGTTGACCCGGGTGGAAGTGTATTTCACCGACGAAAAATTTCCGCTTATTCTACGCTATAAGGGAATTGAGAAGGTGAAAACAAAATTCGGAGTGGTGGAGTGCATGAAATTCATGCCGGTGGTTCAAACCGGGCGGGTTTTTCAATCGAAGGACGACATGACCATTTGGTTCTCTAACGATCTGAATTGCATACCCATTCGGGTGCGGTTCGATATTTTTGTGGGAGCGGTTTACTGCGACTTGGTAGAGTACTCTGGCTTGTGTAATCCCTTTCGATCCCTTAAGTCAAAAAAATAAAATTTATCTTCCCTAATTATCAGTGCCCTAATTTTTTCAGTTTGCCATGCTTTTACTATTTTTGCAAAAAAATTTTGATAATTTAAAGTTATATGGCAACAACTGCAGATTTTAGAAATGGATTGTGTATCCTGTACAATGGAAAAATATACACTATAGTTCAGTTTCAACATGTAAAGCCCGGAAAGGGTGGAGCGTTTGTGCGTACTAAGCTGAAGAGCTTGGAAACCGGAAAACTTATCGAGAACACCTTTAATGCCGGCGTTAAGATCGACACCGTAAGGGTTGAGCGCCGTCCTTACCAGTTCCTCTATAAGGATGATTTGGGCTACCATTTTATGCATCAGGAAACATTTGAGCAGGTTAGCTTGGATGGCGACCTGATTGAGAATAACGACCTGCTTAAGGAAGGACAGTACGTTGAAATGATGGTTGAGGCCGAAAAGGAGGTTATTCTTACCTGCGAACTTCCCCCATTTGTAGAGATGGAGGTTACCTATACCGAGCCTGGATTAAAGGGCGATACGGCATCGTCAACAGCGCTTAAAGCAGCTACTGTTGAAACTGGATCAACCGTGCATGTGCCTCTATTCATCAACATAGGCGATAGAATTAAGGTTGATACCCGTACCCGCGAGTACTACGAGCGTATTAAATAGTTACGGGCACAATATCCTGTAACTTTTGTGTAATAGTATTGCATTCCACCTTATTTTTGGTTAACTTATTCCTTTTTTGGAATAGGTTAACTTTTTAATCCAAATTTCAGGAATGTCCATCGCTGCTTCACAGAATCGTCTAAAACTAACTACTTTCAAGTTAAATGCTCTGCTTGGGATGGCGCAAGCCATTAGTGCGGAGTTGAAAACTGAGGAGATTTTGGACCGATTCAGGGTTATCCTTAACGACGATTTGGGGATCGACCGCATACTGCTGTTTAAAAAGGAGGAGCAGGCGTGGGAGTTGCTCCTGAATAGCAATTGCCCTCAATCTACTGTGGAGCAAATCTCTGTTGAGCGCGATTTACTCCCGTTTCAGGAAATTACCTTTGTGGGTGCTGCCGAAAATCCAGCGCTGCTGGAACTCGATATAATTATCCCGGTGGTTCAGAATAACGCCCCCGTTGGCTATGTGTTGATAGGCGATACTAACGAGTACGAGAAGGGTGTTAGTGCCACCATACGCCACTTAAATTTTGTGCAAACCCTCTCAATAATCATATTTGTTGCCATTGAGAACCTAAGGCTCTTCCACAAGAGCTTGCAGCAGGAGGCCATTCGTAAGGAGTTGGAGCTTGCTTCAAAGATGCAAAGTATGCTTATTCCCAACCCCGAAAGCATGCCTAAGTACCCGAATATTTGCATCTCGTCGTATTACAATCCCCACTTCGAGGTGGGCGGTGATTATTACGATGTTATCCATCTTAACGACGATGAAATGGGTTTCTGTATTGCCGATGTTTCCGGCAAGGGTATCTCAGCCGCGCTTTTAATGTCGAATTTTCAGGCCAATTTACGAGCCTTATTCTCCGCAGGCATTCCTCTTCCTATGTTGGTGGAGAAACTCAACGAGCGCGTTATGGCTACTGCCAAGGGCGAAAAGTTTATCACCCTGTTTGTTGGGCGTTACAATACGGTTAAGCGGCATTTGGAGTATATCAATGCAGGGCATAATCCGCCCATCCTTTTCAATAAGCACACCCGGCAGATGGAGTATTTAACAGCGGGCTGTGTTGGTTTGGGTATGCTCGACGATATTCCCGTTTTAAATATCGGGTCTGTGCTTATTTCCGATCCCACCAAGTTAATTTGCTATACCGATGGATTGGTGGAGAGTGTAAAGGACGAAAAGGTTGAGTATAATACCCGCATCCTCGAGGATAATGTGGTTAACCTGGAGCCCATCGATGAGAGTATTCGCCGAATTGCCAGCGATAAGGGTGATGCTCAAATTTTCGACGATGTATCGATACTGGGTTTCGATTTTCTGTAACTGCCATACTTCACATCCATTGCCACTATTAGTGCAATTAGCCCCCAGAATAGTGCGGCTATCTTATCCATGTCCAAAAAGTTATTCAGCGCACCGTGGAACACATAGGTCGATAGCCCTATGAGAGCACCTAGTATTATCGGTTTTTCCTTTATCGATGGATTGTTTTTTATCAGCCTGAACCCACGGTAGAATACTATTCCCAATATTAAGATGTAGCCTATTGCGCCCAGAAAACCCGCCTCGGCCATAAGCCCAAGGTATTCGCTATGCGCATTGCCCTTCTCGCCACGGTTAGAGCTGGCAATGGTTTTAAGATGTGAGGGTTGGTATGGGGCGTATAGGAACATGTATGTGCCGGGTCCATATCCAAAGAGTGGGCGTTCGCGGAACATCCGTATGGCCGATATCCAGCGGTTGAGCCGCTCAACGTTTGAATCGTCGGTTTTGATGTTGGTAACAGATTTTAGGTGCTCCTGCAGGTTGCCGCTCGATGCTGTTTCGTTATTATTTAGCCATCGCGATATGTCGTTTTGGAAAGCCACCGCTAACATGGTTATCGAAATTGCCGCTATCAGTATTGTCCTGATGCGGATGCGGAGGAACCAGATTCCCCAAATGCCCAGCCCAAACACCAAGCTTAGCCATGCAGCTCTGGAGTATGACAGGATTAGTGCCATTAAAAGGAATAGGGTTATAGTCGTTAGCCCTATTTTTACCAGCCTATTTCTGAATATAAATATCAATCCGATCACTACTGGAATTACGAAAGCAAGAGCCGCTCCGTACGATGTGTGATCGGTAAAATATGGGTTGCACGATCCGTGTGCGGATTGCTTATCGAATAGCCCGCGCCCTACTTGATGGTAAAGGCTTATAAATATTACAATAACCAGCCCTGCAATGAATAATCCGAAATAGTATTTGAAGTTTTGACTATTGGTGAGGAATAAACGGTATGCGATGTAGAAGAATACTCCGATGAACCAGATTCGTACCAGCGTGTATTTTATCGATACAACCGGCATTTTGCTGGCCACCGATGCTATAATTAACCATCCCAGGTAAAATACAATTGCCCAGAATATCGGGTGTTGGGTGAGCGCCTTGTTGAACGATTGCTCGTGTATCGATTTAAAGATTATCAGTAGTAAAAATGCTAGTATTAACGGTTCGGTGGGTATCCATAGGTCGAAACTCAAACCTCCAATGTACTCGCTTAACGGGACGGATAGGGGTGTGAGGAATATTAGTAAATAGTACACGGTTTTCGTATAGAGAATAAATACGATTAGGGCAACCAGCGCGAACGGTACGAGGGTTAGGTTGGAATGGTCGATGGCAATTAGATATGTGTTAACCAGTATAAAGGCTAACGATAGTATCAGTACCAACGGTTTACCCACGATACCCTTGATGCTATTGGCTATGCTTTGCTTAAAAATCAATGTTGAATTTAATTTTTGATGATTCTGCGCAGCGATTCCGTTACGATAATAGCAAATACGGCAAAGAACTCCGAGGATAGTAACGAAAGTAAGATTATTATCAACCGTTTAGGGTATGCTTTTTTGTCGGCAGCAACCGCACGATCTATTACAAACTGGCTGGGGATGCTTTGCTCCGCTTCTACTTCAATAATTTTAAGGCTACGGCGTAACTTGGTTAGTTGTTCTGCCATCTGCTTTATCTCGTCGCAGTAGCGTTTGTACTTGCTCCCGTAAAGTTGTAGTGGCTTAATCTGTTTTTCTAGTATTGCAATAGATCGTTTGTCGTTGGCCAGTAATGCTTTTGTGTAGTCTTTGTAGTATTGTTCCGCTTGTTCTTTCAAATCCACCACGCCATTGAGCATTACCATGCGCAGAGAGTCCTCAAGTGCTTGCATCTCCTTAAGTCCATTCCCTAACTGTTTTTCGAGCGATTCTTTCGCTTTTACTGCAATTTGGGCTTTTACTGAGCGCATTTTGGTGTCGGACATGTCAACCACCGTGTTGGCAATTCTAGCGGCCATCTCGGGGTTGTAATCCAGTACTTCAATAATTATACTCTGGTACTGTGTGGGCATAACCCGAACACTTTGGTCGTATCTAGAGTAGGTTTTATTCTTGGCCGATGATTCCTCTGGAGTGATTCCGTAGTAGGCCATTAGGTTTAATTTGGCAATAACCGAATCCTTTAGCGAGCGCGAGGTGATAATCTGGAGGAATTGCTCTGCCTCCTCGGTTTCGCCGAATACCGTGAGGCCCTCCTGTTTCATCTGTGTGAATAGATCTTTGGATGCCTGGTTGGCCACCGGAGGAAAAATGATTGCCGTTGATTTGAACTTCGGTTTTATTGTGAATGCCGCAATTGTTGAGGCTAGAATGGCCACTGCACCCACGATTATAAGAATCTTCCGGTAGCCCCATAGTGTGGTTAGTAATGAGGAGGTGCTTAGCTCAAAGCTGTTATTATTGTCTGTCATTCCTGTTATTATGATTGTTTAAAGGAAAAACCCTCCCGGTTACCGAAAGGGTTTTTCTATAACGTGAAATCTAAATGGCTAGTATGATGTTGTAACTCTTTTTACCCTTCTGCACAAGCAGGTATTTTGCATTTATCAGATGTGCGGCGGTTATTATCTCCTCGGGGTTATTTATTTTTTCCTTGTTGATGCTTAATCCACCGCCTTGGATTAACCGGCGGAGTTCTCCTTTCGATGGGAATACCTTGGTGTGCTCAACGGTTAGTGCCGAAAGGGGAACGCCCTCGTTTAAAAGGGATTTGCTAATCTCGAAGGTAGGAACCCCTTCGAAAACCGACAGGAATGTTTCCTCGTCGATTCGTTTCAGGGAGTCGGTGGTTGCATTGCCAAATAGCATTTCCGATGCCTCCACGGCTGCGTTATAGTCGGTTTCGGAGTGAACCATTATGGTTATCTCGCGGGCCAATCGTTTCTGCAGTTTTCGCTCGTGTGGTGCCTGCTTATGTTCCGAAACCAAGCTTTCAACCTCGTTGCGTGTTAGCAGTGTGAATATCTTGATGTATTTTTCGGCATCTTCGTCCGATGTGTTTAGCCAGAACTGGTAGAACTTGTAGGGTGAGGTGAGTTTCTTGTCGAGCCATACGTTTCCCTGTTCGGTTTTGCCAAATTTGCCGCCATCGGCCTTGGTGATTAGCGGGCAGGTTAGCGCAAACGCTTCGCCTCCCAGTTTGCGCCGAATTAGCTCAGTGCCGGTGGTTATATTGCCCCATTGATCCGAGCCGCCCATCTGCAATTTGCAGCCCAATGCTTGGTATAGATGAAGGAAATCGGTTCCCTGAACCAACTGGTAGGTAAACTCGGTGAACGACATGCCTACCGACGATTCCGAGCTGAGCCGCTTTTTCACCGAGTCCTTGCTCATCATGTAGTTCACGGTGAGATGCTTGCCAATGTCGCGGATAAAGGAGAGGAACGAGAATTCCTTCATCCAGTCGTAGTTATTAACCATAAGCGCCGCGTTGGGCTCTTTCGATTCGAAATCGAGGAATTGGCCCAGCTGTTTTTTTAGGCATTCCTGGTTGTGCCGTAGCGTTGTTTCGTCGAGCAGGTTTCGCTCCTGCGATTTGCCCGAGGGGTCGCCAATCATGCCGGTAGCACCACCAACCAGAACCACCGGGCGATGTCCGCATCGCTGGAAGTGTTTAAGCATCATCACCGATACCAAGTGCCCAATGTGTAGCGAGTCCGCTGTGGGGTCTATCCCAACGTATGCCGTGGTCATCTCCTTGGCCAGCAGCTCTTCGGTGCCTGGCATGATGTCGTGGATCATTCCACGCCATTTGAGTTCCTCAATAAAATTCATTGTATGTGTGGTTATGTAAATATCGATACCTAAAATCGGATTCAAAGATATGGCTTTTCGGTTGGATTTTTGGTAATGGAGCTCGGAATAGTATTCGGTCGTTTATTTGTTTTCGGCCTCGGGCTGGAACTGCTCCTGAATTGTGCCTTTAATTGAGTCGAAGTTTAGGTATGGGAAAACTGCAGGGGCCAGTTTCGATAGCGGATGGTAAATGTAAGACTTTTCAGTGTCGGCCTGTGTGTATAGGTTCATTCGGACATTTACCTTTTCCACCAGTACAATTATCACGCTTAGGATAAAAGCGTTTATGATAATCCCGAAAATTAGCCCTGCAACTTTGTTTACGATGCCCAGAACAGTTAGATTGAATAATCCTTCGATTAGTTTGCCTAAAAAGTGAACTGCAATAACGATAGCCACAAAGGTGATGGCAAACGATACTAGCGGTAAGTACTGTCCGGTAATGTTAAATTTTTCGGCTAGCAGCGTGGCCGTGAAATCCGAAAACCTGATGGCTCCCCAGATGCCAAGGAGTAGTGCTGCGAGTGAGAATAGTTGAGCAATTAACCCCTTGGTAAATCCTCTTACTGCGCCGAGCACAATTAGCGCGGCCAGAATTATGTCGATAATGTAGAATGTCACTTTATTGGCTGTTTTGAATTAAATGGCGCATCGGCCTACGCAATCGAGTATTTTTCCCAGATTTTCGTTGCGCAAGAAGTAGAACGTGTTTTTACCATCGCGCTTGCACGACAGGATTCCTTTGTCCTTTAGAATACCTAGGTGGTGCGATGCTGTGGATTGCTCTATTTTAAGAGTTTCGTGAATTTCGGTTACGGTGAGCCGCTTGTTATCCTCTAACAGGCTGATTATGGCAATTCGCATTGGATGCGCAATTGCTTTCAGCATGTTGGCCGCCTGCTCTAGCTGCTCAATCTTTAGTTCTTTTATCTGTATCATCATATAACTATTTGCAAATCAGAATATATTTAATCCATGCAAATATATTAATAATTTATTTTGTTTTGGGCAGCACGCCGTTTTTTTTAACACGTTTTAAAACAATCGCTTTTTAATCCTTGTTTACTAATTAGTTTCGAAAAATGTGGTTATTTTGCTACTGCAAATTGAATAAACGGATACTTTGATGCTCGATACTATAAAACAGCCTATTAACGATCACCTGAAGCGCTTTGAGCCTTACTTTAAGGAGCGCATGAGCACAAAGGTGTCGTTGCTAAATGTTATCACCAATTACATCTACCGGCGAAAGGGTAAGCAGTTGCGTCCCATAATAGTTTTCCTTTCGGCGGGTTTGAATGGAAAAATCGACAACGACACGTATGTAGCCGCCGGAATGATTGAGTTGCTGCATACTGCAACGCTTATTCACGACGATGTGGTGGACGAGGCCTACGAGCGACGTGGTTTTTTATCCATCAATGCTCTTTGGCGTTCGAAGGTGGCTGTGCTGGTGGGCGATTATCTGCTCTCGCGCGGATTGTTGGTGGCCATCGAGAATAACCAGTTCGAATTGTTGCGGGTAATGAGTAGTGCGGTTAACGATATGAGCGAGGGGGAACTTCTCCAGATTGAGCGTTCGCGGAAAATGAATATCGATGAGCCCACATACTATGAGATTATTCGGAAAAAAACCGCATCGCTTATCGCATCGTGTTGTGCCAATGGGGCTATCTCGGCTGGAGCCACAGCAGAGAATGTTGCCTTAATGAAGGAGTTTGGCATCAATTTGGGCACTGCGTTCCAAATCCGCGACGATTTGTTCGATTACCAGTCAACCGGGTTAATAGGGAAACCCACCGGGAACGATATTAAGGAGAAGAAGCTTACCCTTCCGTTAATTTACTCTTTGGCTGTTGCCAATCCGAATGAGAGCAAGCGTATTTTAAACCTTATCCGTCACAATAGTAAGCAGGCGGAAACCGTATCGGCCGTGGTCGATTTTGTTAGCCAGAATGGGGGTATAGAATATACTGTTAAGCAGATGAATGCGTTCCGCGATCGCTCGCTCGAAATACTAAAACAATTCCCCGAGTCGGAATTCCGCAATTCGCTGGAGTTGCTCGTTAATTTTGTGGTTGAACGGCAAAAGTAGAGGCTATAGGGTGGGCAGGTTTATGCCCTTAATTAGCCGGTAGGTTTCCAGCGCGTAAACATCCGTCATCCCCGAAACAAAATCCAGAATGGATAGAATTTTCTCGTAGTTGGATCCCGTTGTGTTAAACTGTGCCGGAATAAGCTGAGTAACTTTTCTCGAATAAACGGTTTCTGGGTTTAGAACCGCTTGGCAGAATATGTCGAGCAGCGAACTTAATATCTGAAAACCCGCTATTTCAATCTCTACTACTTTGCGGTGGTTGTAAACCCTTTGAATGGCCAGTTGTTTTATGGTATCCATGGCGTCCTTTTCGGCTCCCGTTAGGTTGTCGATCAGTGGTTTTATGGGTTCGCCAGCCATGATGAGGGAATAATTATCGGCAAAAAGTCGCGAACAATTTTCAACCAATTTGCTTATTACAATGGCTCTTAGGTAGGCAATTTGCTCGTTGGGGTCGGTAACCTCTTTAAGTGTTTGGGCAATTGATTTGCGCTTGGCCTCGGTATCGTCGTCGAAGAAAGCCATGTATAGCGATTCGGTGTCTGCTGTTGTAAGTATTCCCAGCTTGTGGGCGTCCTCAATATCCATAATCTGGTAGCAAATATCGTCGGCCGCTTCAACCAGATATACCAATGGATGGCGGCAGTATTCTCCGCTTGCATTCTTTGCTATACCTGTTTCCTGGGCTATAATGTTAAACACGTCGGATTCGGCTTTAAAAAAGCCGTACTTTTTCTTCCCATGCGTCGATGGGTAAGGGTATTTAACTATTGAGGCCAGCACCGCATTGCTCAGCCTATAACCACCCACTCGTCGGCCGTTGAATTGGTGGGTTAGAAGCCTAAGGGCATTGGCATTCCCTTCAAAACGGGTGAGATCGTTCCATTCCCACTCGTCAACCAGTTGGCGGAATGTTTCCTCGTTGTCGGTAAAGTATTTGCGGATTGCCTCCTCGCCGCTGTGCCCGAATGGGGGATTGCCCATATCGTGGGCAAGGCACGCCGCCGAAACAATGGTGGGGATTTGGTTAAGCAGTGCCTTTTCGGAATGCGACGTGTGATTGTGAAGCCAGTTCAGAACGCTATTGCCCAGTGATCGGCCTACGCTCGAAACCTCCAGGCTGTGGGTAAGCCGGTTGTGAACAAATATTCCTCCGGGGAGAGGGAATACCTGTGTTTTATTCTGTAACCTGCGGAATGGCGACGAAAAGATAATCCGATCGTAATCGCGTTGGAAGTCGGTTCGGCTATAATCCTGCGAGGGTTGTCCTGTGTTTTCGGCTCCGAATCGGGTTGAGTTGAGTAGGCTAATCCAGTTCATAGTGCTTGTGAAAATTTAGGCTCAGCAACGCTGAGCCTATTGGTATGTGTTTACGCCGATTCCTCGGTTAGCAAGTGGCTGATGTTTACTCCAATTTTGAGTATTTTGAAAACTTTCCCGTTCTGATCCTTAATTGGGTTGTATGTTTCGAAGAAGAGGAATGATTTGTCGTTTACGGTAAATTTGTGGGTTTCCTTTTTGGTAACCCCGTTGTTCAGGTCTTCCCAGAACGCTTTGTAATTTTTACGCTGCTCCTCGGTAAATTCCATTTGGAACGAGTGATGTTTCCCAATAACCTCGTCGTACTTAACACCCATCAAATCGGTGTATGCCTTGTTGATGTTTGTGATGTACCCCTCGGGGTTATACTCAATAATAAACGATGAGTTGCTAATGGCCTCGTAGAGGTTATCCATCTCTTGACTTTTCTCTTGGAGATCTTTTTGGATACTCGCTGCAACTTCGGCTTGCTTGTTTACCTCTTCCTCAAGTTGTTTCGATGAAGTTATGTTCTTAGTAATACCAAAGATTCCTATAATCTCACCATTTGGTGTTTTAAGCGGAAGTTTTGATGTTTCGGCCCAGGTTGCGCTACCGTCGGGTCTAACCTCTTTCTCAATAATTCCGATGATCGGTGTGCTGGTTTTGATAATGCGCTGTTCGTCGTCGTAGGCTGGCTTGGCATGTTCATCGCCAAAGAAGTCGAAGTCGGATTTGCCGTACAGATCCTCTTCCTCTGAGAGGCCGAAGAACCGAATGGTGGACTGGCTGGCCTTAATGAATTTACTTTGCAGATCTTTGAAGTATATCCTGTCGGGAAGATGGCTAAGCAGTGCATCAAGCAGCGTTTTTTCCCATTCCAGGGTTTTCTGGTTTTCAATAAACTCCTCGTTCCGCTTCTCGAGCTCTTCCTTAATGGTGGCCAACTCCTCCAGGTTTTGGCGAACTTCTTCTTCTTGGGCTTTCATTTCCTCGGCTTGTTGCTGGGTTCTTTCCAGCAGTTCGGTGGTCCTGATATTGTTCCGAACCGAGGTGAGTGTTTGCGCAATGCTCTGCGCAACGGTTTCGATAAATGAAATTTGGTAATCCTCAAAATCTTTGAACGATGCAAGTTCCACAACGCCAAGTACGTCCTCCTCAATCTTTAGAGGAACGATGAGTAGGTTTCGAGGTTTTGCTTCTCCCAATCCCGATGATATTGTAATGTAGTTTTCGGGGATGTTGGCTAAATGGATGGTTTTTTTCTCGAGGGCGCAATTGCCAACCAATCCTTCGCCCAGCATAACCTGTTTGGTGGTGAACTTTTGCCGGTTGTATGCGTATGCTGCCAACTGATCGAAATACTGATTGTGTATGTCGTCATTGTTTAATATAAACAGTCCACCCTGTGTGGCATTTAGGTACTCAATGAGATTTTTTAGGATGTTGGCCGATAGCATGTCTATTCGGTCGTTGTTTTGGCGGAGAATATCGCCGAACTTAGCCAGCCCCTCGTTTATCCATTGCCGTTTTTGATCCTCGATTTTCCGTTTTTGATCCTCTTCCTGCGCGGTACGGAGGTTATTGCCCATCTCGATGAGCGATTTGCCCAGCACATCGTCGTTGCTTAGTAGTTCGAGTTGTGCGTTGTAGTTGCCCTCTCCAATTTCCTCGGCGAATTTAAGTTTTTGCGTTAGCCCTTTTACAGTGTTGCTTAGGTGGTTTACCATGGTGCCAATCTCATCCTGTTTTTGGTCTGACGCAATCATGTCGGTGCTAATATGCCCTTTTGATAACTTGCTCAGCGTGTTCACTACTGAGGCTATTGGATTGATGATGTATCG
The DNA here is from genome assembly GCA_020636835.1 of Bacteroidales bacterium. Classification (GTDB taxonomy): domain Bacteria; phylum Bacteroidota; class Bacteroidia; order Bacteroidales; family Tenuifilaceae; genus SB25. The sequence continues at coordinate 141,177 of JACJXC010000008.1, forward strand.
ACGCGATGCATAAAGAATGAATGCCGAGAGTAGTATAACCCCTATAATTCCAACAATTATTGCCTTCCAGAATGCGCTGTTCGATTCGCTAACAATCACACTCTTGGGAACTACAATCACCATGGCCCAGGTATTTTTTTTGTGTTCAAGGGTTACTGGGCGAATGGTAAAATACGATTCTATACCATTAATATCGGTATCCTCAAAGAAAACGGGGTCGCCGTTGGTTATTCTATCTAACACCCCGTTGCGAAGAAGAATATTCTCGTAGTCGGTTAGGGCGTTTTCACCAATCATATCCTTTTTGGGATGCGCTATGTATTTAAAGGCATTGGAGAGTAGTAGGGCGTAGCTGTCCTTGTAGGGTTTAATCTGTTTAAATAATTCGTAATAGTGGGTAAGGGGTATGTCGACGCCGACAAATCCGGCCAGTTTCCCGTTTACCATGTTTGGCTCAATAATACTGGTCATCAGTATTTGGCCAGTATTGTTGTACGAGTCGAAGTATGGCTCTTCGAGGCTAACTTTTTGAAGGGTTTTTAGCGCCTTGTATGTGTCGGGATCGCCGTTTAAACTGGCCTTCTCTAATTTACTGGTAATTGATCCCGATTCTTCGCGCCATACTACATTTTTATACCGGCCGTAATCCTTTTGGTATGTGGAATCGAGGTATTTAAACTCCCAACTGTCCCAAATGGCAATGATGTCAGGGTTTTGTGCTAGGACGTTTTTGTATATTTCGGTGTAGAAGGGTAGAATTTGCTCCTGGGGTATTGCCCTGTGGTTTTGAATGGCTCCCGACAGGGTTTTTGCGATGCCATAATCCTTTTCAAGGAGCGATTGAACCATGGCGGCCTGCTTGTCGGCTGTAATCCCCATTTGTGCATAGGCATTGCTGATGGCATTTGTTTTTGCCTTGGTTCCGATGTAATATACTGTGGAGAATAGGATTAGGATTGAGGCTCCAACAAATAGAAATAATATTTTATGTTGAAGCGATAAGCGCCCAATCAGGCTCCGAATGTTCAGAAACTTCAAAGCGATATTCATGGTAAATGCTAAAGCTTAATTAGTTGAAGCTTTGGTACTTTTTCACCCTTGGGTTAACACACATTACAGGTATTTCGAGGGTTTTTTCGCGTTTTGCATCCACAAAATAGTTGTACTTGTCGGTCATAATAAGTATAAGGTCGGCCTCAATAACCTGTCCAAACTTAAATACTTCATCTTCGAAGGGCCCCTTTTTTTTGGCGGTTTTAATACCGTAAACAATGCCAACCCCATCGAGCATTTTTTTTGTGAAGTAGATATTGTTGGCCATCTGTTTCTTCTGGCCATCGTCGGTAAGGTATGGTTTAATTAGGTTGATGTTGCATTTGTAGTATTTTGCCAAGTAGATAATCCAGTGCACCGCCTCTTTAAATTTACGGTCGTGATCTACCGGAATTACTATCTCGATGTAGTGCGAGTGGCGGGGCGGCTCGTTTATTACAATAAACGGAAGGGTGATGTCTTTGAATACAAGGTCTTTTAGGAAGTTGGATGCTCTAACTGCTTTCCCGTTAAAATGGTAAGAGTGGTTGGCCACAATTAGGTTAACGTTGGCAGTTGTAATGAGTTGTTTCACGATGCGCTTTGGATGCCCCTCCATAACCAGTGTTTGTGGTTTTACCCCATATTTTTGCTGGGTTTGAATAGCCACCTGGTCAAACTTTTTATTGATGGCTTCTATTTCTTTTATGTTGACACTTCGAACAAAGAAGTCGTAGAGTGAGGATCGGGGGATTATATGAAGCAACATGATTTCATTTCCTCCAGCTTCGGCTAGCTGAATGGCGTGTTGCAGTGCATTTTCTGATCCTTCGGTGAAGTCCCAGGGAACGAGAACAACTTTTTTAATACTTTCCATATCCGGAAAATTAATTATTTGATCAATAAAATTTTAAAATCATTATACTGCCAAAATGCGGATTTTTGTTGATAAATCACCGTTTTTGGTAGTAAAAATCATAAAATATCATAGCTAAAAAACCTGATAAATATAGCTAAAAATAGTATAGTACGCACATTTTACCAATTAAATATCATTTTTCTCCAGTTGTTCCATCCATTTTCGGATGTTTTCCAACTGCTTATTTTTGTTTACGTTCCTGAGTTTTCGGGCTGTTTCTGTAAAATACTGATGGTTTTCGATGAATTTTATTTGCATCATATTCCAGTCGTGCAGTGTCCCAATCATTCCGTGTTCGTGGAGTTCCTTGTATAGCATGTTCGATACCGGGATGAAATCCGTTCGGCCCAGGTAGTCTAGATCCGCATCGCAGATAATTTCTTGCAGGAGATTTTTTGGTTTTGGGGGCATTTTGGTGGACATGATTATCCTCGCTATTTCCTCCATCTGTTCGGTGGAGTAGCCGTATTGGGGAAGTATTTCGTAGGCCAGTTTAACGCTCATCTCCTCGTGGGTTGCATAGTCTATCAGATGTCCTGAGTCGTGGAATAAGGCTGCGGTTCGGAGAACCACCATTTCTTCGGTTGATATACTCTCGGATCGGCCAATCAGCTCCACCTGGGTGTACACGTCAACGGTGTGCTTCATGTTGTGGTAGTACAGATTTTTTGGAAGCCCAACCTCCAATTTCTCCAGAACCAACTCCTCCACGTCGCCTAGTCTGATTAGCTGGAGCTCGGTCCAAAAGTTTTTTCCTGGTTTAAGCCCGTCGGGGGTTGCCGATAGGTTGGGGGCAATGCCCTCTACAAAGTACATTTTAACATCGCCCTTATTCTTAACCGGCATTTTGCCCCGGTATGTGCATCTGAAAAAATCTTTTACTAAGATGTAGGTGTCCTCCGAGATGTTTATTTTCCCGGCTTCTCCGGCCGATTCCATTCGGCTTGCGGTGTTAACAGTGCTTCCCCAAATATCGTACGATAGCTTATTGCGACCAACAACCCCTGCGATAACGGGGCCGGTGTCTATTCCAATCCGGAGTTCCCATAAGCCCTCGTCGGGGTTGTGCTGCCGATTTATCTCCTGCATGTGCCCCATCATTTCGATAGCTGCTGCAACTACCTCAATAGGGTTTGTGCGGTTCTTCTTGGGGATCCCCCCTGCGCACATGTAGGCATCTCCGATTGTTTTTATTTTCTCGATGCGGTACTTATCCACCACGGTGTCGAATTGATAGAAGAATTTGTCGAGCTGATCGATCAACTCCTCAGCTCTAATCTCGTCGGTTATTTTGGTGAAGCCCTGTATATCGGAGAAAAGCACAGTAACCATTTTGAATTTTTGCGCATTTACCCGGCCGTGCTCTTTCAACTCGTCGGCCGTGTTCCGGGGGAGAACCCGGGTGAGCAGATTTTCTGCTTTGGATTTTTCCTTAAGCAGCTCCTCGGTTCGTTGGCAAATGAGTTTTTCGAGCTGATTAATGTTCTTTGTATAGGAGTATAGTATTGCGCTATACACGGTAAATGCTGTTGCTAAAAGGAATAAAATCAGCACAATAAGTTGTACGTTGGTGATAATTAGGGTTATGTAGAGGTGGCTTGTCATTGTGCTTTGTTTATTGGTACGCGGGTTTGGTGAATAAACAACTCGTCAATTGATGTTTTATAGTATTAATCGTAAAAAAGTAAGATCTAATTAATGATAAAAGTAATAAAATTCATACATTAGTCCAATTTTATTGGCGACTGTTTTGCTTAATTTTTTTATATAGCATTCGGTTCTGCCCAAATATGGGATTTGTTTGTAATATCAAGTTGAGTATTTTTTCAAAATAGAGGTTTATGAAAGGTGCACCAAAAACAATTCTGGTTCCAACAGATTTTTCGAAGGTAGCTGAGTATGCCCTACAGCACGCGGTTAGGGTATCGAATGTGGTTAAGGAACCAATATCCATTCTACATATTGTTCAATCGGAATCCGAACTGGCCGAAGCTGGCCGAAAGCTCGATGCTGTTATAGCCGCCACCAAGGAGAAATACAGTGTTGATATTAAACCCATATTACGGGTGGGTAGCATTTTTATTGATATTGCCCGTGTGGCTAACGAAATTGATGCCAGCATTGTGATTATGGGGTCATCCACCATTAAGGAGATGGACGAGAACCGTGTGTCGTGGACTCTTAAGGTTATTACCAGCTGTAAGGTGCCCTTTGTAACCATTCAGGAGCCGCCAGTGAATAAGCGATACGACGATGTGGTTTTCCCCATCGATTTTACTACCGAGAACCGCGAAAAGCACGAGAGGATATCGTATTTCTGCGATTTCTACCTCTCCAAATTCCATCTTATTAAGCCGCTTACCAGCGATCCCGAACTGCTTGCCAAAATTGATCTCAACATGGCTTCGGCGCGTAAGTTTCTTGAGCAAAAAGGGGCGAAGTTTACTGAGTACACAGTTCCAGGTGCTAAGCCCTACGAACAGGAGGTTCTGGAGCTTGCTGTAAACATTCGTGCCGATCTTATTGTGGTTATGACAACCCCTCTCGATACGGCTGGTGAGTTTACAGTTGAGCCGTTGGAGCAGTTTATTTTGGCAAACGCAAGGCATATCCCGGTTATGAGCGTTAATCCCCGTTAGTTTGAGTAATGTTGAATAATCCGTTGACGCTGGTTTTCGCAACCAATAACCTGCATAAGTTGCACGAGGTTCAGGCACTTCTGGGCGGTTGCTTCCAGTTAATGTCGTTGTCCGATATTCATTGTGCCGACGAAATTCCAGAGGATCATCATACTTTGCAGGATAACGCTTTGCAGAAAGCCCGATATATTTACCAAAAGTATGGGTATAGTTGCTTTGCCGACGATACCGGGCTTGAGGTGGAGTGGCTGAATGGTGAGCCTGGGGTATTTAGTGCCAGGTATGCTGGCGAGGCAAAGGATTCCAAGGCTAATATCCGCAAACTACTCGCTAATCTCGATGGTGCTGAAAATCGGAAGGCTCGCTTTAGAACCGTTATTGCCCTGATAGTTGATGGTGCCGAGTATCTGTTCGAGGGTGAGGTTCGGGGAGTGATTCTCTCCGAGGAGTACGGAACCGATGGCTTTGGGTACGATCCCATTTTCCGTCCCGATGGTTTTGATGAGTCGTTTGCCCAGATGCCGTTGCCCCTTAAAAATAGCATAAGCCACAGGGGTGTTGCTGTTGGTAAACTAGTCGATTTCCTTAAAACATTACCCGCCCATTAGGTGTTTAGGTTGTAAATTCAATGCGTTTAACCCAGTTGTGTTATTTAATTTGCACTGCGATAATAAAATATTTTACCCTTTTGCGAGTTTATCTCTAAAAATACTACTCTATGATCCGCTTTGTTGCCGTTCTATGCCTTTTGCTCTGGGTCGATTTTGTTTCGTTTGCTCAGGCTCCGCTTGGGCAATGGCGCGATCACTTCTCATTCAACAGTTCCACCAGTGTGTGTGTGGGCAAAGGAAAAATATATTGCGGAGCCCAACCGGGCGTCTTCACCTACTCTTTGGCCGATGGGCAGGTTGATAAGCTAACCAAGGTGAACGGTCTTTCCGATTATGGGGTATCGGCCGTTGCATATTTTGATGAGGGCAGTTTTTTAGCGGTTGGCTACGATAATGGGAATATCGATTTGGTTTACTCCGACAGGGTGGTAAACATCGCAGATGTTAAAAATAAGGCTCTCTCCGCTAGTAAGCGCATCTCCGATTTTTACCAGTATGATGGTTTGTTGTATGCCTCCACAGGTTTTGGTATTGTGGTTATTAATCCGTTAAAGGAGGAGATTAAGGATACGTATTTCATTGGCCCGGGTAGTTCGTACCTTAAGGTGAATAACCTGATTGTTTTTAATGGTAAGTTTTGGGCTGCCACCGAAATAGGTTTGTTTACCGCATCGGTAACCGATCCATTTCTGGTTAACTATGAGCACTGGGTTCTTCAAACAGATATTTCCAATCCCTCGTGGGAGTGTATTGGTGTTACCGCTTCGGATGCCGTGCTTTTTACCTTGCAGCGGAACGATACCGGGAATGATGGGCTGTGGCGATACAATGGTACAACTTGGACTGGAATTGACGGGCCCTATGCTTCTGCAACCGCTGTTAAAATGAATAGTTCAAAGGTGTTGTTAACTTCGAATTCGGGAATCACGGCTTATAGTGTGACAGGGGTGCAAGGTGTCTCAGTAACGGCGTATTCCGGTACAAGTGATTTTTTCCCTAACATGGCCATCCCGGTTGATGAAGACCGTATTGCGGTGGCCGATGGTAGGGCGGGTTTGGTGTTGGGTACGTCGTCGCGTCAGATATGCATAAAGCCCATGGGACCTGGTAGTAATAGTGTTTTTTCTTTGGCTACAAGTCGTTCACGGGTTGTTGTTGCTGCTGGGGCTTACGATGCTTCGTATGTAAACACATGGACAAATTTTTCGGTTCACAGTTTGGTTAACGAGCGTTGGGGTACTTACATTACAGGCGATTGTCACGATGCGGTTGTTGCCGAGTTTAATCCGAAGGATCCCTCGTCGTACTTTGTGGGTAGTTGGGGTGGTGGTGTGTCTCAGTATCAGGACGATCAGTTCCTAGCGCGTTATACCCCCGAAAATAGTTCGCTGCAAACAATCCTTCCAAATCTCCCTTACTGCCGCATTAGCGGGTTGGCCTTCGATGGGAATGGGAATCTCTGGGTGGCTAACTCTCAGGTGGAAAAGCCCATCTCCGTTCGCAAACCCGATGGAACTTGGATTGCGTTTCCTTATTCCGCAGTGATTAATTCCGAGAAATTGTCCACTCTTCATTATTCATCGGCCAATGGTACTCTTTGGTTAATTTTGCCGCGGGGCGAGGGTATGTTTGTGCTGCATCCTGGGGCTAATATCGATAGCAAGGATGACGATAAGTATCTTAAAACTAAGCCCTATAGCAGCGAAGGGGCTGTGTTTGGGCTCGATATAAACGATTTGGCTTTCGATACGGACAACGCATTGTGGATTGGAACATCGCAGGGGGTGTTGATGAGCTATAATCCCGATAAGATTTTCGAGGGAGGTTTCTACGTGCAAAAGGTTAAGGTTCCGGACGTGGTTGAAGGGCTGGCTATTTATCTTTTAGAAACAGAATCGATTACCGCCGTAACTGTTGATGGTGGCAACCGGAAATGGTTTGGCACATTGAATTCGGGGGTGTTTTTGTATAATGCCGATGGCACATCGCAACTCCTCCACTTTACCACCGACAACAGTCCGTTGCCATCCAATAGCATTCTCGATGTGAAGATTCACCCCACCACTGGCGAGGTTTTTATTGTTACCGAAAAGGGCTTGGTTTCGTACCGAGGCGATGCCACCGATCCCTCGGATAGGTTTGGGACTATATACTCGTATCCTAACCCAGTGCCACCGGGGTATAGCGGTAAAATATCCATTGTGGGGTTAGTTAAAAATACCGTGGTAAAAATAACCGACATCAGCGGGAACCTTGTTTACGAAACAAAATCGGAGGGGGGCATGGCAACATGGGATGGCCGTAGTCTTCGTGGTCATCGGGTTGGAACGGGTGTTTACCTTGTTTTTTGTGCCGATATTAAGGGCGAGCAATCCGCTGTAACTAAAATTCTATTCATCAAGTAGCCCCATGCTGCAAAAATCACGTGCAATTGTTCTGCATTCAATCAAGTATAAGGACAACAGCCTTATTGCGTATTGCTATTCCGAAAAGTTTGGGCGCATATCGTTTGTGGTGAATAATGCTTTTGGTTCCGCTAAACAGCCCGGCAAAGCGGTGTACTTTCAGCCGTTGGCAATTCTCGATGTGGTTTTTTATAAGAGGGAGGGTGCCGACTTGTGCAGGCTTAAGGAGGTGTCGCACGCAATTCCACAGAACACCATCCCGTTCGATCCGGTAAAGCGCTGTGTTGCCCTTTTCCTCAGCGAGGTTATTTACCGAACGGTGCGCGAGGTGGAGGCGAATCCTCTATTCTATAACTTTTTTGAGAATGCCATCCATCTCTTCGATATTATGCATGGGGGTGTAGCAAACTTTCATCTGATTTTTTTACTGCAACACTCCCGTCACTTGGGCTTTTTCCCTTCCAACGCTTGGTCCGAGCAGTTCCGGTATTTCGATTTTAAGAATGGCGCGTTTGTCTCGAGCATCCCGGAGCATGGTTTCTTTCTCAACAACGATGCCAGTCGGCTCCTGGGACGAGTTATTGCAACTCCCTTTCATCAGGCCGATACCTTGCTGCTTAACCATAATCAACGGTTGCTCGTGATTAACGGGATTATTCGTTACTACAGGTTCCACTTGGGTAGCTCGTTGGAGTTCAACTCGCTGGATGTACTATCTCAGGTTTTTGCTTAGTTTGCTGCTGTTTCGTCTCTTTTTTTGAAAGCTACGTCAAAAATAAACTTGCTTTAATTCCTTATTTTTCTATCTTTACATAAGTAAAACAATTTGTATGGTAAGGCAGCTTAATATTGATGTCGATTTTACAGTGGAGGGTCATCTGCAGCAGTTGGCTCAGGATAATAATGCCATCGATCTTTCGGGCAATTACTCCTCGTTTCCCTTTCCTCAGTCAATAGAGGAGCAAATACTTGCCTATATGAAATCGGTAACCGGTTACGCACCTGCCGAAGGTGCTCATCCGCTTAGGGCTGCGTTATCGGAGTATATTAGTAAGAAGTATTTCAGGAGGTATTGTCCGGTGAACGAGATTACCATTACAGCAGGGGCTAGCCAGGCTGTGTTTACGGCAATTGCTTCGTCGGTTAAGGAGGGCGATGAGGTTATTATTTTTGAGCCATCGTATCCAAGCCTCGCCATGGCTATTGGAATTTGCGGGGCGCGTCCTGTTTTCCTGCGGGTTAAGGAGGGCGATAGTTTGATCGATTGGGCTGAGGTTCAAAAGGCCATAACCACCCGTACAAAGCTCATAATCATTTGTACTCCGCATAATATTCTGGGTAGGGTTTTCTCTGCCGACGACATGGAGAACCTCCAGAAACTAATTAGTGGCACTAAAATTAGAGTTATTAGCGATGAGTCGCTCGGCGAGATAGTTTATTCCGATGCGTTGGCAGCAAGTGCTACTTTTTACCCCAAACTGGTTGATAGCTGCTTTATTGTTGGCTCACTGAGCCAGTCGCTTGGCCTTCCGGGTTGGAAGGTGGGGTACTGTTTAGCTCCAAAGCCCCTTATGGAACGGTTCCGGGTTGTTCAGCGTGCCGTGGTTAGTTCGGTTAACCATCCGGTTCAGTTAGCCCTAGCCGATTACGTGGCAAGTAGTAGCTCGTTATTCTCGAACCTACATTTGCTCGAAAGCAACCGCGATATATTCCTGCAAGGACTTGGACAATCGAGGTTTAGAGTGCTTCCCAGTATGGGTGGTTTCTTTCAGGTGCTCGACTATTCAGCCATTTCGCCGGTTAAGGATGTGGAGTTTTGCGAGATGCTTATCAAGGAGCATGGTGTTGCTGCTGCGCCTCTGTCGGGTTTCTTCCACGACAAGTTTAACCCGCATCAGTTGCGAATCAATTTGGCCGCCAAAACTGATAGTTTGGTTGAGGCTGCTGTCCGTTTGTCTTCCCTTTAGCTCTTTTGTTGCAATTTTTCAGTTTGTTTGTTATAAGTTGACTATTTGCTGTTTGTGGTGTGTTGGGGGTAGCGCTACGATGCTAAAATAGTGTTAAATAGCATTTTGGTATCGGTATTTTCAAAATAATCTATTAGATTTGGAATGATTGAAAAACTTAGTAAAATATGCCAATTCTCAACTCAATACTAGGCTGGTTAAACACTAAGCGATTGTACCAAATCGATTTGTTCCGGAGGTATCCTGCCGAGGTTCAAACCGATACATTTATGGCGCTTCTCGCAAAGGCGAAAAATACGGAGTATGGCAGAATCTACGGTTTCGAATCAATTAAATCCATCGAGGAATTTCAAAAACGGGTGCCAATTCTCGACTACGAGGGTATAAAACCCTATATCGACAGGTTGAGGCATGGCGAGCAGAATTTGCTTTGGCCCAGCGAGGTGAAGTGGTTTGCCAAATCGTCGGGTACAACCCAGAATAAAAGTAAGTTTATTCCCGTTAGTTACGATGCCCTAAACGAATGCCATTTTAAGGGCGGCCGCGATATTATTGCCATATACACCGATTTGCATCCCAACAACAATTTGCTGTCGGGGAAAGGTTTTACGCTTGGCGGTAGCCATCAAATCGATAATTTCTCCATGAATTCCTACTACGGCGATTTGTCGGCCATTCTTATCGAGAATCAACCCTGGTGGGCCGATTTTATTCGAACCCCCAGTCAAAAGGTGGCGCTAATATCGGATTGGGAGGAAAAGCTCGACAAGATTACCCGCGAAACCTTAACCGAAAATGTAACTAGCATTGCCGGCGTTCCCTCGTGGAATCTGGTGATGATTAAGCATATTCTGAACCATACCGGCAAGTCGAACCTGTTGGAGATTTGGCCTAACCTGGAGCTTTTTATGCACGGCGGGGTTAGCTTTACCCCTTACCGCGAGCAGTTCCGCGAGGTAATCCCTTCCAGTGGAATGCACTACATGGAGGCTTACAACGCCAGCGAGGGTTTTTTTGCCATACAGGATAATCCTGCCACCGACGATATGCTGCTAATGCTCGATTATGGCATTTTCTACGAGTTTATCCCGGTGGAGGATATTGCCCTGGAAAACCCCCGTGTTTTAACCATTGGCGATATTGAGATCGGGAAGAATTATGCGCTGGTAATTAGTACAAACTCGGGCTTGTGGCGTTATCTTATTGGCGATACCATTGCCTTTACCTCCAAATCGCCCCACAAAATAAAGATTACGGGTCGCACCCGCCACTTTATAAATGCTTTTGGCGAAGAGGTGATTGTTGATAATGCCGAGCAGGCTCTGAAGGCTGCTTGCGATAAAACTGGGGCCCGAATACGGGAGTACACCGCAGCGCCTATTTTTATGGATCGGAACAAAACCGGTGCGCACGAGTGGGTTATCGAATTTGAGGTTGAACCCCACGATTTGCAGGAGTTTACTGTAGAACTCGATGTGGCGCTATGCTCAATTAACTCCGACTACGAGGCCAAACGCTACAAGGGCGTAACACTTGCCATGCCTGTTGTGCGGAGCGTGGCCAATCAAACCTATTTTGAGTGGATGCGGCAGCGTGGAAAACTGGGTGGACAGAACAAAGTGCCCCGCCTATCGAACTCGCGCGAGTACGTGGAGCAGTTGCTGGTTATAGCCGCTCAGCATAGCCTCTCGTAGTATCAGGGTTTGGTGCTGTTGCTTATGCGATTTTTCACCTCTCCTGAATCTATTTCTGCTGAACTCCATTAGCGTTTATTTTTGCAATTGTTGATAAAAACTATTCCGGCCAGTGGGTTGATTTAAAAATCTATTTGTACTTTTAACTAGTTGCTCTATAAGAAATTATACAATAATAAAATACTGTTGATATGCATATTGCGGTGGCCGGGAATATTGGTTCGGGAAAAACAACCCTAACGGGTTTGCTATCTAAGCATTACAGGTGGACGCCTCAGTACGAGGACGTGGACGATAATCCATACCTTAACGATTTTTATGAGGATATGCAGCGTTGGAGTTTCAACCTGCAAATCTTTTTTTTGAATAGCCGTTTTAGCCAGATTGTCGAGATTCACCGCAAGGGCAATGATGTTATCCAGGATAGAACTATTTACGAGGATGCCAATATTTTTGCCCCCAACCTTCACCAGATGGGGCTAATGTCGACCCGCGATTTTGATAACTACTTAGCCTTGTTTAATTTGATGACCTCGCTCATTAGCCCCCCCGATCTGTTGATTTACCTTAGGGCCACAGTGCCCACGTTGGTGCGGCAAATTCAGAAACGGGGGCGCGATTACGAGAAGAATATCCGCCTCGATTACCTGCAGCGCCTGAATGAGCGGTACGAAGCATGGATTGAGAGCTATAAGAATGGTAATCTGCTGATTATCGACGTGGATAACCTAAACTTTTCCGAGAAGCCCGAGGATCTGGGTTTGGTTATCGATAAGATTGATGCTAAGATACATGGGTTATTCTAGAGTTTGGTGGACTGTGGTTTTTCCTATTTAAAAAGGGCTTCCTATTGGGAAGCCCTTTCTTGTGATGGTTATATACATTGAGTGTTAGAATACCACCGTAATTCCGATGTTTATTCCAAATACACCCACTTTATTTTTAAAATTGTCGTTATCGGCGTTTTTCAGATTGGCGAACTCGTAGCCAAGGCTAGCCTCAAAGGCTATCGATTCGGTTGCAAAGAATGCCGCACCAGCAGCCACTCCCAGTCCAATGCCGTTGTATTTGTCTTCGTCGTCTTTCGATGTGGCAACGTGCAGGAACCCTAGGTTAGCCCTACCAAAAGGTTTTACAATGCCAGCATCAAAGTAGTACTTGCCGAAAATGCCCATACCAAGGGTTGTGGTTGGGTCGGACCAGTCGTTGTCGTCAACCTTTACTTTTTCCGATGCGTATGTGAAGTCGAGACCCACGGCAAGGTTATCCATGGCGAAGTATCCCACCTCGGGCGAGAATTCGAATGCCGATGTTTTAACCTCTTGCACTGTGCTGCCATCTAGTTTTGAGGTGTTTTTGCTCGACAGGAACGATAGGTTTGACGAGCCGCCTACCAGGATTCGTCCCTTCTGAAGCTGGGCATTAGCAGTAAGAGCCGCTAGGACAACCGCTAAAAGAAGTGTTAGTTTTTTGGTTCTACTGCAAATTTAGTGGGAAAATTTAATTTTGGGAAATGGACTTTACAAAAGATTTCTTCAATTTGCTGTTAGATTTCGGTGATGAATGGGTCATAACCAATATCGAAAGCAACCATAAAACGCAAGAAGTTTTTCTTGATGTTGAATACGTTTCGGATCACTACGAAGACCCGTTAAGCTTGTCGCCAGCAAGGCTTTATGATCATACCGAGGTTCGTGTATGGCGGCATCTGGACATACTGCACTACAAATCCTACGTACGGTGCCGTATTCCGCGAGTCCTATGTGCCGACGGGAAGGTGAGGCAGGTAGCCATAGGATGGGCGGGTAAGCATGATAGGCATACCTTTAGTTTTGAAATAAAGGTCATCGACCTCCTAAACGCCACAAAGAACCAGAGCAAAACGGCGGAATACCTGAATTGCAGCTTTCGGATGGTCAACCGCATCATGCACCGTTGCGCCCAGCGGGGAATGGAGCGTAGGGACTACTCGCATGTCCCCTTTGAGCACATCAGCATTGATGAGAAGGCCTTCCAGAAGGGGCATAAATACGTTACCGTAATTTCTCATCCCAAGAGCGGCGTGATCCTGGATATCGGTGAGGGGCGGGACACCGCATCAACCGAACGGCTATTGGACAAAACCTTTACACGGGATCAGCTTAAGCGCATCAATACGGTAAGCATGGACATGTGGGGGCCCTACATGCAGTCCGTTCAGCGGAAGGCGTGTAATGCCGAAATCGTGCATGACAAGTTCCACCTGATAAAATACCTCAACGAGGCTGTAGATAGGGTTAGACGGAGGGAGGTGCAAGGTAACGAGGCGCTCAGGAACAGCCGGTACGTGCTGCTCAAGAATGAACAGAACCTGACGGCTAAGCAACGGGTAAAGTACCAGATGATCAAGGAGTCAAATTTTGAAGTGACCAAGGCGATGAGCATCCGGGAAAACTTTAAGTCGCTTTTTGACTACTGCCACGATGAGGTTGGTGCCGCTGAAATCCTCAAGAACTGGGCACAGGACTCCGCCCTAAAATGCATTAAGGAGGTGAACAAGGTGATAGCAACCTTCCTAAGCCATGCATGGGGGATTGTAAATGCGCTCATATCGGGGCTAACCAACGCAATGGCTGAAAGGTTGAATGGGAAATTACAGGAAATAAAAATTGTGGCAAGGGGATACCGTACATTTCAAAACTTTAGAAGTGCTATTCTTTTTTTTCATGGAGGGTTAGACCTCTATCCACAAAAATGGTAGTAGAACCATAATTAAGAGTAAAAATAATACTTTTTCCTTTCAAAACGCATGCCAATTCAGTTTTTCGACTTTAATACTCGGCTTTCGGGAATGAGGTGTTTTTAATACGTTGAAATTCAACGTATTGTATTAGTACGGGTCGATTTTCTTACTATGTTTTTAATTTATATTTAATTATTCCTTAATGTGTTACGGAATCATGAAAGATTAGTTTTTTGAGTTATTATTGAATGGTAAGGAACATATAATCTGGCAGAACCATCAATTGATGGCTCTGCCAGATTATGGCATAGCTTTCTTTAACTCATATCTACTCTACTATCTCCATCCGTAGCAGTAGTGCGGCTAACTTTAATGTTTCTACCCGGTTGCCGGGTATTATAAGGTGGTGATTCCCGAATGGAGCATTTACAAAGTACCGACTTGCCGATTCCGTTATTTCAACCTCGAGCTGGGTGCGGCACGCAATCTTTAGCTTTGGCTTGGCGGTTACTTTGCCCAGTGTGATGAAAATTCGGCTCAGCGTGTTGTCGAATCGGAATATTGTAACCTCGGCGGCGTTTATCTCGCCAGCAATGGCCTGCCCCTTGTTGGTTTCGTAGTGGGTGTCTATTTTAAAGTTGCTGAGCAGGTTTGTAGGCGCGGTGCAGTGCGCAAACAATGCCTTTCGGTTTTCAACGTGTATGGTGTTGGCCATCCAGGGTATGGTTTTGCAAACCTCGCCGGCAAACATTAGCCCTGCTGCGCTGCAGTTATCGGCTTCGCATGCCGATGGGACTCCATCCATATTTAGCTTTGCCAGTGCCAGGCAGGCCGTGTGCCCTGTTTTATTAACCAGGGGGAAGCACTCCACCGATAGGGCGTTTAGTTTATAGAACGGAATTAGTGAGGCTAGCCCTTCGTATATTTTGCCGCTCTCGGTTAGCTCAGCCTTGTTGTCGGCACAATCGAATAGTGCCGTAAAATCGGGAGCAATCTGTTTCACCTCGTCAAACACAATGTCGGACCATGCAATGTCAACCTGCTCAATGCCCAGTCGGCTTTGTAGTTGGAATGGGCTAACCGTTGATGCCACAAGCCATTCCGAGGTGTTGCCCACTACGCCCAGGCGCTGTCCGTGTAAGTGTTTAACACCGTTTAGGGCATGGTAAAAGTTGCTCACAATGGTTGCAGCGGTGGGGCTGTCGGCATTTACCAGTATCGATGCAATGTTGTGTTGGTTCATCCAGGCTTTAACCTCGGTGGCGGCTGCCCACGAGTTTCCCTCTTTGGAGGCTAGCATCAGGTAAAAGCGGTATTCCTGAATGGACTCAATGGCGATTCGTTCCGAACCACCTGTCAGGAACATCAACACATCGGGTTTGTCGTTGGCAAACTCAACCTGATCGGGGTCGAATAGCCCCTTATATTTTTTCTTTGCTTTGTCGAATACCGACATGTCGGCAGTAGGGAATGCGAGTTGCTTTACCCTTAGCCGCTCTAGGTTTAAAAGTAGATTGTCGCTCATTATTCTTGTTGTGTTGAGGTAATAATATCGATTCCGTATTTAAGATACTTATGAACATCCTCGGGGTGCCCGTCTATTTTATTGTTGCTGCGGTTGTGCCCAAGACGGACTATCACCGCGTTTAGGTGTGGAATTGCGAATATATATTGTCCGAGTAGTCCTCGGGCGTAAACAATTTTGTGCCCTTCGTAATTAATAATCCACCATTGGTATCCATAAAAGTTACAGGGCTTCCCGGTTTCGGTATCGGTAAGGTAATCGGCGGCTGTGGTCGATTCGTCGAGGTATTCCTGTGGGATAATCCGAGAGCCATTCCATGTACCCCCATTCAGTATAAGTTGGCCTAGCCTTGCGAAGTCGCGGGCATTGGAGTTGAAGCAGCAAAAGGCTTTTTCCACTCCATTTTCGCGATCGAGGCACCATAGGGCATCGTGTTCGGCTCCAATCTTGGACCATATTTTTTCCGATGCGTAATCGGACAGGGTTTTGCCGCTGGCCTTTTCAACTATTAGCGATAGGAGCTGGGTGTCGCCGCTGCGGTACTCGAACAGTGTGCCGGGTTCTTTGATAGCCGTTTGGCTTAGCACAAGCTTGGGGAGGTTTTTGCCATAGTATCCCTTGGTGGTAAGGGAGAATAACGAGCTGTATGCCTCGTCCCAGCTCAGCCCTGAGCTCATGGTTAGCAGGTGTTTTATGGTTACGCGTGCTTTATCACCATCGTTGAATTCGGGAAGGTAATTCCCTATTGGCTCGTTAACATTTTTAATGAAGCCATCCTGAATTGCGCATCCAACCAGTAGGCCTACAATGCTTTTGGCCATGGAGAACGAGTTGGATACCGATTGCTGCCCGTATCCATCCCAGTAGGCCTCGTACAGCAAAGCTGTGTCCTTTATCACAAGGTAGGCAACTGTTTTATACTCATCAAAATAGGCCAACTGCTCGCTGCTGGGTGTGTGGGAATTGTAGGTTTTTGCCAATCGCCACGGTTCGGCGTTTCCCTTTTTTACCGTGCGGTTCTCGAACAGACGGTAATCGTCGATATTTACCTGCCGATAGATTAGGGCTTTAACAATATAATGATTATCGGGTATGGCTAAGTATATTGCTAACAGGGCTATGGCGATATATGCAGCTGTTTTGATGCGTTGTTTCCAACTCATTGTGATATTTATTGAAAGGTTTGTGTATATATTTGGTGCAATTTAATGGATAAAATTAAATTTTCAGAATTGATAACCATGGTTCTGCGAGTTTTTATTTTTTTTCAGCCATAATTAAACTTGAATATCATCCGTACAAAATGTTTAGTTAACTAATTATTAATGCTTTAAATTTCGATTTTAACAGTCTTTATTTAGTGGATGGAACACCCATATTTAGGCTCCGCCGAGCCCGTAAAAAGCACTCGGTTGTTTATCAGTGTTTACCTTCGGTGAGCTCGCATAAAGCGCTCGGTTATGCAAGCATATTTATATGGGTGTTTCATGTATTCGAATTTTATTAAATTTCGCATCTTCAATAGTATTGATTTATTAATTTAGATGTGATTTAACGTTAGCACACATGGAACCAGTCAATTCAACCTTTTTACTAAAACTGTATCCGATGCAAATTTTTTTTAGGCGGGCAATTCTGTTGCTCCTATTTATGGCTATTGGGATTGCCCTGTTTGCCCAAACCGATAGTTCGAGTGTTAGTGTAAATATTTACTCGTCGGCATTTTTCGATAACAAGGAGTTTACCGGCGATATAAAAAAGGGATACACCAATCCGGGTTTCTTTGTGCAGCCCACGCTTCGGTACGGTATGTCTCAGTTCAACCTTAATGCTGGGTTTCATTTGCTGTACCTCGCAGGTGCCGATAGTTTGGCGCAATTTGTACCCTACCTATCGTTGGCGTGCAATCTGACGGAATCGGTTACGATGACTGTGGGTAGTTTGAAGTCGAGGGATAATCGTTCCTTGCCCGATGCCTTGTTTAAATATGAGCGGTCGTACATGAACCAGCCCGAGCTGGGTGTTGAGTTCAACCTGACAAAGCCTAGACTTGAGGGCGATTTGTGGATTAACTGGGAGCGTTATATTGCTAAGGCCAGCCCTTTTCAGGAAGAGTTTACGGTGGGATTTGTAGGGCGCTATAGGCCTTCGACTTTTGAGCAGAAGCATGGTTTTTACGTTTCGGCGTTGGCGTTGACAACACATCAGGGCGGACAGATTGATAGCAGTAATCTGCCTGTTACTACCCTTACAAACATGGGGTTTACTACTGGTCATCGGTTTAACCTGATGTCGGGGGCAACTTTGGCCGGAGTGGAGCTTTCCGGTTACTGGTCGTCCGACAAATCGCCGACCCCGCATATCAAGTATAGGGATGGCTTTGCCCTGCATCCCCGGATAATGCTGGAGTGGCCTGTTGTTCGGCTCGATCTGGGCTACTGGTATGCCAATAAATTTGTGAATCCTCGGGGCGAGGAGCTCTACGGTTCGGTATCAACCATTTCGGAGGCGTTTGATGCGAGTACGCGCGAATTAATCACTCTTCAGTTTTTATTCCATAAAACGTTGCACCGCCAATTCGTTGTATCCACTGGTTTTAACGCGTATATTGATATACGGAGTGGGCTTACCGAGTATTCCTATGTTTTTAGGATGACTTTTGATGGGTGTGTTTACAAGAAACGTTAATTATAGACTCTTTGCACAAAAAATAAGCGACACCACTGGGTGCCGCTTATTTTTATTATTCAAGGTAATTATTTTTTTGGACAGTACATTTTAATCATCTTTTCGGCGGGTTGGTAGCCCAGCTCAAACGATTTGCTCAGATCCTCGCATCCACCATTATTGTCCTGTATGTTAATCTTTGAGATTCCACGATTATAGTAGGCTTCGGCATTTCGGGGATCGGCTTTAATTGCCACATTGTAATCGGGGAGGGCTTCTTTGTGTTTCCCAAGTATTGCATTGGAAACGGCTCGGTTGTAGTATGCTTGTGAGTAGTTTTTGTCGATATCGATTACCTTGGTGAAGTCCGAAATGGAACCCTTGTAGTCCTTCGATAGCGCTTTGGCTATTCCCCGTCCGTACAACGCTTTTAGGTAGTTTGGCTTTAGTGCGATGGCCTTGTCGAATGCTGCAGTGGCCGCTCTGAAATCGCCTTTACGAATTAATGCGCCGCCCTTAACACCATACGCAATGTCGTATTTGGGGTCAATGGCAATGGCCTTATCGATGTATGTGATGGATTTGTTGTAATCCTTTAGGTTGGCGTAAACGTCGCCAATATTGTAAAGTAACTCCTTGTCCTTTGGATTGCTTTCGAGAGCAATCAGCAAATCGCTAATTGCACCCTTGTAGTCCTGTATTTTTGCTTTAAAAAGCCCCCGCTTTTTATACGCTTCGGGAGTGGCATTTGCCCCCTCAATCATTTTGTCGTAATCGGCGATGGCTCCCTTAAAATCGGCTACATTGCCCAGGGATTCGCCCCGGCTGTAGAATGCTTCGAGGTTGGAGCCATCTAGCTGTATGCTTTTGTTGTAATCGCTTATGGCAGCATCGTAGTTCATCATGGCGGCATTAAGCAATCCGCGTTCGTAGTATGCTTTTGAGCACGAGTCGTTTAGGGTAATGGACTTATTGAGGTCGGCAAGGGATTGGTCGTTCTGGCTCAACTTCCGGTGCGAAACGCCGCGGTACAGGTAGTAGTTGTATTGTGCCGAATCGATACCAATTGCTTTGCTGTAATCGGTTATGGCTTGTTCATCGTTATTTAGAGCGGTTAGCGTGTAGGCTCTTTGGTAGTAGTATTCGGCCACGCTGGGGTTCAGCTTAATTGCCCTGTCGAATTTACTAAGGGCTTCCTGGTACTTGGCCGAATCCAGAAGCGTCATCCCTTGGTTGTAGATGTTTTTGGCCAGGTGGGGTTTCGATATAAAATACCCTGCTACTGCTACAATGGCGGTAGCTATTAGTACGTAAATAATTTTTTTCGACTTCATCGGTGTTATGTTTTATAGGAAAAACATGAAATTTAGTTAGTTCTATGAGTTTAACTGTTTGCAAAAAACTTTTCTAAAGATACAATAAATCTTGTTTTGTGATATTGCGAACGGTTACAATTTGTAATGATGCGTTGAACGTTAAAAAAATTATACCTTTGGGGTGAATCAAAATTGGGACAACATGACGATTTTTGGATTTAACTCCTTCCGGAAATACAACAATATTGCGGGTTGGATTGTTTTTGCCATAGCTGCTCTGGTTTATCTGCTTACCATTGAGCCTACCGCCAGTTTTTGGGATTGCGGCGAGTTTATTGCCAGTGGGTACAAACTGGAGGTGGGGCACCCCCCGGGAGCACCCTTCTTTATGCTTATGGTGCGTTTCTTCACCATGTTTGCCCCCAACACGGAGCTAATTCCTGTTTTTGCCAATGCGCTTTCCGCTTTGTCGAGCGCGTTCACAATCCTATTCTTGTTCTGGAGTATTACCCACCTGGCACGCAAGATGGTTTGCAACGATATTAGGGAGTTTACTCTTACACAGCTAATTCTTATTGTTTCGGCTGGTGCTGTGGGGGCGTTGGCCTACACCTTCTCCGATACGTTTTGGTTTTCGGCAGTTGAGGGCGAGGTTTATGCTACGTCGTCGTTGTTTACAGCATTGGTGTTTTGGGCAATACTAAAATGGGAAGATGTGGCCGATGAGCCATACTCCAACCGCTGGTTAATACTGATCGCCTTTTTAATGGGAATCTCCATTGGCGTTCACTTACTGAACCTTTTGGCCATACCTGCCATTGTGTTGGTTTACTATTTTAAAAAATATACATACTCGTTCCGGGGTGTGGCTTTGGCGCTTGCAATTTCGGGTGTTATGCTTCTTGCCGTGATGTACGGGGTGATTCATGGTGTTGTGGTGTTTGCCTCCAAGTTCGAACTTCTTTTTGTGAATGGATTTGGGTTGCCCTTAATGTCGGGTGTTCTTTTTTACTCGGCGCTTATCATCGCGCTTATTATTCTTGGTTTACGCTATACTTACCGTAGGGGTAAGGTGGTGCTGAATACAATTCTGTTAGGGCTAACGGTAATTCTAATTGGGTATAGCTCCTATGCCGTAATCGTGGTGCGCTCGTCGGCAAATCCTCCTATGGATCAGAATAGCCCCGATAATATGTTTTCGTTGCTGTACTACCTCAACCGGGAGCAGTACGGCGATAGGCCCTTGCTGTATGGTCCCAGTTTTAACGCTCAGCCCATCGATAAGAAGGATGGATCGGTAACCTATGCTCCTAAGAATGGTAGGTACGAGGTGGTGCGTAAGGGCTCTTCGTACATTTACGATTCGAAATTTGAAATGCCCTTTCCCCGCATGTACAGCAGTAATGATCAGCAGCATATCAATGCGTATAAGGCATGGACTAATTTTAAGGGCAAACCTGTTACGGTTTATGATCAGAACCGTCAGGCTCAAACCCTGTACGTTCCTACTTTTGGCGAGAATTTGAAGTTCTTCGTCCGATATCAACTGGGCTATATGTACCTCCGCTACTTTATGTGGAATTTTGCTGGGCGTCAGAACGACATTCAGGGGCATGGCGATGCGATGAAGGGCAACTGGATATCGGGAATACCACTTATCGACGATTCGCGTTTAGGCCCGCAGGATAAGATGCCGGCACAATTAAAAAACAATAAGGCCAATAACAAGTACTACCTGCTACCACTACTATTAGGTTTGGCGGGGTTGGTGGTTCACTACTACCGCCGTAAACACGAATTTTGGGTTGTGGCTGCGCTGTTTGTGCTTACCGGTATTGCCATTGTGGTATACCTGAACCAAACCCCGTACCAACCCCGTGAGCGCGATTATGCCTATGCGGGCAGTTTTTACGCCTTTAGCATTTGGATTGGACTTGGTGTACTTGCCGTGTACGAGTTGGTGCGTAAGTTGAAGGATCACCCTTCAACGGCCATTGCAACTGCCTCGCTCTGTACACTTCTGGTTCCTGGGCTAATGGCTTCGGAGAACTGGGACGACCACGATCGATCCAATTGCTATATTCCTGCCGATTTTGGCTACAATATGCTGGTGGGCTGCAAGCCTAACTCCATTCTGTTCACCTATGGCGATAATGATACATTCCCCCTATGGTACAATCAGGAGGTTGAGGGTGTGCGAACCGATGTTCGTGTTGCCAACCTTAGCTACCTCCGGGGCGAATGGTATGTGGATCAGATGACGCGCAAGGCCTACGAGAGCGAACCTTTCCCCTTGATGATGAACTACAACCATTACTACTCGGGGAAACGCGATGTGGTGCTGGTTTATGATAGGATTAAGGAGCCTATCAGCCTTGTTCAAGCCGTTAACTTTATGCTTAGCGATGAGCCTGAGGCCGAGTTGCAATCGCCATTCGATGCCTCGGAGCGGATCAATTACATCCCTTCGTCGAAGCTTTACCACCCAATCAGTAAGGAGCAGATTGAAAAAACGCAAACGGTTAGTGCCGATAAGCTCAGCCGGGTTGTCGATACCATGCGTTGGGCGTTGAATAAACGCATGATAATGAAGGATGGGCAGGTTATCCTCGATTTGCTTGCCTCCAATAACTGGAACCGGCCAATATATTTTGGAACAACAGTTAATAGCGATACCTATAACGGGCTCGATGCCTACTTCCAACTCGAGGGGTTGATGTACCGTGTGGCTCCAGTTCAGAGCCTTAAGCAGTGGGGTGTTGGCAATGTTAACACATCGGAGCTGTACGATAATATCATGCAGAAGTACCGATTCCGAAGCATAAGCAATCCGTCGGTTTATATTGATGAGAATAAGGCGCGTATTGTATCGAACTACCGCAATATATTTGCCCGGTTGGCCAATGCCTTGGTGGATGAGGGAAAGCCCGATTCGGCCATTACCGTACTCAACCGCTGCATGGAGCTAATTCCCCACCAGTCGGTTCCGTTCAATTACTTTGCGGTGTCGCTGATTGAGGGGTATTACCGTGCGGGCGATATGGCCAAAGCCGTGGAGTATTCCGGTATTATATTCAACCAATCGGTGGAGCATCTCAACTATATATTTATCCACGCAAATCAACAGCAGCAACAGTGGCTTTATAACGATCTGCAGATAAATATGGCCATCCTTCAGGAACTTTATAAATTGGCCGAGAAGTACGAAAAGGGCGAACATCTAAGGCAGGTTGGCACCGAGTTTGAACGCTTCATCTCGATGTTGCAATAGAAATTGGCATGATTAACCTAAGTCCTCCTCGTTTTCTTCAGCGGTTTGTAAAGAATGTGATTTGGAACTTCCCCGACGAGGAGAACGGGGTGTTCCTTACCTTCGACGATGGGCCAACCCGCGATGTAACCCCGTGGGTGCTGGAGCAACTTCGGAAATACAATGCGAAGGCCACATTCTTTTGTCTGGCCAAAAACGTGGAGATGAACCCCGATATTTACAGCCAGATTTTGGCCGATGGGCACTCGGTGGGGAATCATTCCTACAGCCACATTAAGGGGTGGCGCACCGATACCTCGCAGTATATGCAGGATATTATTTACGCCAACTCTTTTATCAAGAGTAATCTATTCCGCCCACCCTACGGGCGAATTACCCCTCGGCAGCTATTGCTGCTCCGCCATAGGTATAGGATTATACTCTGGGACGTGCTCAGTATGGATTACAGTAAGCGGGTGTCGCCACGGAGTGTTGCCAGTTATGTGATTAACAATGTGCATCCTGGAGCCATTGTGGTTTTCCACGATTCGTTAAAAGCTCAGCGTAACCTGAGGTACGCATTGCCCCGTGTACTCGAAGAGGTCTCGGCCAAGGGGTTTGTGTTTAAACCCATTGTTTTGCCCGATAAGCGGTAGTGAAACTACCCCACATCAGTCATAATTTTTATTATTCCCAGCACGCCAATCATTTCGCCGTTATCCTCAATTAATGGCATTAACGTTAGTATCGCATTGTGAATATTCCCGTCGGCCAGGGTTATCGGGGTGGTTTTATTTACTATAGGTTTCTTGGTTCGCATAACCTCGCTGTCGAAGCTGGCCATTATTCGAGCCTGATCGCCCGGCAGAAGATCGAAGTCCGTTAAGCCAATGGCCTCCTCTATGCCCGTTACGTTGAATAGTAGTGTTGTGGAGTTGCTGAGCCTTACGTATCGTCCGTCGGTATCCTTTTGGTAGATCAGATCTGGGGTGTTTTGTAACAGGCTGTTCAGAATCGATTTGTCCTCGCGGAGCTGTTCCTGTATTACTTCCTGCTCTTCGCGCTTGCGTTCCATCTCCTCCTGGGTGGCATGGAGCTCCTCCATGTTCTGGCGCATCTCCTCTTCCTGCGCCTTCATCTCCTCGGCCTGTTGCTGGGTGCGGGTTAGCAGTTCGGCGGTTCTGATGTTTGTTCTTACGCTAGATAGGGTTGAGGCGATGCTTGTGGCTATTTTTTCGATAAAATCGATGTGGTGCTTCTCGTATGTATTAAAGGTGGCCATCTCAATAACCCCCAAAACATCGTCGTTTACTTTTAGCGGAACCAGAATTATATTCCGGGGATTCTCCTCGCCAAGCCCCGAGGTTATTTTAATGTAGTTTTTGGGCACATCGGCCATGAAAATTGTTTTGCCCTCAATAAAGCAGCGACCAATCAGCCCCTCGTTGGGCATTACAGTTTTTTCCATGAATTTGCGGCGGTCGTATGCGTAGCAGGCTGTCATCTCCAGCATGGGGTTGTCCTCATCATTCTCGTTGAGAATAAATATGCCGCCCTGTATCGATTTGGTGTAGGTTGCCAGATTTTTGATAATTAGGTACGATAATTCCTTAAGGTTATCGTTGTGCTGGCGCAATACCTCTCCAAACATTGCAATTCCCTGAGTAGCCCATATTTGTTGTTCCTCAATTTCCTTGCGCTTGGTTTCGTTCTCTTTGGCCTGTGTAAGGCTTTTTTGCATTTCAAGGAGCGCTCTCCCTAGAATATCCTTGTTCCCCAGAAGGTTGAATTGGGCATCCAGGTTGCCCATGCCAATTTCGCGGGCAAACTTCTCGGTGAGGTTAAGCCCGTCAATCAGCCTATTGGCCGAGTGGGCCATATCCTCAAGCTCGTCGCCTGTATGGATGTATATTTTTTTGTTGATATCGATATCGCCTTCGGATATGTCGTTCAGGATTGCGGTGGTTTTCTTTATTGGGCGAGTTATGCTGCGCGATATGTACCACATCACTATTCCTTGGAGGATTACGCCTAATGCAAAAATGAAAATGATATAAAGTACGGAGCGTTGGGCTTGCTTAACAATCTCCTTCATTGGGATGGAAAGGAAAATGGCCCATGTGGTTGGAGAGTCGCCCACTCGTATTGTTGAAACGATATTCAGCATTTCGTTGTTGTCGGAGAAGTAGGTGAGGTCTTTGCCTTTTTTTATGTATTCCGATACTTGGTGCTGGGCATCCTCCGTTGGGGCAAACTCGGCGAATGCGATTTCTGCAAAATCGGGATTGGTGTGGGCTATAATTGTTCCATTGTTAGATATTAAAGCTGCAATGGTGTTGGGGTATGGGGCAATTTTTTCGATTTCTTCCTGAAACTTCCCCAGTGCAATATCAACTCCACCCAGCCCAATAAACTTGCCATTCATCCGGATGGGAACACTTATTGAGGTTGCAAAAACCTGCGATCCGCCAAACTCAAAGGTGTAGGGATCGAGTAGCATTTCGCGGTTGGTTGTTTTGGATGTGTAGTAGTTACTTGTGGTTATATCGCCATCTAGGTTTCTGTACTCAACATCCCTAGCCGGAAATCCATCCTTGATGTATGTTGTAACCGATCGGCGTCCGTAATCCTTCATGTAATCCTTTTTGTAAGCCGACAACTCTACGGTGTACCATACTGTTAAATACCGGGGGTTCCCAACAGCTTGATGGTTTAGTATGTTATTGAAAATTGAATCAACAGTTATAGTGTCGAATTGTGGGTAGGTGTATAGCGAGTAGGCCAAGGCGCGCGAGAATCCCATATCCAGCTCGAGTTCGGACTTGATTTGGTTCGCTGTTTTTTCCGCTTCGGCCTGTGCGAGCCTGATGGCATTGTCGTGCGCAATTTTGTTTATTCTAAACCCAATGAAAAAGCCAATCAGTATCATGCTCGATACCGATGTGATCATTACGTAGAGCAGTATTTTAGCGCCGATTTTCATTTTCAATTTCATTGCTGCGGGTTTTAGTAGTCAAAACTTATATCGTTGGAATAAACTCAAATTGCGTTAAAAATACGAAATGTTTTTCTAGAACAAAACAAAGTGCATCGTTTCCATTCGTTTGGTAAAAAAAAGTTGCTAAAAAGTTAGCTTTTTAATCAAAAGGAATATCTTTAGTGATTCAAATTGATTAAAATAGTTCATTCCCCTTATGAGGCGTAACTTACTGGTATTTGTTTTTTTTTCGATTATACGATCTTTAACTCTTAGCGCTCAGGATTGCCCTGCCTTGGTGGATAGCCTTATTGCGCGTGCCGAGAAGTTTCGGGTTTCGGATCCCGATTCGGCTATTGTGGTGGCGCAAATGGCGGTTGACGCAGTGGCTAACCTCAATAATACTTGTAGTATGCAGGCCGAGCATGCTCTGGGCTATTGCTACTACAGCCGGAACGATTTTGAGCAAGCCCTTGTTCATCTTCAAAAATCGTTACAACTGGCATTGCAGTTCAATGTTTCGCCTTGGATTGCGCTTAACCTTAACCGGATTGGGAATGTGTACCAGTTAAAGAGCGATTATTCCCAGGCGTTGGACTCCTACTGTAAGGCGCTTGAAATTAACGAGCAACTCGACGATAAAATTCAGATAGCTCGTACCCAGGTTAATATTGGGGCTGTTTATAGTCTTACCGGTGGTCATACTAAGGCCATTGAGCACATGCTTCAGGCATTGGGAACCTACGAGAAGCAGGCCGATAGGGAGGGTGCTGCGTGGACCTCGTTGAGTATTGCCCGCCTTTTTAGCCGCATTGGGGTTTACGACCGCGCCCTGCAGTACACCGAGAATGCTCTTAACCAGTACCGATCGCTTGCCAACAGGAATGGGATTACCCTTTCGCTCACCGAGTTGGCCAATATTTACTACCATTCCGGGTTAAACCATAAAGCGCTCGACATCGCGAATCAGGTTCTTGCGTTCAATGTGAAGGCTCAGAATGTTTACGGACAGGCTGCCAGTTATCTGTTAATCGGTATAGTGTATTTTGAGCTCGACAGCCTCGGTATGGCCAACCAGAGCTTGCTACGGGCTCTCGATCTTAAGCGCATGGTGAATGATAGTATCGATATTTCGCGGTTGAACCGTTACCTCGGCGATGTTAACATTCGGATGGGGAATTTTCCGAAGGGTTTGCAATACCTTAGCGCTGCTAAGACTTTTGCCCAGAAACAGGGGCTTACATCCGATTTGTGCGATACGTACCTAAGCCTATCGCAGGCATACAGGCTTAAGGGCGATTACCGTATGGCTCTCGAGAGCTACAGCAGCCATTCGGCAATTAAGGACAGTATTAATGCGGGAGCTATTTCGCGCCTCGAAATGCAGTACGATTTCGATAAGCGTGAGCGTGAGCAGGAGCAGGTTACCCGGCAGCGCGAGGCCATGCAGCAGGCTAAACTCGAGCGGCAGCGGATGTTCACCCTATTTATTGCCATTGCGCTGTTGTTGGCCATCGCGTTGGTTGCGGTGGTGCTATACTTTTTGCGCGAGAAGCAGAAGGTGAACACTCTTTTGCTTAAGCAGAAAAGTGAGATAGAGGATCAAAAACAGGAGATTGAAGCTCAGCGCGATTTTGCTGAGCGTCAGCGCGATCAAATTGCCGACCAGCAGAAGCAAATTACCGATAGCATTCGCTATGCAAGTCGCATTCAGTCCGCCGTTTTGCCACGCTCCCAAAGCCTGAGCGCTTACCTTCCCGATTACTTTGTTTACTATCAGCCCAAAAATATTGTGAGTGGCGATTTTTATTGGGTCGCCCCTTTCCCCGATGGTCGGCTGGTGGTTGCCGTTGCCGATTGTACAGGGCATGGTGTGCCTGGTGCATTCATGAGCATGCTGGGTATTACCCTGCTTAAGGAGTTAACCTCGGTGCATAATCGTGATAGCGCTGGAGACCTACTTTTTAAGTTGCGGCAACTGGTGATCGCATCGCTTAATCAAACCGGGCGCGAGGGCGAATCGCACGATGGAATGGACATGAGCCTTGTCATTATCGATAAGACGAGGGGCGAAATGGAGTATGCCGGGGCTTATCTTCCCCTACTGATAGCCCGCAGAGACGAGGTTGGCGGATTTGAATCCGATTTGCCGGTTGAATCTACCAACGGGTTTTCGATTTACGAGTTCAAGGGGAATAAAATGCCTATCGGCTTTCATATAATTGGTGAGAAACCGTTCGTTACTCATAAAATTAAGTATCATCCCGACGATGTTTTCTACATGTTTTCCGATGGGTACTCCGATCAGTTTGGTGGTCCTTCTAATATGAAGTACATGTTGGTGAACTTTAAGAAACTCTTGCTCGATATTCAGCATATACCGCTGTTGGAGCAAAAACAGATTATTGAGCAAAATTTTGAGGAGTTTAAAGGTTCGCAGAAGCAGGTTGACGATATTCTGATTATGGGTTTTAAAGTATAATTTATTTGCGCTTTTACTGCCGGTGTCCGGTAATTTAATGTTTGCTTAGCTTTTAGCTCGTATTGTTTTATGATTTTTACTCAGATTAAGTGGTAGTATGAAACTTTTAGTTCTATCGGATTTGCATATCGATACTGGCGATAAGTTCGGAACTTTTGGCTGGAAGGCGAAAAAGTTTATTAAAACCCTCGATACAATACTTAATCACTACGGAATCGAACAGGTTGTTCTAAATGGCGACGTGTTCGATCTGTACAAGTACTCATACCAAGATATTTTAGCTCGTAATGGGGCGCTAATTGATTATTTTCGGGAAAAGGGGTTTGTTTTTATCCGAGGAAATCACGATTTGTGGAACCCCAAGGCAAAGGATCATTACACTATTGCTAATTCGCGTGGACAAACAATTCACATAGAGCATGGACACAATGCCGATTTTTTGAATGGAACAACCATTGGGCGGTTCATCGGCTTGCTGGGTTTCTATATCCTTAAATTCTTGGTCAAATTTAGGTGGATTGAGCGCATGTATTTCCGGATTGTGGAGTACGATGATGAGGTAAACCGTGTTCCCCGAAAATACAACTCCTATAAATATCTACTTTACGCATTAAAACTGCTCCGCAGGTACGATTTGGTTATACTTGGTCATACCCATAAGTTAGAGCTACACAAAATGTATTACATAAATCAACGGAAGCAGTACCTTAATTGTGGAACCTGTTCGCTGGGGCGTTTCCAAGCGGTGCTGATCGATACCGAAACGTTGGCCAACGAAACCATTAAAATTAACCGGAAGGCAGAGTTTACGGTTGAAGAGTTACCCCCATTTCCCTCCAAGGTTGTTAGGAGTTGAGTTAGATTGTTACTCGGTATTTCCATCTACAAACATTATTTCTGTTTTACCGTAAAACCTGATATTTATCATTGATATAGAGTTTTATACAGTTAATTTTGCATTAATTATATCACCTCAGTATGATTAGCAAATCGTTATCGACGCTCTACCACAACAACGGCAAAGGCCTATTTGCCTGCTGGATTTGCTGATTTCATAATTATTCTATTTGCTTTAACCGGTTCAATTCTTTTGAAGAATTGATGGTTTGTGGTATTTTCAAGTTACCGGTAACAGGTGATTTGGCAACAAACCGCTTAACCTAAAACCGAATCTAATTTAGTCTATCTTTCTAATTGTCAATAATCAAATGTCCAAAATGTCTGGTTTAGTATTCGATATACGCCATTTCTCGGTGCACGATGGCCCAGGAATTCGCTCAACGGTTTTCTTTAAGGGCTGCCCTCTGCGGTGCGCCTGGTGCCATAACCCCGAGAGTCAACTTTTCGAGCCCGAAACTTGCGTTAGGAATCATCGGATCGATGATAAACAGTTTAATGTAACCGAGGTTATTGGAAAACAGATGGAGGTTGCCGAGGTTATGAACGAGGTGGCAAAGGATATTGCCATATTCGACGAATCGAAGGGTGGTGTTACCTTTTCGGGAGGCGAGCCGCTTTCGCAGCCGGAGTTCCTTAGGGCTTTGCTTATTGCCTGTAACGTACAGGAAATACATGCTGCGGTGGATACCTGTGGTTTTGCATCAAAATCGGTTGTGGAGAGCGTAATTCCGCATGCCAACCTATTCCTGTTCGACCTTAAGCTTGCCAACGAACATGAGCACATAAAATACACCGGTGTTTCCAATAAGGTAATCCTCGAGAATCTCGATCTCATTATTAATTCAGGGTCACGGGTGATAATTCGTATTCCTCTGATTCAGGATATTACCGATACCGACATCAATCTAAAAGCGCTGAGGAGCATTGTGCAAAAATACCCAAGCATCGAGAGGGTCGATTTGCTCCCATTTCATAATATCGCCAAAAGCAAGTACGAGCGATTCGGCAAGGAGTACACCCTAGCCAATTCCGACGCCTACGATAGCAGCAAAGCCGAGCAAATTAAGGATTATTTTAAGGAGATAGCTCCAATCGTTACATTAGGAGGTTAATCGTATCATTTTGAGTGAAGTGAAAAATCTAAGCAGTAACGTTTAAAATTTACAACAATGAACGACAGAATAAAAAAACTCAGAGATCAAAGCCTACGGGCAATCAATACATTTTCGGCCGAAAGAGCCATGCTGGTTACCGAATTCTACAAGTCGGGCGAGGCCGAAAAGCATTCTATTCCCGTTCAGCGGGCGCTATGCTTTAAGTACATTGTGGCCAATAAAACTATCTGCATCAACGAAGGGGAACTAATTGTTGGCGAAAGAGGCCCTGCGCCCAAGGCCACATCTACTTACCCCGAGGTAAGCCTACACACACTGCCCGATTTGGAGATTTTGGATTCCCGACCCAAGGTATCCTTTAAGGTTGACGATAAAACCCGTAAAATTTACGAGGATACAATTATTCCGTTCTGGAAGGGACGCACCCAACGCGACAGAATCTTCGAAAACCTTAGCGATGAGTGGAAGCAAGCTTACGAGGCGGGTGTTTTCACCGAGTTTCAGGAGCAGCGCGCTCCGGGTCACACTGTTGCTGGCAAAAAGGTATTTCAAAAGGGGATGCTCGATTTTAAGGCCGAAGTGGAAAAAGCCCTAACTAATCTTGATTTTAAGAACGATCCACGGGCCATTGAGCGTCGCGAGGAGTTGAAGGCAATGGCCATTGCTGCCGATGCGCTTATTCTTTTCGCCAATAGGTATGCCGATGAGCTGGAAAAACTGGCTTTAACCGAGAAGAACAGCGTTCGGAAGGAGGAACTCGTTGAGATGGCCCGGATTTGCCGGAAAGTTCCCGCCAATGCACCATCTACCTTTCACGAAATGCTCCAGCACTACTGGTTTATTCACTTAGGAATAATTACAGAACTTAACCCATGGGATTCATTTAACCCGGGTAGGCTCGACCAGCATTTATACCCTTTCTACAAACGCGAGCTGGATTTGGGCGTATTAACCCAGGATTATGCTGTTGAACTACTGCACGCGTTCTGGGTGAAGTTTAACAACCACCCATCGCCACCAAAAATGGGCGTAACCGCTCAGGAGAGCAATACGTACACCGATTTTTCGCTTATCAACCTTGGTGGTGTAAAGGAGGATGGTAGCGACGCGGTGAACGATCTTACCTACGTTCTGCTCGATGTAATTGAGGAGATGCGAATTCTACAGCCCAGCTCCATGGTTCAAATCAGCAAAAAAAATCCCGATAGGTTTGTGAAACGCGCTGTACGAATCGCAAAAACTGGATTTGGCCAGCCATCGTTCTTCAATACCGATGCCATAGTTCAGCAGTTGCTGAGCCAAGGAAAATCCATTGTCGATGCTCGTAACGGTGGCGCCAGTGGATGTGTGGAGACTGGTGCTTTTGGAACCGAGGCGTATATCCTTACCGGCTACTTCAACCTAAATAAGATTTTGGAAATTACCTTAAACAATGGAGTTGATCCAGTTACTGGTAAAACCATTGGGTTGAAAACCGGAAATCCTGAGGATTTTAAATCGTTCGACGAGCTGTATGCCGCTTACGAAAAGCAGCTAAATCACTTTATCGATATAAAGATTGAGGGGAACAATATCATCGAGAAAATGTGGGGAACCTATATGCCCGTTCCTCTGCTATCGCTTATCACCGAGGATTGTATTAAAAATGGCAAGGATTACAATGCAGGCGGAGCACGCTACAACACCAGTTACATTCAGGGAGTTGGCCTGGGTAGCATAACCGACAACTTAACGGTAATCCGTAAGCATGTTTTCGAGGATAAAACGATTTCGATGGCCGATTTGCTAAAGGCCCTAAAATCGAACTTTGATGGTTACGACCAGCTGCGCCACGATGTAATTTACGATACACCAAAGTGGGGCAACAGCGACGATTACGCCGATAGGCACGCTGTAATGGTTTTCAACACTTTCTACAATGCGGTGAATGGTCGTCCAACATCGCGTGGCGGCGCATTCCGAATAAACATGCTACCTACAACCAGCCATGTTTACTTTGGTAGCAAAATTGGTGCAATGCCCGATGGTCGTTTGGCCAAAGAACCGTTGAGCGAAGGTATTAGCCCCGTGCAGGGAGCCGATCGGAAAGGCCCAACCGGAGTTATTCAATCGGCGGCTAAAATTGATCATATAAAAACGGGTGGGACTCTGCTTAACCAGAAATTCTCGCCATCGTTCTTCAACGGCGATGAGAGTTTGGATAAGATTGTGAGCTTGGTACGCTCATACTTCAAGATGGATGGGCATCATATCCAGTTCAACGTGGTGAATGCCGATACGCTGCGCGATGCACAGAAACATCCCGAAAAATATCAGGATTTGATTGTGCGCGTAGCCGGCTACTCCGATTATTTCAACGATTTGGGTGAGGCTTTGCAAAACGAGATCATCCGAAGAACTGAACACGAGGCATTTTAATTCAAATAAATTTTTGTTGCACTGAATGAAGTTGGTGTCTTATAAAGGATACTCTTTGCTCAGGATTACAGTATAAATCAAATTAAATTCGATGAAAACACATCAAAGAATAGGGTTATTATTCGCATTACTTTTTGTTCCTCATTTTTTATCGGCTCAGGTTACCACTAGCGATTACGAGCGTGCCGAAAATTTCCTTCAGTTCAACCTGGAGAAACATATTTATAACCGTTGGATTGAGCCAACTTGGCAAGAAAATGGCAATACTTTTATTTATAGCGTAACAACCCGAAATGGGATAGAATTTTTCAGGGTAAATCCTTCTGCAAAGTCCAAAACTCCGGCATTCGATCAGACGAAACTTGCCTTGTTGCTCACCGATAGCTTGAAGGTGGAGGTAAAACCTTTCGAATTGCCGATTTCTAAGGTTGAAATTAGTGGAAAAGATGAAATTTCGTTTTGGGCAAAGGGTAAGCAATGGATTTATGGCACATCCAACAATTTGCTAAAATCAAAGGAGAATGAGCGTGCTCTTACCAAAAAGGAATCGTTATCGCCCGATGGGAATTGGATTGCTTTTATAAGGGAGGGGAATGTTCTTCTCAGGGAGAAAAAAACCGGTGCCGAAAGCCAGTTGACCAGCGACGGAACACCCGAAAATGGCTATGGCCACAACCTCGATTGGGATTTTACTAAAAACGATAGCCGGAGAGAGCCGAACGATTACATTATTGAAGTTTACTGGAGCAACGATTCAAAAAAGTTGATTGTTCCACGCTTCGATCGTCGGAATGTGCGTAGGTTACAACTTTACAAGGTGGATGTGGAAGGCTATCAGTCCGAGATTGTGTCGTACGAGCGAGGATTGGCTGGCGATACCCTACTAACAATGGTCGATTTTTATGTTTTTGATGTTGCACAGAATAGAGATGTTAAGATCGATTTGCCATCGAACCCAGCATTCCTGGGCACCGGTTTCTATACTTTCGAAGGATGTCCAAAGGCCTATCACGTTAAGTATTACCGTGGCTATAAAACCCGAGAGCTGTTCGAGATCGATTTGGAAACGGGAAAAACACGTTCGGTTTTGGTCGAGAGTTATCCAAAAACGTTTGTCGATTTATATACCGAAACACTCGATGTAAATTACGATAAGAATGAGTTTATATGGCGATCGGAGCAGGATGGCTGGTGCCATTTGTACCGTTACGATTTATCGACCGGAAAAATCAAAAACCAAATAACCAAAGGCGATTTCTACGTTTACGGTATTGAACATTTCGATAAAAAAAGTGGAACTATTTGGTTTATGGCTGGAGGGTTGGACAAAACTAAGGATCCTTACCAGAAATACCTTTACACTATAAACCTCGACGGCAAAAACCTTAAGTTGTTAACCCCCGAGGAGGCTAATCATGATATCAGAATATCGCCCGATAAAAAGTTCTTTGTCGATAATTACTCATCGTGCAATGATCCTAACATAGCGGTTGTTCGGCAGTTGAAGAATGGCAAGCAGATTATGGAGGTTGAGAAAACTGATATTGAAGATTTGGTGAAGATGGGTTGGAAACCCGCCGAAACCTTTAGTATGCTTGCCGACGATGGCAAAACAATGCTTTACGGAACTATTATTAAACCTACCAATTTTGATCCTACTAAAAAGTACCCTGTAATTGATGGTACTTACACTGGCCCTCATACCATTCGAGCACCCAAAACATTCTCGCGCAGCGTTCTGAATATGGATTTATCGCTGGCCGAGTTGGGGTTTGTAGTGGTTAATATCGATGGAAGGGGCAGTGCTTATCGCTCCAAACAATTCCACGACATATCCTACGCCCGCCTTGGTTATGGATTGGTCGATCATGTTTATGTGATCAGGAAGCTTGCCGAGAAAAACTCATACATCGATGCCAGTAGAGTTGGTATTTATGGCCATTCCGCCGGAGGTTACGATGCCACAAGGGCGTTGCTACTTTTTCCCGAATTCTACAAAGTTGGCGTTTCGTCGGCTGGCGATCACGACCATCGAATGGAGAAGGTTTGGTGGCCTGAGCTGTACCAAGGATTCCCTGTCGATACGCAGTACCATAATCAATCCAATGTTACCAATGCTAGTAAGTTGCAGGGACATTTAATGATTGTAACTGGCGATTTGGATAACAATGTGAATCCATCGGCCACATACAAACTTGCGGGAGAACTAACGAAAGCCAATAAGGATTTCGAGTTGATTGTACTACCCAACGAAAACCATGGCACTTGTTACTGGAATAAGTACTTTATCCGCAAACGTTGGGATTTCTTTGTAAAAAATCTGCTAGGATTAGAACATCCACGGGAGTATAAAATTAAGTAGTAAAGGAGTATTGGATTGTTGGAGAATTGGGGTTGAAATCACTCCATTACTCCATACTTCCAACACTCCACATAATCAAAAAAACAAACCACTATGTTTAGCAAACAAACCTACATTAATCGCCGCAATCAGCTAAGGGCGCAGTTTAAATCCGGAGTACTACTGTTCTTTGGAAACGACGAGGTTGGAATGAACTACGAGGACAATACCTACCATTTCCGTCAGGATAGCACATTCCTTTACTATTTCGGAATCAACAAGCCGGGACTATTCGCAATAATGGAAATAGAGACAGGTAACGATTATATTTTCGGCGACGATTTCACCATCGATAGTATTGTGTGGATGGGCTCGCAACCAACCGTTAAGGAAATGGCTCAAAGTGTTGGTGTTGAAAGCACTGGCTCTATTGCCGATTTGTCCGATAAGCTTTACCACTACCCCCGTGGCACTGTTAATTACCTTCCGCCTTACCGTTCGGAACATTTAATTAAACTGATGCGATTCCTTGGTATTAGCCCAGCCGAGGCTAAAGCGAAAGCAAGCATCCCATTTATAACGGCAGTAGGCGAGCAGCGAAACATAAAATCCCAAGAGGAGATCGCCGAGATTGATAGAGCCGTTTCGGTTACTGCGGAAATGCACCAAGCCGCAATGCGTTATGCTAAACCCGGAATGAACGAGGCTCAAATTGCCGCTAAGGTTCACGAAGTAGCCCTTGCAGCCGGCGGCGATATTTCTTTTCCTATTATAGCCACAATTAACGGACAAACCCTGCACAACCATTATCACGGAAACACAATAAACGAAGGGCAGTTGTTCCTGCTCGATGCTGGTTACGAAACCCCAATGGGATACGCTGGTGATATGAGCAGCACTTTTCCGGTAGGAAAAACGTTTACCGAGAGGCAAAAGGAAATTTACCGCATCACCCTCGCTGCGCATAATGGTGCTATTGATATGCTTAAACCGGGGGTTCATTTCCGCGATGTTCATCTACAGGTTGCTCGTACCATTTTCGATGGAATGAAAGCACTTGGTTTTACCAAGGGAAACACCGAAGATGCTGTTGCAAACGGAGCGCATGCACTATTCTTTCCTTGCGGAACAGGTCACCTAATGGGACTCGATGTTCACGATATGGAGAACTTAGGGGAACAGTATGTAGGTTACTGTGGAGTTCCCAAAAGCAAACAGTTTGGGTTAAAATCGCTTCGCTTGGGTCGGGAGCTTAAGCCTGGCTTCGTTTTAACTATTGAACCCGGAATTTACTTTATCCCCGAGCTGATCGATTTATGGCAACAGTCGGGCATCAATAAGGAATATATCAACTTCGATAGAGTTAACGAGTATCGTGATTTTGGTGGAATTCGCAATGAGGAGGATATTCTTATAACCGATACTGGTCATAGAATACTAGGGAAACCACTTGCTAAGTCGATTGAGGATGTTGAGGCCGAAAGGGTGGCGGCATTTGTATAGTCCGAACTGTTCTTAGGTTGATTTTTGTAGTTCCGATACCCCAGCTATTACTGGTTTTTTTATTAAGGAGACATCTGCATGGTGCCTCCTTATTTTATTTTGTTACTTGTACAGCGGTTACGGTAATTTGGAGGGCGATAGTTGTTGTTTGTCGATACGCCCACTCAAGAAATTTTAAATCGTATAACTTGCTCGGGTTAATAACCTTTTCGAATAACTTAACCTAATAATTATTTACAATGAAAAAAATCTCTACTATTTTGCTGGCCTTGGCGATAAGCATATCGACATTTGGTCAGAAAAGTTTTAGAAACCCGGCTGCAGCTTACTGCAACATGCTTGGGTATGGCTTTGTAACCGAAACCGATAACCAGGGGAATCAGGTTGGAACTGCCATTCTGCCCGATGGGCGAAAAGTTAATGCCTGGGAGTTTTACAAAGGGAAAGTGGCTCCCGAATACTCCTATGCTGCCCTTAAAGGCTACGAAATTGAAACCGTTGTTGAGCAGATGGATGGCTTTACTGTTGAGAAGGCGGTTTGCTACCGTGCGGCCAGTAAAGGCGTTCAGGAGCGTTTAACTCTTGAGGAGTTAATGGAGCAGAATGGCGATAAGCTAGAGCTCGAGGTTGAACGAACCGGCTCAAGCGTATACGAACAAGCCAAGGATAATCCTAATTTTAAATCGGCGAAGAGTCTTCCTACATCATTCGATTGGAGAAGTTACAATGGCCATTCCTATATAGGAGGCGTTCGTAATCAGGGCAATTGTGGTGCTTGCTACGCCTTTGGCGCTTCGGCTTGTGCCGAGGGTACCTATAACTTTGCTATGGGTAAGTACGACTCAAACACCGCCGATTTCTCCGAGGCTTATATTGCTTGGTGTTTAGGATCGATGTCGGCCTATAGTAGCCATTTCAATGGGTGTGGCGGTGCCGATTATACCTATTCTGAGTTAAC
This sequence comes from Bacteroidales bacterium, assembly GCA_020636835.1. Taxonomy (GTDB): domain Bacteria; phylum Bacteroidota; class Bacteroidia; order Bacteroidales; family Tenuifilaceae; genus SB25. Next base: position 178,618 of record JACJXC010000008.1, read on the forward strand.
CGCTCTTTGCGAGGTTGGTGCTATAAACGAGTCTTACTTTCCTTATGTTGATTCCGAGAACCAATCGTGCCCATCGGCCGCATCGTCGGCTCCCAAAACCAAATTCTCTAATTGGTACAGGGTGGGTTGTTCCGATATCGATGCAATCAAAACCGCTATTATGACCTACGGCGTTGTTGATGCTGCTGTTTACGCTACCACTGCTTTCTCAAATTATTCGGGTGGTATTTATACCGATAGCTATACTACTTGCAGTAGTAGTCCTTGCTACAACACTCCTACAAACCATGCCATTGCATTGGTTGGTTGGGGTTACGATGCTACCTATGGCGATTACTGGATTCTGCGTAACTCGTGGGGTACTACATGGGGCGAAAATGGCTATATGAGGATTAAGGCCACCTCTGCACGTGTTGCTTGCTCGGTTTGCTATATGGTTTACGAGGGCGGTAGCACAATCAATCCTCCTACAGTTTCTACCAATAGCGTATCGTCAGTGGCTACAACTTCGGCAGTTGGCGGTGGTAATGTTACTGCCAATGGCGGTGCAACGGTTACTGCTAGTGGTATTGTTTACTCAAAATCGAGCAACCCTACCACATCAACTGGTACAGTGCTATCAACCTATCCTGTAACAACTTCTGGTTCTTATAGTTTAACTATGAGTGGATTAACCTCCAGCACAACCTACTATGTTAGGGCTTATGCTACAAATAGTGCTGGTACCAGTTACGGAACTCAGGTATCGTTTACAACCATGTCAGCTCCCGATACTCAGGCGCCTACCGCACCTGCTAACTTAGCTGCTTCTGGCGTTACTTCATCGTCGGCTAATTTGAGTTGGACTGCATCAACCGATAATGTTGGCGTTACTGGCTATAGGATTTACCGTAATGGCTCTTTGTTAACCACCGCTACAGGAACTTCGTATAGTGTAACCGGGTTGTCGGCTTCTACTACCTATTCTTTCTACGTTAAGGCTATCGATGCTGCTGGAAATGCTTCATCGTCAAGTAATACAATTAGTGTAACCACTCCGGAGGTTACTATTACCTACTGCACTTCGGCTGGTAGCGACTATTCGTATGAGTGGATTGCTGACGTAAATGTTGGATCGATGTCAAATGCCTCTTCGGCATCGGGATACTCCGATTTTACTGCTACCACATTCAACGCAACTGCTGGTAGTACCTACGATGTATCCTTAACTCCTGGATTCAAGAGTTCAACCTACAGCGAGTACTGGAAGATTTGGATCGACCTGAATGGTGATGGTGATTTTGACGATAATAACGAGAACGTTTTCGATGCTGGGGCATTAAGCAAGACTACTGTATCTGGTACTATCACAATCCCCAGTGCAACTGCTTCTATTACTACTCGCATGAGGGTATCGATGAAGTATAACGGATCGCAAACAGCATGCGAAACATTCAGCTATGGCGAGGTTGAGGATTATACCGTTGCTATATCGGCTGGTACTCCCGATACTCAGGCACCAACCGTACCAAGCAGTTTGGCCGCTTCGGGTGTAACCCAAACCGCAGCAACCCTATCGTGGATTGCATCTACCGACAATGTGGGTGTTACAGGGTATAATGTTTACCAGAATGGATCGTTAATTGGAACAACGGCTAGCACATCGTACAGTGTTAGTGGATTGGCCGCTGCAACTACCTATTCGTTCTACGTTAAGGCGTTCGATGCTGCTGGTAATGTATCTGCTGCAAGTAGCGCTGTTAGTGTAACCACTACTTCGAACACAATTACCTACTGCGCATCAAAGGGTAATAACGTTACATACGAGTGGATCGATCTTGTTAAGTTGAATACCATCAATAACACTACCAGTGCCAATGGTGGATATGCTAACTTTACCAGCCTATCTACCGATCTGGGTCGTGGAACCAGCAATACCATTTACTTTAGTGCTGGATTCAAGAGTTCAACCTATACCGAGTATTGGTATATCTGGATCGATTACGATCAGGACGGTACATTCGAAAGCACTGAGCTTATTTGCTCTGGATCGTCCAGTTCATCTTCAACACTCAGCAAAACTTTCACAGTTCCTTCCGATGCTGCTCTTGGGGCTACCCGTATGCGCGTAACCATGAAATACAACGCGGCACCAACGGCTTGCGAAACATTCAGCTATGGCGAGGTTGAGGATTACACTGTTAATATTACTGGTAATTCCACAATTAACAAGGGCGAAAGCATGGATTCCGATGAGATTGGAAACGAACTGCCAATCAGCATATCGCTATACCCCAACCCTGCAACTACAAATGTTACGGTTAAGTTAAGCCGCGTTATGAACAACAGTGCCATTAAGATTTACAATAGCACAGGAGCGCTTGTTAGAACCGATGTGATGGATTCCGACTTAAAGAGCATCGATATCTCTGAGTTCGCCAATGGTCTTTACATTATCACCATCGACGATCCGAAGGAACCCTTTACAGCTCGTTTTATTAAAAAGTAGTAGTTAGAGTGAATGAGAAAGGAGGCCTATGGCCTCCTTTTTTTATGGTTATTTTTTTGCTGTCCGATTAGCGTATCGCCATTCATTTCCATGAAATTGATTAGGGGAATCTTTTGCTTGTTCCCTGCCGAATCAATGCATACGCACACCGCAAAGGATACACCCTTTATGGTATCGGTAATATTTTCGGTTCCACATCCCTTTGTTTCGCAGTACGAAAAACGGGTACCACACAGCCCCCTGAAAAACGCCCACTCGTCGCATTCGCTGCTATCGGGCATTATGCATACAATCGATTGATTTCCTAAACTGTCAACCCTGTATTGGGTTGAGCATCCCATAAACTTAGCATAGGCAGTGGCTGGGTTCCGCATATATGTTTGCTGTGCCCATAAACTTGTGATGGATAGTAATGCTATTGCCGTTAACTCCAATCTTCTCATTTTTCACCCTGTTTTTACTTGTTAAACCCCGAAGGTAGTTAATTCGTTTATTCTCAAAACAATTTACACTAAAACTTTTCTTAAAAGCTGTTAACTCTTAATAAAAAGTAAATAATTAGTTGTACCTTTGCGCGCTTAAAAATTACCAGATGCAGGGGATAAGAAATATTGCGATTATTGCGCACGTCGATCATGGGAAGACCACATTGGTGGACAAAATGATTATTCAGGGAAAACTTTTCAAAGATCACGAAAAGCCCGGCGAACTAATTCTCGATAGTAACGATTTGGAACGTGAGCGTGGCATTACCATTTTGGCCAAAAACGTTTCGGTTCAGTATAAAGACGTTAAAATCAATATCATCGACACTCCGGGTCACTCCGATTTTGGTGGCGAGGTGGAGCGTGTGCTAAACATGGCCGACAGTGTTTTGCTGCTTGTGGATGCCTTTGAGGGCACTATGCCCCAAACCCGATTCGTGCTTCAGAAAGCATTGTCGCTGGGACTTAAACCTATAGTGGTAATCAATAAGGTTGACAAGCCCAACTGCCGCCCCGAGGTGGTGCAGGAGCAGGTGTTCGATTTGATGTTCAACCTCGACGCAACTGAGGATCAACTCAATTTCCCCACAATATACGGCAGTGCCAAGCAGGGCTGGATGTCGGACGATTGGCGTAAGCCCGCCACCGATATTACCGCACTGCTCGATAAGATTGTGGAGTATGTGCCTGCTGCAAAGCAAATTGCCGGAACGCCTCAACTCTTAGTTACCTCGTTGGATTACTCCAGCTATGTTGGACGAATTGCCATAGGTAAGTTGCACCGGGGCGAACTAACCACCGGGATGCCAGTGGCTCTTGCCAAAACCAATGGCGAGGTGGTTCGTACCAAGGTTAAAGAATTACTCGTTTTCGAAGGATTGGGCAAGCGGAAGGTTGATAAGGTTATCTCGGGCGATATTTGCGCTTTGGTTGGTATCGAGGGTTTTGATATTGGCGATACCATTACCGATATCGAGAATCCCGATCCCCTTCCTACCATAGCCGTGGATGAGCCTACCATGAGTATGCTTTTCACCATCAATAATTCTCCCTTTTTTGGAAGAGATGGAAAGTTTGTTACATCGCGCCATTTGAAGGATCGTTTGGATCGCGAATTGGAGAAAAACCTTGCATTACGGGTTAAGGAAACCGATTCGGCCGATTCGTTCATGGTGTTTGGACGGGGTGTGCTACACCTCTCGGTGCTAATCGAAACAATGCGCCGCGAGGGCTACGAGTTGCAGGTTGGCCAGCCCAAGGTGATCATTAAAATGATTGGCGGCGAAAAGTGCGAGCCGGTTGAATACCTTACCATCGATTTGCCCGAGGATGTGTCGGGTAAAGCCATTGAGCAGGTTACCCGTCGTCGGGGTACATTGCTGTCTATGGAGCGCCGTAACGATAGGATTCACCTCGAGTTCGAAATCCCATCGCGCGGTATCATTGGCCTTCGTAATATTCTACTTACCGCTACTGCTGGCGAGGCTGTTATTGCTCACCGGGTTAAGGGTTTTGAACCCTACTGTGGCGAAATCGAAACACGGGTAAATGGTTCGCTTATTGCCATGGAGAGCGGCATGTCGTATGCCTATGCCATAAACAAGCTGCAGGATAGGGGGCGGTTCTTTATCGATGAGCACGAGGAGGTGTACGCCGGACAGGTAATTGGCGAGAATACCCGCGCTGGCGATATGGTGATTAACGTGACCAAATCCAAAAAGCTTACAAATATGCGTGCCTCAGGTTCCGACGACAAGGCAATTCTTGCCCCACCTGTTAAGTTTAGCCTCGAGGAAGCCCTTGAGTACATTCAGGAGGATGAATACGTGGAGATCACGCCCAAATCCATGCGTTTGCGCAAGATATATCTCGACGAGAACGATCGGAAGCGCCGAACAAAAAGTGTTTAGCGGAATGGGTTGTATTACCTTTTCCTAATATTTTTAGCTCGTTTTTTTGATTGATTGTAATTTTTATAACTTTGCACTTTGTTTTTTGGTGAGTTGTGAGTAGCACGTTAAGTAGATATTCAATTAGTTTCAAGGGGCTTAAGCTCGGAAAACACTCGTTCGAATTCGTTTTGAACGACGATTTTTTCCATGAGTTTAGCGAGGGGGAGATTAGCAAAGGGCAGCTTATTGCCAAGGTGAACCTGAATAGGCAAAACCATTTGCTTGAGTTTAAGGTTACCATTAAGGGTACTGTGCAGGTTGTTTGCGATAGGTGTTTAAATCTTTTTGATTTGCCTATCACCTTCAAAGGCGAGTTGTTTGCCCGAATCGGGCTCTCTGATGCCGATGTGGATAACGATGAGATTATCTATCTTGCCGAGGAGGAACACGAGGTTAACATTGCTCAGTACCTTTACGAAAGTGTTTGCCTTAGCTTGCCTTTAAAGCGCTACCATGGCATGAATGGGACTAACGCAAGCGATTGCGATCCCGAAATGCTCGCCAAGATGAACGTGGTTAACGATAACGATAATATGCCCGACGAGGTTGATCCCCGGTGGGAGCAACTGAAAAAGTTAAAGAATAACTAAGTTTTACTAAATAATAAGTTGAAAAATGGCACATCCTAAGTCAAAGATTTCCAAGCAAAGAAGGAATAAACGTAGAACACACTACAAAGCATCTACACCTACTTTATCAACCTGCTCTAATTGTGGCTCGGCTGTTGAATATCACCGTGTTTGCCCTGAGTGTGGTTTTTATCGCGGTAAACAAGCAATTGAAAAAGCTGCCAACGCGTAGTTAGTATCAACCATTGATTTGACCAATTGATGATGAGAATTGGCGTTGATGCAATGGGAGGCGATTTTGCACCCGATGCGGTTGTGTCGGGTGCCGTTTTAGCCCTTAAGCATCTCAGCAACGATCAAAGAGTTGTGCTTTATGGTAATCGCGAGGTAATCGTATCGCTTCTCGAAAAGGAGGGTGCCAGTGTCGATTCTTTCGATATTGTACATTGCTCCGAGGTTATCGAGATGGGCGACAATCCCTCTAAGTCCTTTGCCAAAAAAACCGACTCTAGCATCGTTAGAGGATTCATGGATCTTGCCGCGGGTAAGGTTGATGGATTTGCCAGCGCGGGAAGCACCGGTGCCATGATGGTTGGTGCAATGATGGTTGTTAAACAAATTCCTGGTGTTATCCGGCCTGCAATTGCAGGGTTTATACCCGTATCGGCCAGTAAGGTCAACTTACTCCTCGATGTGGGGCTAAATCCCGATTGTCGCCCCGATATTCTTAATCAGTATGGAATACTTGGTTCCATATATGCGAAAAAGGTATTCGGTATCGATAACCCTAGAGTGGCTCTGCTAAACATTGGCGAGGAGGAGGAGAAGGGCAACCTGGTCTCCAAAAGTGCCTTTGAATTGATGAAAGATTCCTCGGACTTTAATTTTGTGGGAAACGTTGAAGGACATCACCTTTTTCACGATAAAAAGGCCGATGTGGTGGTATGCGATGGTTTTGTGGGCAATGTTGTGCTCAAGGAGGCCGAGGCTTTCTACCACATGCTAGTTAAGGTTAACCCCGGAAATAGTTTTAACGAGCGGTTTAACTCCGAGAATTACGGTGGAACACCGGTTCTGGGCGTTAATAAGCCTGTAATAATAGCTCACGGAGCTTCGAGCCCCAAAGCGATAATGAACATGATTATTCAAACTCGCGAGGTTATTTCGTCTAACATTTGCGAGACAATTAAACAAGCATTCAGCTAATGGGAAAAATTACTGCCGCAATCACAGGTGTTGGGGGATATGTACCCGACTATATTCTAACCAACGAGGAGCTCAGCCGTATGGTTGATACCACCGATGAGTGGATTATGACTCGTATTGGTATTAAGGAACGTCATATTTTGAAAGGCGAAGGTTTGGGAACCTCCGATATGGCCATGCATGCTGTTAACGAGTTGCTTCGCAAAACCAACACCCACCCCGATGAGGTGGATATGCTGATTTGCGGTGTGGTTACCCCCGATATGCAGTTTCCCGCTACTGCCAATATTATTAGCGATAAGTGTGGAATAAAGAATGCTTTTGGATTTGATATGAATGCCGGTTGCTCTAGCTTCCTTTATGCTTTGGTAACTGCATCTAAATACGTTGAATCGGGTACACACAAAAAGGTTGTTGTGGTTGGAGCCGATAAAATGTCATCTATTACCGATTATACCGATCGCTCCACATGCCCAATTTTTGGCGATGGGGCCGCTGCTGTTTTGCTTGAGCCTAGTACCGATGGCGTTGGTATTCTTGATGCTAAAATGCAGGTGGATGGTTCCGGTCGTAAGCACCTACACCAGGTAGCCGGTGGGTCTTGCTACCCAGCATCTATCGAAACCGTTACAAAGCGTCAACACTATATTTATCAGGAAGGTCAGCCTGTGTTTAAGGCAGCGGTTTCCAATATGGCCGATGTTGCGGTTGAGGTTATGCACCGCAACGGCATCACCCCCGAGACTTTGGCTTGGCTTGTTCCCCATCAGGCTAACATGCGAATCATAGAGGCTACCGCTCAACGCATGGGTATTCGCAAGGAGCAGGTTATGATTAATATTCAGCGCTACGGTAATACCACCAGCGGTACTATCCCTCTTTGTTTGTGGGAATGGGAATCGCAACTGAAAAAAGGAGATAATCTTATTATTGCAACTTTTGGTGCTGGTTTTACTTGGGGCGGTGTTTATGTGAAGTGGGCCTATGATGGTTCAAAGTTTGCAAAGTAGTATTTGTATATATTTTACTAATCCAGATCTTAACCGATCTGGATTTTTTATTTGTACTGCTTTGCAGAATGTTAAGTAGGTTCTATTTTTTGTATTGATTAACTTGTCCTTCCGTGAGCAGTTTCTAACTTGTTGATTTTTTATGCTGTACTTTGTATCTCAAATACAATACTGCCTATTATTAACTAACAAAAGGGTGTCGATATATGACACCCTTTTGCATTCTATTAGGTTCAATACTAATCGACTGATTCTACTTTACACCCAGCTTATCGGCGATTTCTTTGGGAAGGGCGTTTTTGTGAATCATTATCGCTATGGTTTTCATCCTAAAGAAGGGTTCCGATATGTATAGGTAGCCGCTGTGTATGCCATCGGTTCCCCAGCTGTTCTTGGTGAAAAAGTATGTTGTACCGTTTTGGTCAGTGGCTAGCCCAGTGATATGCATCAGGTGGTCGTCGGTTGAGGTCAGGTTGTCGAAGTTTTCCTGACGGTTGGCTTGATTCACGCTCACCTCGGGTACTGGTCCTTCGAAGCTGAACAGCTTGGCTTTGCGATCCTTTTCCGAGAGGCCAAGCCATCGCTCTTTATCGCTGCCGGCCATTTCGTCAACTTTATCTTGGGGTAAAACAGCAACTCCTTTGCCCCAAGCGAAACTCTTTTCGCTTACATCGCCATCCCAGCATACCGAGTAGCCATTCTGTAGCGCATTTTTTGTGATTTTAACCAAATCTTCCAGCGGAACATTGTAGTACATACGGTGTGCCCAGTTGTCGGGAATTTCGAGTATGAATTGTTCGTAAAATGGATGGTGGTTAAATGATGTTATCTCAATATATTCGTTGGGGTTGAACGGTACTTTTGCCAGTTCTGAATGTTCGGCGCTGGTGTAGGATCCCAGATAGGTGTCTACCACCGCTTTATAGCCATTAAGCCATGCTGTGCTCAGTTTTCTGTTGTGATTTTCCACCACAGCGTCGAGGTAGCCTTTGAGAACAGCGGTTAGCTCGGAGTGAGCGTGCACATCGCTGCCGTAGTTCAGGCCGGGGTATTCCTTCTCCGCAACCATCCCGTGCTCGCGGATCACATCCATCACGTCGTGAGCTTGTCCTCCCTGTCCGAAGTTGTTATTCCCCTGAAACCGGACAAAGTTCAGCGCCTTGTTGGTGTATGCATGGCGTACAAAGAACATTTCGGCGATGTCGTATTCCGGTTGTCCCATCCGTAGCAGTTCAGTTTCGATAAATGAGGTGGTTGCAAAGCTCCAGCAAGTCCCGGTCCGTTGTTGGTTTTTTACCGAGGATGCTTTAATCTCCTTTTCGGCTTTAAACTTAAAGCCAGGCTCTTCTTGGGTAAACCCTTGTGTGGCGATTAGCAAAGCAGATGCCAGTAGAATGGTTAACTTGTTCATTGCTTTTGATTTATGTGTTAAGAATTGGTCTATTTGATTTTCTAATATAGTAAATATCAGGCATAATTGTTTAAAAATTTCATAGATGAGATAAATTGTTGCTGGATGGTAATTTAAATCACTTGTATAAAACGTTCGATCAATTTTTTTTGCATATTTGTATAGCAATACACACTTGGTTGTAAAATTATCCCTGAAAATCGATGCGCAGGGCGAAAATTTATTTGGCAATAGTTGCTTTTATTCTTTTGGCGAGGCGGTTCCTTTCGGCATCGTTGCTGCGTTTTTTGCGTCGAATTAAGCGGAAGTATAGGTTGCAGGTTTCTCTATTCAGTACCGGGGCTAATTGTTTTGCAAACTATACTTCTACTATTCTTGTTCTGTTTTTCAGTCCGTTGAGCCTGGGTTTACAGCTGGGCTATTTGGTGCGTTTCCTACGTATTTGATTCCTTTTTTCTTTTTTTAATGGCAGTCCCCGGTGTTTCTGGGTGTATTGCCGCCAGCATTATTTGTTCCTCGTAGTTAATCACTTTATCTATAAACTAATTTTTAATACCATGAAGAAACTTTTATCTGTTTTTATGATGGGTTTAATTGGTTCGGTAACCCTTGCTGGGGGTATTGTAACCAATTCGAATCAGAGCGCCCAGTATATTCGCATGTTAGCTCGCGATGTATCAACCAGTATCGATGCAATATACTACAACCCTGCTGGGTTAACCCAACTGGCCGATGGTTTTTACGTTTCGCTGAGCAATCAGTCCATTTTTCAAAAGAAAACTATTGAAAACACTTACCCGTATTTAAATGAGAAGAAGTATGTTGGCGATATTGCCGTGCCAGCATACCCCGACGTTTACTTTGCGTATAAAAAAGATAAGTTTGCCATTGGATTTGGTTTTCAACCCAATGCTGGGGGCGGTTCCGCTAAGTATGATACAGGATTGCCTAGTTTTGAAATACCCTACGCATCGCTTCCGGCAACCCTGTCTGATATGTATGGCGCTGGTTTTTGTTCCGAATATTCTGCCGATATACAGTTTAACGGTTCCAGTATTTTTTGGGGGGCACAATTGAACGCAAGTTATAAACTGTCTGATATTATTTCGGCATCGCTGGGTGGTCGGTTGGTCTTTGCCAAGAATACCTACGAGGGGCATATACGTAATGTGATGATAGACCCGAAGCATCCGGTAATAAATCCATCAGGAGGACTTATGTTGGCCAGTGACTTTTTTACAGCAGCTGGAAATGCTGCATATGCTGCAATGACCTCGGATCAGGAGGTGGATGCAGAGCAAACTGGGGTTGGATATACCCCGATTATTGGGGTTAACCTGAATTTGGGAGAAAAACTCAACGTGGGGTTAAAGTATGAGTTTAGGACAAAACTTGAACTTGAAAATGAAACCCGGAAGGATATGGTAGTTCCTCAGTTTATTGATGGTGCTAAAATTCGGAACGACATTCCCGCACTTCTTTCGGTAGGGGCAACCTTTAAAGTGCTGCCCGTACTGCGTGTAAGCGGCGGTTTACACTACTTTTTCGACAAGGATGCTACTATTGAAAAAGCCCCGGGTGTTGCGAAGGATATCGACGGTAATATGTATGAATTTTCGTTGGGTGGCGAGTACGACATTACCGAAAAAATATTGGTTTCGGTTGGGTACCTTTACGCCCGGACTGGAGTGGGTCAGGGTTACCAGACCGATTTGAGCCATAGTTTAACGTCCAGTTCTGTGGGTTTTGGTGGGGAGTTTAAGGTTACAGAGAAACTTTCTCTCGACTTGGGGATGCTTTATACCATGTACACTTCCGACGCCAAAAACTCTTCCTATACATTGGCTACCGCACGTGTAGTGCCTTATAAGGAAACCTACAATCGAACAAATATCAACTTTTCATTCGGTGTTACTTACCATTTTTAGTGTATAAATTGTTAACTTGGTCGGGGCTAGGGCGTTCTTAACCCCGATTTATATTTATCGATATGCGTAATCTGTTTTTCTTGTTAGTTCTTCTCTTGGCTTTTGCTGTTAGTGCTCATTGTCAGGTTAAAGTGGTGAGCCCTTTTGCCGCCGAACAATCGCACTTGGAACTCAACATCGATACGATCACTTTTTTTGACGATTCCACGGTATTCCGGTTAACTGTGGAGAATAAGCTCGATAAGGGTGGCTGGTTCTGTGCCGATCGGAGTATTTACGTGGAGATCCCAGGGACTGGGGCGAGATTCTATTTGCAAAAATCGCGCAGTATTCCAACTTGCCCGAATGCTCATAGTTTTTCGAGAAAAGGGGAGCGTTTGTCGTTTGCGTTAGTGTTTGCGGCTTTGCCCAAAAATTTACGAACTATCAACTTGGTTGAGGATTGTAATAACGCCTGTTTTTCTTTTAAAGGGGTTATACTTGATGCGAAGCTTAATGCCGATATTCGTACGTACAACCAGGGAATGGAGCATTATACAGGCAATCGATTGCCTGACGCTATTGCCTGTTTTACCAAGGTGGTAACGAGTATTCCGGCCAACCCAATACATGTTTATGGATATTCCTTCTATCACTTGGTGGTTATTCATCAGAATTTGAAGGATAGCGCACGGGCCGATTACTGGCTTAAGAGGCTGGAGCAATCCGAACTGCCCGATAAGCAGTATTTTATTGATGCTGTACGTAAGAATAAGCAGGGGCTGAAATAAAAAGAAACTCGACTAAAGTCGAGTTTCTTGGTTTAAAGGTGTGTGATATCTGTGGCAATCTTTAGAATTTTGTAAATCTCGCCGTGCTCGTCGTGTATTGGTGTGTATGTTTCGAGTAGAATGAACTTTTCATTCCGCATGTTTAAAGTGGTTTTCCGCTTCTTTATAATCCCTTTCTGAAGATCGCCCCAGAAATGGCTGTAATCATCCTTGTCGTGGTCGGACATAATTATGCCGTCGGTGTGGTGCATTCCAATGGCCTCCTCGCGCTTAATGCCCAGTAGTCGGAGGTATCCTTCGTTGATATTTGTTATAAAGCCACTGGTATCGTACTCCATAACAAACGATGAGGCGTTTAGCGCGTTAACCAAACCCTCCAACTCAAAGGTTTTTCGGGCTGCTTCCTCCTGGGTTGCTTGTAGTTCCTCCATGTTCTGTCGCATTTCCTCCTCCTGTGCAGCCATCATTTCGGCCTGCTCCTTCGATTGCATGAACAGTTCGGAGGTAAGTGCATTTACCTTCACCGAGTGTAGGGTGGTTGCGATGCTCTTGGCCAACTCCTTGATAAACCCGATTTCGTGATCTTGGAATTTTTTTAACGAGGCCAGCTCAATAACCCCCATAACCTTCTCCTCGGTGATGAGGGGAACTAAAAAGAGGAAGTTAGGATTTGTATCGCCAAGTCCCGAGGTGATGTGGATGTAATCCTGGGGTATTTCCGAGAGCATAACTACGTCGCGTTCGGCGGCGCATGCGCCAATAAGTCCTTCGGAGAAGTCGTACGATTGGTTGATGAACCGTTTCCGATCGTAGGCAAACGTTGCCACAAGGTTGAATGTTTTTCGGTTGGTCTCCTTGTCATCATTCAGGATGAAAACCCCGCCTAACGATGCGTTGAGGTACCAAACCAGATTTTTGATTATTTCATCGCAAAGTAGGCTTAGGTTATCGTTGTTTTGGCGGAGAATATCGCCGAATCGGGCGAGACCCTCGTTAACCCATTTTTTCTTCTCCTCGTCGAGCTTGCGGAGTTCTTCCTCCTTGCGGGCTTGATGCAGGTTGTCGCGCATTTCAATTAGCGATTTGCCAAGTTGATCCTCGTTGCTGAGGAGTTCAACCCGAGCATCGAGGTTTCCAGAGCCAATTTCGCGAGCGAATTCGGTTTTGGCATTAATCCCCCTAATTGAATCCGATAGCGCATCGGCCATTGTGGCAATCTCGTCGCCAGTATTGAGTTTAATGGTCATACTGGTATCTATTTTCCCTTTGGCAACCTCCTGCAGTAGGGCTGTGATCCGCTTAATTGGATTGGTAATGGTTTTTGTAACGGTAAATGTGATGGCAATAAGAAGTAGTAAACCGATAAGCCCGATAAGTATGCTCAAGTTGTAACTCTTGTTGGCTTCGGCCATAATTTCGTTGATTGGAACAACGATTCCAACTGCCCATGGGGTGTTGGTTTTTCCAACAATGATAGGCGCCACCGTGTAGTATATCCGTTCTCCTTTTTCGTTACTGCTGATAAAACTGAATGATTTCCCTTTTTGGATATTGTTAAGCGCATCAAACTTCTCAATTAACGAGGGGTATATGTCGGCCAACTTTTTTTGGAACACCGCAGTGTCGGGGTGTGCAATAAATGTTCCCTCGTTCGATAGGAGGAATGCGTAGCTGTTGGGGTAAGGCTTAATTTCCCCAACAAGTTTTTGAAACCTTGTGAGTACCAGGTCGGCACCAATAAGTCCTATAAACTTGCCGTTTTCGGTAAGGGGTGAGAATAGAGTGGTCATCATTTGTCCTCCCTGTAGCGCCGATGCGTAGGGCTCGGCAATGGATTCAACACCCACGCTCTTCATGTGTCCGTATGTGGATGGATCGCCCGTAAGGCTTCGAATTTCGCGTTTCGAAGTAACAATGCCATCTCTTTTGTAAACTATGTAGAAATGCCGTCCATAGGGTTTGTCCCATTTAGGATCCAAGTTGCTCAACTCCCAGCTGTCCCAGTAGGCATCAATATGCGGGGTGGTGGGTAGTATTCTATTGTACATGGGGTAAATCAGATCTTGCCACTGGTTAAATGGGAGCTGTTTGTACTCCATAAATGCGCTGGCCAGTGTACGGGTAACTGCAAAATCCTGGTTAATCCATCCCTCAATGTTAAGGGCGTACTGCTTGGCGTAGCTGTCGGTGAGCTTAATGGATTGGTCGTAGGCAATCTTTCGCGCCGATGAACTGATGTAGAAGAATATGATTGCCAGGAGTAAAACGGCAACCCCCAGAATGTACACCAGAATCTTCTGCCTGATATTAAATTTTATGGTCATAGCTCGTAAATCGGTTTAGCTTTACAATGAAGTCATAAACTTAAGAAAATTCATACAAAATATGCACTCGGTTACTAACTTTTAGTTAATTCAATAAAAAATATTCGAATTTGCGTCGTGATGTTATAATCCGTTGTATCTTTGAGTATCTTTGATATAATATAGCGATATTATGCTGAACCAAAGCGATTCGGAAACCACTCAGAGGGTTCAAATACTTAGGTCGATCCTGCTCTTCAAAGAGGTTAGTGAGCCAGTATTGGAGAAGATGGCTCAGGGCTTGGTGGTGAAAAAACTGCTTGCCGACGATGTGCTTTTTAGTTGCGGCGACAGCGATTATGCTTTATACATAGTGGTTGCCGGAAAGGTTAAGGCGCATGTGGGCGACCATGTTTTTGCGACCTTCTCGTCGCTTCAGTATTTTGGGGAGTACTCATTGCTCGACTCTTCGGTTCGTTCCACCACGGTAACGGCCCTTGAACCTACCCAACTTTTGCGTTTGGATCAGCAGCTTTTCTTCAATTTCTTGGATAGTATTCCATCGCTTTCTAGAGCCATGCTAAAGGGTTTAGTTTGGCGGTTGCGCGATTACAATATTTTGGAGGCAGAGCTTACCCGCAAAAACCTTGAGATACGGATTCAGAAGGAGGAACTTGAGGTACAGAGGAAGGAGTTGGAGTCGCTTAACCAAACCAAGGATAAGTTTTTTGCAATTATTGCCCACGATTTGCGCAACCCGTTCAGCACCGTGTTGAACCTCTCGGAGTTGTTGGCCAAGGAGTTCGATAGTTTTGAGCCCGATAAGATGCAACTTTTCATCGAGCAGATCTATAAGTACTCCAACAATACCTTTAACTTGCTCGAGAATCTATTGCAATGGTCGCTACTACAAACTGGGCGCACCGTACTTAAAGCTAAACAGGGTAATATTGCCGATCTTATCAATGAGAATATTGAGCTCTTGAGGGGCAATGCCCTGCAGAAAAATATCAATTTACGGTGGAGCAACCCAATGGCTTGCCATGCGTTTTATGATCAGAACATGATAAACACCGTTATTCGGAATCTGATTACCAATGCCATCAAGTTTACTCCGCCCAATGGCGATATCGTTGTGGAAGTTTCCGACGGTACCGACTCTTTTACCATTGCCGTTTGCGATAATGGCGTGGGAATATCCGAGGACGATCAGTCTAATCTTTTCCGAATCGATACCAATCCTTCAACAATTGGTACCTCGCAGGAGCCTGGTACTGGCCTTGGTCTAATCCTGTGCAAGGAGTTTGTCGAGAAAAATGGTGGGGCTATTGGTTTGCACAGCCAGCTCGGTAAGGGCTCAAAATTTTACTTTACTGTTCCGAAACACGAGAGGATTCCGTAATGCGTATTGCAATTCTTGGAACGCGTGGGATTCCCAATAGGTACGGTGGTTTTGAACGGTTTGCCGAGGTGGTGTCGGTTCTGTTTGCTGAGCAGGGGCATACGGTTTACGTTCTCTCGCCAGGCCGCAGTTCAACTTTTAATGGTGTTAACGTAGTATCAATTAGTGTTCCTCGATGGCTCCCAGCAAACTTCCAAACGTTGATTTACGATTTGCGATCGCTCATTTGGGCTTCCCAAAACAATGTTGATATTGTGCTGGAGTGTGGCTACTCATTTGCTTTCTGGCTGTTCCTTTTCCCCAAATCATTTCGTAGGCGCGTGATTACCAACCCCGACGGGCTTGAGTTTAATCGAAAAAAATGGAATCTAGCCATTAAGTTGTTTTTGCGATTGTGCGAGTATGGCGCTGTGAAACTTTCTGCTAGAATTGTTTGCGATAATCCGGAGTTGGTTGGTTACTATACTAATCGTTTCGATGTGAACCCTCAGGTTATTCCGTACGGCGCTTTTCTTGTTGAGATGGCTCCTGATAAATCGCTCTTGCAGAATTATGGCATTGCTGGCGATTACTACCTAATGGTTACCCGTATTACCCCGGAGAACAGTATTGGCTTAATTCTCGATTGCTTTAGTAAAACCGAACGGCAACTGATTGTTGTTGGCAATTACAAAAATAAGTATGGGCACTATTGCCGGAAACGGTACGCGGGTAGCCCTAATATTAAATTCTTAGGGGGAATATATAATCAGGACGATCTGAATGCGCTTAGGTTTTATTCCAAAGCGTATATCCATGGGCACAGTGTTGGCGGTACAAACCCCTCGCTGCTCGAGGCCATGGCCTGCGGTTGCTTTGTGATTGCTCACGATAATCCCTTTAATCGTTACGCAATGGTGAATTGCGGACTATACTTCGGGACTCCCCATGATTTTATGAGCCAGTTGAGCCATATTGATGCAATGCCGCAATGTGCCATTGATGACACAAAACGGTTCTTCCAATCGCGTATCCACTCCGATTTTAATTGGAATACCATTGCTGAAAAGTATTTAGAGGTATTCGCCGCGTTGCAATAGGACGCTATTGGTTGAGAAGTATTTCGAGATTTTTGCGGATGAGTATCGATTCGTTGTATTGGCGGGCTTTGGAGCGGGCTTTGGCCGAGAATTTATGGTAGATATTTTCGTTGGTAAACAGTAAATTAATCTTTTCGGAGATTTCCGTTACGTTGGATGAGTTGATGCAGAACCCATTTACGCCATCATCGATTAGCTCAACTATACCCCCAACTGTTGGTACTATTGCAGGTAGTCCGTAGGCCATTCCCTCCAGAATGGTTAGTCCAAAGGTTTCGATCCATCGTTCCGGTTTTGATAGGTTTAGCACAATATCGGCCCATTGGTAGTATGGGTGTAGGTTGTTGGTTGTGCTATGTAGTTCCAGATTCTCGGGTTTGTGTATTGAGCGGGAGTAAGATTCTACGTCAATTTCCGACTCGCTCAAAACGAGTTTAAAGCGTAGGTGTGGATTTATTCTTGCAAGTTCCACAAACTCCGAAATGCCTTTGTATGGCCGAAGTGAGGCAACCATCAGCACGTTTGTTTTAGCAGATTGATCCCGGTTAAACAATTCGGCTGTGGTTGCAAAGTAGCCATCGAGGCAGTTGGATATAACGTGTGTAATTTTCCCATCGAAAGGCTCTGCATCTCGCAGATATTCCGATACGTATATAATCTCCGATGCTGTTAGGCGAATAATCCATCGCAGAAACTGTTTGAGGGCTACTGGGTGGATCGATGTTTCGTGAAGGTGGAATATCACCCTGCACCCTTTAATCCTTCCAGCTATTGCTGCGGCAAAGGGGTAGGCCGTGTTGATGTAAACTGTATCGTGTTGGTGAACTGTAATAAGCAGTTTCCAAAAAATCACAAGTTGGCTGTATGTAAATCGAATAAGCCGGAGTATGGTAGGTTTGCTGTATCCGTAGTGGTTCGAGTGCAGTCTTGCCCCCTCGATGTCCGACAAGAACCCTGTGGTTGCCCGAGATGTGAGCAGGTGCACCTCCAATCCTGCATTTATCCATGCCCGAGCCAACTGCGCAAGTACCCTGGGGCTCCCGGTGTAGTTGTTGAGTAGGTGGGCGGCGATGATTCTCATGGTTGAGTTTTTATAGTAGTTATTGGCGCTTTTGTATTCTATTTAATCCAAACTTTAAAACGGTTAGTTATATGATTATATCTGTCATTGCTTAGTTATTTCTCAATTATTTCAGATATTTCTGATTTTTTAGTATGTTAATTGTTTTGATTAAATGATAGTTAATTGCATGTGGATGTATAACTTATTCAAATGGTAATCTCGTATTATTAATGTATTTAACTTCTACACTTGAGAAAATTATCTGCTATTAAACTAACGTCAATCATTTTCAGAGAGGATTCGTATGCATTTCTCCCAATACTATTTCTTAAACTTTCTGAATTCATTAGATTGACGATGCTTTTTGATAGTTCATCATCGTTGTGAGCAAAGATGCAATTTTTGTTATCAAACAGAAGGTAATTTGGAAGGCTTTCAATTGGTCTTACAACCATTGGAATGCCACAGGCCATTGCTTGAAGCATCGCATTCGATAAGCCTTCTGTTTCTGAGAAATGTACAAAAATATCCGCTGCTTTTAAGTAGTCCTCTGGATTGTGAACCAAACCAAGCAGTTTAATTCTTTCCTTTAATTCTGACTCAAGGCTTGTTCTTATTTTAAGCATTTCTTTGTCGTTTGCTTTCTGCCCCCAAAGCCCTTTTTTAGGTTGTTTCGCTCCTAGTACGATATAGGTGAACTGTTCCTCGATTCTTTTCAGTGATTCTAATATTTCAGCGTATCCCTTGCGGTAGCAGAGGTCGCCAATTGAACAGATTATTAGTTGATTGTTGGGGATTTGGAGATGGTTTCTGATTTCCTTTTTTTCATTCGTGCTTGCAGGTTTAAATATTCCAATATTAACTCCTTGTGTGCTTTGGAATACCTTGTTGATTGGGAGTCCTGCGCTGATCCATCGATTTGTAAATGCTGGGGTTGTTGCAAAGTACACATCAATTTTTTGGAATATCCATTTATTGATTAACCCTTCAATTCCTTTTTTCGATATTAAAGTATGGACATCGTCAAAGTCAAGTAGGGTTGATCGGAAGACTACTTTTTTTCCAAATAGTTTAGAAATAATAATCGAATATTTGTACGATAGCATTCTCCCGTATACCAAAACTGTGTCAGAGGTGGTGGATATAATTGAGATAACTATGATAAAGGCTAGTCGTGACAATATTTTCCCTATTAATGAGTTGTTGAAGTAGGCGGAACGATATATCTTGATTGAGCCACTTTTTGATTTAAATGGTAATTTTGCATAGGGATTTAAACTAACAATACTAATTTTGGAACCCTTCTTTTCTAGTGCTTCTGCGAAAGTTAAGGCGCTATCTCCATCACCCGATATTATTGGGCGAATAAACGATGCACATATAGTAATTCTATTTCTTTTTTGTAATTTCACTTGAATAAAAAATTTTCTCAAATGGTATCAGTTGTGATGTCGGTTTACAATGGAGAGCTGCATATAAGCAAGTCCATCGAAAGTGTTTTGGCTCAGTCGTATCAAAATTTTGAATTTATCATAGTTGATGATGGTTCAACTGATTCAACACCCCAAATAATATCTCACTATGTAAGCAAAGATAAGCGTATAATCTCAATAACCAATCAGCATAGTTGTATCCCTGTTTCTACAAATGCTGGAATACAAGTAGCTATAGGCGATCTTATTGCTATTATTGATAGCGATGATATTTGGCTGCAAAATAAATTACAGCATCAAGTTGATATTATGAATAATAATCCCAATGTAATGCTGCTCGGCTCGTCAGTGATTCCAATTGATGGTGATGGTGATGTTTATAGTAAGTTTAATGTGCTCTTTAATGGTGGAAGGTTTATCGATAGTGTTACATTTCGTAAAGAGATCATGAAGAAATGCCTTATTTGCCATTCGTCTTCGATGTACCGAAAGAATGCATTTAATGCCCTAGGGGGTTATGATACTTCGTTTCGGACAAGTCTTGATTATGATTTATGGATGCGATTTGCTGCCTCTTATGACTGCATGATTGATTCTGAGCAGTTGGTTTTCTACCGGATTTGGGCTGGAAGCATATCCGGCAGTAAAAAAAAACAACAACTGTTTAACTCGTTGAGAGTGCGCTTTAAGGGTCTTTGGCTTTTGGGTTTCTCGTTTAATAATTTATACTAT
This sequence comes from Bacteroidales bacterium, assembly GCA_020636835.1. Taxonomy (GTDB): domain Bacteria; phylum Bacteroidota; class Bacteroidia; order Bacteroidales; family Tenuifilaceae; genus SB25. Next base: position 198,449 of record JACJXC010000008.1, read on the forward strand.
TTCTTTTACTTTGCAATTAATGTTGCTTTAAGAACATTCCTTTATTGGCTCTTAGTGAAGCCAATAAAAACAATCTTTCTACGGATGACTGTTGACCACCAGTAGGCTATTGTATATATGGATATAATGAACATTATACAATGTATTGTTCGCAATTTCCATGTGTGCTGAATGTCATTTATTGGGTATGAGTGTTGGACTAAGAATTTCCTTGATGTTTTCTCGATAATATAGATTTCGGATTTTTTTAATACGCTTTGCCATGCATCTATTCTTTCTAGTTTTGCGGGTTGGTTTACTATGCTGTGCATGTTATTGTAGTTTACATAAAAGGGTTTTTTTGAGTCTTCGTTTTTAGTTTCTAGTTTTTTATCGGAGTTTGTTATCCATTTGTAAAGATGCTGAATTGTAATGTTTGGCTCTTTAATTAATGATTCATAGTAAAGAATTTTAGTGTTGGTTTCATTCTGTAATTCGTTGCTTATTCTGCAATGCTTGTTCCAACTTCGGGATGTGGATACTGGATTTGACGACATTAACCGGTTGGTGACGGGTTTTTTTGTTCTGCTTTGCGATGCAAAAACTGCTCTAGGGTCTCGAATTAAACTTAAGAAGTTAACCTTTTCGGAATATTGAGTTAATATGTAGTGGTATTCCAAAATACTACGCTCCTTGAATACGATGCAGGTTGGATTTGGGTTTATTTTATTCGCATATCGGTGCAGTATAGCAAAGAATAGTTCTATACGGTTTGAATATTCTGTTCGCTCAGGCAGGGTATCCCAAATTTTATAGTTTATATTGTTAATACATGTATTAATAAACTTGCCAAGAAATTTTGTTGATACTTTTTTGTAAGGTTTTTTTAGTAAGAGTCGGATTAGAAGATCAAATTCGGGGCAAACAACAACGCCTTCAATTTTATTTAGTTCGTTTAGCAGGAATGTGGAGCCAGATCTATCGCAATATCCTATGAACAAATATATGTTTTTTTGCATGGAGTATGATGTTGTTTAACGATCAATGGTATAGTCTTTTAGCCAACTGTACAGGGACATTCTTTGCATTGTCAACATAATAAGATTATCAGTCCATGCCGCATTATTCCGAGTTATTTTGGGTTTATCAAATACTATACTACTGCAAGCTGATAGGTATTCTTCTGACGCTTCCAGCCCTATTTTGTGAATCAATTCATTCAGTTCTGTTTTTGTGTTGTTTACGAAATCTTCGTGTTTGATGTCGATGATTTCTATATTTTTTCTGGTTTTCAGACATTTTACTAATTCTGCAGTAGCAAAGTATTTAGCAGAAGCGATTTCTATCTCTGATGAGGTAATTTCTTTATTGTTATAGCTCCCGCCTTTAGCCCATGTGGTAATATTGTCGAAAGGGTTTCGGTAAACATGAATTAATTTAATAGGGATCTTTACTTTTTGTTTTATCAGATCGATTAGGTTCGGGTTCTGCTTAAGGAGAAATGAACTTTCGCCTCCCTTTTTATCGCCTATTACCTTAAGGGTTTCATAATATCCTTGGTATTGGTTTGGGATGGAGTAAGTATAACCAGTCCAAACTCTCCCATTTTTTGCAGATTGTTTTGAATTATCAAGTATGAGCGAAAAGACTTGATCCTTAGAAAATCCGATTTTAAAATATTTCAGAGAGTTTTGTTCGTGGGAAATTACCATTTCGGGGTGTGCATCGAGTATTGCCCCTATTAGAGAGTGTCCGCTTCGTGGATACCCTATAAACATTATGTAGGTTTCTACTTTGCTGAATTGGGTGTGTTTTAATAGCCCTTTTATAATCGACGTTATGTATTGATTTGCTATGGTTATTCTTCTGTACATGAGACTATACATTTTATAATCTATTTAGAGGTAGCGGGTAGTTGTACTTTTTTATGGCTTCAAGTTTGTGTTTATCTATGAGATTTTGGTTGGATACATGGAATTGAGTTTGGAGTTCGGTAATTTCTTTTTGAGATACGAGGTTTTTTATGGATATTGTTTTACCAAAAATAGGCATTTTATTTAGTTTGTTGATAATTCTGAATGCAATAGGAAACCAGTAGGGGATATTTAAGATATAGTATTTATCGTATCGGTTTCGCGCTGTAAATATGTTTAAAAATCGAGCAATAGGAATTATCCCCTTCCGAAGCCCTTCGTTTCTTTTGTTAAAGCAAATTGAATCAGGTTTATATGATAATTTAAATTCTTTACAAAATCTATCTATGAATGCTTTTGGGTCATTTGCGAAGTCTTCGTATAGATATATGTGTACATGATTATCGCCGAATAGTTGCTTGTAGTGTTCTATAGTTTTGTCGAAGAGTGAGGTTTGTATTCTGTCGTATTGCTCAATTTCGTTTAAGGCGTAATTATTTCTTGCTTTGATAAATTGTTTAAATGAATATGTTCCCCCATTTTTTTTTAAGTAGTATGAGTACCTTGATGGCAATAGAGTAAGTTGGCTGCGAATAAATATTATAATTTCAGGATTTTTAAAAACCTGTTTAAGACGCATCGCTCTCTCTTTAACTAGATAGCCGTTCCCGCTTATTAATATTTCATCAGATAAAATGGGGGTTTTCCCATTGTCAAATGATTTTTGTATAATTTCAATGGCTTTCTCTGGGTTAAAGTCAAATGGCTTTGGATACACAATGGCTCTTCTTATTGTCTCAAATCTTGAAATTAGTTGAGCATTAGTTATCTTTGGAAAGAACTCTTCCTGAAACCATGTTGTTGCTGTTTTTGGGTATCCAACATGAATTATAGCGTGTTCTTCTATCATATTTCACTCTTTAACTTAAAAAAATGCAATTTAATCAAAATGGACGTTTTTCTTGAAACAAAAGCTTTTGTTTTACTGTAATATTTGTTAAATTTATTTATTATGTTAAATTTTGGTATTTAATTTGTTCTTAAAAATAAAACTATAGATGATGAAACAACTACTACTACTAAGTCTGTTTTCTTTATTCTTTAATATAGGGCTATTCTCTCAAAATTGGGGATGGGGAAAACATGTTTCTGGTCCGGAGAATATCTTTAACCAGTTAACTGCTATCGATCCTGGTGGCAATGTGATTGTTGCTGCTGCAAAAATGGGTACTGTCTCTTTTGTTGGTACTGCATATACTCTTGAGGCTACGCAAAACTCGCCCTTTATTGCCAAATATAGCAGCGATGGGGATATTGTTTGGCTTGTTAGCATTGGGGATAAGGATGCAACAAATATTAAGGGTTTGGCTGTTGATAATCAAGGGAGTGTTATTATAACTGGCCAATTTCAAAGTGCTAACGAAGGGTGTGTGTTTGGCAGTGTTAATCCGGCTGATAATGATACATTACCGGTATCTAGCAACAAGCAAGATGTGTTCTGTGCAAAATATGACAATAATGGCAATTTGCTTTGGGTTTATAACATTGGCCGAGGAAAAGCAGGTGACTATGGGTATGGTGTTGTGGCTGATGCTCAGAATAATATTTATGTTACTGGTTATTTTAATAGTGATTCACTTTTTATATACGAACAATACGGTAAAGATAATGAATCCCCTGTTGATACATTAGTCCTTTCAGATGGGAATACAAAGGGTGATGGTTTTGTTATAAAGTATTCTCCTGATGCTGAGTATTTGTGGCATCGTAATTTTACATCAACTAAGTACGCTCAATCCAGAGGCGGTGTAGCAGCTGCTCCAAACAACGGGATATATTTGGCTATTGATTTTACTTCCAATGTTACTGTTGCTGATTCCGATCCTTTGATTACTGCGAATGCGGTTGGGAATAAGTCTGTTGCGATCTTTCATATTTCTCAGGATGGGGTTGTTAACTGGGTGAGGGTAGTTAGAGGGAGTTATGAAGGAACTGGCGTTAATATTACGCAAGGTAGTAAGTTCTCTTCTGATGTAGATGGCAATCTATATGCAATTGGACAAGCTAATACGACTCTGACGTTTGATGATGGGGCAGGGGGTACATACCTGTCCTTACCCTGTAACTCTTATGATGGCTGGATTGCTAGGTATAATAGTCAAGGAGTTTTACAGTGGGCTAATATTGCGGGAGGTATTTCCGATGATCGGTTTTATGATGTGTCGTGTCGTGATGGAGTGCTTAGCACTGTTGGGTTGTTTAAAGGTGAAACATTTCTACCTAGCCATGAAGATAAACGCGACACGCTTACCAATAATGGGGGACAAGATCTTTTCTTGGTGAATTATAGTGTTACTGGTCAGTATTTGAGTTCGGCTACCCTGGGAGGGTCGTTGGATGATGAAGCTTCATCTGTTACCATTACATCCGATGGGAACTCTGTTGTTGGAGGCTCTTTTACATCTGCAACATTAGGTATTCCTGGTGTTGGTACTTTTACTAATGGCGGTGTTAAGCGCGATATGATTCTTGCCAAGCACATCAACATCCACATTGTTCCCAAGATCATGGAGATTAGTTGTGCCGATGGTGCCGATGGTGCTTTGCATATTGCCATTCACGGGGGTGGTGTACAGCCCTATACCTACGCGTTTAGTAAGGTCGGGGGCAGTCCGATTGGTTCGGGTACTTATTCCGATACACTTAAATTCGAAAATTTAAGTGCAGGAACTTACTCAATTGTGGTTACCGATGGTGCTAGCCATAGTGTTACCAAGTTCTATGCGGTTAGCAACCCTATTCCTATTTCAATTGGGGGTACTGTGAAAAATGTTGAGGGTTGTTACGGTGAGCAAACTGGCGAAATAACCCTAACTGTTACTGGCGGTACCGGTGAGTATGCCTACTTGTGGGATTCGCAGGATGGGTATGGGTATATTCCTACGGTAACCAATCAGAGCAATATTACTGCTGGTAACTATACGGTGAAGGTAATTGATTCCAACGGTTGTGAGGCTACTCAGACCTTTACTGTAACACAACCCAGTAAAATCAATTTTACAGGAAGCGAACCAATTGGTAACACGTCCTCCGATCCCGCCACACCTAATGGGCTAATTAACCTGGTTGTGAATAACGCCACGGCACCTACTTATAGCTGGCAGGGCCCCAACGGTTTTACTTCGACCGATGCATCTATTAGCGGTTTGAGGGGTGGTACCTATGTTTTAACTGTAACCGCCGGCACATGTAGTGCCGATACAATATTCAATATAACTGACCAGTATTTGTTCAACGCGCTTGTTACGACGGTTATTAATCCTCGTTGTAAGGGTGGCAGCGATGGCTCGGCTACGGTCGAGGTTTTTAATTCGACTGGAGGCGTTACGGCTCAGTGGAGCAATGGCCAAACCAACGTGCTGACAGCTACCAATTTGCAGGCCGGGCTTTACTCTATTACATTAACCGATGATAGTGGAACTCCAGATGTTACTGGCGACGATGTGGCCATTACACTTATGCCTGTGGTTGTGAGTGAGCCCGACTTCGCATTAGAGGTAGCTACTACTCCTGTTAAGCCAACTTGTCCCGATAGTAACGACGGTGAGATTGCCGTTTCAGTCAATGGGTGGTCCTTCCCATACACCTTCACTTGGACTGAGTCAGAGGGAGGTAGTGGTGTTGTTGCTGGGCAGAAGGATCAGGAGGGTTTAACCGTGGGTTATTACACCGTTGTGGTTACCGATGTTTATGGTTGCGAGATTACCAAAAATGTCAACCTGGGAGCGGAATATGGAAGCCCAAGCATTGTGCTAACAGCAACCCCGTCGGCCAATGTTTCGGAGGGAACTCCGGTAACGCTTACCGCTACAGGTGGACTCCTCTACGAGTTCTTTGTTAACGATGTGTCGCGAGGGGCTTCATCATCTAAAAACTCTATTACAATTGATAGTCCGGTGAATGGAACTAAGGTTGTTGTTAATGGCTACAATACCGCTGGATGCCTTGGTGTTAGTAACGAGATTGTAATAACTGTTGGCACTGGTATTAGCACTAATCCTTTGGATGCGTTGAGTGTTTATCCTAACCCATTTAGTAATTGCCTTAATATATCCAAGCCTGAATTGGTTTCGCGCATCGAGGTGTTGAGTATTGTTGGTCAGAAGGTATTGGATGTGACCCCTAATGGCACTGGTGTTATTGAGGTTGAACAATTACCTGCCGGTGTGTATTTGCTCCGGATTAGTGGTAAGAATGGAGAAACGTCGGTTCGAAAAATTATCAAGGAGTAGTGTTACAGTATGAATAGAAAAAGGGGCGAATGTGAATTCGCCCCTTTCCTTTCTGTAAGGTGTTAGAATTAGAATTTAAAATCGAGTCCCAGTGCCATAACATACGCTTTATTCGATATATCTACTGGTAGTCCTGTGTTTGACCTGTATTTTATAGTTTTGTCATTCCAGAATGTGCGGCCAAGAGCCAAATCAATCTGAATGTTGTCGGTTACAGCGTAGCCAGCTCCAATCCCCACGTTCAAATTATCGTACTTTACAGCCTCGTAGGTGCCCATTTGGGTGTAGTATAGCTCTTGGTCGGAGTAATCGAAGTGGATATACTTGCATCCAGCGCTTAGCTGTAGTTTGGGCAATGCTTGATAGTACAATCCCAGTGCAACATGGTAGCAGTCGCCGGCAGTTTTTGACACCTCTTTACCATTCTCGAAGGTACCCCAATCAGCATTTTGTTGAAAGTAGTAGTTGAAATCCATAGCCGCAGTGATCTTATCGGTGAATCGATACATCGCTCCGGTGTATAGAGCCGCGGGCAGATCTCTGTTGGATTTTTTCCCATCGGGGAATAGTGTTTTTTCGGTTCCTTTATTGTCTTCAATCTCAAATTCGAGTTTTACCTTGGTCTCGTAGTGGATCGATACGTTTAGCTTGTCGTTAACACTCATGTTTAGGCCAACTATCCCTCCAAATCCTCTGGCTTTATTCTTGTAATCGATGGAGATCGGGCTGTCTGGTGCTCCAACCAGCGATTCGGCAAGTGTTATGCCTGCCTTGGTACTATTGTTTGCAATGATGTAGCGTCCTCCAACCGAAAGGCTTAAATTCTCGGTTAGTGCATACGTAAAGTTTGCGGGAATGGCTAGGTAGTAGGACGATGCCTTAATGGATTGATCCTTTACTGCGGTGTACTGGGTATGGTATAGGGTATTCACTGTGGCAAGTGTGCTATATCCCAGTAGCGTTGTGTTTACCGATCCGTTGGGGTAATCGGCCGATGCTCCGCCTCCTGTTACATACATACCGCTCGATACTGCCCAATTATTTCTTTTGAATGCAGCGTATAGCGATGGCAGTAGGGGGTCGATACCATCCTGTTCGAAACTTTGCTCCCCAGCTCCCAGATTGAATGAGTGTTGAGGTTTGCGGAATAAGGTTTGGTTGTTTAGACTCACGTATATCCCATCGTTGAGTTTTGTTAAACCGGCCGGGTTGTAGTTTACTATGTCCGCTCCATCGGTTGCTGCGTTGCGGGCGTTGGCTCTTACCCATTTTGCGCTCATGTTGGCCAGGTTATCCATTTGCGCTGTGGCAGTGTTTGGTGCAATGAATACTGCCAGTAGTGCTCCAATTAGTATTAGTCTTTTCATCTAATTAATTGTTGTTTATATTAGTATTTAGTTGATATATATGGTTATCCGATTCGTTGTTACTTGCAGGAGTGGTTTCTGAGTTGGATGTGAAATTATAAAAAAAAATGATAAAGGTGATATTAATCACCTTTAAATTGTCGATCTGTTCATTCCTTGTGGTTATGAGTGCAGAGTAATTAAGTAGCCCGAGTGGTTGCGCACGTTAAATACAGTACCTCCTTCGAATATTAGGTATTGACCCTTAATCCCGGAAAGCACACCTTCAATTACCGGCTCCTTGTCGAGATTGTACGATTTTATCTTTACAGGGTATTGGGTTATGGGGAACTGTATTGTATATAAGTTATCGGTTTCGGGTGTGAATGGTAGATTTTTTCCCTGTATAAAATTTAGCGCTTTTATCTTTTCGTTTTGTAGGTTAGTATTTCCTATCGCTAATCCCTTTAGCATTTGTTGCCATGGTGTTTTGTCGGCAAATATTTTTTTTAGTTCAACCTCAATTTGGCCAGCTTCAAAACGGTTTTGGGTATGGCAAATTTTTATGGCCTCCGTTGCGCCTTGGTCTATCCAACGGGTAGGGATTTGATGATGGCGGGTTACACCCACTTTTAATCCGCCGGACCATGCAAGGTACACGTAGTGCTTTATTAGGCATTGCTCTTTGGCATACTCCATGTCGCGGGCTATTCCCTCGTGGGCGCGGCAAAGCTCGGGTCGAATAACGCACTCCTCTGCTTCGGGGGCATTCATGAAGCAAGGGTAGCAGAAGCCCTGCCCAAACGATTTGTTTGTTTTACGTCCACACTTTATGCAGTAAATTTGATGCTGATATTCGAGTTTGATTTTAAACCCAATTAGCTCGTTCATTGGAATTTTCTTGTCGCCCAGGGAAAGGGTGTAGAGTGGTTTTATTTCGAACTCGCCGTTCGAGTTTTCGGTTTCCATTTTTCGAAGTATGCCTGTTTCCATAGTAAATTTTGTGTTATTGCAATCAACATGAAGTCCTAAATATACCTGTTTTTGTCTATTGTTCGACTAGCATTGTGTCCCTTTATTTATCGGTGTTTAAATTTTTTTAACGTTATCTCTTCGTTTTTTTACTACTATGCATGGCATGGTAGTAAAAATAATTATTATATTTGTATTGTTACATTACCTTATTTCGCATAGTATAGTGCGCTTGGTTGTTCTGGTTTTTTGTAATAATTGGATCGAAGATGGATTCTATAAATGGCAGTAAAGAAGAATTGTCTGTCTGGTAGTTTATTCCAAACGCAATAATTTATTGATAATATGATACATAATAATTCTAAACATACGAAACACCCATGCAAGAAAGTTTGCATAACCGAGCGCTTTATGCAAGTTCACCGAAGGTAAGCACTGATGAACAACCGAGTGCTTCTTACCAGCTCGGTGGATCCAAAATATGGGTGTTCCATCTGCTCAATAAAGACTGTTAAACTCGAAAATGTAAAGCATTAATAACTATCTAACTAAATATTTTGTACGGATGAAAAAAACTATTTCGGTAAATCTAAGTGGAAGCATTTTTATACTTGATGATGATGCCTATCAGGTACTCGACGAGTACCTTAAGCAACTCGATCGGCATTTTGCTTCAGTGGAAGGTAAACAGGAAATCCTTGCCGATATCGAAGCGCGTATTGCAGAGCATCTGAAAGCCGCTATTCGTGTCGACAACCAGGTTGTAAGTGTTGATGAGATCCGTCGTATTGTCGGAGTTATGGGCTATCCCAATGACATTGACGATACTACTGTTGATGCTTCATATAATCAATCTTCGAGGAGTTACCGTAGGCTGTACCGCGACTTGGATAGTAAGGTTTTAGGCGGTGTTTGCTCTGGTATAGGCCATTACTGGAGGGTTGAGCCTGTGTTGTTCCGGATAATCTTTGTACTTACCCTGTTTTGGGGTGGACTCGGGCTGCTCATATACCTTGTACTGTGGATTGTAGTGCCACCAGCCCTGACTGCCTCGCAAAAACTTGAGATGCAAGGTGAGTCGGTTAATGCCGAGAATATTGGAAAATCGTTCGATAATAAAAAGTAGATGTTATGGAAATTGAGAATGCAAAAGCGCAAATGCGAAAGGGAGTTTTGGAGTTGTGCATACTGTCGGTTTTGTCGCGAGGCGATGCCTATGCCAATGACCTGATCACCCGCCTTAAGGAGGCGAAAATGATAGTTGTTGAGGGAACCCTCTACCCGCTTTTAACCCGGCAGAAGAATGCGGGTTTGCTCAGCTACCGCTGGGAGGAATCGCCCCAGGGACCACCCCGAAAGTACTACTCGCTCACCGATCAGGGTCGCAGTTACCTTGCCGATTTGCTCGATGGCTGGGACGAGTTGGTAACCACGGTTCAAACCATTCGCAATAACTAAACTATTTGTGCAAACGGTGCATCCCCTGTAATTTGATCGTTGTAAATTCGAAACGCTATTCTTTGGATGTTCCATCTGCACTTAAAAAAATACGATAGATATGAAAAGAACAGTTAAGGCTAATATTGGTGGGTTTTCCTACAATTTGGATGAGGATGCCTACGAAAAACTCAACGGATATATCGATGAGCTTAGGGCTCGCTTGGGGGCTGGTACAGAGGCGTCCGAAATAATTAGTGATATCGAAGAACGCATTTCCGAGCTACTGGCCGAACGGTTGGCTGGGCAAAGTGTGGTTTCGCTTCAAATGGTGGAGGAGCTGCTGATACAGCTCGGGAATCCCGATGAGATTGGTGGCGATGGTCGCAACTCCGCTAGGGTTAGCTCCAGCAAACCGTTGCGTCGGTTGTATCGCGATCCCGAGAACGCTATTATAGGCGGTGTGTGCTCTGGTTTGGCTGAGTACTTTGCGGTTGATCCCATTGTTATCCGTTTGGTGTTTATCCTTCTATTTTTTGCCAAGGGCTTTGGGCTTCTTCTATACTTAGTGCTTTGGGTTGCTACCCATAAAGCGGTTACTCCCAAGCAAAAACTCGAGATGAGGGGCGAACCAGTAACACTATCGAATATTGGCAGTAGTATTAAGGAGGAGATGAGGGCGGCCTCGGTTAATATACATAGTGCTAAGCCCCAGAACTTCCTGCAGCAGTTATTTGCCATTCTTGGACAAATTGCCTACTACTCTCTTAAAGTGCTACTCGTTATAATTAAAGTAATTGCTTTTACACTCGGGGGAGTGGTGCTTTTATCCACCGTTTTTGCATTCCTTGTTATAATTGGGACTCTCTTTTTCGGCGAATTCCTGTTTAGATGGGTGTCTCCAGAATTCGGACACTTTTCGGTTAGCGAGTTTTTAACCTCAATTTTCGACATTAGTAGTAGTTTATGGGTAACCATTCCTGTTTTCCTGATTCTTATCATTCCTGTTGTGGCGCTTATTTACGCTGGTGTTCGTATTTTATTCCGATTTAAGGCGCGCGATGGTCTAATTGGGTTGGTTGCCGCATTGGTTTGGGTTGCTGCTGTGGTAACATTGGCCTTTACTGTGTTTATGCAGGTTAAAAGTTTAACCATTAAGGAAAGTTCTGTTACCACCTATTCGCTAGAGTCGCCTCTTAAATCGAAGACACTTATCTTTAAGTCATACCCAGTGGATGATAATACCAGTCAGTGCGATACCTGTATTAATTACACCTTTTTTGATCTGTCGCTTACTTCTGTTAATGGACAGAGCTATATCTCTGGTAAGCCTGAGGTTATAATTGAGCAGTCCGACGATACTGAGCCTAGTATTGTACTAATCCGGAGGGCTCGTGGGGCTAGTAAACTATTGGCAAAACAGAACGCTTCGCAGATACTTTACAGCTGCTCTGTTCGCGACTCGTTGGTTGTTTTTGATCCGGTTTACGCATTGCCCAACGGCACTAAATGGAAGAATCAGGATGTCTCGGTTGTAGTTAATATGCCCGAGGGGTGCCGTGTTTACCTCGATTCTTCTATGGCTGATGTGTTGGGTAGTAAACAGCCCTTCTGCAACCTCTGGCCCGATGAGATGGTCGGTAAAACCTGGGTTATGACTAAGAATGGGTTGCGCGTAAAACACTAATTTTTCAAAAAAATAAAATTTGGTTTGCATAATGAAAAAATAGTATTACTTTTGCCCTGCTTTTGCGAAAGCAAGTAGGCTTGACCTATGGTGTAGTGGTAGCACAGCAGATTTTGGTTCTGTTAGCCTAGGTTCGAATCCTGGTAGGTCAACTTAAAAAAATAACGCCCTTGTTAATCAAACGATTGCAGGGGCGTTTTTTTTGTGTATGAATTGGTGTGAAGGAGGGTTGTTTAGGTATAGATGCAAAAAAACCTCGTATTTCTACGAGGTTTTTTTGTGGTGCCACCAGGAATCGAACCGGGGACACAAGGATTTTCAGTCCTTTGCTCTACCAACTGAGCTATGGCACCAGCACTGTAATGCGGTGCAAATATATATGTTTTTTTGTTTCCTCCAAAATCTATATTTCTATTTTGAGTAAAATATTTTTACCCTTCCTGACATTTGCTTAAAAATGAAAGTTTTAGTCAAAAAAAGTGGTCCTATAATTTGTGTCTTGCTTACAATTGAATAGCTTTGTGGCTTTGCTTTACCATGGATTTTGAACTGCACACATTACATAATGGGATACGGGTTGCTCACCGGCGGACTAATTCGCCTGTGGCTTACTGCTGCATAATGGTTAATGCAGGAACCCGCGATGAGTTGGATTACGAGCACGGCATGGCACATTTCATTGAGCATGTCATTTTTAAGGGTACAAAAAAGCGTAAGGCTTACCATATTATGAGTCGTCTCGAGGATGTGGGAGGCGAACTTAATGCCTATACCACCAAGGAGGAAACCGTGGTGCATGCTACTTTCCTTAAGGGCGATTATGCCCGAGCTGTTGAGTTGATTTCGGATATCGTTTTCCGGTCAACCTTCCCCGAACGGGAGATTGTAAAGGAGAAGGATGTGATTGTGGATGAAATTAATTCGTACCGCGATAGCCCCTCGGAGCTCATCTTCGACGATTTTGAGGATTTAGTATATGCCGGGCACTCGTTTGGGCGCAATATTCTTGGTACAAAGCGTCACCTTAAGAGTTTTACCCGTAAGCATATCACCGATTTTATTGCCCGCAATTACTGCACCGATCAGATGATCTTCTGTTCTGTGGGCGATGTCCTCTTTAGCCGGGTTGTTAAAATGGCTGAACGGAATCTCGGTTGGGTGGCGCCCAACTATAGGGTTATTCCCCGTGTTTCGCTACCGCATTATCAGCCCAGAACTAAAACTGTGAGTAAGTCAACTTATCAGACGCACTGCGTTATGGGTACTGTGGCTTACGATTTGCAAGATCCCAAGCGCATTAGCATGTATTTACTCAACAACATACTGGGTGGGCCGGGATCCAATTCGCGTCTCAATCTGGCACTGCGCGAGAAGCATGGCTATGCCTACAATGTGGAATCGAACTATACCCCTTATACCGACACAGGGCTCTTTACCATTTATTTTGGCACCGATAAGGATAATCTGGAAAAGGCTCATGGCGTTGTGCTAAAGGAAATTAACCGAATCCGCGATCAGCGGTTGGGAGTTATGCAGCTCTCGAAAGCCAAACGGCAGCTTATTGGGCAAATGGCCATTTCGGCCGAGAGTAGCGAAAATTTAATGCTGTCGGCTGCCAAAAGTTATCTGGTTTACTCTCAGCCCGACGATTTGTCCGTGTTATTCCGGCAGATCGAGAATGTTTCGGCTTCGGACATTATGAGCGTTGCCAACGAGGTTATTGCCCCCAGCCTTCTATCCACTTTAATTTTTAGGTAGATTATGACCCGATTGGACAATAATATGGAGCAGTACCTCGCCCAACATACCACTCCGCTTGCCGAAGTTCTGCAAGATTTGACCCGTCATACCAATCTTATAACTTATAACCCGAGAATGCTCAGCGGCCCGTCGCAGGGCAAATTACTCGAGTTTATTTGCCGGATGGTTAAACCCGCAAGGGTGCTTGAGATTGGTGCATTTACTGGGTTTTCAACTATTTGTATGGCTGGTGCAATTCCCGATACCTCGGTAGTTGATACCATAGAGGTGAACGACGAGTTGGAGGATACCATCTTGGATTATGTGGGTAGAGCTGGTTTGTCGCATAAGGTGAATCTCTATTTAGGCGATGCCTGTGGCGTTATCCCCACGCTTAATCAAACTTACGATCTGGTTTTTATCGATGGCGATAAACGGGAATACCCACAGTATTACAATTTAGTATTTCCATTGGTGCGTTCTGGTGGTTATATTTTAGCCGATAATGTGTTATGGAGTGGAAAGGTACTCGATAAAAATGCGACAGATTTGCACACCCAGTCTATTGTGGCTTTCAATAGCGTGGTGCAGCAGGATACGAGGGTCGAAAATGTACTACTTCCTATCCGCGATGGATTAATGTTAATACGCAAGCTTTAAATTTTTTAACAATTATTAAACTTCGTATATTTTTTTTGCATATATTCGTGAACAACAACAGTAACAATTATTTATATGGCTCAGTACACTATTAAACAGATGGAGTTGTTGTCGGGCATTAAGGCGGCAACAATCAGAATGTGGGAGAAACGGTACAACATCTTCTCGCCACAGCGCACCGATACCAACATCAGGCGGTATACCGACGATGATGTTAGGTTTATTATCAATATTTCGCTACTTCTTCGGCGTGGCTTCCGGATTAGTAAGTTGGCCAGTTTGTCGCTCGACGATCTTTCCGATTTAGCCTCAAAGTTTATTCTCGACTATAAGCATGGGAATAATAACATTGAGCCCTTGGTTACAGCAACCCTGGAATATAACGAAACAGCTTTGCTACAACCTATTATCGACACTGCGGCTAAGCATGGTAACGAGTATGCATACGAGTCGTTGGTTTTACCTTTCCTTAAACGCTTGTCGGATTTGTGGCAAACCGGGGCGATTTTAACTACACACGAGCATTTTGCCAGTGTAGCTATACGCAACCATATCAGCAATGTGTATAAGAGTTGCGTTAAGCCCGATGTGGGAAAGGATACTCCAATCATGTTTTTCCTATCCGAGGGAGAGTTTCACGAGGTGGCGTTGCTCTATTTTGCCTATATGGCTAAGAACGCAGGGTATAGCACAATCTACTTCGGTCAGTCGAACCCGGCTCACGATATTATTAGAACAGCCAAGGAGTTGAATTGCAAAATGCTTTTCACAACCTTCTACTCACTAGTAAATACAGAACCCCGCGAGGCTATTGTGGATATTGTTGAGTCGTTGCCCAACGTTAAGGTTATTGCCAATGGTTGTGCTTTTGCCGAAACCCCCGCACCAACTGATGTTACATTTGTTTCCGGCGCACAGGATTTCATCCGAACTATTGGGGCTATTGACCCAACTATGGTACGTTAACCCACTTCTTAAGTATAGTTTAAATCCTGCATATTGCAGGATTTTTTTATTTAGACCTTATTTAAATACATAGTGCGGAAACCCTTCATATTATTGTCTTTCCTGCTTTTCTCTTTTTAGAATGTTGTACGATTTGAGGTTGATTTAGCCTCCTCCATTTGCATCCTATTTAGACTTATTCTAAATTTGCCCTACAAGCAATTTACAATCAGTCTAACTAAAAATTACAACATATGTCGCAGCATGAATTCAATACCGCACTGATGGGCTTAGAGCCCAATCTTGAGCGATTTGCCTATAGTTTAACGGCCAACCGCGACGATGCAAAGGATTTGTTGCAGGAAACATACCTAAAGGCTTTAACCTATAAGGATAAGTTTGAGGATAACACCAATATTAAGGCCTGGACTTTTACCATAATGAAGAATACGTTTATAAATAACTATCGCAAGTCGGTTAAGCAGAATACTACGTTCGATTCCAGCGACAATCAGTTTATGATTAATAGCAGATCCGAAGGCTATGGTCCCGATTCGATGTACTCGCACGATGAGATTAGTCGTCATGTTGATGCCCTCGACGATGAGTTTCGCCTACCTTTTCAGATGCACACCTCGGGCTATAAGTATAAGGAGATTGCCGATAAACTGAACCTTAAAATTGGCACTGTTAAAAGTCGGATTTTTTTCTCACGCCAGAAACTTATGTCAGCATTAAAGGATTATGAATAATAGGAAACTTCTTTTAATGTTTAAACCTGAGTAGCACTCAGGTTTTTTTGTTGGCTTTACTTTGGTTGATTATTCGTTGTTGTAGTATGAAGTTTTTGCAGCACCCAATTATGCCAAGCCTCATCGTTGTTTCCAAAACAAGTACTGAATGTTTCAACTTCATTTTTTTGAGTTGATGTATGTCTTAAATTATCAGATAGTTGAAATTTTTTTTGAGAAAAATGCAATTTTTCTTCATTTTTTGGGTAACAATTTTCCCTCCATTCCTATGTATTAGTGTTGTTGTTTAATAAAGGAGGAATTTTGTTTGAATGGGAATAGGATAACCATCAGTGTATGAGCCAATACTATGTTATAATCCTATTCCCTGTTCCTCTGATTTTTAATTGTTGCTACATTGTTTTGCATGTGGTTAGGTGGTTTATTCGCTAAACGTATGTTGATATACATGTAGTAGTTCGGTGTTACTGTGATTTGAGCGTATTTATTGTTTAATTGAGTGTTTGTATTTGAAGTTATTTCATACTTTTGTTTGGGATGACTTGGTTATAATCCTAAAATTATGCGCGAATTCACCGATGCCGAAATTATTGACTGCCTTAGGAATAGGCAGAGCGATGTGGTGCAGTACCTTTTTAAACGGTACCTGCCCATGATTCGGTTTATGGTGTACAAGGCAGGTGGATCCTCCGACGATGCCAACGATATCTTTCAGGATGGGTTAATTATCCTGATCGACAGGGTTGACCGGGACGATTTTGAACTAACCTGTAAACTTAAGACATTCCTCTACAGTGTTTGTAATAATCTGTGGTTGAATGTGGTGGATAAGCGTAAGAGTGCTGAGAATTTTTTTCATCGGAAACTCGACGACTCCACCGAAGTTGATTTTACCGATGAGTTGGATCAGAAGGTATATCAGGATTTGGTTTTCGAAATTTACGAAACGCTCGATCCGGTTTGTCAACAGATCCTTAAACTGTACTGGGAGGGCTACTCGCCTACCGAAATTGCTAAGATGTTGGGCTATACCTATAGCTATGTTCGTAAGCGCAAGTGCGAGTGCCATGCCGAGGTGATTCGTAGGATACAAAATCATCCCGATTATAAGGTGCTTGAGCGTACCGAGGAGAGTTTTCAACGTTAATCATAGGCATTGTTATGAGTAAGTATATCAACGATATAATAGATTATGCCGAGGGCAATTTGTCCGAAGCCGATCGGCTCAGGTTTGAGCAGGAGCTTGCTCGTAATGCTGTTCTAAAACAGGAATACGCACTGTTTGGCGTGGTGGGCAATGCGCTTCGTGCCAAGTTCGACATAGCTGATGTTGAAAGCGACGGGGCACTGCCTGGTGCCCTGAAACAGGCTGAGAGCCTGGTAGAACATTTTGAGCGCAATCCTTCGCGGTATAGTGATATTCGCAGTTTTATTGATTCCTCGATTTTAAACCCCGATGATGCTGCCCTCGAAGCTGAGGTGGCACAAATTCAAGCGGAGATTTCTGAGGAAAGTATTGATGGATTTACCCGTGAGTGGGTGAAAGAGTGGGGTGAGATCCGTGATGATAGATCAGAGCATCGGTATAGGTCAATCGCTGGATTTGTGAGCCAGTCGATGGCCGATGTTCCGAATACTCCCCGTGTCCGTTCGTTGAAGTGGTACAATCGGCCTGCTTTACGCATAGTGGGACTCTCGGCAGCAGCAGGGTTAGCATTGCTATTTGTAGTGCGATCGCTTGTTGCACCCGTTAGCCCCGATGATCTATTTAACGAAAACTATAAACCCTATCAGGCGTTTACATCGATATCGAGGAGTAACGATGGGAATTTGACCAGCAAGTATAATCAGGCTATTGTAAACTATAGGCAGGGTAATTACGAACTGGCAGCAATTGAGTTCGACCTGATTATGCGAGTGGACACTTTCAATGTGTCAACCCGTTTCTTTGCGGGATTGTCGCAAATCGAATTGTCCAATTATCCTGCTGCTATCGAATTGCTCAGTAGCGTTGAGCAACATAATGCCGATTATTCGATAGAGGCAAAGTGGTACTTGGGATTGTGCCATGTTAAAGTCAACAATTTGTCAGAGGCTATCCCATATTTTGAGCAATTATCCAGTGAGCCTGGTTACTATCAGGAGCCTTCCAGGGATATTCTGCGGCAGATTCGCTAAACTTTTTTCAATTTCATCTTATAGTAGTATAGGATTCCGGTTATAGCTATGGCCGAAAGAGTAAGTATGGCGATCCATCTGATACCGTTGCTTTGCTTTATAGGCGACTTGTCGCCCATAACTTGATATGCAGCCCAGTAGTATGGGTTGGCGTAGGTGGGGGGCGAATTTTTTATGTATTTTAGTTTTGCCTGTCGCATTGCCTCATCCTTGGTTGATCCCAAATCTAGGTTTCGATAAAACTCCGTCATAATTGGTGCGCTAGCTTCGTCGTTTACGTCCCATAGGGTGTTAATCACTGCCGATGCTCCCGATAGGAAGAAACTACGGGCTAGGCTCATTATTCCCTCGCCGTGGTATAGTGCTCCCGATCCGGTGTTGCAGGCGCTCAGTACCACTAGGGGCGATTCCATTCTATTCATTGCTATTTCGTAACTGTATAGCTTGCCATCCTCAGTAGAATCTGTTGGCGTGTCGAAAATGAGACTCGAGTATTTGGGGTTTATGGTATCGGTGCTGGAGTGCATCGCCAAGTGGATAATTGCAGGGGAATCCAGGTTCTGCTTAAAATCCTTTTCGGTTGATATGCCGATACTTTCGCAGTTTCCGATTAGTCCGTGCAGAATTGTTTGAGCCTCCGATTTGGCTCCCTCTAGCACTATTGGGCTGTTGTTGTCCGATTGGTTCGTATAATGGGGTGCAATCAGGAGAATCCTTTGGGTTTTTACTCTGTTCTGCTCAAAAATCAACGACGACGAGTAGGCGTACGATATGGAGTAGTTGTGGATTAGGTATCTAAGGCCATCGAATCCCAACGTAGCGCCTTGGGGTATCTCGCGTATAAAGGCATCGAAGGGGAGGTACGATATTTCCTCGTCGGGGATAATTGTTATTTTGGATCCGGCCAGCTTGTTCTCGATGGGTTTTATGAGCACGCTGTACATATAGTGAAGCGCTGCAAGGTACTTTTTGTATGATGCCGACGCGTTGTTCAGGGAGTGGTTTGTTGCTGCATGCTTAATAATACTTACGTTATGCACAAAGATGCTGTCGAGGGGTGTTGAGTGGTAATTAATGGTGCTTTTTGTGATGACGAATGTGTACAGTTGTCGTTGGCTTTGGGTGTAGTTGTGGGGGAGGAAGTACTCAACTATGCTTTCGTCGGTTTTTAGTTTTGCTTGTATTTTTTTTAGTGTCGTGGGTTTTACTCTATCTTGTATTTCGCTATTTTGCGACGACATTTTTTTTATTTTTTCAGAAATCATCTCGCTATTCCGGTTTACCTCAAAGAGCTTATCTGTCCACAGTTCAATTTTTTGTGAGTCGGGTTTTGCTTTTTGCTGCTCATCCTGAATGAGCTTGTTGTACGACGATATTTGGAGCCTCAGCTCGTTGCGCCTTGCCAGTATTGAGTCCGATGAGTGTTGCCCGTATAGAGTTTCATTCTCGTTATACTCGTCGTGGAGTACCCTCGATTTGCTTATGCTTGAGATACTATACATGCTTTCGATGTATTTGCTCTCCTTGGTTAGAGAGTAGAGCTCCCGGGCTATTTCTATGGCCTGTAGGTATGTGTCCTTCTCGTTTTCTGCTAGGTATAGCTTGCTGTCGTGCGATGAGTAGGTTTCTCGGATCTGCTCAATTACTTGTAGTGCGAGTTCCATGGTTTGGAAGCTCTGTTTCATCAGTTTAACCTGGAATACTCCGGCTTGTTGATGCGAATGCATCATAAGCGCGAATGCTTTGCTTTTTAGGTTGTCCAGAAGGCGATAGTTGAAAATAGCCGATTTTATTGGAGGATCAGCAAAAATGCATTTGTTGTTAAACTCTGGCACAATGGCAATTAACGATTTTTGGTAGTAGTGGAGTGCGGTTTTGTAATCGGATTGCTCCGCAAAGAAGTCGCCTAAAGTTTTGTAAGCTAACGAAACGTATGGATGTTTATCGCCGTAGGTATTAAGGCAGATGGTCAGCGATTTTTTATGCATCTCCAACGCTTTCTGCGATCGACCGGTTAGGCGGAGGAATTCACCGTAATCGTTTAGCACGCTGGTTATCCTGTAGTGATCCTGTCCGAATTCGCGGTTAAACCATTCGATGCTCAACCTGAAATAGCTGTCGGCTTTACAAGTATCGCCGGTATCAAACGCCACTTTGGCGATGTTTAGGTAAACCAACGATTTTTCGGGCAGGCTATACTTTGTTTTTAGGCGTAAACTTTCGGAGAAGTGGTGTAGCGCTTTTTTATAGTTTTTTATTTTGTAGAGGGTTATTCCTAGATTAATATTGGCTGTAGATATTTTAAAGAGCACGTTATTGTTAATGGTTAGCCCTTTGTATAGTTTTATTCCTTGGATGGCATAGTCGATGGCCTTATCGTATTCTTTTATAATTCCATATATTCTGGATATGTTAATGTATATATCGGCAAGCTCCTCGGCCGATTGTTGACGGTTGGTTATGGATTCCTCTGCTAGTTTGTGGTACTCCAAAGCCTCGTTGTAGCGTCCCATTTGAAAGTAAATGACACCTAGGTTGTTGTAAGCGGCAATGCGGTAGTTGTTTGATAGAGCATTGCCCTGTTTCAGAATATCTCGAAGGTGTTTTTCTGCTTCGGGTAGGTCTCCCTTGTTATAGCTTTTTAGAAATTTGTTGAAATAGGCTTCGGAGCTCGTATCCTGAGCAATTGAGAAGCTATTGTTTGTAATGGTTAGTGCTATGGCTATTATCCTGCAAAGCATTGTGCCGTGTTTAATGGCTGCAAGATAACAAAAAGACAATCATAAATATGAATGTCTTTTATGGAGCATCAGGGATTGCTCTAGATTTGGTAGAGTTTTTCTATCTGTGCTGTTATTATACATTTTTGTTTATTTCACCCATGTGCTGGGTGATGTTTATTTTTTGTCCTGTGGTTTTGTTGGATGTTCTTTGGGGATTATAATTATGCTGACAGTACCATCATCCTCTCCTTCGCCTCCTCTTAACAAATTAAGGCTGTTCTTGCTTAATTCCTGCCCCTGCGCCAGCGAGTGTTTTAGGTTATTAATAGTGTTTGCCGAGTTCTGGTTTTTTCGTAATAGTTTCATAGTAGTAGAATTTAATTGGTTTATTTATTCTATACATAGCGATTGGTGAAAATTTGTTACCCCTTTTGGGTAAATAATTTTTTGTGGTAAATTTTTTTGAACTCCATTTTTAAATTATTGATGTTTAATGTGATGCTTTCGTACCCCTTTCGTTTTTGCAATTTTGGGAGCGCTTTGTTGAAATCTTGCTTTTAGTATAACCTAAATGCACTAACCGATTTTGCTGGGGAAAATCAATTCCGTTTAAATGAGGCGTGCGGCCTGAGTGTATTTATGTGGCTTTACTTTTAGTCTGAGTGGAGGAGGTGCGTGGTAATTTGCAGATTAGTAGCATATTCGCATGGTTAAGGTAACAATTTTTTATCAATCCATATATAGACCATAAACACGTACAACATCTAAATAGATATAACTATGCCTAAGTATTATTTGGTGCGGAGAACAAATTTTGCAGGGTTCCACTCGGTTCACAAGGAGGGTTGTCCTTTTCTGCAGAATGCCAATAGGTGCATCGAGTTGGGGGAGTTCGATTCGAGCTGTGAGGCCATTTGGCAGGCGCGTGGCATATACACCAATTCCAATGCCTGTATTTTCTGTGTAAAGGAGTCGGTTGCAACCAACGCGGAGCATTTGTTTGAGTGGAATATGTTTTCCACTTCGTAGTTTTTGCGGTAGGTGTGTGGAATAAAAAAAGCTGCTTGATATCAAGCAGCTTTTAGTTATCGAAGTGCAATATTATATGATAAGCATGGCGTCGCCATAGGTTCCAAATCGGTATTTTTCCTTAATGGCAACCCGGTACGCTTCAAAAAGAAGGTCGTAGCCAGCAAAGGCCGAAACCATCATTAGGAGGGTGGATAGGGGAAGGTGGAAGTTGGTGATTAGCATGTTTGGAACGCTGAATTCGTAGGGGGGGAAGATGAATTTGTTGGTCCACCCGCTGTAGGGTTTAAGGAACCCATCGGTAGTAACAGAGCTCTCCAAGGTGCGGAGTACTGTTGTACCCACGGCGCAAATATTATTCCGATTTGTTTTTGCTGCGTTGATTGTATTTACCGCTTCGATGGGAATGCTTATTTGCTCGGAGTCCATTTTGTGCTTGGTTAAATCCTCCACGTCAACGGTGCGGAAGTTGCCTAGCCCAACGTGCAGGGTAATTTCGGCAAAATCGAGACCCTTAATTTCGAGCCGTTTAAGCAACTGTTTGCTGAAGTGAAGACCGGCGGTAGGGGCGGCAACCGCGCCTTCGTGCTTGGCGTAAACGGTTTGGTAGCGTTCGCGGTCCTCCTCAACCACTTCGCGGCGGATGAATTTGGGTAGAGGTGTTTCGCCTAGGCGGTAGAGTGTGTCCTTAAACTCATCGTATGAGCCGTCGAAAAGGAAGCGCAGTGTTCTCCCTCTGCTGGTAGTGTTATCAATAACCTCGGCAACCAGTACATCGTCCTCGCCAAAGTAAAGTTTATTCCCTATGCGGATTTTACGGGCCGGATCAACTAAAACATCCCACAGGCGTTGCTCTTTGTTAAGCTCGCGGAGCAGGAATACCTCTATCTCGGCACCCGTTTTTTCCTTGTTCCCGTAAAGACGGGCAGGGAAAACCTTGGTGTTGTTGAATACCAGCACATCGTGCTCGTTGTAGTACTCTATAATGTCCTTAAAAACACGATGCTCAATCTGCTTGGTTTTCCGGTTTACCACCATTAATCTGGATTCGTCGCGATTTTCGACAGGGAACTTCGCAATGAGCTCCGGGGGCAGATTGTACTTGTACTGCGATAGCTTCATTTTTCTTTTATTTGTTAAGTATACTTTTTTCTGGGCTAAATAACATCTGCCCTGCACGGATGCAGGGTGTCATAATCGTAATAAAATTAAGCGATTGCAAATTTAGTGTATATCTTTAAAGATTGCCCATCTTATACGGGCAAAATTAGGGTTGGTTACATATCGACGAAAATTTTTTTTCGATCTCTTCAATTGTTAGTGCATCCTCAATTCTGAAGTTACCGCTGGCTGTGCGGCGGAGTTGGACAAGGTGAGCTCCCGAGTTTAGCGCTTTCCCTATGTCGCGAGCTATGGATCGGATGTACGTTCCTTTGCTGCATCGAATCTGTAACTCGAGCAGTGGCATCTCGAATGAAATTACCGAGATGTCGTATATTTCAATGGGAACGGGTTTTAACTCCATATCAACGCCTTGCCGTGCGTACTTGTAGGCTCGTTTGCCATCCACAAATTTGGCCGAGAATAGTGGGGGTATCTGGAGCTGTGGTCCAATAAAGCCCTTGATTGCCTCGTCAATGGTGGTGCGGGTTATATGGTCGGTGGGGTACTGTTGATCCGGCTTGGTTTCCAGATCGAACGATGGTGTTGTTTCGCCAATTTTGATTGTAGCCATGTATTCCTTCTGCTGGGCCATTAGCTCGTTAACCTGTTTGGTTGCTTTGCCAGTACAAACAACTAGCAGCCCGGAGGCCAGGGGGTCCAGTGTGCCTGCATGTCCCACTTTAATGGTTTTATCGCCAGTAGCCCTCCTGATAAGCACCTTAAGCTTTCCTACTACGTTAAATGATGTCCAGGTATAGGGTTTATCAACTAAAAATACGCTACCCTCCTTTAGTGTTTCGGTTTTGTTTATCTCCATTACAGGCTATATATTATGGCTGCGGTTCCGGCTATTGCACAGTATGCGGCAAACCAGATGAGGTTTCCCTTGCGAACAAGCTTTATCATCCAGCTGCAGGCAATGTACCCGGATACAAATGCAGCAACGAATCCGGCGGCCAGCGGTTGGATATCAACGGATGCGAATTCGCCTTTGGCCAGATCGAGGATGGCAGCTCCCAGTATAGGAATAATAACCATTAGGAATGAGAATTTGGCCACCTCGTCGCGGTGATTGCCAAGTATTAACCCTGTGGATATAGTCGATCCAGAGCGGCTTAACCCGGGCATTACCGCAATGGCTTGGGCAATCCCAATGATAAAAGCGTTTCTGTAGCCAATTGGTTTGGTGGTAGTTTTTTTGAAGTACTTGGTAAGGGCAAGAAGCGTGGCAGTAACAAGCAGCATAAAACCTACCACTAAGAGGTTTCCGTCGAAAAGTGCTTCAACCTTCTCTTTTAGGAAAAGGCCTACCAGTAGTACCGGTATGGTTGAAACGAGTATTTTAAGCACAAACTGGGTTTCGGGGTTCATTTTAAACTTGAAAAAACCGGCAAATAGGCTGGCAATTTCCTTGCGGAATACAACCAGTGTACTTAGCACTGTGGCGGCATGAACTGCTACTGTAAACTCTATGCTATCCTTTATCTCCACGCCTAGGATTGCCTTGCCCAGCTCTATGTGACCGCTGCTGCTAACGGGCAAAAATTCGGTTAACCCTTGGATTACTCCGAGGATAATTGCTTCTAATATCGACATTTGTATGTTATTAGGGTTATGCTTTGGGTTTCTTCATTATGGCATATATCTCAAATGCAAAGCCGAACAGTACTACAATTGGGGCTAGTGTTATTCGGCGGAAACTGAATATCTCGTAGCTGAATACATTTGGATCGGTGGAGCCACCCCCTGCCATTAAGATGAAGCCGAGTATGATTATCGCAAAACCAATGAGCAGCAATTTGTAGTTTTCGCGCCCTAGCGCAAATTTCCCTTCTTTTTCGGGATTTACGGTTGTTTTGTTTCCTTGTTTCGACATAGCTATATCTGTTTATCAATTTTTTAGTAGTAAAGGTCGTCGGATGTGAGCCGAAGAAATTTGTTTACTGCAAAGAATGTGGCCAGTAAGTTAATGAAAACGCCAATAATGGTTGTGCCCGCAAATATCCCTATTATGTAGATCGGATCCACAATTAGCAGGATGTCGGCAATCTCCTTTTTGATGCCGTAAATTAATGCGATAAGCATTGCAATGGCAATAACCGATGCGTATAGCCCATGCAGAATGCTGCGGAGTAGGAATGGCTTCCGGATAAAACCCCACGTGGCGCCTACCAGTTTCATGGTATTAATAATGAAACGCTTGGAGTATACCGACAGCCTGATTGTATTGTTGATAAGAACCAGGGCGATGAACATCAGGAGCACATTAAACACCAGGATAATCAAACTAACGCGGCTCACATTCTCGTTTACCAGGTTAACCATAGGTTTTTGGTAGTCGATTTCCTTTATTTGTTTAAACTGGCCAAGCCAAGCCTCAATTTTTGCAATACTGTCGGTATTGGCGTAGTCGGCTTTTAGGCGCATATCGATGTATGCCGATAGGGGGTTGTAGCCAATGTAATCGATAAAATCTTCGCCCAGCTCCTGTTCCATCATTTTGGCGGCGTCGTCCTTGCTGATGTACTGGGTGTACTTAACGTGGTTTGATGCGTCCAGTATTTTGCGCAGGTAGTTAGCATCGGCATCGCTGGCCTCATCGTTAAGGTAGATTGAGAAGCCAATGTTTTCCTTCACGTAGTCCGACAGTTTTTTTGCGCTAACTAAGAGTAAGCCCAACATCCCCAGCATGAATAGTACCAAGGAGATGCTAATAATGGACGATAGGTACGAGCTCCTTAACCGCTGCCTGCTTACTTTTGATTCCTGTTTTTCCATTTTATTGATGCTTATGGAGTGTTACTTGTTTTTGGGTTTCAGGCTCCAAGCAATCCAACCGGCAAATACGAGCAGGATTAGCAGCGATGAGGCCAAATCGATACTGCGTCCGGTGTGCCACATTGGAGGGTCGAATACAAACTCAATAGTGTGTACGCCTTGTGGAACTACCATTGCCCTCAGTACGTAGTTAGCCCTGAAGTGATTCGCTGGCTTGCCATCGATTGTGGCTTTCCATCCCTTGGCGTAGTATATTTCCGAGAATACGGCGATACGGCTAATCTGGCACGATGCGCTGTACTTAAGCCTGTTCGGTTTGTATTCGGTAAGTTTAATTGTCGATAGGGAGTCGGTGTGTGTTGGTGTGCTGGTTATTAGGCTTGCAAAGCGTTTGTCAACTACGGCGGTTGTTTTTGGGTTGAAGTTTGCTAGTGCGGCAATCTCCTCGTCGGCATTGGCAACCATTATTGTTGAGTCTACAAACCAGGCATTTCCAAGCGCATCGGGGTTGCGCATGGCCATGGGGCCATTGTTCGAATTCTGGATAAAGTATTTGGTGTTAAGCATGTTCAGCACGGCCATGTTGCCTGTGGCTAGGTGCTTTTCGATCAAGTCCTGGTAGCGGCGGAGTTTTGCCCCGTGGTAGCCCCCAATGGATTTATGGAAGTACGATGTGGATGCATCGTTGAAAGGGCTAACGGTGAGGTTGAAAACCCTGAAGTTGGGGTCGGTGTCGGTTAGTATCATCTTGTCGGCTTCGGTGGCGTTGAATGGCGCTTCCACCATTTGCGGGGTAACAAAGTTTTTGTTATCCATGTACCGCTTGTTAACTACCCATAAATCGACGGTTATAAATAGACCGAGCGCAACGAGGAAGTGTGCCGGCTTAATCTTTTTCTTGAATAGGGCGAATACCAATCCTGCTCCAACCAAAACGAATACGAGGGAGCGAATGGAGTCGTTCCACATCATATTTTGCCTATCCTTTACAATGGCATTAATAATTTCCTGTGGCCATCCCGAGGAGATTAACTGCTGATCGACCATTCCCGAGAAGTTAAACATACCTTTGCCGAGTAGGACAAATAGCAGGCATAGCCCTCCGGTAATTCCTACGGACCACTTGAAGGCTTTCATGAAATCAGAGTTGGATACTTTATCTTCGTATATCTCCTTTAGGGCTAGGAATCCAAGGAATGGCATGGTGAACTCTACAATAACAAGTATCATCGAAACTGTACGGAACTTGTTGTAGGCCGGAAAGTAGTTCAGGAATAGATCGGTTAAGAAGTTTAGATGGTTTCCCCACGATAGCAGTATTGCCAAAACCGTTACGGCCAGTATTGCCCATTTGGTGGCACTCTTTATAATGAATAGACCCATTACGAACAGGAAGAATACAATGGCTCCAATGTACACTGGCCCCGAGGTGGAGGGTTGAGGGCCCCAGTAGGTTGGTAATTGGCTAACAATGGCCTGCGTTTGGTTCATTGGCACTCCGTTTTGGCGCAAGAATTTGTAGGTTTCGGATTTTTCGCCCATGTTCATGGCGCTGGCGCCTCCCATTAGGTTAGGGATAAGCAAGTTGAACGTTTCGGCAGGGCCGTAGCTCCATTGGGTTACGTAATTTTTATCCAGTCCACTGGTTTTGTTGTGCTGATCGTCGGTGAGTTCGGATTTTCCCCTAATGGAGTCCTTCCCGTAGTCGTATGTGAACCAAAGGCTGCTAAAGTTTGCTCCAAGCCCCAGTATTCCGGCTAAGGCCAGCGTGCCAATTATTTTAGGGAGGTTTACCTTTTCTTTATTACGGAAACTATCTACTAGGTATCCAATAAATAGTGCGGCCAGTATAAATGCGGCGTAGTATGTTATTTGAGGATGCCCAGCGTATAGGTTGAGTGCGAAGAATAGCGCGAATAGCGCAAATCCGCTTAAAAACTTTCCCCGGAATGTTAATATCATACCTGCAATCATGGGAGCAACGTAGCTCATTGCCCTTATTTTGGCATTGTGCCCAGCTCCAATAACTATGAAAAAATATGTGGATAATCCGTAGGCAATTGCTCCAACAATGCTGAGCCAAGGGTTTAAGCCCATAACGAGCATAAGTATGTAGAACCCGAGCATTGTAATAAAAATAAAACTGGCCGGACGCTGAACAGTGTTTAGCAATTTGTCGGCGTGTTGAATAAGGTTGTTGGAGTAGGGGACCGATACCAGGTATGCAGGCATCCCCCCAAACATGCTGTTGGTCCAAAGACTAACCTCGCCAGTTTTTTCTTTATAATCCAAAACTTCCTTTGCGCCACCCTTCCACATGGCAATATCGTGTTGGGCAAGGCGTTTCCCCTCCAGTAGAGGAGAGAAAAATGCTAACGAAATAGCTATAAATATTATAGGTGCTACAATGTGTGGGAGTATTCCAAGAAGTTTTTCCTTATTCATAGGATTCTGTTTTGAACTAAACCGGTTAAAAAATTAAACCTCAAATATATTAAAAAAGAAGATAGCTCAACCAACAAAAAAGCAAGGCTTTAATAATCGCCTTGCTTTGTAGAATATTGCACGCTCAGTTTAAATTTGCTTGAGCAATGATGATATCGAAACCTTTTCGGCCATAATTTCGCGCAACTTCGATGCGGGAACACGCTCCTGCTCCATGGTGTCGCGGTAGCGAATAGTTACGGTTTCGTCCTCCAGGGTTTGGTGGTCGATAGTTATGCAGAAAGGGGTTCCAATTGCATCGTGACGGCGATAGCGTTTGCCAATGGTATCCTTCTCCTCGTACTGGCAGGCAAAATCGAACTTCAAATCGTCCATAATTTTACGAGCCATTTCGGGCAATCCATCCTTTTTAACTAGCGGGAATATTGCCAATTTCACCGGAGCTAACGCAGCAGGAATTTTCAGAACAACCCTTTCGTCAACTGAGCCATCCTCCTTGGTGAGTTTCTCCTCGGTATAGGCTGATGATAGGATTAGCAAGAATGTTCTATCCAAACCAATTGAGGTTTCTACAACATATGGAACGTAACTCTCGTTGGTTTCGGGATCGAAATATTGTAACTTTTTGCCTGAATGTTTCTGGTGACTGCTTAAATCGAAATCGGTTCTTGAGTGAATACCCTCCACTTCCTTAAAGCCGAATGGGAATTTAAATTCGATATCCGATGCGGCATTGGCGTAATGGGCCAATTTCTCGTGCTTGTGGAATCGATACTTTTCGTCGCCAAGCCCCATGGATTTATGCCAACGCATACGTTTTTCCATCCAGAATTCGTACCACTTCATCTCCTCGCCCGGACGAACAAAGAATTGCATCTCCATTTGTTCAAACTCTCGCATGCGGAAAATAAACTGACGCGCCACAATCTCGTTACGGAACGCTTTACCCACCTGGGCAATTCCAAAAGGAATTTTCATGCGTCCGGTTTTTTGAACATTCAGGTAGTTAACAAAAATACCCTGAGCGGTTTCGGGGCGGAGATATATTGTGTTGGCCTCGTCGGTTACAGAACCCAACTTGGTGTCGAACATCAGGTTAAACTGGCGAACATCGGTCCAGTTGCGCGAACCCGAAATGGGGCAAGTAATCTCGCAATCCTCAATAATTTTCTTAACCTCGGCCAGTTCGTTTGCCTCAAGCGCGGCAACCATCCGCTTATTAACCTCGTCAATTTTTGCCTGGTTTTCTAAAACTCGTGGGTTGGTTTGGCGGAACATCGTCTCATCGAACGAATCGCCAAAGCGTTTGGCCGCTTTTTCAACCTCCTTGTTGATCTTATCCTCAATTTTTGCAATCCAATCCTCAATAAGCACATCGGCACGGTAGCGCTTTTTGCTATCCTTGTTGTCGATAAGCGGATCGTTGAACGCCCCAACATGCCCCGAAGCTACCCATGTTTGCGGATGCATAAATATTGCAGCATCAATACCCACAATGTTTTCGTTCAGGCGGGTCATTGCCTCCCACCAGTAGCGGCGAATATTATTTTTTAGCTCAACACCATTCTGTCCGTAATCGTAAACCGCGCTTAAACCATCGTAAATTTCGCTCGACTGAAATACAAAGCCGTATTCCTTGCAGTGAGCAATCAGTTTCTTGAATAATTCTTCCTGAGTCATATATTTATTATCAAGTATTTCCTGTAAATTGAGTTAGCAAAAATATATCAAATAATTAACCCCACAAAAGGTGTTTTGGCATTTGATAGGTATTGTTAATGATTGGTATTGTAATATTCTTTTTATATATTGCAAGTTGTTGAACGGTAGTGCCTATGGTTGCTCGTAAATTCGGATTATTGCTGTTTTTTGTGTTTTGCTTTGCTTACCGGGTTTCGCCTGTAATTATTTTGGGTGGTACTCAAATATCGGAAGCCAAGGTAAAGGCGGCTCTTATTGTGAATTTTGCCCAGAATGTTCAATGGCGGAACGAGTCGAGTATTGGAACCTATCGGATTGGCGTTATCGATCAGGATTCGAGTGTTTACAAGGAGTTGCTTGCGGTTAAGGGGGTTCGTCAAATCAAAGGGAAGCCCTTTGATGTTTTTTATTTGTCGGGGTCCGTTAATTATGCCGACTACAATTTACTCTACTTTGGGTTTAATTTGGGTGATATGCTGCCCAGCGTTTACCGGAAGATTAACCAAAAGGATGTGCTTGTTATTACCGACAGGAGTGCCGATAGGGTGTTAACCATGATTAACATCCTTTTTAACGCGGAGAAGAATACCTTTTCGTTCGAGATTAATAAGCAGAATTTGGATGCCAACGGTTTTTCTGTGAATCCTAAAATTTTACTTCTTGGTGGGGATTATGTCAACATAAAGGAGCTTTACGTGCAAACCTCGGAGCAGCTACGCCGCGAGACTGAACGTATAAATCAGTATAAAGACGAATTGGTTAAGATTAGTCGCGAGAAAGAGGAGTATCAGCAAGAAATAAACGGACTCAACGATAGGATAGATGGTTTGGCCAAGGGGATTAAGCAGTCGGAGCAAGAGTACGCATTGCTCGATTCAAAGCTAAAGGGGCGCGATAGTTTACTTGCCGTTCGTACACAGGAACTTGAACGGAAAATCCATGAGAGCCAGTCGTTACAGGAGCTCATAAAATCGCAGATGAAATCCATCGAAAACGCCTCGTCTAAACTCGACTCGCTCGATTCCGAGATTAGTATTAAACAGATAGAGTTGAGTACTAAGCAGGCTCAGATTGAGCAGCAAACCGCAGAAATTAGCCAGCAGGATACAATCATTCTCGATCAGCAGCGTCGGTTCCTCATCGCGTTGCTTGTAACATTAGGCTTAACGTTGAGCTTGGGGTTTGCCTACTGGGCTTACCGTATGAAGTTGAATCTGAACCAGAAGTTGGAGCGGCTGGTGGCACAACGAACCGATGAGTTGCAAACAAGTCAGCAGTATTTTAAAAGTTTGTTCGAGAATTCGCCGATACCCCTGTTTGAACTGGATTTATCGGCTCTAAAGTCGTTCGTCGAAACGATTGATTATCTGCATAAAATGCCTCATATTGATAATGCGGAAGCGCTTAAGGTAACGGGTCAGGGCTTGGCGTTAATTCAGGTTATTAACGTTAATCAGGCCGGGCTCGATTTGTTCGGGTTTAAGGATAAGCAGGATGCGGCTCAGAACTATTTTAAAACCTACAGCATGGAACTCTCGACAGAGAGTTTTAAGACTGTTTTCTTTGCCATGATTGAGCGTCAATCCTCGTGTGCATACGAGAGCATTCGCCAAAACATTAGGGGTAGTTTGTTGCACGTTCATTTGAAGTGGATGGTGTTGCCCGGGTACGAGGACACTTACAAGAGGGTACTGCTTACCATTTCCGATATTACCAAGTTGAAGAATTATCAAGATGAGTTAAGTCGGCATAAGGATCACTTAGAAGAACTTGTTTATGATCGCACTAATGAAATTGTTGCTCTGAATCAGGGTCTTACAGCAGCCAATGCCGAGTTGCAGAAAAAGGCCGAGGAGTTGTCGCAGATTATTCAGGTGTTGAAGGAAACCCAGGATCAACTGGTGCAGTCGGAGAAGATGGCCTCGTTGGGTATGTTAACCGCTGGAATTGCCCATGAGATTAACAATCCGGTGAACTATATCAGCGGAAGCTATCAGGCTTTGCAAATGCATTTGGACGATATGTGGGCTCTACTCGAGGATGTGCGGAAGGGTAGTGGCGATCCAGCATTTCAATCCGTTTTTGACGAGGTGGAACAACGGCATAATTCTGGATTTGGCGATTTGTACGAGTCGATGAAGTTTTTGCTATCCAATATCGAAACGGGTATAAACCGGACCACCGAAATAATCCGAAGCCTTATGGCTTTTTCCAGAAACGAGCCGCAGGAGTTCCGCCCATTTGATGTGCCTAAAGGCGTTAAGGATGTGTTAGTAATCCTTAAGTCGAAGTACTCGGGTAGGATTGATATTGTAGAGGAGTACGCCCCCGACTTGCCCATGATATTCTGCAATGTGAATGGCATTAATCAGGTGTTGATGAACTTGATATCGAATGCCATTGACTCAATCCACGAACAGGGGCGTATTCTAATCTCGTCGAAGTATAGTGCCGAAACTGATGAGTTGGTGATTCGCGTAAAGGACTCCGGCTGTGGAATCGACGATGCTATTCTCGACAAGATATTCGATCCGTTTTTCACCACTAAGGATGTGGGGCGCGGTACTGGCCTTGGCCTTTACATCTCGTACAATATGGTAAAAGCCCATAACGGAACCATTGAGGTTACCTCCAGGGTTGGTGAGGGTTCTACCTTTACAGTGCGATTACCTGTTGGGCGGAAAAGCCCAGACTTGTTAACTTAACTCTTCGTGTTTTTTTATTGCAAGGTCGATAACCTCCTTGAGCTCGTTTTTACGCCAGGGTTTCATGATGTACCGGAAGATAAGCTCGTTGTTTATGGCCTTGAGCATAACATCCGATTCCATGAAGGCCGTAAGTAGTATGCAAATCTTTTCGGGGGTTTCGGATTTAATCTTCTCGATAAATTCCAACCCATTCATATTTGGCATTTTAAGATCCGATATGATGATGTTGATGGGTTGCTCGTTGAGTATTTCCAGGCCTCTCATTGCGGAGTCGGCAATAAACACCTCAAAATCGTTTCGAAAGTTGATTTTGAACAGTTCTAGGTTGATGTGCTCATCGTCAACGTAAAGAATTTTATTGTTTGTGCTCATTGTGGTTTGCATAATTAGAACATTTAATGCCGATATGCCAAGTGGCGGCTGTAACGCAACTTGTTTAAAATGCAATATATAAAGAAATGAGCGAAAAAACTATTCGTTTTCGATTTTTGCCACTAAATTTTTTACGTTTTGCCAACGCATGCCATCCATTTTGGGACCCAAAACCTCGATAACATGGCCGGAAAGAACCGAACCAATTTGGCCGCATTTGTAGAGCGAAAGGTTTTTGATTAGGCCGTAAATAAAGCCGGCAGCGTAAAGGTCGCCAGCGCCAGTTGTATCGATACAGTCCACGCCGATTATGCCCACGTTAATCCGTTCGTTGCCTCGCTTGATGATGGAGCCCTCGGCGCCCAGTTTAACCACGGCAATGGAAACCATCTGGGCGAATACATCGAGCGATTCCTCGGGCGATTTCCCGGTAAATGCCTTGGCCTCGTCCTCGTTGGCAAAAACTATCGATACGTATTTTTGGATAATTTCCTGTAGGAAGGCTTGGTTATCGCGCACCACGTTGTAGCTGGCCATGTCGATTGATATTAAAAGGCCTTTGCTGTGCGCAATCTCCATGGCTCGGCGGATTAGGTCGTGGTTTTGCACCAGGTACCCTTCGATGTGGAAATAGGAATACCCATCGAACATTTCGGGGCTCAGGTCGTCGGCGGTAAGCTCAATGGCTGCGCCAAGGTAGGTGGCAAAAGTGCGTTCGGTATCGGGGCTAACCAAGGCAAGGGCTCTACCCGAGTCGGCTTGTCCCTTCAGTACCATTGGGTTGATGCCATGCTTGCTCATATCGGCTTGGAACACTTTGCCGAATGAGTCGTCCCCGATTTTTCCAATGAAAGCGGTGTCGATTCCCATGTTGGCCAGTCCGTGTATGGTGTTTGCGGCACTTCCTCCCGCGGCAAGGGTGTGGGGGAGGTGCTTGGTAAAGTCGGTGGCTTTTTGGATGAAGTGTTCGTCCACCAGTTGCATGCTTCCCTTGGGGAGCCCTAATGCATCGAGGGTTGAATCGTTGTTAAGCTTTGTCATTATATCGACAAGTGCATTTCCCAAACCCAGTACCTTGCTCATGCTATAAAAATTATGTTCCTGAAATTTATGAATCTTTTTGGCCGAAAACAAAAACAGGTGGAGCAAAATGAAAAAGCCCCGATTATTTATCGGGGCTTGCTCCTCATCTAGGACTTGAACCTAGGACCCCCTGATTAACAGTCAGGTGCTCTAACCAACTGAGCTAATGAGGAGTGTTGTTTTTTCTTTAGCGGTGCAAATGTAATATATTTATTTAATTTGTTCCAAATATTTTGTCGAAAAAAATCAAACTTTTCTGTATCCACCTGCTATACAACAACATTCTGTGGCTGTTTTTTTAGCCAGCTTCGGATATTTTGGAGTACAATGTCGGTTCTTCGGGTTATTGCCTCGTTGGTGGCGTAGCCAATGTGGGGGAGGAGTATGGTGTTAGGGGCTGTGAGTAGTGGATAATCCTTGTCGATGGGTGGTTCGTGTTCGTAAACATCGATAGCAGCACCTGCTATTGCTCCATTCTTAAGCGCAGTGGTTAATGCGCAGTAATCCACTAGGGTCCCTCTTGCCGTATTTATAAGTATTGAGGTGCTTTTCATGGTGGCTATTAGGTTTTTATTCACCATCCCCACGGTTTGGCTTGTTGCTGGGGCGTGAAGCGAGATTATGTCGGCTGTGGCGAATAACTCGTCGAGTCCAACCTGTGTGATGTATGGGATATTTTTTGGTGTCCGGGAGTGGGCAATTATTTTGCAACCAAACGCATTCCCCAGTTCGGCCACTCTTTGCCCAATTGCTCCAAGCCCAACTATTCCGAAGGTTTTGCTCTGGAGCTCCCCGCCCAGAAAGCCCTCGCGGGTTTTTGATGCTCTTAGGTTTGTATCGAGTTCAACAACTCTGCGGAGCAGCGATATGGCGACAGAGATGGTTAACTCTGCAACCGCCGAAGTGCTGTATCCCGCAGCGTTACAAATTGTGATATTCTTTTCGCGACAGTAATCGAGTGGCAGGTGATCTACTCCGGTAAAGGCCACCGAAATCATTTTTAATTTGTCGAAACTGTTGATAGTACTGGCTGCGAGGGGTTGGTTGCTGAGCACAAGGATGTCTGCATCTTGTGCTCTATTTTTAAGATCCGGCTGATCGGTTACCGGCGAGCTGTGGAAAACAACGCTGTGCCCCAGTTGTTCCATCTCCGAGGCGAATTGTGCCTGCGTGTTGGTTGATACCCCAATTGGTTCTGCAAAAACTATCTTCATTTGTTAATCGTTTTATTTGATTGATATGCAGTGTGTTTATGGATACTTGTTGCTATGTGTGCTGTTTCAGTTTTATACCAAATTGTTTTTGATCACAAACCGCCAGGGAATGTTTGCCCAGTATGGCCCTGCGTAATCGATTCCGATACGGGGTGTGGTTTCGAATTGGGGTTGAATGCCAATATCCTCAATCCAAATTCGGGGCGAAGTTATTAAATCTTCGGCATAAAAACTTTTGTCGATTTGCAGATGCTTTGTTAGGCGTCCGGGCCCTGAGTATTCAGATATGCCTCTTATTAGCACCGCTTCGGGGTTGTCCTCGGTGGATGTAACTACGTTTAGCATCCAGTACATCCCGTAAATTAGGTAAACATATACCAATCCGCCCTGCTCAAACATTACCTTGTTGCGTTCGGTTTTACCCTTGCTGGCGTGGCAGCCTAGGTCGCCAGTGCCTTTGTAGGCCTCAACTTCGGTAATGAGGTGTTTAAGGTGTAACCCATCCGGAAGGGCGCGAACCAATTGCTTACCCAGCAATTCGGGGGCAACCAGTAGTACATCGCGTTGGTAAAACTCAGCTGTTAATCGATTTTGACTCATCGGGTTTATGTGGAAATGTATCCCCAAAAATAAACAATGAGATGAAAATTGTGGCAAATGTAATTCCGATATGCGTTTCGAAAGTATCCTCGTTAAGCATCGAAACCATTACCATGGCAAAGAAGTAGAGCGGTAAAAAATGGCGATACATTTTTTTTGTAACGAATGGGACGCAAAGCGCGATCAGGAAAATAATCAACCCCAATAATCCGGAGCCAGTCCAAACTGTTAGGTACTGATTGTGCGGCATGAGCCAAAGGGTTTCGGGTAGCGACGGTTCGTATTGCTGGTAATATTGGCTCATCGAATCCCGAATATCGCCCCAGCCAACACCCAGCCAAAAATTATTTTTTACTACAAACCAAGCGGCTTTGGCAAATACCATGCGTTGAACTACGGAGCTGTAGCTGATGTTGCGTTCGGATCTGTACGCATCAAACTCCCAAAGCAATTGGTAAATTCGGGCATCAAATCCCGTTGTGCTCTCCTTGAATATCACGCTGGTTGCTCCATGTTCAATCAGGTTGATGTCCAGGCTGTCCAGTTTCCATATCCCCGCCGAATCCTTAGTGTGCCCCAGGGATGTTATGTAGCGGATGATGGTTTGGGAAAGGGGTTGCCCTTTTGCATCGGTACTGTCGAACGGGACGGTGCTTCTTCTCTGCCATTCGTTCCGAAGCTCGGGGTAGCAGATATTTATGTATAGGAGATGCCCGTTTTCGTAAATCTTTCGGAGCGTATCGTGGGTATATGGGTTTCCGTTGGCTGTTGTGGGGTTTAGCTGGGTGAGGTTTACCCGGTGGCGCGTGTAGAACCTGTCCACTTTATGCGTAATGGTCGATGCTATAATAAGCAGCATCGAAAGTGCTATACTGGTTACCACAAATCGCACAATCCGATTTCGCTGTTTTATTAAAATCCAAATAGTTCCCATTGCTACCAAAAGGGCTAGCATGGCAATTCCGGTGAAAGCTTTTAGTACGAAGAGGAATGCTGTAAGCCAAATTGCCACTGCAATAAATAGGATTCGAATCGGTTTTTTGAAATGATTATTGGAGAATGCAAGGTGAATTAGAATTGCGATGGCGAGGTTTACCATCATCGAAAAGCGGATGTGCGATATGAATAGTGATATTCTGCGGGTATCGATAACCAATTCTGAAGCGATACCGAGTAGATAGGTTGTGCTGATTGCTGTTGCAACAAAGACGGCCAAAACAAATGAGAGTAGAATGAATTGGAATTCCGTATGGTTCAATTTGTTGCTTAGCGCTACTACAATAGGTACGAATACGAATGGTAGCCATAAACGTAATTCCTTTAGCCCAATAGCCGTGTTGGTGCTATAGAAGAAGCTGTAGAGTAGGGGGGTGTATACAAGTAGCGATATCCAAAGCAGCTTGTTTGTCTTTATCGCTTCAGCTTTAAATCTCCAATTGCCCTCGAGCAGAAAGTTTGCAACTAAAATTATAGTACCAATGCTTGTGGTGTAAACCGAAAATGGGAGCGAGCAAGCGGTAATTGCTAGCGCCAGTATGTATAATAAACGGTGGGCCTTTGGTGTAAAAATCATAATTAGTTTGGTATGGAAAACAGCATATTAATCCAAACGACAAAAGTAGCGTAAAATTGTTTGGATAGGCTGTTAGTGTGCCGAATCGGCTGGCGCTTATAAAAATTGATCGATTTCGCTGTTGATTCCCTTATCCTTGGGGCGTTTCGCATTTTTGATAGTAATTTTTCCCGTACGATCTACAATCATAAAATGAGGAATCAGGTCAATTTTGTTTGTTTGATTAAACCGATTGTGCCCAATTTTATCTATAAGTGTTAGATGTGAAAGTTTAGTGTTTTTTTACAAGAAGTTAAAATATTCATACATTGTAAGCATTGGTGATATTCAATTTTACATATAATTATTTTTACTGTGCATATTTAAAATTTTATTATGATGATAAAGAGATTAGTTTCAGTATCAATTCTGTTATTTGTATCGGTTCTGGTTTTTTCGCAAACCGTTCCCCAGAAGGGGCTAAGTCAGATAACCGCCGATTATCTTAAAACGCAAATCGATTATTTGGCATCCGATTCGCTTAAGGGTCGAAACACCCCCAGTCCCGAACTCGATATTGC
The DNA here is from genome assembly GCA_020636835.1 of Bacteroidales bacterium. Lineage (GTDB taxonomy): Bacteria > Bacteroidota > Bacteroidia > Bacteroidales > Tenuifilaceae > SB25. The sequence goes on from JACJXC010000008.1 coordinate 236,300, forward strand.
TGCCGACTACATTGCCCGCGAGTTGGAACGCCTGGGCATTAAACCGGTTAACGGGTCGTATTTTCAGACAGTTCCGTTGTGCTCTAAGAATTTGAATACCGAAGAATGCGCCCTGAGTATTACAGATGGTAGCGGGATGCAGAGCTTTAATCTGAAAACCGATTACACTCCGTTTCAGAATACTGCCGATGGTGCTGCGAGTGGGAATATAGTTTTTGTGGGTTACGGCATTACCGCCCCCGAGTACAATTACGACGATTATAGCGGCATTGATGTTGCCGGAAAGGTTGTTCTTGTTATGAAGCACGAGCCCCGCGAAATGGATACCTGCAAGGTGTTTGAGGGGCGAACCGATACTAGGCATTCCAGCATTGAGGCAAAACTAAAAAATGCGATGAGCCATGGTGCTGTGGCTTTAATGGTTGTTACCGATCCGTTAAATCATGTAACTATTACGCCCCAGGGCTACTCGTGGCCCAGCTTGTCGAAGTTTAAGGGCAGTATAGTGTCACCAATTGTGCTCTATTCGCACGAACAATCAATCCCGTGTGTGCAGGTTGGCGAGAGTGTGATTAACACCCTGTTTGGTAGCGTTGATTCGTTGCGAAGTGTTCAGAAGCATATCGACTCCACGTTATCGCCTGCCTCGGTTGAGTTCCACAATATTTCTTGTAGTGTCAAAACCAAACTCAGCATTACGCATTACACGGCCAGGAATGTTGTTGGCCAAATTGAGGGTGCCGATCGCAAGCTGAAGGATGAGTTCCTTGTTGTTGGTGGTCATTACGACCATGTAGGCTATAAGGAGAAGCATAAGCCCGGCGAGGACTATATTTACAATGGCGCCGACGATAATGCATCGGGAACTGCCGGTGTGATGGCAATAGCAAAGGCATTCTCGGTATCAAAAAAGATCAAAAGGAGTATTATGTTTATATTCTTTGCCGGTGAGGAGAAGGGGCTTTATGGTTCGGAGTACTACACCGAGAACCCGCTCCGTCCGCTCAGCAAAACAGTGGCCATGCTCAACCTCGATATGATTAGCCGCAACGGTGATTCGCTACAGGTTCTGGGTGATAAGTATAACCCTGAGTTGGCCGCAATTGTTAAGGATGAGAATAAGCACGTGGGGTTAATGCTTGTGGATTTGGGCGAAGGGTATTTTGGCGCTAGCGATCATGCTAATTTCTTTAAGAAGGATATCTCGTCAATCTTTTTTTTCTCGGGTACCCATAACGATTACCATACCGTAAGGGATAATCCCGACACGGTTGACCATGTTAAGGCTGAGAAAACGGCAAGGTTGGCATTCCGCACCGCATGGCGTATTGTGAACGAGAATAAATACTATAGTATCAGTAGAAACAAAAACGAATAAACCCTATATTTGTTTGCATTACTAAAAGTAGCTTAATACAATAATCAATGAAGATAGCCATGTAATAGCTTGTGCCGAATGAAATGGCTCGAATATGGATGTTTGCCTGCCGGTAACATTGCCGTAAACAGGTAAAAAACTTAAAATCAAAAGTTGAATACAGAGGATAATAAATCACTTAATAAATCATAAACGGATGAAAATTAACTTTTTAAAATCTGCATTGCTGTTAGCATTTATTGCTTCGTACGGATTAGCATCGTCGCAGGAGGCTGTTTTAGCGTATAATCTTACAAAGGGTAAGGCTTACCTTCAGAACACAAAACTATCCAATACCATTGTGCAAACCATGGGTGGCAACGAAGTAAAGATGTTTATGGATATTGCCCTAAATGCCGATATAGTTGTTGAGGATGTTGCCGCAAATGGGGACGTTACGGTTATCGAAACGCTTAAGAATATCTCGGTACACAACAAGGCCATGGGCATGGATACCACAATTACATTCGAGAATGTTGGCGAGCGTAGCCGTGTTTTGTACTCCAAGGAGGGAAAATTAATACAGCGAACAATCCTCGATTCGGCATCCGTTCCGGGTATGTCGGAAACATCAAAGCATAACTGGATGTACTTGATGCTTCCGGGAAAGGCTGTTAAGGCTGGCGAAATCTGGAGCAATGCTTCGGAGGAGAAAACCACAAAATCGGCTAGCAACCCTTTTGAAACAATCACCAAGTCCGATTTTAAATACACCTACGCCGGTGTGGAGCCCAAGGATGGCAAGGATTGTCAGAGAATTCAGTTTGAGGCAAACCTATCCGTTGAGGGCAAAGGCGAGCAGATGGGGATGGAGATGTTCATTGAGGGAACTGGTAAAAACAAGGGTTTCGGTTATTTCGATCCCAAGAGTTCCATCGTATCGTATATTGAGTTCGAAACTGGGCTCGATTTAACCGTGTCGGTTGCTGGTCAGCAAAATATGTCGATTCCGATGACCCAGAGCATGAAGACAATTATTACCCTCGAGGAGAAGATTTAGTTTATTGATTTCGCAAAAATCCGCGTTAAGCACAAATATTAAGGTGCGCAACGCGGATTTTTTATTAAGAGTATTTTCATCCCGATTAGCGGGGAAACCATCTATTCTACAATCAGTACAATTCGTCGGTTTTTTGCCCTATTTTCCTCATTTGTATTTGGAACCAGTGGCTCGTCGAACGCTTTGCTTTCAACAGCAATTTGCGATTCGGGAACGCCCAGTTGCATCAGCTTAGCTTTACCCACCTCGGCTCTGCCCAAACCAACCTTAAGGTTATATTCGCGGCTTGCAAGGTTGCAAGTATGACCCTGAATCCGAATTTTCATCTCCGGATTAGCCTTCAACATCTGGGCTAATGCTTCAAACTTGCTGTCGAACTCATTGTTCAGCGGGGTGTCGGAGTCTAACGGGAATTTCAGGTCTATCTGGTTGGCAATTGTCTGCGTTTTTGCAATCGTATCCTTTGTGGCGACAACTGGTTCGGGAGTTGGCTCGGACTTAACTTCAACTACTGGTTCTGGCTCCGGTTCCACTTCGAATTCAACCTGTGTTACGGTAGGCTCTTCTTTTACAACAGGTATTGGCTCTTCAACGATAGTTTCAGCAATCTTGTTTTTCCTATTGTTGTTTAGGCGTAGTCCCACTTTAACCCCAAAGGTTGTTAGTTTAACCTTGTCGGCTGTGGTTATCATGCTTTGGTAAGTTTCGCTCTCGAGGAAGGCGGTTGTGCTGCCAGTGTTAACAATGCTGTTTAGCCCATAGTTTACATAGCCTCCCACGTACAGATCAAGTTTATCCGACATCTTACGTAGCCAGCCTAACTCTGCAAATAGAGCAAAAGATGGTTTCATGGTTATGCTGCCCGATGGCCTTTCCGATATTGTAGTAAATCCATGCTGAGGCATATCCGTTAATTCCACATTCCATTGTTCGTAGTAGCCTGTAGTGGTTATTGTGCCCGAGGTAACTTTGTACGATGAGTTAACCGGAATAGAGACTTTTGCTCCGGCATAGGCTAGTATTCCATTTTTTCCGTTGAACCAGCGTTGGTATTGAGTTCCAACTGGAATATCGAGGAATATTGCCTTTTGCTTTTCCTCCCAGTTGTTAAAGTAGGTTCTAAGTTCAAAATTATCGCCATCTTCATCCACTGCAGCCATTCCACTCATATAGTTTAGAGTTCCTTTGGCCTGTGCCGACTGTATGCCAAATCCTGCAGCAACGCCCCAATTCGCGTTAAAGTAGTAACTGTAACCGAGGTTGAGGGTGCCTCCAATTCCACCATTTACGCTGCCATCCTGAAGGGTGTAGTTTAGGTTGTGTGAACCTCCCCCGGTGTTTACAAAGAAGAATTGATTTCGCTCCTGTGCGATCGATCCAATTGCTATAATTAATCCAATTACTGTAATATATCTTTTCATCTCAATTCAAATAAGTCATTATTAATTGGTTAATGCTATTTTCCCGTTCAATGTTTTTCCTTTTGCCGTGATTATTCGGATTACGTAGTTTCCAGACTGATTATTAATGGTCAAATGATTTATTGACTCTACGTTTCCGGATTCATACACTTCAACACCTTGCATATTATATATCTGTAGCGTGGCTCCATCAAACTCTTCTTCTGTAATTCCGCTTATTTCAATGGTGAGTTGCTGTCCCAATTTGGCCGGATTTGGGTAAACATTGATTCCAGTATTCTTCGTGATTTTTTTGTTGAAAGTGGCTGGGCATATTTTTAGCGATTCGCCATTGGTGGTAGTAACCTGTACGTGGTATGCTCCCGATAATCCATTAGGGTCGCAGTAGTACTGCTTTGTGGCTCCATTGATGGCAGCATCGTTTTTGTACCACTGGTAGGTGGCGAATAGGTTTGAACTGTTATCGCAAAGTACTACATCGCTAAACTTGCCAATCAGGTAATCGGACGAAAGGTTGATGGTGAATGTGAATGCGTATTGCTCGCTCTCGGCACCAATCGAGTTGCGTAGTTGAAGGTTTGCGGTGTATGTTCCGTGAGAAACTCCTTCGGGGATATTGAATGCAATTGTTCCCGATCCTATGCTTGCAGGTATTGCGGCGTAGTCAATATTGGCGAAACCTGCCGCAATTGCCGTGTTGTTGAACAGGATTTGATATTCTGTTGGCTCGCCGGTAAGAATGGTGTAGGATATGTTCATCAATTCACCCTCGCATCCCGATTCTGGCGATTGGAGTTTCTCTATTGTCGTTTTATCGCAGATAACCCCATTGTTAACTATGTAATCCGACGGTTTAAGGTAATTATCTGCTGCCGATCCGCTTAGGGTATAGGTTACGGTTATGGTTTTACCTGTACCAATTGATGCATCGTTGTAATTGGCTTGTGCAATTACGGATATTTTACCCTCGTCGGATGCAACTACACCTGTAAGGGTTCCTGCAGTAACCTTCGCGTTTGTTGTGCCATCGTGCTGTTTTGCAGTAGTTAGAATTGGATCCGAAATGGCGAGTTGCCTGGGCGCAATTGCAAAATCGGCGGTTGTAAAACCAATACTATAGTTTGAACCTGCCGTTAGGCTCCCTATTTCGATGGCGTAACTTCCAATATTTTCGCCCGAGGTACGGGATAGTTCACCCGTAAAGCTATCGCCTTTATTCAGGTCGGGGGTAACGGTATATGTTAAAGCTGGATCCGCATCACCATAGGTTTTTTCCTGCGATGGGTTGGCAATAACCGAAATTGATTTCGGGGTGATTGTGAAGTTAACATCGGCCACGGCGATTTCGTAGTTGACTCCTGCGGTTAACGTGCCAATGGTAATGTCGTAGGATCCAACGTTCTCGCCCTCCATTCGGCTTAACGCTCCGGTAATTGCATCGGTACCAAGCAGCGATGGTGCAAAGGTGTAGCTTAGCGATGGATCAGCCTCGCCATAAACCTTTGTTTTAGTATCGGGTGTAACGGTAATTGGTTTTGGAGTAACTTCGAAGTTGGCCTCAGCGAGGGTGATTTTGTAGTTGTTACCTGCGCTTAGTGTACCCATAGTGATGTTGTAGTTGCCAACATTATTACCTGTGTTGCGTGTCAGTGCGCCGCTAAATGTGTTGCCAGCTATTAATTCTGGTGTGTAGGTGTAAGTAATGGTAGGATCATCGTCGCCATAAATTTTCGATTGCGATGGGTTGGGGGTAACGGTTACGTCGGCTTTGTTAATTATAAGATCAACCGATGCAAAGTTGGAGCTCAAACAACCATACGTAATGTTTTTTATCTGAGCCGTTGCTGGATATGTTCCTGCATCAGTTTTCGAAAATTCAGTACTAGTTTCCATAGTCCCAAAATCAGTCCACTCAACGGTTTCGCCTTCGGCAACGTTTATCACGACTGTTTTAGCTGTGCCATCGTATGTATATATGTTGCTGCCTTCTGTAATTATGGGGTTTGATACCAATACTACTTCAACGCATACCACGTTCGATTCTGCGGCATCAGTTTAGCTATCCATACAGGTAACTCTTGCCAACCGTTTATACCAGGTGGTAGCGGTTAGTTTTCCCGGGGCGTACGTTTCGGCATTGGCCGATGCAATATCGCTAAACCCCTCGGTACTACTTGTTGTTGACGATTGCCACTGATATTCGAGTGTACCTTTGTACCCGGTGGGGAGCGATTGGCTACTAAATGCAATTGGGGTATCTCCTTTGCAAATATGCTGATCTGATGTTATCTCGCCACCGGAGGTTGGGCTGGTACAGATAAAATCAAGCCCATCGGTCCATTCGTACGCACCAATATCAATAGTTGTATTTTGAATGCGTGATTGTCCCCGAATGTCGGTGAGTGTTGAATTGTAAATATTATTTCCTTTGTCGATACAGGGCGAATTGTCGTTTATGCGGCAATCGCCTGTGGAGACATCAATAAACTGAGGATCGCTGGTAATGCAGTTTCCGTCAAACGCAAACGATGCACCTTCTTCGGTATAAAGGTCATTGTTACTATTTGAATAGCAACAATGATTCAGCGTTGCTACACCTTTTGATAGGCAAATGTCATCGCCCGAAATGGAAGAAACGTTACCCCAAATGATACAGTTGTTGAGAACAGTTGATTTTCCCCTAAAAGATAGCCCTCCACCTTTATATGACTTGTTCAAATTAAATGTTACATTGTTAAGAGTGGCCAATAAATCACTGTTATGATACATACCGCCACCATAACTACCAATACCACAATCCAAATAGGTCTCATTTTTGATAAAGGTGCAATTGGTAAGGTCAACGGAACCATGTTCACTATACAAGCCGCCGCCGGCATATTCTGCCCCATTTTTGGTAAATGAAACGTTAACAAGGGTTGGTGATGACGAGATATTACTCATTCCCCCTCCAGTAACTGATTTGTTGGAAGTAAATGCAACATTGATAAGCCTGGGCGATGATTTCTCGTTACACATCCCTCCACCAGAACCAGACTCGATGCTTGTTTTATTATCAAAAAATATAACGTTTGATATGGTTGGCGAGCAGTTGTCGTTATACATACCTGCCCCATAATGGTGTGGATAATTGCCATTGGCATAACCACCCGTAACGGTAAAGCCATCGAGAACAGCTGTGCCGGTAAGGGTGCTGCTCTCAGGGTTATATATAACATGGCAACAGTTATCGGAGTAATCTTTTTCAGTTCCAATATCTCCGCTTAAAATGGTTTCGTTAGTTGTAAAATCGCGAAGCGACAGGTCGTAGTTTCTGGCTTCATTTCCTGCAAATCCTCCATAGATAGCCACATCTGCTTTCATCCTGAAGTGGTAATAACGGGTTGGATCGATTGTTGGATCGATTACATGGGATGGATTGGGTAAATCATAAGCTGAGCTTGGCTTATATGTGCCTGTGGCCACCCATATTTGGTCGCCGGGTTGGGCGTTTTCGAGTGCTGTTTGCAGCGATTTGTAAGCGTTATCCCAAGTTGTACCGTCGTTGTTTCCAGTGGTAAGATTCGCATTAACGTATTTAATAGTAACATCAACATCGGTATCAACAGTGCTATTGTACTCGTAAGCCCCCATGTCGGTAGTTCCAATTTTACGGCCATAGCCGGTCCCTCGTATATCGGTAGTCAGGCTGTTATAGCCATCGTGTCCGGCATTAACACATGGCGAAACTTTCTTGATTCGGAAATCGCCATGCTCTGCATCGGCAAAAACCGGGTTAGTGGTTACGTTATGGTTAGTTGTGGTAAAAGTTCCCCCGTTGCCAATATCGTATAGTTTGGTCGAATAGCATGAGTAGTTCATGGTAACCGTGTTTCCGCTGAATATATCCATGTCCGGGTATAATCTTTGGGAAGTATTGCCCCAAAGGATACAGTTGTTGAAAGTTGCCGATGAATTGCAGCATACGCCTCCTGCGTCGCCAGTGGCCGTATTCGCAGAAATTGTAACATTGGTAAGGGCAAGAGGTGAGGAGCTTTGGCAATCAATTCCCCCTCCTCTTACGGCCGAGTTCGATACAATTAAACCATTGGTTATTGTTAACACCGAATTGGAAAAGGTTGATATAGCACCCCCTTCTCCTAGCGATGTGTTCGAGATGAATTTGACATTGGTTAGCACTGGGCAGCTGTTATTCCAGTTATACATGCCCCCACCGTGCTTTGAACTATTGCCAATGAATGATACATTGTTCAGCGTTGGCGATGATTTTATGTAGTTAAACAGACCTCCGCCATTGTTCCCATAGTTGGCAATAAATACAACATTTCTGATAGTTGGCGATGCATTGCTGTAGTTACCCATTCCTCCGCCCCAGGCATGGCCGCCAGTCATATCGTTTGCATTGCCCCCGGTAATGGTAAATCCATCGATTATTGCTGTTTTGGAGAGTGAACTGGGGTTGTAGATAACGTGGTAACAGTTATTTGTCAATGTGCCATCGTTATCAATATCTCCACTTAGAATCGTTTCGTTTGTTTCACCATGACCGAAATTTGCTCGTTGTTCGATAGCAGTTTCAGTTCCGGCAAAACCGCCGTAAATGGCTACACCATCAATCATCCGAAAATGTTTAAGTCGGGCTACTGTGCCAAGTCCATTCGTTGAGGAGGGTTTGTAGGTTCCTTGCGCCACCCAAATCTGGTCGCCCGATTTAGCCACCTCGAGTGCAGATTGCAGCGATTTGTAAGCGTTTAACCAACTGGTTCCATCACCGCCTTTGGTTACTGCCTGGTTTACATAGATGACATTTGCATTACCCCGAAAGCTAAATCCAACTATCAGGATGCACAGGATTACATAAAATTTATTCGTAAAATGTTTCATGGGTCTGAATATTAATTTGATTACTAGTAAAGCTGTTTCGGGTTTATAGTATTTAATGCTGCGAAGCTATTGTTTGAAATTGGATATTATTAGAATAGTCAGGAAGCAAAAGGGAAGCAAGCGGGTTTTTGGCAGGAAGCAAAAAGGAAGCACAGCCATTGCATGGCGAAATGAAAAATCCCCTCAAGGGCTTTAAGCCCTTGAGGGGATTATACTATACTTCCACTGTGTTGATCCTAAAGGATCGCGTTTTTCTACAAGTGTTACTGGTTGAAAAGGCTTAACAGGTAGGCCTGTAGGTTATCGCCATTGCTTAGCCCCAATTTCTTACGCAGCCGGGTGCGCGATACCCGAATGCTATCGTAGCCCTGAATCATTACATTGGCAATATCCTTGGTGTTAAGCTGCAGCGATAGCAATGTGGCTAATTTCATCTCTGCGGGTGTGATTGTGGGATGCTTTGCCAGTAGGTTTTTTGTGAACTCGGGGTGTGTGCGAATAAAATGCTCGTCGAGCGTTTCCCAAAAGCTCGATTTATGGTAAAACTCCACATCGCGAATAATTTCGTTTATATCGGGAAGTAGGGATATATTATCGCCAGATAATTGATCGCCAATTTTTTTCAGTTTCAAACATATCTGGTCTCCCAGCTTATTGTTGTTTGTAAGCTTTAACAGGTAATTGGTAATCTCGATATCCTTTAGCGTAACCTCTTTTTGCAGCATTGCCGATTTTTCTTCAATTTCCCGAAGAATTCGCTTTTGATTAGTGGTAACCAGAAAGCCCAATAGTCGTTTTTTTAGTAATGGTAGAAAGCTTACGGCCATTTGTGCATACTGTTTTTCGCCTTTCTTGTTGTAAAAAGTGATTTCGTAATCGTCGGTAAAACTTTTGGGATCTTCTACCCGTTTCTCATTTTTTTCTAATAGGGACTCTCGGATATCCTCCGTTACAAGTTGTGTCCATTTCATGGACATCAGTTCCTCGCGGGTGTACCCCACTGCTTTACAGAAGGCCTCGTTAACCTTGTCGAAAGTGGTATCCTGATTGATAACAGCAGCGGCAGTAGAGTTATTATAAAACATGCCATCGAACCGTGGCTCGGATAATCCGTTGTAAATGGTTTGTTCTGTTGATATGTCGAGTTTTGGTTTGTTACTTTTCATTAGCAATTAGGGTGATGTGTGTAGATGTTTAACTGTATTGCCGATAGGGGCTTGCACAGTGCTAGTGTTAGCAAAAATATCATAATTGCTGATAATAATTGGATCCCGTTTTTCCCGAATTGGGTTACTTTGATGAACAATGTAAACCTTGCGATAGGCAGGGTTATAGTTTGGATGAACGGCTGAATTTTGAAGGAGCTGTCGGGGTTGTTTTTTTTAGAATGATTTAAGCAGTTTAATCTCCTCTTTCCACCTGCTTTCGTCTGGGGTTTCGAGGATTAGGGGGATTTCGTCGAAGCGCGGGTCGGTCATAATCATGCGGAAGGTGTCAATCCCGAGTTCCCCAGCGCCAATACTTTCGTGGCGGTCGACCCGGCTGCCTAGCCCTTTTTTTGTGTCGTTCAGGTGCATTCCCTTTAGGTATTTAAAACCAACAATTCTATCGAAATTGTTGAAGGTATTGGCGAAGGCCTCTTCGGTTCTCAAATCGTACCCGGCCGTGTAGGCATGACAGGTATCGATGCAAACGCCCACCCGCGATTTGTCGGTAACCCTATCGATAATTTGCTTTAGGTGCTCAAACTTAAACCCCAGGTTACTGCCCTGCCCCGATGTATTCTCAATAACCGCAATAACACCCGACGATTCCTTCAGCGCAATATTGATCGATTCGGCGATCAGCTCCAGGCACTGCTCTTCCGATACTTTACCCAGATGGCTCCCGGGATGGAAGTTCAGCCTGTCCAAACCCAGCTGTTCGCACCGTTTCATCTCGTCAATAAAGGCTTCCCTCGATTTTTGTAACGCTTCGGTATCCGGGTTTCCGAGGTTGATAAGGTAGCTGTCGTGTGGTAGAATGGTGGATGGTGTGTAGCCAAATTCTGCGCACCGCTTCTTGAACAGCTCAATGCTTTTTGCCGTAAGCGGAGGCGCAACCCATTGGCGCTGATTCTTGGTGAAAAGGGCAAAAGCCGTGGCTCCTATTGCATGTGCATTTGCGGGGGCATTCTCCACACCGCCCGCCGCGCTAACGTGTGCTCCGATGTATTTCATGGGTTATGGGTGTTGTGAGTGTAAAACTATTAAAACCACAAATTGTTTCCAAGCCCATTGCAATATTATTCAAATTCTTATTGGATCAGCGCGTTATTTTGGCCGATGAGTGGGCCGTTATGGGCGCCGAATTTAAATGGCGCCGGATGGAGGGGCTTGTTTGTCCAGGTGTGGGCAAAGTGTTTTTGTTCTGACTATCATTGTGGTTTGATGCGTCAGCTTGTGTGCAAAGGGGCGTAGTAAACAATTGCAGGCCTTGGTTTAGTCTGCGATATATTAAATGGAGAATCCCCAAGAATCGAAATTCTCGGGGATTCTCCAATGTGTTATCTCTGTGTGGGTTTAGGCCTCTATCGATAATTTCTTAAAGCCTTTACCCATAATCTCGTTGCTGTCCAGCACGTTAATAAAAGCGTCGGGGTCAATCTCTGCAATCCGGCTGAGCAGGATGGCGTACTCGCGGCGGGTAACTATGGTGTAAATAACGGGTCGCTCGGCGCCATTGTACATCCCTTTCCCATGAAAAATGGTTCCCCCACGGTTGAGGTCGTTCAGGATGATGCGGGTGATGTCGTCGTATTTGTCCGATATTATCATCAGCGTTTTATTCACTTTGGCCCCTTCGAGCACCAGGTCGATTACCTTACCCTCGATGAATACAATAATCCACGAGTACATGGGTAGGCGCCAGTCGCCAAATGCAACTACTGTTGTTAGGGTGATGGTGCAGTCCACAATAATAACCAGCTGCCCCAACGACATGCGGGTGTACTTGTTCAGGATCATGGCGATAATGTCCGATCCGCCCGAGGTGGCTCTCGATTTGAAAATCATACCAATCCCGATACCGTACACAATCCCCCCGAATATCGACGAGAGCAGCTGTTCCTGTAGCAGCGGGCGCATGGCTATGGTGAATTGCTCCATGCCAATCACCGATTTAAGATCGAGGCTTGCCGCAATGGTGTTGAGTTGCTCTAGCACTTCGGCCGACTCGAGTAGCGGTAAGTATCCATAAACCTGGTGGATTAACCACATAAAACCGGGGATGGTGAAGGTGCAAATCACCGTTTTAACACCAAACTTTGCTCCCAGAAAGTAAATACCCAGGGCTAGTAGCGGTATGTCCATGCATAGCGCAGCCAGCTCGGTTCGCCAGCCCCACAGGTTGTGGAATACCATGGATAAACCGTATGTTCCGCCGGGTGCAAATCCGTAGGGTTCGGCAAATAGAACCGCCCCAGTGGCAAACACAAAACAGCCCCCAATTAGCCAGGCGTAGGTAATAAAGAAATCTTTGGATAGGAATTTCTCTTTTGTTACGAAGCTCATAGTTTTTTTTGATTTGAATTTGCCGGCGAAAATACTTACTGCCGATCAATTTATCGGCTTGTAAATTCCTGTTAAATAGCACCAATTGTATATTGGGCATCTGTTTAATAGCATCTTATTTTTTTGAGATATTATTTGGATTGTTACAATTTTAGCATAACGAATGCTGGCTTGGGGCGTGTGTTTGGCAGTGTTCTAAATCCCGCTTGTTATGCCGATCTAGTCCCAATCAGTCCCAAATGTATTCAATGTAGTTCTTGTTCAATGCTTCGGTGCTGCGCAGTCGTATCTTGTATTCAATTCCTCCAGTTTGCCTTGGGTTTACTCCATGGGCTCGAATTTGAATGCGCCTACGCTTCCGCTGGGCAGTTTTACGAAGGCCAGCCCTCCGAGGTATAGCATTATTGAGTATTGACCCTTTTTTGTTACGACCGATAGGCTGTATTGTGGTGCATAGTGCCAGTTGAAAATTATACTGTCGGTGGGTTGTAGCATTGTGGCGGTGGATAGTATTTGTGTGAACTCTTCGCTCGACAACGATTGCTTTGAGCCAGCCCCAATAAACGGATGGCAGTGGATTTGAGAAATGTCCCTTGGTGCCGGAAGGCTGTCGATATACGTTAGGTTTTGTTCTTTTCGTAATATTTTACCCACATCGATGCCCTCGGTGCTTTGGGGTGTTTCTTGCATAAGATTTTTTTCAGCCATTTGTGATTGTATAGTATTAACAAAAGCCATGCAAGCAAATAATATGATTACTAATACGCCTGTTCTCATTTTAAGCGAATTGGGTTGCGGTACGGCGTAAAAGTAATCAAGTTGTGCTTATGGCTTGTAATTTTGCTTGGTTTAAATATGGCGTGCAGCAAAGTATTTTAGGTAGTTCTCCGAGGCGGGGCCGTATTTCTCAATCGATTTATCCGATACCTTATAGGTACACATTTCGCCCTCTATTCCCGAGAAGTACACATCTTGCTTTTCGCCGTTTTCGTCTATCATTATAAGGTGGACAAGCTGATGGTGTACTTCGGTTGCTCCTAGGTGTGCTTTGCATAGGGGGCAAAAGTAGTCGATCGTGCTACCGCTTTTTATTGTGAATGAGGGGTGTGTTGTGCGGGTGTAATCGCCAAGATGTGGGCTGAGCAGGATTAGTCCCTTTTCGCCCTCGCTGTTGGAGGCCGAAAAAATAATACTATCACCAACCAGCAGGTGTCCTCCGCATTTGGGGCAAATGAAGTCTGTTTTCATGACCGTAACTTTCTTGTTATATCTGTAAGTTACAAAAAAAATGGATTGATGTAAAGTGATTATCCAATCGATTTTATCTTTTTGTTTCGAGGAATCCCCCTTTTTGGTTTGTTGTTAAATAAATAACAGTAAATATAGATATAGAGATGTATTGATATGGCAAAATAATGATTTCCTTTGCGCCGAATTTAAATAATACGTTTTATGTTTTCGTTGATGGTTGTTGTTTTTGTGCTTGGGTACGCCGCTATTGTACTCGAGCACAATATAAAAGTGAATAAAACCGCTTCGGCTTTGTTCCTTGGGGTAATTTTATGGGTAATGTTTATGCTTGATGCTGGGAGCATACTCTCTGCCGATATTGGAGGGAAGTTCAGCGCATTTTTACAATCGCATCCCGATATTAAGCTGCTCCCGCAGTGGGATCAGTATGTGCACTATATCTCCGAGAATCAGATTCTTGGGTTTTTAGGCGAAATCTCCGAAATTCTCTTCTTCTTAATGGGCGCCATGACCATTGTTGAAATTGTTGATCAGCATGGTGGGTTCAAAATCATTACCAACCGTATTAAAACACGGAATAAGGTAAAACTGCTTTGGATTATTTCGCTGATAACCTTTTTTATGTCGGCGGTGCTCGATAACCTTACCACGTCGATTGTGATGGTGGCCTTGCTGCGGAAGTTAATAGAGAAGCGGCACGATAGGTGGTTGTATGCGGGTATTGTTGTTATTGCCGCCAATGCCGGTGGCGCATGGTCGCCCATTGGCGATGTTACAACTATTATGCTGTGGATAAACGGAAATATTACTGCGGCCAGTATTGCGTCTAAAATATTTATCCCAAGTTTGGTTAGTATGCTTGTTCCCTTGGTGCTGTTGTCGTTTATGCTTAAGGGGGCTTTTGCTGCTCCAAAGCACGATGAGCTCTCCAATGTTCATTCCGCAACAATTGCAACGCGTCGCGAGCGGCATCTGATTTTTATTATTGGGGTGGGGGCGTTGATTTTTACCCCAATCTTCAAGGTTGTAACCCATTTGCCGCCATTCCTGGGGATGCTACTCGGCCTATCGGTACTGTGGATATTTACCGAGTTCATGTACCACCGCAAACAGGGCATCGACGAGAAGGAGAAGCGAACAGTAGCCCGGGTTTTAAAGAACGTTGATGTACCAACCATACTTTTTTTCCTTGGAATTCTTTCGGCTGTTGATGCCCTTCAGTCGGCGGGTCATTTGGCGCTTGTATCGCAATGGCTCGACAATTCGTTCGCGAACGTGTATATTCCCAATATTCTAATCGGGTTGCTATCGGCAATTGTCGATAACGTGCCCCTTGTTGCCGGAGCCATGGGGATGCACCAGGTGGTTACCCCCGATGTTTTAGCTGCGGCAACTCAACCGGGTATCCTGTCGAGCTATATGGTTGATGGCGATTTCTGGAATTTGCTAGCCTACTGTGCGGGTACCGGTGGTAGTATTCTAATTATTGGCTCGGCGGCTGGTGTTGCTGTTATGGGAATGGAGCGGATTGATTTTATGTGGTACCTGAAAAGGATTAGTTTGCTGGCCTTGCTGGGGTATACGGCTGGTGCCATTACTTATTATGCGATGTTTGGATAGCGATTTTGCCTAATCTATTATCGCCGATTTATTGCGGGGAGTTTACATTATAGTGTAACACCCCGCTTTGCGTTGTTTAAATATATCGAATTAGGCGTTTTGCTGATATTAAATGATGCCAGCGGCATCAAATGTTTATAGAAGTTCGTTGAGAATTATAAATATGATCATTGCTATAAACATTCAACCCCTCAGGGTTTGTAACTATTCGCTCGTTATCGCCTAATTCAATTAATCTATTTCGAAGTACGATGTTAGGTTCTTTAGCTTTGCGGCCAGTTTGGCCAAATTCGCCGCGTTATCGCTGGCGATGTTGGCGGTTTGGGTATTCTGCTGAGTTGTTTCGTTGAACGATTGCACCGCTTGGTTTACCTGCTCTACGCCGCTTTGCTGTTCTAATCCCGAAAGGGCGATCTCCTGTATCAGCTGTGTAGTTTTTTCGATTTCGGGGATTATCGACTCAAGCTCATGCCCCGATTGGGTTGTGATCACAACGCCCTCCTTGGTAAGCGCAATTATCTCCTTGGCGGCCTCCTGCGACTTCTCGGCAAGCTTCTTAACTTCTGCGGCCACCACGGCAAACCCCTTTCCGTATTCCCCCGCACGTGCAGCTTCAACCGCTGCGTTTAGCGCAAGAATGTTGGTTTGCTTGGCAATGTCGCTTATTATCGATATTTTACTGTCGATAACCGATATAGTGGATGTGGCCTTCTTGCTCGATTCGAAGCTGGTTTTGATCCCCTCCGATGCCGCAATGGCTATCTTTTCGGTAATCTTAGCATTCTCGTTGTTCTGCTGTATGTTCGCAACCATCTCCTCCATCGACGACGATATCTCCTCCGACGAGGCTGCCTGATCCGAAGCCCCATCGAGCATTACTTTCGATGAGCTGCTCAGCTCTACACTTGCCGCGGCAATCGCATTTGAGCTGGAAACAATATCGGATACTATCGTTTTCAGTTTAACCGACATCTCCTTAAGCGAGAGCAGTAGTTCGCCAATCTCGTCATTACTGCTAATCTCAATTTTAGCATTTAAGTTCCCATTGGCAATCTCCCTTGTAAACTCAACGCTTCGGTGTATGGGCTTTAAAATGTACGATGCTATTAGCCAAACAACAATATACATTATTATCAGGCCGAAAAATCCGATAAAAATACTTTTGTAGAATATGCTATTCGCCTCATGCATAATAACATCAATGGGCACCTCAATTCCAAGTGTCCATTTTGTGTGATTATTCCCAAAAGTTACAGGAACCAGGCTCACAATGTACTCCTGGTGATTGGTTTGGTTGTAGTACTCAAAAAAATCATCCTGAATATTTTGTATGGCGGATATTCCCTTTATGAACCTACTGGTATCGTTGGTAAAAACCTCGTTGAACTTTTTGCCTACAAACTCTTTGCTGCTGTGAGCCACAATGGTTTTATCCTCCGAAATGAGGTACGATACAACACCTTGGAATGGTTTTATCTCGGTGATTAAATTGCTCAGGCTCTCCAGGGTGATGTCGATTCCAATAATTCCGATGAACTTCCCTTCGTTGTCCTGTATAGGCGCAACAATTGATGTCATAAGTAAGTTGGCCAGCTCGGGGGTATTGATATCGTAGTACGGATTCCATATCTCCTCCACGTTCCTTTTACGCGATTTGTAGTACGGCAAATCGATTTCCAGGTTATTCATATCGACCGTTTGCCTTAAAACGCTCATTTGTCCATCTTTCCTGATATAAACATTCCGATGCCTTCCATTCTTGAGCGAATAGGTGGGGTCGAAAGCTTTGATCTCCCATACCTGCCATACCGAGAGTATGCCGGGCGAGTTCTTTAGCCAGCTAAAGCAGATTTGGTCGTAAAAAAAGTTTAACGATTCGGCGGGTATCGATTTGTAGCTGTTGTAAATATTCCGTTTGCTAATCACCACTTCCATCAGCTTGCCCAAATCGTACTCAATCCTATTTTTGTACTCGTATGACGTACGCTTAATAATTTCGTTGGCATTCTTATAGGCATTCCGCTTGAAGTTGCTGCTCACATATACCAGGGCAACCACATAAATAACTGTAAATGCCGATAGAATGTACAGCAGTATTTTATTCTTCAACTTTAGCCGGGTTCTGCTCATGTTTTTTTAAAGTTATAACGATTTGTATTCGTTTTTTGTTTAGTTATTTAACCATAATAGCGTGTTTAGGCATTAAAATTTTCTCCCTTGTATTGCTGTTGATTGAATGGTTGCGAAAGTTTGTGCTGCTCTACTTTGTTTTGAAGTAGGCAACCAAGTCGGTCAACGATTTGGCTCTGGCGGTTAGCTCCTCCGAGTTGGCCGCCACCTCTTCCGATAGGGCTGCGTTTTGCTGAGTGATGCTATTCAGCTGCTGTACCGAGGTGTTCACCTGTTCGGTGCCGGAACGCTGCTCGTGCGATGCTGCCGAGATCTCCCTGATTAGATCGGT
The DNA here is from genome assembly GCA_020636835.1 of Bacteroidales bacterium. Lineage (GTDB taxonomy): Bacteria > Bacteroidota > Bacteroidia > Bacteroidales > Tenuifilaceae > SB25. The sequence goes on from JACJXC010000008.1 coordinate 253,905, forward strand.
GGTTCTTATTATCTCGGTAAGGTTGTTGTTCATCAGGTCTTTTGCTTTCCCCGATATTTCGGCACCCCTAAACGAAACGGTTATAATTTCGTTTGCCGCTTCGCGGCTACGCTCTGCCAGCCTGCGCACCTCGGCTGCAACAACCGCAAAGCCTTTGCCATGCTCCCCGGCTCGGGCCGCCTCAACGGCCGCATTCAGGGCAAGTAGGTTGGTTTGAAAAGCAATATCGTTTATTATGTTGATTTTCTGGGCTATCTCGTTCATGGAGTCCAGGGCGATATTTGTGGAGCTAACACCCTCCTCGAGGTTTTTTGATGTTGATACCGCAATTTTTTCGGTTTGCGACGAGTTGTCCGCATTCTGTTGAATGCTGGAGAGTATCTCCTCCATGGAGCTCGAAATTTCTTCCAACGACGAGGCTTGCTCCGATGTTACCTCCGAGAGGCTAGTTGCGCTGGAGCTGAGCTGGGCTGCCGATGAGTCCAGCTCTTGCGCGGCCAGCGTAATTCCTTCAATCACCTCGTTCAATTTGCGGGTGAGGTTCTGAAGTGCTACAGATAGCCGCCCCAGCTCGTCGTTTCGCTTCTTAAACTCATCGTCAATTTGAACGGATAAATCGCCCTCGCTAATCCGCTGAACGGCATTGATGGAGCCCTCCATGGGTTTGCGGATTTTGCTGGCTATATCCCTGAGAATTAAAACTCCAACCACAATAATAAAGGGCGTTGTTACGTACGATTTAACATAGTCGGGGTAAAGGTGCTTTAGGTTAACAATTACATCAATCATTACCCACGATAACAGCATGAGCGATCCCATATAGAATAGGATGGAGTTTTTAAAGTAGAATCGTATGGTTAAAATGCCTATTGGAATGGCTATAAGCATAATTAGCACTATTTCCAGTAATCCTTTCGACATGGCTGTGTAGTTTAAGGTGTATAGGTTTTATATTGATATATTTTTTTGTTGATGTTTGCTGCTTGTGCGGCTGTGGCGCTGTTTGCACTGCATAATCAGTAAAATCAAGCTAATTTAGCTTATTTATTTAAACGAGTCAACTTAAATGCCTGAAAATAATGAATTTTGTTTTATGGCCTATTGTGGGTTTGTTCGCAGTGGATGTGTGTTTGGGGGTTGAAATGCCGCACGGAATGCTACTTTTATACTATGAAGGTACGCTTCGCTAACCTACGCCCAACCCAATGTGCTTCTTTATTTAGCTACAGCCCCGGCTCAACTGGGCGAAGTGATTCGCGATTTTAAAAAGTTTACCGCAACTAGGATAGTTGAAAGGCTGAGCAAGGATTTGGAACACCAGCCAATGCTCGCAGTATTTGCCGATGCTGCTAACAGAATAAAGCGGAACAAAAACTATAAGGTGTGGCAGGACGGCTTCCACCCCGAGGTAATAACCAGTAACCAGTTTTTCTACTAAAAGCTGAAGTACATTCACGACAACCCCGTGGAAGCAGCATTGGCTGAGCTACCTGAGCAATATCCGTACAGCTCCGCAAGGAATTATGCAGAACTGGACTATGTGCTGGAGATAGTGTTTGAGATGCCCCAGCGAATTACCTACTGCTGACAATAGCGCACCTCCGTTAGCGCTCGTCTTATGACGAGTGCTGTAATATAAATACGTTTGCCAGTACAAAACAAGAATGATCTGGTAAGTAAGAACGTACGTGAATAAAACAGTGCGGCATTTAAAGTATTAGGAAGAGCGCACGCGTCCAAAGAAGACGCGCGCGAACAAGGGAATACAGGCACAGCCTGAAAAAATAGTTGGACGCCGGTACGCTTCGCTAACCCTGCCTACCCTGCCTACCGGCAGGCAGGCGGCAGGCAGGCTACGCCCAACCCAATGTGCTTCTTTATTTAGCTACAGCCTCGGCTCAACTGGGATTTAAATCATTGCAGCCCTTGAGCCAGTGAAGTATTCTTTAATAGATTCTATTCTTAAAAGTTTCTCTCTTTTTTCCGGTTCTAATTTCACTTCTTTATTTCCGGTGACTAAGGATTCTAAAGGGATTCCCAAGTATCTGTTTAAAAGAGTTATCATTTTTAATGTCAATGGTCGTTTACCATGCAATACTTCCGACACCCTGGTTTTTCCTCCGAACAATGGTGCTACATCTGTCTGCTTCAAGTTCATTTGTTCCATTCTAAACTTGATGGCTTCAATCGGATTTGGTGCTTTTACCAGATAATGTTCTTGCTCGTACTTTTCTACAAGCAACGATAAAAGTTCCATTTCTTCACCTTCCTGACTATCAGGCTCTATCGCATTTTCATTACTATTAATCAAAGTATAAATGCGTTCACAAGCTTCGTTATATTCTTGTTCTGTCTTTAATATTTTAGTTTTCATAACTTACTGTTTTTGCGTCTATTTTGTCGTATTCTTTATGAGTTCCGATCCAAACAACAAAGACTATTTTCAACTTATATTCTATATCAACTATCAGGCGATAATCGTTGCCTTTTATATTGAACACTACTCTTTTTGAACTTATTATACTGGCATTGCCGTATTTTGCTTTCAGTTCATTTGCATTGCTCCATGTCGAGAACCTAACCTCGTAAATCCAAGCCTTTACAGACTCTTCAGCCTGACTGTATTTGCTTTGCTTGCAATACTCGGTTAATGTTGATTCTTTTATTATTCTCATACTTTACAAAGTTAGCAAAAGTTACCCAATTTAGTAACTTTTTTGTGCTTTTTATTTTTTAGATTTATCCATATTGTATCCAAACGTATCCATAAGTCATTTCAATGGATGATATTTTTCCAACTCCTTTTGTAAATCTTCTAAATTATCGGTTCTATACCTTTCAGTACTGCCTACAAAGCGATGTCCAGCCATACATTGCTCTTCTTTCGTTCGGTTGAGGCTATACGCCTCAGTCAAATCTATCTCTTCGGGCTCTGCCCGGTAAATATAGCTAATTGTACGTTTTCCACCGTATGTCAACGGTAATTACATCTATAACTGAATCTAATCCTGCGTAGTTGCGTGCGCTGGAGTACAGGTAGTCCTCCGGGTTTACTACAATGCCACTGCGTACTGGGTTGTGGTGGATATAGTGAACCTTCTGCTCTATAAACTTTTGGCTGTAAATATGCTCGGCATGGTTCTCGTGCGTCCAAAGCTGGAAGGTTTGCTTGCTTTTTAGCTTGCCGTGATACTCAAACACCACTCGGAGCCATTCACTCCGGCTTTCCTTCCCTGTTTGGATAATTTCGAGGAATTGTTTGCTGGTGTAGCTCTTAAAATCACGGATAAAGCCACTTAAATCGCCATTTTGGCTCTGCGCCAGCAGGTGAATGTGGTTCGACATGATGACGTACGCGAATAGGTTTAGCCCCTTATTCTTTTGGCAGAACTTTAGGCTGTCGATAACCACGTCGCGGTACTCCTTGCGGGTGAATAGGTCCACCCATCCCACTATCTGAAACGTTAGGCAGTACGCGCCATCCTGCTCCTGTATTTTGTAGCCTGTGGACATTGCTCCGGTTTGTTGCTATACCAAATCTACAAAATTTCAGCAATAACTTTTACGTGTAACTTAGTTTTTGTTAACGTATTTTGGCCAAGGCGCAACGTTAGGCTTAGGCTCCGCCTAAGTATAATCTACTCTTGCTGGCTCTGCCAGTGAACCTGCAATAACATGAAAACTCAGGCACAACCTGAAAAAATAGTTGGACGCAGGTACGCTTCGCTAACCTACGCCCAACCTAATGTGCTTCTTTATTTAGTTACAGCCTCGGCTCAACTGAGAATTATCCAATTTATTCAATGTTCTTCCCTTCAAATTCTTCTTTGCTATAAAGATTCCCGTTAAAGTAATAGCCGTAATCTGCACACTTTTTAAATTCCTGTAACGTGGGGTGCGGTTTGTACTATACAACCATTATTGTGCATCATTAAGAAAGACAAGTTAACGCTCAACACCAAGGCTGTCGAAAAATGTGTAGGGATTTTGACCGCACTTTTCAAAGAAAAAATTGAAAACCTCATCCCGTTTGCTATCGCTTACCATCTTTCGAATATAAGTTAGTCAAATCAACATAATCGGTGTTTTGCCCCGATAAATATCCTTAATGTTTTTCTACCGGATAATTCCAGTACTTTCTTAACTCGATCTAATCCTGTTTTTTGAAATATCTGGATTGACATTATCACTTGAAAAGTAATTATTGGGATAATCAAATAAAAAAAGAATCTACTCGATTTATTTATTCTTAATAATAGTGCAATTCCCCACCCAACTATTGGAAAAACAATAATCGGCACAAAAAACTGTAGGAGCATTATTCTTCTGTTGGAATAGTAATCGCAAACAGGAAAAAACTCAATCAGACCACTATATGTTAGGCAAAATGCTACAATAGTAACGATATATACAGTCAAAACAATCCGCTTTATTATTTTAGTCTTGTTCATCTTCGGTTTTAATTTTGAAAATGTCTTTAATAATATCCGGGTCTTTAGTAACTTCTTTAGCTAAATTTCCAAAAGTAGAAACAGACAACTTCCATCCGTTTTCAACTAGCTCCTTAACTATCACCACTCCATCGGTACCGTCCTGTCAGCAACAAAGTACCTGATGTTGCCCTCGGTTTTGTAGAAGTACTGGTAAACTCCGCCAGCCTCATCGATGAAATTGGCAATGGTGGTGGTTTTACCATTAATGGCTACCGATTTTTTGAACATTTCGTTGGCCTCAATCTTGGCAAGGCTCCGCTTAAGTATACTCGTAGTATTTGGCTCTGCCAGTGTTGTCAGTAATAGATAAACAGGCGCAGCCTGTAACCGCGGGTTTCTTTTAGCGGTGCCCTACCTCCGGTAGGCAGGCATCTTGCCCTGCACAAGTTTATTTATAATATTTGATAACCTCGGCTCAAAGTTTTTGCCATATAATTAATTCATACATGTCTAATTTGAGCCTTAATCAAAACTAATCCATAAATTTAGGCTACAGGCTTTGTGATTGATAATACGCCGCTTATTTATGCTTTTGGTATAATGGGTTGCGTTATAGTTTAGCACCACATCAAGGTTAGTGACTTGTATCCCTTTCCGTTAGCATACTGTCTCCAATAGAAAATTTCAATGCTAAAAACAATATTTTGTTTTCTTCAAAAATCGTGAATATATTTGAAGTGTTTCACTGTATAGGGTTTTAGAAGGATTGCCAGCTATATGTAATATTATCGCCTGTTAAAACTCATCTTGCAGCGGGAACTATAAACATTCGATTCTCAAAGTTATGTAATCTGTTTTGAAAAAATCTTCGTAAAGTTTTGGCGATTTCTTAAGATTTTAAGCAAGATGATTTTTTTTAAGATTATTATGTGCGATAGCAACAATCCAATTGATTAAAACAATGCAAATCTTTGTCCTTCCTGAAATAGTCTTCCTTTATGGCCCGCAATTTTTAAAGCATCTGGTATTTTATATTTCTTCTGGTTCATTGTTTTTGAGCCTCAATATCCTGATGGCAATAATGTTGCAGCCTATAACTTGACAGTTGCTCCAACGAGAAATCTGCGTCAGCCTGTGCCCCATTTGTTCTACAATAATGGGGAGGTATAGTTCGATAGCGGCAGAGAATAAATGCAACATTAATTAAGGTAAACCGAATACTTTATTAAACTCCCTCATTTTCAGACTGCAAATGGATGCCAGAGAATAATTACATGGGCCCCTCTAGGATACACGGATTTTTTAAGGATAGCATCTCTTAGAATTCTGCTTTTTATTGGTTCTATTTTGTACTTCTGTATCAAGGTGTTGAATATATGCAGCGTTTGGTTTTCTATACTCTTCTAAGCACTTTCAGTGGGATTATGTAGCAAACTCATTTCCCAACTTGCTCCATGATGACGCGTTTACTTTTCCCGGATTGCTGCCAGGCTGGTGCTTACGTCAAAGCATACCGGTAAAAGCACCCATCGCCATGATTTATTTGGTATGGTAAAGGTTTGCACGGGCTGGGTATTGCTACGTTGTAAAACATTATTTTTTACGCTGGTGGGCTTCGATGGTTAGGTTTTTCATTGAGGTAGGTGCCTTTTAAAGCATTTGTTTATAGGATTCGAATTGTTGCATTGGTTATTTCTTCATTTTGAAAACCGTAAACCCTTTACAAAGTAACTAGTCTTTGATATGCCTTAAAGCAATTGTCCTTAGAATTTTCTGGAATTATCAATCCCTGATTACTATTACCATTGAGGGGCAATGCTTTCAAGAGTTTTGTCCGCTTAATGAGGGTGGTTTCAACAACGCTCGCCCCATCCTCCATCTCATCAAACAGCCTGGTGGTGGTTTCGGGGTTGTGGATTAGGTCCCACTGGGGTTTTAGCAGGAGGTTTGGCTATCGGCAGCCTGTCCGCCAGCCGGCGGATAGTCCGATAGGTTATCGGTGCTACCCTGCGGTACCTCGGGGAAGGTGTGGCGGAGGTTAAATGCGCCGTGGCCAATTTCGTGAGCTACAAGGCGGGCATCCAACTGGCTTAGCGTTACAAAGCCAAAGCGGCGGTTGCGCGGCATAAAGCCCTCTACTCCTCCCTCGGAGAATTTTGGTACCACAAATAGGTAGTACGCGTCGGGGTTGGTGTTGGGTTGCCATTCCTTAAAGGCGGAAATTACGCTGTTCATCTCGGCGTTGTAGGAGCTGAGCATTTCGCTATTGGCCCAGTCCAGTCCGTTGTCGCCAAGGTAATTGGGTTGTCTGTAATGATTAATTGTTGTTTCAAAAAAATAACTCCCCCTAAACATTCTCCAACTCTCAACGTTAACTATCTTTGTAAAAAAAGTTTTCTATGGCTGCTGATATTTCCGGGAAATGGATTTTTAACGAGGAGTTTGAGTGTGGAACCGATAAAGGTTTTGCGTTTTTTACCCAGAAAGGGTCTCAAATTGGAGGTTACCTTGAGTATGAGGAATCCATTGAGGATGAGCAGCCCTTTACGGTGAGGCAGGAGGTGGCCGGCTCCTTTAAGCGGAATAAATTGAAGCTCGAGGGTACGCGGGCGGTTACACCCGATGGCAATGAACTGGTGGGCTATAACCTCGACACCATGGAGGGTACGTTAACCCACGAGGGTAAGATTGTTGGGCACAGCTACGATTGCGACGATATTTGCGGCGTTTTTGTTATGAGCCGCGCCATTTAGCACGCGGATTATTTATGGGGGATGGCTAAACTGCATATTCCAAATCCCAAATTCCAAAACTCAACGAATGCCACAGGTAATGATGGTCGATAATGAGCAATTCACAGTGTATAACACAACAGATAACATTCAATAAAATGTCACAAATACGATTAACTAAGGAGTTCCGTTTTGAGATGGCTCACGTGCTGGATGGCTACGACGGACTTTGCAGTAATATGCATGGGCACTCGTACATACTTTCGGTTACGGTAATTGGTTTGCCCATACAGCAAAAGGGGCATCCAAAGCTGGGTATGGTAATGGATTTTGGCGATTTAAAGCGAATTGTTAATCCGCTTATTGTTAGTCGGTTCGATCATGCTGTTTCGGTTATGGAGAACACCCCCATGCACAAACGGTTGGTTGATGCTCAGTTTGCCCGCGTTGAGGTTTTGCCTTTCCAACCAACCTGCGAGAATATGCTGGAGTACTTTGCCGAGATAATCAGCGCACAGCTCCCCGCTGGGGTTAGTCTTCATCACCTTAAAATGCACGAAACAGCCACCTCGTATGCCGAGTGGTATGCTTCCGACAACTCATAAAACTAAGTAATGAACAATCGCCTCCTCCTGCTCGATGCCTACGCCCTTATTTACAGGGCGTACTACGCTTTTTTTAACAGGCCTATGAAGAATAGTAAGGGTTTGAACACCTCGGCCATTTACGGTTTTATCCGTGCCACGCTCGATGCCATCAAAAAGTTGAACCCAACGCACGTGGCGGTGGGTTTCGATTTGTCGGGGCCTACGTTCCGAAGCGAATTGTACCCCGACTATAAGGCCCAACGTGAGGCTACTCCCGAGGATATTCGCGCTGCTGTTCCCATTATAAAGGATATTCTGCGCGCCATGCAAATTCCCATTGTGGAGCTAAAAGGGTACGAGGCCGACGATGTTATTGGCACGCTGGCTATACAGGCCAACCCCGATGAGTTTGAGGTTTATATGATGACACCCGATAAGGACTACGGCCAGCTGCTCTCCACGAACATCAAAATTGCGAAACCGGCAAAGGGTGGTAACGATATGGAGATTGTTACCGAGGAGGAGTTCTGTAAGGGTTACGACATTCAGTCGCCCAGGCAATTCATCGATATTCTGGCGCTTTGGGGCGATGCGTCGGACAATATCCGGGGAGTAAATAAAATTGGCGAGAAAACTGCGGCAAAGCTTATTGCCGAGTACGGCAGTATCGACAATATACTCCATAATACCGACAAACTTAGCCCGGCAATGCGGCAAAATCTGGATTCGTCTCACGATTTGCTTGCCCTGAATCGCACGCTGGTTACCATCAAAACCGATCTGGAGCTTGGCGTAACTTACGACGATTTAAAACTAAAGGAGCCCGATTTAACGCAGCTAATCCCGCTGCTCGAGGAGATGGAGTTCCGCACCCTGGTGCGCGAGTTTAAGCCACAGGCAGCAGCCCCCGCAAAACAGGAATACGTTCAGGGCTCGCTCTTCGGCGATGTGCCGGTTGCAAACGGTCAACCCCAGTCAAATCTTCTAACATACAAGGATTTTGAGATTGATTACAGGGTTACTGCAACTGCCGATGAGCGGAAGGCTCTTATCGATTTGCTAAAGCAATGCGGAGAGTTTGCATTCGATACCGAAACTACAGGTCTCGACCCAATTCAATCAACATTGGTGGGAATATCCATCGCCATCAATCCCCAGCAGGCTTGGTGGATTCCAATTCCCGCAAATAGGGATGAGGCTCAAATAGTGGTTGATGAGTTCAAGGAGGTTCTCGAGAATCCCGAAATTGGCAAAATTGGCCAGAACATCAAGTTCGACCTGCAGATGCTGCTAAACTACGGTATCAATATAAAGGGAAAGCTGTACGATACGATGCTGGCTCACTACCTGCTTGAGCCCGACTCGCGACACAACCTCGATTTGCTCGCCGAAAACCTGCTTGGCTACAAAACAATTGCAATTGAAGAGCTGATTGGCAAAAAAGGGGCTGGCCAGATTAACATGCGGGCTGTTCCGCTCGAACGAATTAAGGATTACGCCTGCGAGGACGCCGATATTGCCCTACAGCTAAAACTAGTGCTTTTCCCCCGGCTGGAGAACGAGGGGCTCACAAAGCTTTATTTCGATCTGGAGGCTCCGCTAATTGAGGTTCTTGCACACATCGAGCGCAACGGCGTAAGCCTCGATTCCAATAGTTTGAACGACTACGGCAAGGTGCTGAATGCCGATTTAATTAAATTGGATGAAGAGATTAAGACTTTGGCCGGTGTGCCCGATTTAAACATCTCCTCCCCGAAACAGCTGGGCGAAGTGCTGTTCGAAAAGTTGAAAATATCGCCCGGCGCAAAGCTGACCAAAACAAAACAGTACTCCACCAACGAGGAGGAGCTGACGAAGTACATCAACTCGCATCCAATTGTTGCGAAGATACTGGAATTCCGATCGCTAAAGAAACTTCTATCCACATACATCGAAACCCTTCCAACTTTGGTAAACTCCAAAAGCGGAAGGATTCATGCATCTTTCAATCAGGCCGTTGCATCAACGGGGCGGTTGAGTTCCAATAATCCAAACCTGCAAAACATTCCGATTCGCGATGAGAATGGTCGCGAAATTCGCAAGGCGTTCATCCCGTCGCAGGGCGATTTTTTAATGCTATCGGCCGACTACTCGCAAATTGAGCTGCGCCTAATGGCACACGTTAGCGGCGATATCCACATGCTCGATGCATTCCAGCACGGAGCCGATATCCACGCAGCAACAGCGGCCAAAATATTCAAAGTTCCTTTAGAAGAAGTTACCCGCGAGCAGCGTAGCCGCGCCAAAACCGCCAACTTTGGCATGATTTACGGAATATCAGCCTTTGGGCTTTCGCAACGCCTGGGCATTTCCCGAACCGAAGCCAAGGATTTAATTGATGGCTACTTTGCAACCTACACTGGGGTTAAGGAGTACATGGATCGATGCGTGGCTGAGGCTCGCGAAAAAGGGTATGTTGCCACAATCTTTGGCCGCAAACGCTACCTGACCGATATCAACTCAAATAATGGGACTGTTCGTGGTTTGGCCGAGCGAAATGCCATTAATGCCCCAATTCAGGGCTCGGCTGCCGATATTATCAAATTGGCCATGATTAATATTCATCGCGAGTTCGAAAAGGAAAAATTGCAATCGCGCATGATTATTCAGGTTCACGACGAGTTGGTGTTTGATGTTTATAAACCCGAATTGGATAAAGTAAAAGCCATTGTAAAATCGTGCATGGAGGGAGCAATTGAGCTCAAAGTGCCACTCGAGGTTGAAATGGGCATAGGGAGCAATTGGTTAGAGGCACACTAGCCGTTGCTTTATGCGCTTTTGCTTGGCGTGAAAAAATAAGGGCTGATAATTCAGCCCTTTATATTTGTTATGATGTGAGTTTACTCAAAAAGAAAATCCAGATCGTCGCCCTGTTTGTACTCCTTGGGTGCCATGCCGTTCTTGAATATACGTGCCGGACGGGAGCCCTTCAGGGTGAGCGTAACATTCTCGAGCAGTAGCATAGTGCCCTCGCGTAAACCAACCACGTAGGAGTAGGGATCCATTTCGATGAACTCCATAATACGCTCCTCGCGGGTTTCGCCAGCATGCCCATCGGGGTTAGCATCTAGGTAGTGAGGGTTTATCTGGAATCGCACCAGGTTGAAAGCGCTAAAGTTATCGGGCTCGGTGATGGGCATATCGTTGGTGGTGCAAATGGTGGGGCTGGCCACGTTTGCGCCTGCGCTCCATCCAACATAAGGTGTGCCGCTGAGAACCTTGTTGCGCACAGTTTCGATAATATCGTGCTGTTGTATGGTTTTGAGTAGTTTAAAGGTGTTCCCTCCGCCAACAACTATGGCTTGTGCCTCAAGTACCGCGGCCTTGGCATTACGGTAGTGGTGTATGGAGTCCACCTCAATGCCAAACTCGCTGAACCGTTTTTGCACTTTCTGCTCGTACTCGTCGTAGCTGAAGGTAACTGCTGCCCATGGTATAAATAGTACCTTTTTGATGTTGCCTAAAAAATTCTTAATCTCCTCCTTGGGATGCTCCAGGTAGGCTTCGCCTGCATTGGTTGAGTTGCTTATTAGTAATAGTTTTACCATGATGCTGAATATTATTATGGGTTGTTGTTTATGTCAAAATTAACATTTCGGCAATTACACTCAAACTTTTAGGGCGAAAATAATTGTGGAATCATCAATTTCGATCGATTTCAGGTAATTAATCGCTATGTCGCGTTGATCGCCGAATTCGAACTGGGTGATGGTTTTGAATATCTTCCGAACCGATTTTCGATCCTCCACGCAGTTGGGGCCTATTGAGTCGTATATGTATAGTGTGTCGTTGCTATTCAGGTTTATTGCGCGGCAATCGTTCACAATAATAAGCGAGCCTTGCTGCTCTACGGCCAGGTTCTCGGAGGTAAGGGCTAAAACCCTGTTTTGCGTAATAAGCAGCGGTACAATCTGGTACTCCTCGGGCAGGTATGTCGATGTTAGGGGGTCGTTAAGCAGCTGCTGGGCAATGGCCTTGTTCAGGTTGAATACGTCTTCGGTATTGGTTTTAAAAAACTCTGTAACGAAGTTGAATACGGTGAGGTTTATTAATTCGTGGCTTATGTCGGGGTTTTTAATTATCAGGGTGTATGCGAAGATGTAGTCCTGAACCTTAAAGTGTAGCATGTACAGCCTGGGCGATTCCTCATAGTCGGGCGCAATATGCCACGAGTCGGTGAACGTTTTGTCGAGCGGGGTGTCGTGTCGGAATACATCCATGTTGTTGCAGGTGGTGGAGAGCCTGTTCATGATGTCCGTTTTTAGCTGTTCCACATTGGCAAATGCCCGTTTCTTCGCATGGTTCTCGCGCAGGAGTAGGAGGGTGAGTAGCAGTAGCACTGCAAAGAATATTCCAAAGGCGATGAGTATTTGTTGCTGAATTCGGAGTTGGCGGTTTATGGAGTTAATCTCGTTCTGTTTCCGTTCCGCGTTGTATTCGGCCTGAAGCCTTTCGATGGTTTCAACCGTTTCAGCGTTTAGTACCGAATCCTTAAGGGCTGTGTGAAGTTCGAGGTATTTATACGCCTGGCTAAAATCTCCATTGTTGTGGTGGGCTTCGGCTAGGGTTTGGTATATGTTTTTTTCCTCCGATCGTTGCCCCGCTTTTTTTGCTAGTGCCAGCGATTCGTTCAGCGATTCAATGGCTTGTAGGTTCCGACCCTGTTTGATGTAAACCGATGCCATGTTTTTTAGGGTGCTGCTGATGCGCATAGGGCTGTCGAGTTCTCTGAATATTTTCAGGGCGTTCTTATGGTATAGCAGGGCATCGTCGTATTGCTGCTTTGCGTAGAATAGCGATCCAATATTGTCGCGGATAATGCCTACGCCCACGCGGATGTCGAGTGAGTCGTAAATTCGGAGAGCTTGTAGGTAGTAGTTTAGTGCTTCGTCGTGCTTTTTCAACTCGAGGTATGCGCTGGCTATGTTATTTGCTGCGCCCGCCACAGCCCTGGGGTTGCCCATGCTCGCGTTGATATTGTAGTAGCGCATAAAGAACTCGATGGCCTTGGCATGGTTTTCCTGATAGAAGTAGATTTGACCAATGCTGTTTGCTACCATGGCGGAGCCCTCGATGTCGAGCGTTTCGTCGAATATCTTTTGGGCTTTCAGATAGCTCTCCAGCGCTCTGTCGTATTTGCCCCAGTTTCGGTAAATTAGGCCGATGTCGTTAAAAACGCCGGCCAGGTTTTTTTGGTCGTTGAGGTGGGTGTAAATGTCGGCCGCATTGTTATAGTTTTTTAGCGCGCTGGTAAACTCGCCCATCCGCTCGTAGCAGAATCCAATTTTGTGATATGTATCGCCCAGGTGTTTGCGTTCGTCCAATTTCTCGGCAACCTCCAGCGCTGTGGTGAAGTAATCCAGGCTTTTGCGGTAGTTGCTGTCCGAGTAGGCCGATGCAATTTGGGTGAGCAGTTGAAAGCGGGTTGAGTCCGACTTGGCTTTGCCCAGGCACTGCACAAGGCTGTCGATATTGCTACTCGATGCATTGAGTGAGCTTACGAGTGCTAAAACTACGAGTAATATGCTAAGCGGTTTACCCATTATACTTTCGCCACAGAGATATTTTCAAAGATACATATTTTTGGGTAAAAAATAAGCCGAAGTTTTGCTTCGGCTTCCGCGGTATGCGTTTTTTTAGTTGAATGGTATGATTACCAATCCGATGGAGAATGGGTAGAGTTCGGGTCCCTTATCCTTTTCGAACAGCTGAACGGGGTAGTAGTTGGCGAACAGCCTTAGCGCGCGGTATCCAGCCCTTGCTGTAAATCCGTACCGGAATGTGGTGATGTTGAAATCGCCACGGTTTTTATCCTTGTGCTTATCGCCATCCTCGTAAACCACCTTGGTGTTCGATCCAATTCGTAAACCCCCAATTATCCCTGCCGAAAGGTAGATGCGGTGGCGTTTTTCGCCTGTTGGGATCTGAAACTCAAGTAAAAGTGGTATTGTTAGGTTGGTGGTGCTTAATCTCGATTTGCTAACCGTGTAGTTGGCATCGATGTACGTGCTGTCGATAATGGTAACTCCGTCCACATCTTTTAGCCCAATGGCATTTGAGAAATGGTAGTTGTTGAATTCGATCCCCATCCCGGTAACCAGTCCGGCCTTATCGGTTCCAAACCCAATGCTGTACTGCATAAAGTTGATGTTGAAGTTCCACGATCGGGCTTGCTTTAGGTCGTACGGGGCCAACTCGTTTTTAAGGTTTAGCGACTGGTTCTTATCCATCAGGCCATTAATGCCAAACTCAAAGCCGGACCAGTGCCCTTTGAACCGCTTTACCTCCTTGAATGTGTACGAGCGATCCTCGTCGTCGGGAAATTCAATGGCAGTTTTATCGTCCGATTGCACCATGATTATTTTCTTGCGCCCAATTCTAAAGATGGCGGTGTCGGATTTTACCTTTAAGGTGTCTGTTGAGGCTTTGTCGTTGGATTTTAATTGTAGTGTATCTGTTTTAACGATAAGCGTGTCGGTGGTTTTTAGTCCGGTTGTACTATTTTTTTGCAGGGTGTCCTTCTCCAAATCTCTGAGTAAATTCTCCTGGTTTTGTCCCATTGCGCAGTATCCACTGGCAAGTAGCAATCCGGCAATTAGTAGATTCTTCATGGTAAGTAGTTTTAATTATTCTGTTTGTTTTTATTTTCCAGTACGACGCATAGCGCAGTGATTTGTTACAGGGTTAGCGCTCGTTTTTATTCCGGGTGGTGGTGAAAGCTAGCATGCTGCTCTCCACGGCAATCTTTTTGATCTTCCCCTCGTTGTTCTTCTCAATTTGTACGTCAAACCCCAGGAAGTTTACAGCCCGTTTCAATCCGTTTTTGGCCAATCCCAAGGCGGTGTACTCGCGGGTACCTCCTGTTTGCTGTACTATGGTTGTGTGTTGTGTTGATGTGTTGCTGTTTCGGATTTCGAGTTTCGATGCTAAAACCGAGGGTGCTATGGCCATTTTGGGCTGTAGCAGTTTTATTGGTTCAACAGGCTTGGTGTTGGTTGATTCCCATTTGTTAATACTGGCTGTGGGTTCAACACCCGAATCATTCGTTTGGGTTCTACCGGTCTGTGTCGATGTTTTGCTCCTTGTTTCGTTAGTCACGGTGGCCTTTGGTGTGTTCCCATTGCTGGGCATCGATTGTTTCGGGCCGATTGCGCTATTTGTTATGGCAATACTACTGGTGTGCTCAATATTTAAGGGTTGATATAGTGCCACAAGCAGCGCAATGGTTGCCGCAGCAGTGGTTGCAATTCGGAATGTTTTTAGCCGGATTGGGATTATGCTCAGCCGTTTTAGTTCCGATTTATTGACAAATGTAATAGCGGTGGGGGCGGAGAGTTTTGTTTTACGGTATTGTTGCCGCGATTTCTCCACGTTTGGGTTTTGTGTCGATAGTGTATTTAGGTCCCTGAGCTCGTGATCCGATATGTCGCCCTCCAGCTCGGCTATGCACAGGTAGTCGGAGGAATTGTTTATTCCCATTGCTTCACCAAGCGATTTTTTGAGCCGATTCTTGTTGCTGAATACTGTGTTTGTAGGGGGAACTGTAGCTTCGCGAATTCCCTCCACTTCGTCGGCTATGTCCGGGTTCATGAGTAGGAAGCGTTCCACCTTGGCGCTGTCGTCCTTGTTCAGCAGGCCATCAATGTAATCTATAAGTATCGATTCGTAGTTTTGTCGGTTGATGTTCATGGCTGCTATATTAAATTATCGATACTTACCAGGTAATTCTTCAGGAATAGGCGGGCGCGGTATATGTAAACCTTCACCTGCGATTCGTTTAACCCTGTGATTTCGCCAATTTCCTCGTAGGAGTAGCCCTCGTAATCGCGCAGCAGAATGGCCGATTTCTGGATGTCGGGGAGCTGTTCAATGGCCTGGCTTAGCACTTGGCTAACGTCATAATTTGTGGGTTGATATGTTGCGTGCTCGTTGGTTTGTTGTAGGTAGCCTTGCTTCAACTTTTCGCGGCGTATTGTATCAATCGATGCGTTGTACGACGTGGTAAAGAGGTACGATTTGGCCTTTGCAGCATCAACCCCGGTGTGTTTTACCCATAGTTTTTCGAAGGAGTCCTGCACATTGTCCTGTGCCAACTCCTCGTTCCGGAGCATTTTAAGGGCAAACCTGTAAATGCCGTCGGAGTATAAATCTACACAATTATTAAATTCCTTAATGGTCATTCAAAATCCCTATTTCACATACGACGATGCCATGCCACAAAAGTTACAGTACATTTTCATCAATGTTAATAAATGACTTCAGTTTTTGCTGCATTGTTGCAAGAATTGTGCTAATTTACATAGGGTTACTATTGCTACCAGTCCAAAATATTTGTATATTGCTTTTTGCTGTGTTGTTTTGAGCATGGCTTCAATCGCTTGTATGTTGATATTCTCAAATGTTAATCATATAATTATTGTACAGATGAAACCATTTAATTTTTTGTTGATAGCGGTTCTGCTATCGTTAACAGGATTGCAGGCGCAGAACCAGTTTGGTATTAACTATCAGGCTGTAATCCGCGATGCGGGTGGTAGGGCTATTCCCGATCAGTCCGTAACAGTTCAATTGAGTTTAACCAACAGTGCGGGCTCAAGCGTGTATTACACCGAAACCCATTCCACAACAACCAATCCTTTAGGAATTATTAATGTGATATTAGGCGAGGGAACGGTAGGAGCGGGAGCTTTTGCCGCTGTTCCGTGGAGTAGTGTTCCGGTTTACATGTCGGTGTCAATAAAAGTGGGCTCGGCCTCCGAATTTTTGCAATTCGATAGGCAGCCATTAAAATCGGTGCCCTATGCTATTCATGCGGCCAATGGTATAACCGGTGATGCAAAAGTTGGGCAAACCGTTATGCACAACGGAACCAATTGGGTTGTAAATGGTAGCGTGGTGGTAACCGATTCCTCTGTTAATATTGTTCCCAAACCGGGTCTCGACCCTGAAAAGCCTATTTTTGCTGTGCTAAATTCCAAGAATCAGGTTGTATTTGCTGTTTACGAATCGGGCGTCCGATCGTACGTGGGTAGCGATGGCGCTAAAGGTGCTCGTGGCGGGTTTGCCATTGGGGGACTTAGCGGAACAAAGGGCAACGTGGAGTACTTTAGGGTTACTCCCGATAGCACCCGTATCTATATCGACAATACCACAAAAGGGGCTCGTGGTGGTTTTGCCATTGGTGGGTTGAGTGGCACCAAGGGTAGCAATAGCAATTACTTTAAGGTTACTTCGGATTCATCGTTTTTCTCCAATACCGTGTTTTCCGAGGGCGATATGCTAATTGCGGGCAGCGTATCGACTAGTGTGGGGATAAGTGAGGGCTTGGTGTCCGACTTCAACGGAACTACTTACCGGGTTGTGAAGATTGGAACGCAGGTTTGGATGGCCGAGAATCTTCGCAGTATTAACTATTCCGATGGAACTTCTATCGCACTGGCTGACCAGACCACGTACAATAACACAGTATCTGCCGATACTATTTCTGCCTATGGCAGGCTGTACTCCAATAATGCTATTAAATCGGCATCAAATGTTTGCCCAGAGGGGTGGCATGTGCCTTCGGTTCTTGATTGGAAGCAGCTGTTCACATTTGTGGGTGGTTTGGAATGGGGCAGTAGCACTAGTGGGTTGCTAAGTAAACTGGCCGAGGTAGGCAATGTTGCGGATGCTTCAGGGTTGTGGAATAATCCATTCCTTTATCAAACCAATGTTACAGGTTTCTCGGCTCAACCGGGCGGATTCCAGGAAACGCAAACCTCGATGCAGTACATGATGATGGGCGATAGAGCCTATTTCTGGACAATCGACGAGGGTGTTGTGGTCTTCGATGGTTCATTGGGTACGGTTCAGTTCGATCCCAATGCCATTAGCAACATGCACTCCATTAGGTGTGTGAAGTATTAGTTTCTTTTAACCTCTCAATACTGGCCTGTAGCGCATTGCTTTTTTATCTGCGCTTCAGGCTTTTTTTGTGCGGTTGCACACAAGGGTAACTGTTGTTCTCCCATTCTGCCTTTGCTGTCGCAATTACTGCAGTTCCGGGTGCATGCTTGTGCTATTTTATTCTTTTCAGGTTGCCCGATTGTGCTCCGATGTTGGTAACATAGATTTAATAATCATTTAAATTTTTCTTTCGCTTTTGGGTGCTGTGGTGTGATACTTTTGCCGAAAAAAATGGATCTATTTCTGTTAGCGCTAGTCTCGCTGTTTTCGGTAATCAACCCGCTGGGTACTATTCCCGTTTACATGAGCCTCACCGAGGGAAAAACAAGGCAGCAAATGGTGAGCATCTCGCTGTTTACCTGCATTAACGTGTTGGTTATTCTGCTTATCTCGTTTTTTATAGGGAAGTATGTGCTTTCCTTTTTCAGTATTAGCCTAAACTCGCTGCGTATTGCCGGCGGGTTGATAATTGCCTCGTCGGGGTTCGCACTGCTTACTGGGTCGTTTACAAAGCATAAGGGTTTGCGCAAATCGGTGAACGACGATGCGCGTACCCGATCCAGTATAACCCTTACACCGTTGGCAATACCTATGCTTGCTGGCCCTGGCACAATATCGCTTCTGATTTCGTATAATCAGCTCTATACCGATTATTCCGATAAGCTGATAATTGTGGGGGCTATAGTAACCATTGTGGTGGTGATTTTTCTATTCCTTAATGTGTCGCGGGGCATTTCGCGGGCGCTGGGGGCATCGGGGATGAACTCGCTGTCGCGGATTATTGGGTTTATTGTGATAGCCATCGGAATAGAGTTCATAATATCGAGCGTGATGGATATGGCTCAACTCTTTGTGCGTTAATTCTGGGGCAAATTTGCCTTTGTGCGGGGCTACTTGCTCCAGGGCGAAGGGTTTACGGTTTCGTCAACCGTAAAATCGCCGTAACGGTTGGCTACCTCGTTTAGCAATGCGTAAATCTCGTCGGGGTTGTTGGATGTTACCAGTTTTAGGCGGGTTTCCTTGAAGTGTGGCAATCCCTTGAAGTAGCACGAGAAGTGTCGTCGCATTTCGAGAATCCCCGTTTTCTCCCCTTTAATCTCAATGGATTTGCTAAAGTGATGCTTGGCAATGTCAACTTTCTGGAGGGTGGTTAGCGGAGCCATTTTTACGCCTGTGTTCAGGAAGTCCTTGATCTCCTTAAAAATCCACGGTCTGCCGTATGTTGCGCGTCCAATCATTATGGCATCAACTCCGTACTGGTTAAACCGTTCCATTGCGGTTTCGGGGCCATCCACATCGCCGTTCCCGATGATGGGGATTTGGATACGCGGGTTATTCTTTACTTGTCCAATAAGGGTCCAGTCGGCTTTGCCGGTGTATAGCTGTGCGCGCGTACGGCCATGAATGGTTAATGCTTTTATACCCACATCCTGTAACCGCTCTGCAATTTCCTCAATATTCTTCGATTCTTCGTCCCAGCCCAGGCGGGTTTTCACGGTAACGGGCAGATGTGTTGCGTTAACAATCTGACGGGTCATCTCCACCATTTTGGGAACATCGCGCATCATGCCGGAGCCCGCGCCACGGTTGGCAATCTTTTTTACTGGGCAGCCAAAATTGATGTCGATTATATCGGGGTTTGCCGCTGTGGCCACCCTGGCGGCCTCTACCATGCTCTCGATGATATGCCCGTACAGCTGAATGCCAATGGGGCGCTCGTAGTCGTATATGTTGAGCTTGGCTACACTGCTGCCCGCATCGCGGATAAGCCCGTCGGCATTGATAAACTCGGTGTATAGCATATCGGCTCCAAAGTGTTTGCACATGAACCGGAACGACGGATCAGTAACGTCCTCCATGGGTGCCAACAGCAGGGGTCTGTGCCCTAAATCAACCGAACCTATCTTCATACTCTCAATTTTACGGTGCAAAAATACTAATTTGTTGGCGATTTGAAATTTGATCTTTGGTATTTGGCCGTTGTTATTTGTCTTTTGGAGTTATCCTTTCGAATCTTTTTATTTTGAATTTATCAGTAGGATCATCATCAATCACTCATAGTGTACCCACGTGATGCAACCCGTGTTTGCCATTTTTTTCTCCCGAAATAAAAGTTAGTTTTGTGCAACAAAATTATACGTTTATGTTAAAGGCATCATTATCCACATTGTCCGATGCGAAGAAGTTACTCATGCTGATTTTTATTGCCATTTTTAGCGCATTAATTTTTTCGCTTGTCGCAACAATTATCGTATTCGCCATTTACGGAGCCGAGAGTTTTGATTGGATGACCACCATGTCCGTTGCTCCCAAATCGCTTGCTGTGCTCAAAGTTATGCAGATAATGCAGACCATTGGGATGTTTGTGGTTCCCGGCTTTCTCTTAGCCTATATGTATTCCGCTCAGCCTTTCCGGTATCTGGGGTTCAAGTTATTCAATCTTAAAAGTTTAGTGCTGGTTATTGTCGCAACTATTATTGCTTTGCCAGGGGTCAATTTTCTTGCATCGCTCAACGAGCAGCTGCCCCTGGCGCAATGGATGGTCGACATGGAGCAAAAGGCCGAGGTGCTAACCAAGGCATTCCTTACCACCGATAGTTTTGTGGTTTTGCTCGTAAACCTATTTATGATTGCGCTTTTACCAGCCTTGGGCGAAGAGTTGATTTTTAGGGCAATTATTCAGAAACACCTTTCGCGTATTACCAAGAGCCAGGTATGGGGTATCGTTATTTCGGCTCTGCTGTTCAGCGCGTTTCATCTGCAGTTTCAGGGTTTCCTGCCTCGTTTTGCCCTGGGAGCAATGTTTGGGTTGATGTACGCCTGGAGCGGTAGTATTTGGCTCCCCATTGCTGCACATTTTACCAATAATGGCATAGCCACCGTGGGGTACATGATGATGGGGACAGGTGTAATTGATAATACCGTGGAGGAGGTGGGCGGTTTGGCCTATCTCTGGCCGGTTGGGCTGGCTAGCCTTGCGTTGGTGCTATTCCTGTTAACCCGGTTGAGGTACGAAAATATTCAATTACCGTCAAAGGATTGAGCGGAAGTGAGTTGGATTGCCTGCCGATAAGGGTTTTATCCGAACAGGTTGGGAAGCGACCTATTTAGCAGGTTAAGCCCCTTAATTTCGTTTTTGCGGTAAACGTATATCAACCCGTACTCGGTTGCCTTTTCGCGCTTTTCGTCGTCGGGCAAATCGGTGTAGTACGTCTCCACCTCGTTCCAGATGCTAAGGATTATTTCATCGGCCTTAGTTCTAAGGGTATTCAGCTCTTTCAGTGTGCGCTGGGTGTTTTGCTGAAGTATTTTTTGATGGTTATACACCTCGATGAACTGCTCGTACCTAACTTTTACAATGGCTATGGTGGGATTTGTAATGGGTGGCTGATTCTTCCGCATACGCATCATCTCGCCATCAATAATTTTTTTACCCCATTCAATTAGATCCTTCTCGGTGTTTAGCGATGGGATTCGGCTTTCGTCTAAATCCATCCCATAAAGTTCCCGAACGGAGGGTTGATGCTCGCCCCGGTTAATGGCCATGTTCAGCACCTGAATGAAGTGCGAAACGTATAGTTTTGCCCTTTTCATTACCTGTTGGTAATCCTTCCCCTTCTCAACCTGATGGTTGTATGCTGCTTTGTATTGCGCCATGGCTTTCTCAAACGAGTTGATAAAAAGCTCTACTTTGGCAAAGGTGCTTTGTGAGTAAGCCAGGTGGAATGGGGGGATTGATTTGCCTTTGTCGTAGGCGGCTTTCAATGCCCGTATTCTGGCACTATCGGTATTGGGTAGGCGGCGGTATGGCATAATGCTCAGTTTTTAGAAAGATTATAACCTGTTTACTAAATACTTGCAATTTGCGAATATAAGTATTATTAATTCAAATGCAAGTCTATTCGCAAATAACTTTAAAAAAATGATTATTGATAATTAATGGGTTAACGCTTTTTGTTGCCCAAAATACTGATTTTTATTGGCTTGGGTGATGTTGTAGAATACTAAAAAAAATTATCGGGGGTTGTATATTTCTTTTACCTTTGTGAGCATCTGACAAAATATTGTGAATTATGTACGGAAAAATTAAAGAAGATCTGCAAAAGCAGCTCGAATCCATAAAAAACGAGGGTCTTTACAAGACCGAGCGTATTATTAGCACTCCTCAGGGTGTCGAAATTGTGGCTAACGGCAAAAAGGTGCTCAATTTCTGCGCCAATAACTACTTGGGGCTATCGTCGCACCCCAAGGTGATGGAGGCTGGTAAAAAAGCCCTTGAGCAATGGGGCTTTGGAATGTCGTCGGTTCGCTTTATCTGTGGTACGCAAGGTTTGCACAAAGAACTGGAGAATAAGATCAGCGATTTTCTTGCTACCGAGGATACCATCCTTTACTCTTCGGCTTTCGACGCCAATGGTGGTATTTTCGAGCCAATCCTGGGCGAGGAGGATGCCCTAATCTCCGATGAGTTGAACCACGCCTCAATTATCGATGGCGTTCGGCTCTGTAAAGCTCAGCGCTTCCGCTATAAGAATAACGATATGGCCGATTTGGAGCGTGTGTTGCAGGAGGCCTCTAAGTGTCGCTACAAAATGATTGTTACCGATGGGGTATTCTCCATGGATGGCATAATTGCTCAGGTTGACAAGGTTTGCGACCTGGCCGACAAGTACGACGCCATGGTTATGGTTGACGACTCCCATGCCACAGGTTTTGTAGGCAAAACAGGGCGCGGTACTCACGAGTACTGTAATGCCATGGGTCGTGTCGATATTATTTCAACCACATTCGGCAAGGCGCTGGGTGGTGCATCGGGTGGTTGCATCTCGGGGCGTAGGGAGATTGTTGACATGCTTCGTCAGCGTTCGCGTCCTTACCTGTTCTCCAACTCGCTGATGCCCTCAATTACTGGGGCAACCCTGGCTGTGCTCAATATGCTGTCGGAAACTACCGAGCTGCGCGATAAGCTGTGGGAGAATACCGAACTTTTCCGCAAGGGTATGAAAGAGGCTGGATTCAGGATTGTGGAGGGCGTTCACCCTATTACCCCTGTACTGTTTGGACACCTTCCTAACGATGCCAAACTTTCGCAGGAGTTTGCTGCGGCTCTGCTCGAGGAGGGTATCTATGTAATTGGTTTTTACTACCCTGTGGTTCCTAAGGGCAAGGCTCGAATCCGTGTTCAAATCAGTGCCGCTCACAGCCGCGAGAATATTCTGTTTGCCATTGAGAAATTCACTAAGGTTGGGAAGAAATTAGGGGTGATTTAGATAGGAATAACAGGCATTATAGCCTGATGGTTAGAATAGTGGTGAGCGCCAGTCCGATGTGATTGGCGCTCATCTTTTTTATGATAAGTGGCGATCCGAGAGTCGCTGTAACCTGTTTCGCAATGCACCGGGCTGTAGTTTAATGATCGGCTAAATATTGGTGCGTAAGATGCTGTTTTCGATGCTTAAATTGTATCTGAAGATTGGTAGTGGTAAACAAAAAAAAGAGGCTATCCGTAAGGATCAGCCTCTTTTCTAGTTAGGAGTTAACTATGCGTTAAGCGACACGCGCTTGAAGGCAACTACTTTTAGATCCTTATCAATACTTTGTAGGTATTGGCGGATGCTCATTTTGTTGTCCTTTACAAAATCTTGATTCATGAGTGTGCTCTCCTTGAAGAACTTCTGAAGTTTACCTTCAGCAATCTTGTCGAGCATATTTTCGGGTTTGCCTTCTAGGCGGGCCTGCTCACGACCAATTTCGAATTCCTTTTTCTTTACATCTTCAGGAACATCGTCTTTGTCGATAGAAACAGGGCTCATAGCGGCAATCTGCATGGCGATATCTTTTCCAGCCTGTAGGTCGATAACCTTGTTGAAACCCACCATGGTGGCAAGTTTATTACCTGGGTGGATGTAAGGAACCACAAACTCGGCGTTGATCTGATCGTAGTACGACAGTTCCACTTTTTCGCCAGTTACGCCAGAAAACTCGGCAACCATGTCGGAAATTTTCCTTCCGTCGATCGACAGGTCTTTAAGAGCGTCGAGGTTTGCGGGAGCCTTCTCGAGGGCGATGTCCAGAATCTTTTGTGTGAAACCCACAAAGTCGGCATTTTTCGCCACGAAGTCAGTTTCGCAGTTAAGAACCACTATTGCTCCACGGGTTGCATTGGCATTTACTTTCGATAAACCAGCACCTTCGCCAGCTTCTCTGCCTGCACGTTTGGTGGCAATAGCTTTTCCGCGTTCGCGGATTATCTCAATTGCTTTTTCGATGTCGCCATTTGCTTCTACCAGTGCGTTTTTGCAGTCCATCATACCTGCACCGGTCATCTTCCTGAGTTTGGCAACATCAGTAGCTGTTATTTCGGCCATTTCTATAATGTTTTAGGGTAAATTCTATTCGTTGTCCTCTTCGCTATCAGCAGCGCTGTCGTCAGCATCCTCAACCTTAGCCTCGTCCTCAACCTCTACTTTTTTCCCTTTGCGAGCGCGGGTTTTGGTTACTTCGTCTTTTTTCTCTTTAGCTACTGGTTCTTTTTCTTTTTCCGCTTTACGTTCCTCTAAGCCTTCCTCAATTGCTTTCGCCATAACGTCAACAATAAGGGCGATAGATTTAGATGCATCGTCGTTAGCCGGTATTACAAAGTCGATTGGAGTAGGATCACAACAGGTATCAACCATTGCGAATACCGGGATATTTAAGCGTTTAGCTTCGTGAACGGCGATGTACTCTTTCTGAACGTCCACAACGAAAAGAGCAGCGGGGAGCCTGTTAAGGTCCGAAATAGA
>JACJXC010000009.1 GCA_020636835.1 Bacteroidales bacterium
TTGTCTAGTATTCGACAAGAGTTTTTTTGAGGGAAAAATTACAAATCCCCATTCACGCCCATTCCAAAAAGCGCAAAATCGTACTTAATTGGGTCGTTGGTATCGAATTGGCGAAGCTCGGTGGTTAATTCCTCAACGGCCCTAAAGTCGTTTTGTGGTCTTTGCAGTAATCCGAGTGCACGTGCAACTCGTCCAGAGTGCACATCGAGCGGAATTAGTAATGCGGATGTAGGTATTTCAACCCAGAGGCCAAAATCAATCCCTTCGGCGCTTGGTCGTACCATCCATCTTAGGTACATATTTAGCCTTTTTGCTGCCGAGCCAGCATTGATATTAGGTGTATGCTTTAGGGTTCGGCTTGGGATATCGGCGATTACAAAGCAATTCCGATAGGCATTGATGGAGTCTGCAATGGACTTATTCCTATTATAAGCACCAACAAAAACGCTTCTCAAACCGCCTTGTTCACTATAGATTGATTTTAGTACCTGAATAAATGCCGCACAATCATCCTCATTAAAAGTACGATGCACAAACCCCTTTAGATACTTTCTATCGGATGATTTAAAATTAATAACAAACTGGTAGGGATTATTACTCATCGCATTCAGCAAACGATTCATGCTATTCAGAATCGATTTTCGATTACCCCACGCAATTGTGGCCGTTAGTAATCCTGCAATTTCAATATCTTCAACTTTGCTGAAACGGTGGGGGATTTGAATGGGGTCGTCGGCCAAAAAAAGTTTGTTGGCATAGCGTTCATATCGACTATCCAGCAAATCCTGTAGGTCTGTCTTACTTTGTGGAATAATCATTAGCCAAGTAAGCCATCGTTCATCGAAATCTGCATATCGGCCATTCGGGCTAAATCCTTATCGTGGGTAACCACCACGAAGGTTTGCCCCATTTGGTCGCGAAGCTTAAAGAAAAGGTTGTGCAACTCCTCCTTGTTGTGCGAATCGAGATTGCCCGATGGTTCATCGGCCAAAACAACCAGCGGATTATTAATCAATGCGCGCGCTACAGCCACACGTTGCTGCTCTCCACCCGACAACTCCGATGGCTTATGGGTTAATCGGTGCGAAAGGCCAAGGAAATCCAACAACTCCTTGGCTCGTTCCTGCGATGAACTCATGCTTTTCCCTGCAATTAGAGCCGGCATACAAACATTCTCCAACGCGGTAAATTCGGGCAATAAATGATGAAACTGAAAAACAAATCCAATATGCGTGTTCCTGAATTTGGCCAGCTGTTTATCCCTCATCAACGATAAGTTCTCTCCGTTCATATACACATTGCCAGAATCGGGTAAGCTAAGAGTCCCCATAATCTGCAAAAGAGTAGTCTTGCCAGCTCCGCTAGGGCCAACAATTGCAACCACTTTCTTTTCCGGAATTTCAACAGTAACGCCCTTTAGCACAGTTAACGAACCAAAGGATTTTACAATATTCTCTACCTTTATCATTATTGCCTTGTTTGTTCGGTTACAAAAGTAGTAAATTTAAGCGAGCAGAAATCAGAATCAAAAACGATAAAGACATAGACTTTTTCCTACTTTTGTGTTAACAAATTTGAAAAGAATATGACACTAATTAAATCGATATCAGGCATTAGGGGAACCATTGGCGGCTCCGTAGGCGATTGTTTAACACCCGTTGACATTGTGAAATTTACATCGGCATACGCACAGTGGCTGCGATTAAGAAACCCGGGTAAAAAATGTAAAGTAGCGGTTGGACGCGATGCTCGCATTTCGGGCGAGATGGCCAATAGCCTTGTAATTGGCTCACTTATGGGCTGCGGAATCGACGTTTTGGATTTAGGCCTAGCTACAACGCCAACCGTGGAGATGGCTGTTATTCACGAAAAAACCGATGGCGGTATTATTCTTACCGCAAGCCATAATCCTCGTCAGTGGAATGCTCTAAAATTGTTGAATGAGAAGGGCGAATTCCTTTCCGATGCTGATGGCCGCAAAATACTTGAATTTGCCGAGAAGGAGACATTCTCGTTTGCTGAGGTTGACGATTTAGGAACTGTGGAGGAGGAATACTCATTCGTTGATGAGCATATCAACAAGATTCTTGAGCTAAAATATGTCGACACAAAGGCCATTGCCAAAGCAAACTTTAAGGTTGCAATCGACTGTGTGAACTCTGTTGGAGGAATTGCGCTACCACGCTTGCTAAAAGCGCTTGGGGTAAATCGGGTTATCGAACTTTATACCGACCCAACAGGCGATTTTCCACATAACCCCGAGCCACTACCAGAGCATCTGCACAAAATATCAAAAGTGATAAAGGAGCAAAAGGCCGACGTTGGCTTTGTGGTTGACCCCGATGTGGACCGTTTGGCAATTGTTAACGAGGATGGAACAATGTTTGGCGAGGAGTATACGCTTGTATCGGTTGCTGACTATGTGCTGAGTTTCAATGCCGGGAATACCGTTTCGAACCTTTCGAGCACTGCTGCATTGCGCGATGTAACACACAAATACGGAAAGGAGTACTTTGCATCGGCTGTGGGTGAGGTAAACGTTGTAACCAAAATGAAGGAGGTTAATGCCATTATTGGTGGCGAAGGCAACGGAGGAGTAATTCTTCCGGAATTACATTACGGACGCGACGCTTTGGTGGGTATTGCAATATTATTAAGCCAGCTAGCCAAATCGGCAAAGAAATGCTCCGAATTGAGGGCGACATACCCGAACTACTTCATCTCTAAAAACAAAATTGAGCTGAAAGCAGGTATGAATCCCGATGACGTTCTCGCAAAAATGCTTGCTCAGCATCAGCATTTACAAGTAAACACAGCCGATGGTTTGCGAATTGATTTTGAGGATGGCTGGGTACACATGCGCAAATCGAACACCGAGCCAATCATCAGGATTTATGCTGAAAGCAGTTCCACAGAAAAAGCAAACGAACTTGCAATTAGAATGATAAATCAGATAAAAGCATTATTTGGAATCTAAGAATTCTAAACAGAATTAAAAAGGGAATCCATATAGGATTCCCTTTTTTCAACTGTAAACCTCTAATTAAACTATTCATAGTAACCAATCTCGCCAAGAGCGCAATTAGTAAACGTGTTATTTCCACTAGTAGCGGACAGGGCTGCGTTTGAATCTAAATACATACCCCATCCGGCAGAGTTGCTAAAAGTGCAATTTTTAACGGTAAAGCCATTCACTTCACGGGCATAGATAAATTGCTCGCCATCGTATCCACCGTAATTAAAGTTGCAATAATCAAACTGGGTGTTTGGAGTTGTATATCCGTATAGCGAAAGTCCTCGCCATGCTCCTGCAGCGGGAGATGTGTTGCTCGATGTAAAAGTAATTGGGTTAGTAGCAGTTCCAACCGCCGTAAGTGTAACATTAGCCGAATACCCAAAGTTAAGGTACGCGCCAGCATTAAAGGCTAAAGTTGTTCCGGCCTCAATTGTCAAATTAGTCTCAATAACACTTCCTAGGTCAAAGATGTACTGAACTGGCTGTTTTCTCCATAGGAGGTTTGTTCCAGTGGTCGAGTTTACTTCGCCTTCGTTAACAAAGATGCCGTAGCCTGCTTTACAGGTAATGTTATTATTAACTCCTAGTGTATGAATTGCAGATGGGTACAAGGCTATTGCGTGGGTACCACAATCGGTTATGGTGTTTCCATCCATCGAAACAAAAGAACCATCTACGTCCATATCAATACCTAACAACTTGGCGTACTTAATAGTGTTGTTATTGAATGTCAACTTACAACGAAAGCTAACTGCTGGCCAATCGGAGTAACCGGCATATAAAAAGTCACAATAAGTTAAACTCGAGTTTTGAAGCACGTGGTTGTAAAAGAATACGCCGTCCCATGCTCCAGGAGTAGGGGTTGCGCTATACGAAGTAAAGGTAATCCGTTTGTCGGCTGTACCATTTGCAGTAAGGGTTACATTACTGGTATAGCCAAAGCCAAGTCTCGATCCGGTGGTAAACTTAATAACAGTACCGGGCTCGATAGTAAGGTTGGCTTCAACTGCAATGTCCCCGTCAATTACATAAACATTATTGGCAGTCCATGTGGTAACCGTGATTATGTCGTCCACAATTTTCACCTCCTGGGCACTTGGGGTCTCGTTGTCCTCGTCCTTTTCGCACGATGTAAATCCAATTGCTACGGATAGCAGAGCAATGGGAAAAAGTAGTGATTTTTTCATAACTATAATTATTATTGGTTTAGTAAAAGAGTTTAAACATTAATTTTTAGAATTTTAAAGCAACCCCGAGGTTCAGGTAGGCAATACCATACCCAATTTCGGCCATAGCGGCAAACCGATCGGTAAAATAGTAGCGTCCACCCACAAAGAGATCGAGCCGAACACTACTCTCCGTGGCGTTGTATGTTCCAGGAACATCGCCAACCTCCTTGGCACTAACAATATCGTACCCAAGCAAAGCACCCGCATAGGTATCGAACTTATCCATCAGCTGGTAGTGAAGTACCCCTCTCACCCCAACAACAATATCGGTGTACTTCCACCCGTAACCCTAATACTCCCACTTTGCGCTAGTGTAGCCAAAGTATCCGCCTACGCCCAGCGAACTCTTCCCATCGAAGAGGCTATCCTTAACTCCCATCTCGAACGAAACGGACAGTGGCGGAACCTTACTGGTGTATCCACTTCCGGAGTACAGGGCATTTCCGAGACCAATACCCAGGTTAATAACCTTGTCGCCCTTGTTAAACATGTTCTGCGAAATACCCAGTAGCGAAAAGCTGCAAAAAATTGCAATTAGTGATAATGTTTTTTTCATTGCTTAAAAATTTAGTTAGATAACTTTTATAGTTTTAAAATCTGAACCAAAGGTATTGAGTTACCCAAGGGTGATTTTACCCCCAAAAAGGGGTTATTTTAAATTCGCCAAAACAATTTTGAATATTAAAGTAAATCTAGCGCAGAGTATTGAACCCATCGTTGTAAAAAAACGACAAGTCAAAAAAGTAAAATTTTTGTCGCAAAGAGTAAAACTTTCGGTAAGTTTAACTAACAAATGAAATCACCAAATTAAGATTGTGGGGGAGAGAATATGGCCTGCAACCCTGCCGTAACAGCACCTTTTCGAACAATATGCTTGCATCAGAGTTCGTTGGAAAAATTTAAAAAGCCTCGCCAATCACTCCGGGACGAAAATCATCAAACCCATTGCACTTAATTCTATCCAGCAAAGTAAACCCTAGGAAATCAAAAGTTTTCAACATTATCGAATGTTATTAAATGCAAAATTATATGGCATTTCCAACTTCAAAAGGCAAATAATTCATTAAATAATTCCTCAACAGTGGCAAAGGTTGTGCTAATATATTTTTTTTCACATAGGAATTGGAAATGCCGAAAACCAAAAATAGAGAAAAACCAAGTTTAGAGTAATTATTAAAAGATATAAAAATGAAACCAAGCAAAATTTTAAAGAGTAAAACTTTGGTAAGTTTAACCAAGTTCGAAATGGTTAAGATTGTGGGTGGCGGAAATGGCTCAGGTAATGAAAATCAGAATACCTCGACTAGTTCTTCGGAGTCTAACTCTGGACAAAGCAGGACTCAACTTTTTCAAATGCTATCGCAAATAATGAAGTAAATAAATAGAATTGCTAAAAGATATGAGAAAGAAGGATTTAACCATTAAGAAATCATTGTCTATTATAAACAATAGCCTTGATAAACATTTAATGAACCAAATAAAAGGAGGTGATGGTCAAACCACTACCACATCTCCGGGTTCTTCTTACCAACAAGGAATGTCATTATTGGAAGCGCAATCTACAAAAAAATAATAGTTGATTCTGCTTTATAAATGATGATTCTGCCTATGCTTTTTATTAGATAAGTTGCTGGATATGGCATAAAATTTTTTTTATTAAGTTAAGCATTTGAGCAATTACCCCCAAAAAGGGGTAGTTGCTGTTAATTTATTACCATATTTTTACAATTGAATTATCAAGCAAGACAGAGTGCTGGAAATGAATAATTAAATAGATAATAATGAAGATTAAAGGTTTTGTTCACACGGTAACAGCTACAATAGTATTATTATATTTTTCATACAGCAAGGTTTATTCACAAAGTTTGGACTCACTTGAATCTGTATTCGCCAATGAAAGTTTAGCAATTGAAGAGCAGATTAAAATTTGTGATGATTTGAGTTGGGGGTACCTATCGTCTGATTTTGATAAATCAAAAAAATATGCAAATGCAGGAATAAAAACTGCAGAAACAGCAGGGAATGCAGTGATGTTAGGTACTCTTTATAGGAATCTTGGAGTGGCATACTATATGGTCAGCAAAATGGACTCTGCAGAAATATACCTTGAGAAAGCATTGCAATTTGCAATGAAGGCAAAATCAAAAAAATTGGAAGCCGCTATTTATGGGGCAATTGGGAATATTTACAATACAGAAGGAGAATATCCAAAGGCTTTGGAATTTTATAATATGGCTCTTCCTATTGCAGAGAAATTACAAGACAAGTATCGTATAGCATTGCTGCAGAATAATATAGGAACAATATATTTGTCTGTTAAAGATTTTCATAAAGCAGAAGAATATCTTGTTAAATCGTTAAAAACAAAAAGTGAAATTGACGATACCTTAACCCTTGGATATTGCTATAATAACTTGGCAAAGGTTTACTTCAACACGGGTGATGGTGAAAAGGCTTTACAATATGCAAATAAAGCTGTCGAATTGTTCCGAAACTCAGGTGAGGTAGTTTATGAGTCTATAGCTTTTCAACTTTTATCAATGGTTTATTATCAATATTTAAAGGATTATAAAAAAGCAGAGAGTTATGCTTTGCAAAGTTTAACCTGTGCCAAGGAGTCAAATTTACCCGCATATATTGCAAGTTCTCTCAATACTTTATCGAATGTGCTTTGGCATCAAAGCAAATTTTCTGATAGCTATTTAGCCGCGCTAGAGGCTGTTGAAACTGACACTTCAGATATGGAAATTACTACAGATTTATACAAAAATTTAGTTAGAACGAGCATTATTATCGGAAAGCAAGATGACGCTGTTAATTTTCTTGAAAAATATCATAGTATCAGTTACCAATGGGATAGCGAAAAGTTTCAAAAATCTCTTTCCGAAATGGAAGTCAAATATGAAACAGAAAAGAAGGAACTAAAAATTACATCGCTGGAAAAAGAACGAAAATTTATAATACTACTCTCTGTATTAGGTGGAATCTTATTAATTACCATAATAGTTCTTATTGCTGCAAGGCAAAAAGTTATTACTCAAAAACGAAAAATAGCTGAACAGAAAGTGGCTCAGTTGGAGCAGGAAAAACAACTTATTGCTACTAAATCGTTGCTTGAGGGGGAAGCCACTGAGCGTGCTCGATTATCAAAAGACTTACACGACGGATTGGGTGGATTGCTTTCCGTTACAAAACATAAAATGGCCAATATGAAAGGTAGCTTAACTATTCCCGAGGAGCAGGTGGAAACCTTCAACTCTGCACTGGAAATGCTCGATAATTCAATTAAAGAACTCCGGAGGGTGGCGCATAATTTAATGCCAGAATCGCTTATGCGTTACGGACTGAGTGCCGCAATCAAGGATTTTTGTGAGAGCATCGATAAAGCAACTTACCATTTTTACGGTGTTGAAAAGCGCATAGACGAAAAGCTTGAGGTTGCCGCATTCCGTATTGTTAGTGAGTTGGTGAACAATGCGCTAAAGCATGCCAACGCTAATAAAATAAATGTTCAACTGGTGCAGGAGCAGGATAGAATTAGCCTTACCGTTTACGACGATGGCTGTGGATTTGATCCAAAATCGATTGACAAAACAAAATCAGTAGGATTAAACAGTATTGAGCAGAGGGTTATATCGTTCAATGGCCGGATTGATATCCTCTCGGAACCAGGTAAAGGAACCGAGGTTACCGTTGAATTCAAATGCTAATCATTAGATATGAGTAAAATTCTTATTGTCGACGATCATCCTTTAATTGCGCAGAGCCTACAGAGCATTGTAGATAATTCAAAAATTGGCGAGGTTATTGCGATTGCCAACACCGCAAAGCAGTGTTTGGATTTGGTGGCATCAAAGCATATCGATTTGGTTTTACTCGACATTAACCTCCCCGACGGTAGTGGGTTGGATATTTGTAAATCGATCACCGAAAAGTATCCACAAATAAAAGTGCTAGCAATAACCACTTTTAGCGAGTACACTATCGTTCGTAAAATGCTGGAAAACGGGGCATCGGGTTACGTTCTTAAAAACTCAATGCCCGAAGAGGTTGTGGAAGGGATTGAAACGGTTTTAAAGGGCGAAACGTTCCTCTGCCACGAGGTTGATTTGCTTATGAAGAAAAAATCCGACGAGCAGATATTCCTAACACCCCGCGAAACGGAATTGCTAAAGCTTATCTGCGATGGTTACACCAACCCCGAGATTGCCGAAAAACTTTTCTTGGGGGTTGAAACCATAAACAGCTACCGGAAAAATCTCCTATTCAAACTGAACGCACGGAATACCGCGGTTCTGGTTAAAATTGCAATGGAGCAGAAACTAATATAAACCCCTACAGGCAAAGAATAGTTCACAACACAATTGCTATTCCACTGCGCTTGCTGGCAGTGGATTAATGTGCCCCCAGTTCTCGCCCCGCTTAATCCGAGTAACCTGCATCTCGCTAATTTTAAAAAGTTTAGCAATCGTCGATTGCCGTATTCCACGCTGAAGCATCGATTTTAGGAGCGCAATATCCTGCTCAGTCAATTTGCTAGTAGAAACAACTCTTTTGTAATCCGGTTTGTTATATTTTTCCTTGAAATAAACGCTGTAATGCGCCCGCATCTCCTCCTCGGTAAGCCATTTAAGGTTGGACCGATGATTATTGTTAAGGTTATTATCGATATGGGTAACGTACTTGTGCTGCTCCGAGGGTCTTCCAAGCCAAAGTTCAGCCACCAGCTTGTGAACGCAAACCCTTCGACTTTTCTCCCCCGACTTAAAATCGACAACCTTAAAACCCTTCACACTCCCGCACTTTAAAATTCGCCCGTTAACAGGATCGGTAATGTAGGATCGAACCCTTCCATAGTTACTTATTTCGTATCTATTCCCTGTATCGGGTACAACCCTCCACTCTTCATCCTCTAATTTCTTAAGTTTACGCTCTGCTAACCCCATTTACCCTCCATTTATCATTGATACAACAATTTACTCGCTGAACAAGAACTGTAAATAACATTTACAAAGGTAATCAAAAAAACGGGATGTTAAAAAACACAGCCATACGGCCTTGTACTGCAAGTGCATAAGAAACAAAACCGTCATTAACCTCGTCGGAATTAACCAAAATTGCAGTTCCCATTATAAAACAAAAAGCCCTAGTTAACCATTCACAACCACAACTTTTAACCGACATTCATCAATAAGCCATCAACCATTTAAAATGATTTTCCTATTTTTGTGCAAAATTAATTTCGATGGACTTTAGCACAGAAGAAGGAGGCGTATTCGAAAACCTTTTGCCACTCGATGGCGACGATAGGGAAAAAGTGTATATTGAAACCTACGGCTGCCAAATGAATTTTAACGACAGCGAGGTTGTCGCATCAGTTCTTATTGCCAATGGCTACGCAATTACCAGTAATATTAACAATGCGGATATTGCTCTGATCAACACCTGCTCAATCAGGGAGAATGCCGAGATTAGGGTTTTTGGACGGCTCGATGTGTTCGCCCAAATCAAAAAGCACAAACCCGCCATGCTGGTTGGGGTAATTGGCTGCATGGCCGAAAGGCTTAAGGATAAGCTGATTGAAGATAGGAAGGTGGTTGACATAGTGGTAGGCCCCGATGCCTACCGCGAGCTCCCCACCCTGCTCCGAGCCGCCGAGGATGGGCAAAAAGGCATTAACGTGCTCCTGTCGCGCGAGGAAACCTATGCCGACATCAACCCTGTTCGGCTCGATAAGAATGGTGTTTCGGCGTTCGTATCCATAATGCGTGGATGCAACAACATGTGCACATACTGCGTTGTGCCATATACCCGGGGAATCGAGCGCAGCCGCAACCCCGAAAGTATAATCCGGGAGGTTAAGGATCTTTTCGATGCCGGATACCGCGAGGTTACTCTGCTTGGGCAAAACGTGAACTCGTACAACTGGCACGAGCCCAACAGCCCAACCAAACAAACAACCAACTTTGCCGATCTTCTGGAAATGGTTGCACTGGTCGACCCCCGCCTCCGGGTACGATTCTCAACCTCACACCCCAAGGATTTATCCGACGATGTGCTCTACACCATCGCGATGTACGAGAATATTTGCAACCACATTCACCTCCCAATCCAGTCGGGATCGAGCCGAGTCCTGAAATTGATGAACCGGAAATACACTCGAGAGGATTATCTGAACCGAATTGCGGCAGTACGAAGAATTATCCCCGATTGCTCCATATCAACCGATCTGATTACCGGGTTCTGCACCGAAACCGAAATTGATCACGACCAAACACTAAGCCTAATGCGGGAGGTGGGTTACGATTTTGCCTACATGTTTAAATACTCCAAAAGGCCAAACACAAAAGCGGCTAATAAATTCGAGGACGATGTTCCCGAAGATGTAAAAACCCGCAGATTATCCGAAATAATAGAGTTACAAGGAAAACTATCGGAAATCAGCAAGCGCAAGGATCTCAATAAAAGCTTCGAGGTGCTGATTGAAGGCGAATCAAAAAAATCGAAAGAGCATTTCTACGGCCGAACCACTCACAATAAGGTTGTAGTTTTTCCACGCGAGGATCACAAGGTTGGCGATTTCGTATTTGTTAAGGTAACCAACTGTACCCCCGCCACCCTAATTGGCAATATAGTTAAAGAGTAACTACAACCAGCGGAGTTTACACGGCTACATATACTTACGTCCCAAAATTGGTGCTATTGGTGCTATTTTAACAAAACTAGAACTCCCGACGAATTCGAGCCATATAGAAGCCATCGGAACCAAACTCCGTGGGGTATATCCGGCGCTCCTCCTCGAGCACAAATTGCCCTGGGTGCTTATCGAGAAACTTTTTTACCTGCAACTCGTTCTCCGAGGGGAGTATGCTGCAAGTTGCGTACACCAATTTACCTTGCGGCTTAACCATTACCCAGTAGCGATCCAGAATATCGGCCTGTACCTTTCGGAGCTCATCGATCCGATCGGCCGTTAACCGCCACTTCGAATCGGGATTACGCCGCAAAACCCCGAGTCCCGAACAGGGAACATCGAGCAAAAGCCTATCAGCACTCTCCTTTAACCGTTTCACCGTTTTGCTCGACTCAATAACCCGAGCCTCAACAATTGTTGCTCCTGCCCTACGGGCGCGCAAACGCAGCTCGGCAAGTTTCCAATCGGCCGTATCCATAGCAATAATCCTCCCCTTATTGGCCATTAGCGCCGAAAGATGCAGTGTTTTGCCCCCATTGCCAGCACAAGCATCAACCACCCGCATTCCCGCACTGACGTCCAAAAACGGGGCAACCAACTGCGATGAGAAGTCCTGCTGCTCAAACATCCCCAAGCGGAAAGCCTCGGAGGAGTAAATATTGGTGCGCTCAACAATGCGAATGGCATCGGGAGTGTCCATGGCCTCTGCCAATATACCCTCGCGCTTGAACCAAGCAAGCAGCTCCTGACGCGACCCCTTCAGAGTATTTACTCTAACCACTATGCTGGGAACGGTATTTAACGCTTTAAGCTCTGGCTCCCATCGCAAACCCAACTCGGAATCACCAACCTCATCGAGCCAATCGGGGATCGACTCGCGGATGGCCCTACTCAGCGGCCTACTGGCTATTGTATTTTTTATCTTAGTTTGCAAGTCGGCACTAATTAAACCCTGCGTAACACCGCGGCTATAATTTAAGGCCATATAATTAATTACCGCGCTATGGTACTCGCTACCATAGTTAACGGGCGTAACAAACTTTAACTCGTCAAGTAGTCGCCACCAACGGATAGTCCCTGCCAGAGTTTCGGCAAAAAAACCCTTCTGCTCGCGAGTCCACCCCCTATTCTGCTTCAACCAGAACGACGTAACCTGATCCAACGAACGACCCTCTTTCATCACCTCGCGCACCGCAGTGGCTATAACCTCAACAACCCTTATCATTTCTATTTATTTTTTACAAAGCTATCATTAAAATTTGGGAAATAAAACATCAATAATAATAACACCACCATCACACATGCCAGCAGACCGATGTGCTTTAAAACAAAAAATAAACAGATGCAAAAAGGCCGCTGAAGCGGCCTTTTTCATATATCTGCAATAAAAAATTACATTAATCGATCCTGGTACTCAGCTTTCAGCTCACCTTTATCGTTAAACCACTCGGCCATACCGTAGAAAGAACCCGGGGTGCCACTCTTTGAATATTTATTAATGGTTTTATCGTACTTAGTAAGGCGTGTTAGATTGGTTGAAATAGCCATTTTTACTCGATCTCGATCTGCTTCATCAATACCTAAATACTCCATTGCAGCAACGGTTAATGAGTTAGAAAGCATTAACGAATTTTTAGTACGTAGAATATTGTAAATCAAATCGATCCATTTAACCTTCTCTTCACCTTTACCTTTTTTAATTGATTTGCGAATAGTTTTTGGTTTCCGTCCACGTTTCTTGGGCTCCTTTACAACTACAACCGCTTTCTTTGCAACTTTTTCAACCTTTACCTTTGCCGATTTCTTTTTAGGCTTAGCCTCTTTTACTGCTGAATCTTCAACTTTAACTTTAGGCTTGGGACCACGTTTTTTTGGCTCGGCCTTTTCGATAGGTGCTTGTTTTGCGGCAACTGAGGGTTTTCGACCTCTCACTTTGGGCTCTACAGTTAACGTTTTAGCGGCTTTTTTAAGTTCACGCCCGGCCTCATCGGAAAGAATCTTTCCATCAGATATCTTACTAAGAATTGCCTTTAAACTTACAATGCGGCGTTGAGCCCTGTCAATCTCGGTTTGATAGAGATCGATCAGTTCATTGACTTCGGTTTGGGTTAGCGAAATATTCTTCATTCTGTTTATTGTTGGTTATTATTTTAGTTTTCTAAAATCGGGAAACACTGTATATGAGACACATTAACGCCTAAACTACAAAACAATAAAACCTATGATTTGCAAATGTAATTAAATAATAAAAAAATACAACCGTTTTATAAAAATATTAGTTTGCTAATCAATATTTTATAGGATAAATATTTGTGGGAGTAAATAACAAAATACACTCTGCACTTTACCCAAAGTAGGATAAACAGACAATTACAATATCATTAAAATAACAAAAAACCGCCCAACAATACCCTAACAAGTAGTTAATTACGATTTTAACAAAACCCGGATTATTAAAGAAATATCGATAAATAACGATGCTACGAAAACCAAAACACTATTTTAATGTTTAAATAAAGGGGAGATATAGCAATAGATGTCAACACTAAAATTCAACC
Organism: Bacteroidales bacterium; assembly: GCA_020636835.1. Taxonomy (GTDB): domain Bacteria; phylum Bacteroidota; class Bacteroidia; order Bacteroidales; family Tenuifilaceae; genus SB25. Next base: position 13,498 of record JACJXC010000009.1, read on the forward strand.
TCAATGAATCAAAAAAATATCAAACACATCGAAAGCCACAAATAAAAACTACTTTTGAAGAATTGGCGGTTAAACCATACCAGCCATAATCGCATCAAATAAATTATTAATTCTAAAAATAATCATAACAGTATAAGCAATGAGAATAAAACAACTACTATTAATGCTTACATCTGTAGTAAGTATTAATGCGTTTGCACAAACCAATGGATCGCCGCTATGGCTCCGCTACCCAGCAATATCACCCAATGGTGCAGAAATTGCCTTTTCGTACAAAGGGGATATTTACAAAGTCCCCACAATAGGTGGAAATGCAACCATTCTTACTACCAATTCGGCATACGATTACATGCCCGTATGGTCGCCCGATGGACTAACTATTGCATTTGCTTCGAACCGAAATGGAAATTTTGACATCTTCACCATGCCCTCAAATGGTGGCGAACCTGTTCGATTAACCTTTCACTCCGCCAACGAGTACCCATCGGCATTCACTGTTAACGGCAGCGAGATACTATTCAAGGCAAGCATGCAGGATAACGCAAATAACGTTCTATTTCCCAGCGATATTCTCACGGAGCTATACTCGGTTCCGGTTGCCGGAGGCAGAGTAAAGCAAGTGTTTACAACGCCTGCCGAAAATGCAGTATTCAGCCCCAATGGGCAGCTCATTGCCTATCACGATTGCAAAGGGTATGAGGACAACTGGAGAAAACACCATCAATCGTCAGTAACACGCGATATCTGGGTTTACGATACCCAATCGCAAACCCACAAAAAGATCAGCTCGTTCGCAGGCGAGGATCGCAATCCCGTTTTCGCAGCCGACGGCAATACACTATACTACCTATCGGAAATAAACGGAAGTTTCAATGTAACCGCTCAAGATGTTGCGCTAACATCTCAACCCAAATCGCTCACCAGCTTCACAAAACACCCTGTTAGATTCCTAACACTATCAGCCAACGGGATATTCTGTTACCACTACAATGGCGAGATATATACCCAACCGCTAAACGGCACACCTAAAAAGGTAAGCATTGCCATTGCAACCGACAAAACGGAACAGGAAATAACCTACGAATCGTTATCGAAAGGAGCCACCGAAATGGCGGTATCGCCCGATGGCAAGGAAGTGGCCTTCATTATTCGGGGCGATGTGTTTGTAACCTCAACCGACCACAACAACACCAAACGAATTACCAATACCCCGGAACAGGAACGCTCCGTTAGTTTCAGCCCCGACGGCAAGAAATTGCTTTACGCCTCGGAGCGCAACGGCAGCTGGAACATCTACCAAACATCCGTAGCCTCTACGGAAGAGCCCAACTTTACGCTATCCACCATACTTAAGGAGGAGCCCGTTGTAACCATTCCGGAGGAAACCTTTCAACCCGCATACTCGCCCGATGGCAAAGAGATTGCATTCCTTAAAGAACGGACAACCCTATGCGTAATCAACCTCGAATCGAAAAAGATTAGGACAATTCTCGATGGCCGCTACAACTACTCCTACTCCGATGGCGACCAATGGTACCAATGGTCGCCCGATGGACGTTGGTTTGTAGCAAATTTTATGGAAACCCCATCGTGGCCCGACACCGACGTTGCCCTGGTAAAAGCCGATGGTTCCGGAGAATTCTTCAACCTCACCAAGAGCGGATACGACGACAACACCCCAAAATGGATGATGAACGGCAAAGCAATCCTCTGGTTCAACGACAAAATGGGCATGCGCAGCCACGGATCGTGGGGAGCGCAATTCGATGCATACGCGATGTTCCTAACCCAAGAGGCTCTTGAAGAGTTTAAACTGAGTAAAATTGAATGGGAACTACTAAAAGAAAAACGGAAAAAGGAAAAGGAAAAGGATAAATCCGAATCGAAAGACGATACAAAATCGAACAAGGACAGCAAAAAAGGGAAAAAAGAGCCCGAAAAAGACAAGGGCATCGAACCCTTAAAAATAGATGTCAACAATATCGACGATCGCAAGGTTAAGCTAACCATCAACTCATCGGCTCTATCGGATGCACTTCTAGTTCCCGATGGCGACAAGCTTTACTACCTTAGCCGATTCGAGAAAGGATACGACCTTTGGGTAACCAACCTCAAAGAGAACGAAACTAAGCTACTAGTCAAGATTAATGGGTACGCAGGCAACCTATCGATCGACAAAGATCAGAAGTTTTTATTCCTACTCTCCAACGGCACTCCCATGAAGGTGGAAATATCGAACAACAAGCTAACCCCCATCAAGTTCAATGCGGAGTTTAGCATAAACTACCCCCAGGAGCGCGACTATATGTACGAGCATATGTGGCGGCAAGTGGAGAAAAAATTCTACGACCCCAACCTGCACGGAATCGATTGGGTATCGTACAAAAGCGAGTACGCAAAATTCCTACCCCATATCAACAACAACTTCGATTACGCCGAGATGATGAGCGAACTGCTCGGCGAGCTGAACGGCTCACACACCGGTTGCCGATTCCGATCGAATCCTAAGAATGCCGATCAAACAGCCAGCTTGGGAGTTTTCTACGACTACACCCATCTTGGGAACGGCATGAAGATTGCCGAGGTTCTGGACAAATCGCCGCTAAACAACTCGAAAGGGAAAGTTAAACCCGGAGTTATTATTGAGAAAATTGACGGGGTTGAAATCACCGCCAACTCAAGTTACTACAACCTACTCAACCGCAAAGCCGATAAACTAACGCTTATAGAGTTCTACAATCCTACAAGCGGGGAGCGCTGGACCGAATCGGTTAAACCAATCAGCCGCTGGGATGAATCGGATCTACTCTACAAACAATGGGTGAAAAAGCGCGCCGACGACGTTGATCGCTTATCCAACGGACGTATTGGCTACGTACATGTTTCGGGGATGAACTCGCAAAGCTACCGCGAGGTGTACTCCGAGCTGCTTGGAAAGTACCGAAGCAAGGAAGCCGTAATTGTTGATACTCGGTTTAATGGCGGTGGATGGCTCCACGACGATTTAGCAACTCTGCTTAATGGAAAAAAATACGCCGATTTTAGCCCCCGGGGGCAACATATCGGAGCCGAGCCAATTGCAAAATGGCACAAACCCTCGGTAGTCCTTGTGGGCGAAGGAAACTACTCCGATGCGCACGGCTTCCCCTTTGTATATAAAACCCTTGGAATCGGAAAACTAATCGGCATGCCAGTTCCTGGCACTATGACCGCAGTATGGTGGGAAAGCCAAGTGGATCCGTCGCTGGTATTCGGAATCCCACAAATGGGTGTTAAGGATAAAAACGGGAAATACCTCGAGAATCAACAATTATACCCCGATATTCAGGTAAGCATTAAACCCGAGGAGGCCGCAACCGGAACCGACACACAAATAAAAGCTGCAGTTGAAGAACTATTAAAACAGCTGAAGTAAAAACGAACACACTGTAACTGAAAGGTGTAGCCATGTAAAAATGGTTACACCTTTATTTTTTTTCAAAAAAAGTTTAATCTCATTGTATTGTTTTGATAAAAATCATACTTTTGTTTCGAACAAACTAACTAATACACTAAACTATGAAAAGATTATCTTATTTTCTAATGGCTGCCGCTATGGTTTCTATGGTTGCTTGTACATCTGCTCCTAAGCAAGAAGAAGCAACTGAAGTTGAACAACCTGCTACTGAGCAAGTTGACACAACTCAGGCTGTTGAAGGTGCTGCTGAAGTTGCAGATACCACCAAACCTGCTGAAGCTCAGCAATAATCATTAGAAATAAAAAAATAAAAAAACACCCCTCGGGGTGTTTTTTTATTTTTACCCACTACGCTTCGGGCTTTATGTTTATACTTAACTCATCGAGCTGCTCCGGCCTAATAGCCGATGGCGAATCGATCATAACATCGCGAGCTGCATTGTTCTTTGGGAAAGCAATGTAATCGCGAATTGAATCGGCTCCCCCGAACAATGAGCAAAGCCTATCGAATCCAAAAGCAATACCTCCATGAGGTGGCGCGCCATACTTAAACGCATTCAGCAGGAATCCGAACTGCTTTTCGGCCTCCTCGGACGTAAAGCCTAAGGCCTTAAACATCCTTTGCTGAAGCTCGCGGTCGAATATCCGGATGGATCCTCCACCTATTTCCACCCCATTAATAACCAAATCGTACGCATTGGCGCGCATTGCACCTGGATCTGAATCAAAAAGAGCAATATCCTCGGGGTTGGGCGAAGTAAACGGATGATGCATGGCAAAGAAACGCGCGGCCTCATCGTCCCACTCAAGTAACGGGAAATCCACTACCCAAAGCGGGGCAAACACATCCTTCGACCGTAGGCCCAAACGGGATCCCATTTCGAGTCGTAACTCACAAAGCGCCGAAAGTGTTTTCTTCAGCCCTCCCGCTAAAATCAGTATCAGATCGCCCGGCTTAGCATCCATCATCTGAGCCACTGCCTGAAGATCCTCCGGGGTGTAAAACTTATCAACAGTCGATTTCACTACGCCATCGTCACCAACACGGGCATAAACCAAACCACTTGCACCAACCTGTGGGCGCTTAACAAAATCGGTTAACTCATCGAGCTGTTTCCGGGTATAACTCGCGCACCCGGTGGCACAAATACCCCCAACATACTCAGCGCTATCGAAAACGCCAAACCCTTTACCCTTAACCACTGCCGATAGATCCACGAATGGCATTCCAAAACGCAGATCGGGCTTATCGGATCCATACTTACTCATGGCCTCATGGTATGGCATCCGCACAAAGGGCTCGTCAAAATTCAGCCCCTTCACCTTGCGGAACAGATGCTTGGTTAACCCCTCGAAAACGTTCAGCACATCATCGCGTTCAACAAACGACATTTCGCAATCGATTTGGGTAAACTCGGGCTGGCGGTCGGCTCTCAAATCCTCGTCCCTAAAGCATTTCACAATCTGAAAATAGCGGTCGAACCCGGCCACCATGAGCAATTGTTTAAATGTTTGGGGCGACTGTGGCAAGGCGTAAAACTCGCCATGATGCACGCGCGAGGGTACCACAAAATCGCGAGCGCCCTCAGGCGTCGATTTAATAAGGAATGGGGTCTCCACTTCCAGGAATCCATCGCCATCTAAATACCGGCGAACCTCCTGAGCTATTTGATGCCTAAGAACAAGAGCATTCTTAACCGGATTGCGCCTCAAGTCGAGGTAGCGATACTTCATCCGCAACTCATCGCCCCCGTCGGTATCGTCCTCGATTGTGAAAGGGGGAAGTTCCGATGTATTCAGAACTACAATATTCTCGGCATGCACCTCAACCTCTCCGGTAGGAATCTTCGTATTCTTGCTGCTACGCTCAATCACGGTTCCATGGATTTGAACAACATATTCGCGTCCAAGCTCCTCAACGGTACCATGAACCAGTTTATCGGAATGTTCGTCAACAACAACCTGAGTAATGCCATACCTATCGCGGATATCAATAAAGGTCATACCACCCAAATTCCTAATACGCTGTACCCAGCCGCTTAACACAACCGAATTGCCTACATTTCCAATTCTAAGTTCGCCACAAGTATGAGTTCTATACATATTGCTTATCATTTTTTTTAACTTGCGAATGTATAAAGAAAAAATGATGCTTAAATATATTGGCATCTTTTTTGAACCGATAAATTTGAATTTGACCAGATTATGATAGCAGCACAACCGCACGAGTTTTACATGAACGAGGCTCTGAAAGAGGCCCAAAAGGCGTTTGGAAAGGATGAGGTTCCCATTGGAGCGGTGGTTGTTTGCCAAGGTAAAGTTATATCGCGGGCGCACAACCTAACCGAAACACTAAACGACCCCACAGCTCACGCCGAGATGCAAGCCATTACCGCAGCTACAAACTACTTGGGGGGGAAATACCTCGATCAGTGCACCCTTTACGTAACCGTTGAGCCTTGCATTATGTGCGCTGGAGCGTTATACTGGACACATTTGGGAACCTTGGTTTACGGAGCCACAGATCCCAAAAGGGGCTACAATCTGTTTGGGAGTGCGGTGCTTCATCCCAAAACACAGGTAATAACCGAAATCCAGGAAGAGAAGTGCGCCTCACTGGTTAGCACCTTCTTTAAACAAAAAAGAAAGTAATTTAGAACGATTATAAATTTATGCTGATTATTTTTGATTTCTACTCCCAATTGATATTTTTGGGAAAATTCCAAACAAAAACCATTAAACCAAATAACTTATGAAAAGAGGACAATTTTTAAACGCATTATTCGCAGTAGGGTTAGGTTTGATTATCCCCATGGTAGGGGTTGGACAAACCATGAAGGAGGCTGTTGATGCCTATAATGCCGCCGCCACAACCTACAAACAAGACCCCAAGGCTGCATTGGAGAACCTAAATAAAGCAATTCAAACTTGCGATCAACTAGGTGAAGAGGGAACCGAGGTAAAGGTAAACTCCGAAAGCCTTATCCCTAAGGTTTACTTCGAAATGGCCATGGCTGCATACAAGCAAAAGGATCTGCAAGGCACTCTCGACAACCTAGAAAAAGCGGAAGAAACCGCCACTAAGTACAACGATGCATCCATTAAGGGCCGCGTTGAGAAAACCATCCCAAAACTCTACAATGTAATGGGTAACAACAAGTTTAAAGAAAATAAGTTTGACGAAGCTGTAACAAACTACACTAAAGCGCTAAACTTTGCCCCCGATTTTGTGGATCCTATGCTTGGCCTAACCCTTTCGTACGAAAAACTAGGCAATGAGGAGAAAATGTTTGAGTATATCGACAAAACAATCGAAGCAGCAAAAAAAGCTAACGACAACCAAACAGCCGAATCGACCACCACAAAAGCTAAAAACTACTTCCTGAAACAGGCCGACGATGCACAAAAAGCAAAGAAATATGACGACGCCATTGTTTCGCTAAACAAATTGCTTAAATACGATGCTAACGATAACGAAGTATACAGGCTTTTGGCAGTAAACTACAACCGCGTAGAGAAATGGAACGATGGCATTACCGCTGCTCTTAAGGCAATTGAACTGAAAACTGGAACTGCCGACGAAAAAGCAGAGCTTTACTTCCTTCTTGCCACAGCTTACCAAAAAATTAACGATAACTCAAAGGCTTGCGAAGCATACAAGAAAGCAGCATTCGGCACTTTCAAACCAAATGCCGACTACCAAATTCAACAGCTAAAATGCCAGTAGGTTAACGCATTTTATTTTCTAACTTTGCAGGGCTGTACACAAAATGTACAGCCCTCAACATTTTTTACATTATGGTAAATAATTACAGGGTAGTATTCTCCGATGTTGACGGGACTCTACTGAATAAAGATAGGGAGCTGTCCGATGTTACTGTTCAACAAATTCGAAAGTTGGCAAACATCCACAATGTGAAATTCGTGATGGTATCGGCACGCATGCCAGAGGGAATGCAACACCTTTACAACCAGCTCTCCATCGACTCACCAATAATATGCTACAACGGAGCGCTAATTCTGAGCAGCCTCGCCACTGGCTTCAATCCCAAATACATACTCCATAGCAACTCCATCGAATTCGCAATTGCCGAGGATCTACTGAAAAAGGCGACAGCAGAAAACCTGCACTTTGGATTATTCAGCAACAACAATTGGTACGCAAATAGGGTTGACAAGTGGACCCTTAAGGAGGAGAATAACACGCGTGTTAAATGCACCATCACCCAAAAAATGGAAGAGCTAATTGCCGATCATCGCAACAAAAACCTACCCATCCACAAATTAATGGTAATGGGTGATACCGCAATTATCGACTCGTTCATACAATTTGCCAACCAACAATACGGTGGCAAAATCACTAACTACCGATCAAAAGATAACTATATCGAGATTTCGCCAGTTGATTCCAACAAGGCGAATGGATGCCAGTTCATCCTGAACTGGATGAAGGCATCGAGCAACCAGGCAATTGCATTTGGCGACAATTTCAACGATATTGGAATGATTAAAGCCATGGGGCTTGGCATAGCCATGGAGAATGCCGCCCCTGAGGTGAAAAGCATTGCCGATAAAATTGCCCCCTCGCACCTCTCCGATGGCGTAGCCCACACACTGAGTACCATTTTCGATTAACACTTCGCATGGTCAAACCGCTCGAACTACTCGCACCAGCCAAGGACTTACAAACCGGGATAGCCGCCATCACCCATGGCGCCGATGCGGTGTATATTGCCGCCTCAAAATTTGGTGCAAGGGAGAAGGCCGGCAATCCAATTGCCGACATTCAGGCCCTAGTTGAATTTGCACACCAATACTTCGCCCGGGTTTACGTTACGGTTAACACTATTCTTTACGACAACGAGCTCGACGAGGCCAAAGAGCTAATTCAAGCCCTTTACAACGCAAAGGTTGACGCCATTATAGTTCAGGATTTTGCAATTCTGGCAATGGATCTACCCCCTATCGCAATACATGCCAGTACCCAGATGCATAACATCAGCCCCGACCACATTAACTTCCTGACCAGCTGTGGCGTTGAACGGGTTGTACTCCCACGCGAACTCTCAATTTCCGAAATAGCCTCGTTCCGGAATGCAACTAACACCGAATTGGAATTCTTCGTCCACGGAGCGCTATGCGTTAGCTATAGCGGGCAATGCTACATGAGCCAAGCCATAACAGGCCGAAGCGCAAACCGAGGGGCATGCGCACAGCCCTGCCGATCGGCATACGATCTGATCGACTCCGACGGGAAAGTGCTTGTTAAAAACAAGCACCTGCTATCGCTCAAGGATCTGAACCTATCGAGCAGCATAGAGCAGCTGGTTGATGCAGGCGTGTCGTCGTTCAAAATTGAGGGGAGAATGAAGGATGTTACCTATGTGAAAAATACGGTATCATTCTACAGTAAAATTATCGATAGCATTATCTCGAACCGAAGCGGATATAAACGGGTTTCGTCGGGGAAATGCGAGTATCACTTCGAACCCGATCTCGAGAAGAGCTTTAACCGGGGATTTAGCCAGCATTTTATCGATGGGAGAATAGCCAACCAGGCCTCGTACCATAGCCAAAAATCGATTGGCAAACGGATAGGAACTGTAACCCAGGTTGCCCGCGAATGGTTCGCAATGCAAACACACGAAACCATAAACAATGGCGACGGGCTATGCTACTTCACACCAAAAGGGGAACTGAAAGGGTTCCTTGTAAACTCCACCGATCAGGATAAAATATTCCCCAACCAACCGCAAGAAGAGTTAACGCCCGGCCTTCAGGTATTCCGCAATGCCGATCACGCATTCGAAAAAATAATGCGGGGCAAAACATCGGAAAGGCACATCACCGCATCAATAACAGTTACGCAAGCCGACTCTCAAATCAAATTCACCATAATAGACGAGGATAACATCACAAGCCACCTAGCCGTTCCCGATACGTTTGACGATGCCCAAAACCCTACCCGGGCCACCAGTAGCCTTACAACACAACTCCAGAAAACTGGCAACACCATTTTCAGAGTGGAACAGGTCAGCATCGACAAGATGCCAAAACCCCGACACATCCCCATATCAACAATTAATGCAGTCCGCCGCGATTTGTTGGAACAACACAGGGCTAACAGGCTAAACCAATACAAAACACACCTGCGAACACCTAGGATACCGGTAACATACCCGCAATCCCAACTCGGTTACAAAGGGAATTTGGCCAACACACTAAGCCAACGGTTCCTAATGGAACATGGCGTAGAATCCATCGAAAAAGCTTACGAGGTTGAACCGTCCAAAGGGGAGGTTGAACTTATGGTTACCCGTTATTGCATTAAATACGAACTTGGGCTATGCCCAACCAAACAAAACGCAGCTCCAACAAAATCGCTATTTTTGAGGGACAATCAGTATGTGTACCCATTAATTTTCGACTGCAAAAACTGCCAGATGAAGGTAATGAGCCCACGTAGAATTGAGAAGAAATAACACAATGTCGCTGATACAATCAAATAGAATAAAAAAGATGCAACTACTCAACCCCGAGAATTGGCCCGATTACGAACTAATTGATAGCGGTGATGGCGAAAAGCTCGAACGGTTTGGCAACCAAATAATCGCCAGACCCGAACCCCAGGCATTCTGGCGGAAAGCCTTATCGAACCAAGAATGGGAGCGAATGGCCAATGCCTACTTTGTGAAAGGGAAGGCAACCAAAAACACCGACGAATGGGGCGAATGGAGAATAAAGCCAAACGCCCGCGAACAATGGACAGTTGAATACACACATGGCAACATGCACCTCAAAATGCGGTTAGGGTTAACATCGTTCAAGCATGTTGGTGTTTTTCCCGAACAGGCGGCAAACTGGAACTATATTTACGACACCATTAAAGCGCTGAACACGCCAAGCCCAAAAGTCCTCAACCTATTCGCCTACACCGGACTAGCCTCCCTTGCTGCAAAATCGGCAGGAGCCGACGTTACCCATGTTGACTCAGTAAAACAAGTGGTAACCTGGTCGCGCGAGAACATGGAGCTTTCGGGTTTAAAAGACATTCGCTGGATAATTGACGATGCTGCAAAATTTGTTAATCGCGAATTAAGGCGCGGGAACCACTACAACGGAATAATTCTGGATCCACCCGCATACGGCAGAGGCCCCGATGGCGAAAAGTGGATACTCGAAGAACACTTAACACCCCTGCTCGAGCAATGCAAACCCCTGCTAGCCGAAAACAACAACTTTGTTATCCTCAACCTTTACTCCATGGGTTTCTCATCATTAATTGCCGAAAGCCTGATAAGAAGCATTTTCAACCCAACCGACTACGAATTTGGAGAACTATTCGTTACGGATCAAAACTTGCGAAAATTACCACTAGGCATTTTTACCCGTTTTAGAACCATTCTAAAAGAGTAAAATAAGACAACGCAATCGTTTGTAAATCAAGCGTAAAAATCAAAAACAGAGGTGGGGTTGTTTAAAAAAAGATCACCTAACATTGAAATTAAAATTGATATTCATACCTTTGCACAAATTATAGTATTGCATTTTTTACTATATTTATTGAATAAAGAATTAGAATAACACGCTATGGAACCTTACAAGGTAAACGGAACAAGTCAATACCCTCATGTTTTATTGGATAAAAACTCAGGGAAGTTTGAATTTGCCGGCAATTCACTCCCCGAGGATGCCAAATCCTTTTATGATCCCATTCTGCAATGGCTCGACAACTACAGTTTAGAACCAAACCCCGAAACAATAGCCCATTTTAAAATGGTTTACTACAACACACCAAGTTCTAAGCTACTTTTTCAGGTTCTAAAACGATTCGAGAAAATTGCCTCAATGGGTCATAAAGTAACAATTGTTTGGGCATACAACGAGGATGATATTGACATTAAAGATGCTGGCCGCGATTTGGCACAACACATAAAGGTTCCATTTAAAATGGAATCGTACAAAGAATAAAAAAAGGCCATTAAGGCCTTTTTTTATTACCAATCGGTTGTGTAGCTATGATTGTATATCCTAAAGGTTTTAACCTCGCCGGTTACATTCGACTTGTAGTGAATATATCCCGAAAGTAAAGCCAGAGCCTTACCCGCCGACGATGTTTCCTCAATGCTCATAGGCTGATTGATATTCAGTTTTATGTTATGATTCCCCTTACCCTCAAACGACTGGCCAATACCATCAATAATTACAGGGGCAATGCCCTTCCACTCTAGCACTATTTTTTCAACAGTGAATGGCGAATCGTACTTTGATCGGATTGTAATATCCAAAACCGCCTCGCTAACAGTAGCATCATCCTTGGCCGATGCATTAAAATGGAATGGATCGCTAACAAAGATGGATGCCTTATTGGCCGCCACATCAAAGTAGAACTGCTTTTGCACATCCTGATTTCCAAAACGGTACTTCACCAAGATGTTATTCTCTGGATCCTCGTAGCAATTATCGTAATCGTACTTAATGGTTACATTTTCCTTAGTATTAACAGTTGAGGTTATTCGGGCACACTCCGATTTGGTGGTGGGTTTCTTTACCGTGGTTATCACCCTACTACCCAAACGAAGGTAATACTTCAACTCGCCGAGTCCGCCATCCAGTTCAACCAGTTCAATCGACTTGAGCAGCGATCTGTAGCGGGTTATTCCCAAGTTGCACTGATCAACCCGGCCGTCCATAAAATAATCGGTTAGCGATTTCAACTCGGCCATATTCTTTTCGATTTGCTCAACCGACTCAACGGTTTCAACCTGAGCAAGCAAATCCTCCATCTGACGAGTAAGCTCATTGTCGCGCATCTTAAAATCGCTCACCAGTTTCTTTAATTCAAACTCAGGGAAAGGATACTTAAGGTGATAGTTCACATACACACTCTTGTCCTTGCGCTGCAATTTTTCCCAGTAAAACTGTTCAACCTTCGACAGCGATATGCCTTGCAGGAAAGGAACCTTCCCCGACTGAGATGTGGTTGATGAGGCGAACTTCTCGAGAAAAACGGTAACGTTATTGTTGTAATTGGCCTCTTCTTTCTTAATTTCGGATGTGGACTTCACATTCTCGGCCACAGAGGTAACAATCCGCTCCTTAATCAGAGTTAAAGCGCTTTGCTGCGCGCTTTGCTCATCGGGGCCGCTTCCCGAAACAATAATGTAATCCTTCTCAATTCCATTAATCCATTTGGGTTTTTTCCCGCTCTTATCGAGCACCTTGTCCTGAGCAAAGGGCTGCACACACAAGTAGAGCACAGCAGCAAATAGCAATAGGAATTTTTTCATTTTAACTATGTTTAATTAACCCGGAATGGGCTATTAATGAATAGAACCAGGTATATAGCAATCAGCAACCCCGAAGGGTTGCTGATTGAATAGAAGTTAGATGCTTATTGACCCTTGGCAAGTTTATCCATCTCCTCGTTGAACACTTGCTCAAATTTCATTTTGTCGTAATCGAGCTGAAGTTTTTGATCCTTGCTGATCTTATCCTTAATGTTACTTAGCACCATATCCTTTTGAACCTGAAGTGCGGTGTAAACATTGTACTTTCCATCTTTCTGGAATGTTTTAGAACAAGCAACCTCAACGTTATTCAGCTGTTGGTTAACAACCTCGCGGCTCATCTGTTCGAATTTTTCCTCAAACTCCGAAGCCTCGCCAATCTGACGCTCGTTAACATAGCGGTCGGCAACTGCTTTCAGCGTTGTATTGATACTACGAGCCAAGTTTGTGTTAGCATCGAGCCTAGCCTTGCTCTTGGCAGTGCTCAAATCCTGGCTGATGCCACTACCAGTGCCACGGAAATATTTAGCATCAGAATGAAACTCTTCGTCGCTGCATGGGATGTTAAGCTCTTTGCCCATTCCGCTATCCGAGGCTTTCTTTGAACCTCCGCAACTAGCTAGCATTAATGCACCTGCAAAAGCACCAGCAAATAGAAACATGTGTCTAATTTTCATAACCTTTTGATTTTAGGATTATACTACAATATAAAATTAAAGAATATTCTGTTGATATGAAACTATTTTTTGTAAAGCCAGCTCCAGTCCCAGTTAAAATACTTACCCTGACCCCAGTGTGCCCATGTCATGGCAACTTCCTTACCGGCCTGAATCATCAGTTTTTCCTTTTCCACTGAATCGTCGTACTGTTTCATTTTGAAATCCCAAACGTTGGCTCCGTCGGCCAGTTGTTTTTGGGTAATCTCATCGGTAAGCATAACGGCCTGCTCGTAGCACTCCATATCGGGAGTGATTTTCCCAAGGAATTCGGCAGCCTTATCGGCATTCATGTTTGCCCAAGCGGCTTTAGCACCGGCCATATACTCAGTACACTTATAGTTGGCGTACTGCTTGTATATTTCGGTAGATAAATCCATACTCTTGTCGAAACACTCGCGGCACACATCGGGAACAGAAAGCAGAGTGAACAACGATTCTTCGTATTTCTTTTGTCCGGCCAACGCCTGTGCTCCTTTTAAAACAACATCGCACTGCGAGTTGTAGTACTCCACAATTTTCTCCTTCCCTTTTTCGACAAACCCCTTAAACTGGCCTGCTTTCACGTTCACATTTTTCAAAGCCTGCATAAAGGCTTTATCTTCGGTTTGCCCAACACCCTTAACCTGAACACTCGTTTGGCTAAAAATTACCTGACTTGCCGCATCAACAATGTAAAAGGTTATGTCGAGGCTCAACGCCTGCATTGGCGGTGCAGTTGGGGTAATCTCCTTCGACAGCACATTTACCAATGGCACAATGCAAAACCGGGGATTGGCGGCAGAAGCTCCCAAACCATTCTGCACGGCAATCTGTTGCATTTTATTTGCCAAAACCTGATGGGCTGCAGAAGGAATATCCGTGGCCTGATCGGGTACAATGGCGGCTAGCGCAATGCGCCCCAGATCGTCGGTTTTACCCTGGCTATTCTGCGCATTCAGGTTTACGCCCAGCGCAAGAACAATTAGCGATAGTATGATTTTTTTCATGCTTACAAAATATTTAATAACTCCATGTATTACAAATTCATATTGCCTTAATCAAATTGAATGCCACATTTAATTAATGCGTCTAAAATGTATGGATATTATTTCTCTCCAAGAATCAACCAAGCCTCGCCTAAACCTCTAAGGTACAACTTGGAAGGGATGCCCATTCCATTCAGATACTTACGCAAATCGCTGATAAATGAGCGAGTATCCACAGCCCGGGAGCGTCCTTTGGCATCAGTTCTCATCATGGGGATACGTACCTGTTCTAGTTTCATGAAGTTTTCGGTAGCATCGGATAGGTTGTAACGGCTCTCAACGCAATTATCGGCAAACCAATCCTCAACAATGGTAGTAAGCTCCTTGGACTCGTCGCCAAACTCCGACTCCAGATTCTCGCCCCAATTGCTCCACACCTTAATTTGTACCTTCACCTCGCGACCCTTGGCAAACATATCATCGAAATGGGTCTGTAAACCAGCATTGAATCCATCCATATAGCTAAGGACAGCCTCTTCGAGCAATAACTCAGGCGATGCGGCGGTTGATGGTTTTCCAGCACCTGCAGCCCCCGAAACCTGCTTCGCAGTGTAAGCATCAAGCCCTTTAAGGTTAAAGGTGATATACTTTTGAGGCCCTTGACGTTTAACCTCAAAGTCCAAATCCATAATGATGTCGGCCTTAGCCACACGCTTCAAAGCATCAATTGGGCTTTCGGCCATTTCGGATCCCGACGACGAGCTGGTAAGCATGGACGACTCAGCCCTTTCCTGCTCGAGGTTTTTTAGTTCCTGCTCAAGATCTTTCAATGGGAAACCCCTATCGGCCATAATCTGAGCCATTTTAGTAATGACCAATCGTAAATCGGCATCATTCTGGAGCGCACTCTTATAATCGGGCAGGGTTTGCTTCATCCCCTGGTTCTCGAATGTAAACTTAAAGTCTTTGCTTACGCAGTACCGATCGCTAGGAACAACCATAATGGTAGGTTTCTTGGCCTGACCAAATGCCGCTAGCATAGCAATTCCCAGAAAAAATGAAGTAAGTAACTTTTTCATTGCAATAAGTTTTATTAGGTTAGAATCCAGCGTCAAGTTTACGGGCAATGCCATCGGCTTCGAGCTGTTTACGCAGCGCATCGTACATCACCTGAACATATATTGCCACTTTATAGCCTTTTTTAATTTTAATGCGATCCTCGCCTGCAGGATCACCATCGTTGGTTAGTGCAATAAACTGAAGGTATTTTCCTCCAACTGCAAAAAACTTTTCGAAATAAGCGGCATGAGTAACCTCAGCATTGGGCTGGGAGCAAATAGCGGGGGTTGGCGCTGATCCTTGCCCACCAGGCAACCCCTTGAAAATACAAGCGGCGACTGCGGCCTCCTTGGCATTCATCACAGCATCTTCAACTTTTTTCCCATACCCCCATACTTTAAATACCTTGGTGCCATCCTGACCAACACCAACTGGCTCAATTTCGTAATTGTACTGACTGTTGTAAAGGATTTTACGCTCCTTACGCGACTGAGCTCCGGCAGGTAAAGCCACTGCACAAATAAGAGCAAACAGGAATAGTTTATAAATGGTTCTCATCTGTTTAAAGTTTATTAAGTGGTTTATTTTCAAAATATTTCAACTTTAATTCATTCGTTCCAATTAGTATGTCTCGATAAAACCAGCCTACCCTACCGGCAGGTACCCATGTTTTAAACATTCCATTTTATGTAGATAGTACATGGGTATTTCAGGGTAAAAAATTTATTAATTAAAACATAATTTTAAGACCAAGCATAGCTGCGGCTCCCTCACGACCCTCAAAATATTCGTTCCATGATTTTTCACCAACCGACTCAACTTCATCGTCGTTTTCGGGATCGCTTACAAATGCATAAAACCCAACACCCCCCACAAGCTGAAAGTTGTGTTTCAAATTTAGTGCCAAGTTTGCGCCACCCTTGGCGTAAAGAACTTTTAGATCGCCACCACTCTCCTTCCAATCCTCGTGGGTGGCCACCTCCTGGCCAAAGGCAACGTAGGGCCGAAGCTCGATGTTGCGCGTTAGCATGAGCCCCTTAGCCAAACCTGCGCCATACCGATAAAAGAAAATGTCCTGTTTTGAAAATGTAACATAATTGTCGTAATACTCCTTGGACTGCAACCCACCCTCGAGCATAAAGAAAAGAGATTTAATGCCAATATAGCGGCCAAGCCGAAGGTCGATGCGCGCATAGGCACCGCCCACCTCGCCAGCCTCGTAACCAGCAGTAAGTTCAACCCCAATGTCGTTCTGCTGTCGCAGCAAATAGCCTGTCCGAAGCTTACGACCGGCCGTTTGGTAGAATTTTGATGTTTCGGTTTGCCCAGCAGCAACCTGGCGGTTATCGGCAATACGCGAAGTAGCCCTAATCACACCTCGCCGCACCGGTTTGGCCGAGTTTGTTTTTTCGTCATATACATACTCGTAGGCAAAGTAGCGGCTGTCGCACTTTAGCCCCTCCTTTTTCCCTATTTTTGCCCTAATGGGGCGCACTTGGTGTATGGTAGTTTTAACCATAAAATCCTCGTGAGCTTTCTCCAAATTATAAAGGGTTTCGTCGTATGCTTTTTGTACCAGTTCCATCAGGAGCTGATCCTCGGTTTTGGGCTTCAAAAACTTTCCCAATTGCGAATCCTCAGAGGCCTGCGAGGCAGTGACGTACACCGTTGATTTAGTTACAAACTCTACAGGCACATTCAAACTGTTGAATTTCTGGTTCTTTTCGGCCTTAACCTCAGGGGTATCCTCCGGGTAAATCCATGCTTCGTATAATGAATTTTGAATTTCGTCAGTAAAACTAATTTTATACAAGTAGCCAGTAACAGTCGCTTTCCAGCCTTTCATCCCCTTAATTTTTGCCTCCTGCATGGTTGCAATGCTCTGGAAATCGAGCACCAAAACGTAACTACGGGCAATTAACCTATTCCCATAGTCCTTCAATACAGCATTACCCAGTTTCGTTGCCTGAGCCTTAATATATGCCGCATCGGTTGCATTAAACATTCCCCGCTCGAAAACAAGATCCATCGACATGGAGCCATCGCTCTGCCTGGCAAACCATTTAGAAAGGATCTGCCTCCCAACTGTTTGAGTATTTAGGTGTTGCTTCAGATCGTCGGACAACCCCTGAATACCCCTACTAAACGAAGGGGTAAATGGGATACTCTCCAAATTATTATTGTAATATTTATCGGAGAAAGAAATGTTATTAATCTTAGACAGTAACTCCGATGAATGATTTTCGCTTGCAAATTGAGCATACATCAATGTTATAGAGTTACGATCGTAGGTTGATGGAATTTTCCCCGACCCAACAACATCCTGCCCAAAAGCGTTAAACCCCATCAAAACAGAAACAAAGAGTAATAATCCCCAAATTCTCATATATAGCTATTTAAAAGTGTAACGAACTTCATAAAAGTAAATTTATTGATTTTTTTTCAAACGAATGCATATTTTTCAGCGATTTGTTATCACATATTGTACCTTCGTGTACTAATTAGTTGCCTGCGCAACAATTTTTGAAAATTCCATCAAAAAAAGAGGGCTCCCCTCATTTTATTTGCCTACCGCTTTAATAATATTTTTAGGAATATCGGTATTATCAAGGAACCGCGAGAAGTGCTGCTGCCCAGCACCCAAAACAAAAACAGGCACGGGGCAGCCCGTGTGGGTACTGCTAGTCCAACCAATTCCAGCTTTTCGGTTTAGAATTGACAGCGCGGTGGCGGCAATTTTATCGGTACTGCTATACATATTTTTATCATTCAGCTCCGACGTAATCCCAAAATAGGTATTATACGCACTCTGTAAACTGCTCAGGTCGTCCTCGGTGAGTGCAAACTCTCCCGACAAGGTTAAGCCTGTTTGCTGAAGAATAAATGTTAAAACCTGATTGAAAGTTGCGTTGGGTGTAGTTCTCTTCATCTCGGCAATTTGAGCATGCAACTTCTCTTGCGACACCTTTTGCCCCTGCAGAAGACTCAGATGATTATTGTACCCATTGGATGAGTTACCAAGCGCCATCCCTCCGGTTTCGTGGTCGGCAGTAACAATAATTAACGTTTCGTGAGGATGCTCATTGTAAAACCGGATGGCCACATCCACAGCATCAGAAAAGGCAATCACTTCGCGGATAGTGGTGGCCGCATCATTATCGTGGCAAGCCCAATCTATTTTACCGCCCTCAACCATCATAAAAAAACCATCGGCATTATCGACCACATCTATTGCTTTAGCAGTAATTTGGGCAAGGGTAATATCCTGTTCAGATCTGTCGATATCGTACTGGAAGGTGCTACTCGAAGCAGGATTAGGCGCGGAATAAACTATGGAATGAGCGCCAGCAAGCTTAAGCGAATCGACCCCTGTAAACGTCGAGGTAAAGCCGACTCCTTGCTTTGCTCCAAGTGAATACAATGATGGGCTGCCCTTACCACCCTTATCGCCATAGGGGTCGAGGAAACCTCCAGAAGCAAAAAAATCGAAATTGCTAGTAATAAGCTGAGTGCCTATGCGGTAATACTCATTCCTTTTGGGTACATGGGCGTAAAAGGCTGCGGGAGTTGCATGATCGATGCTCACACTGGTGAGTATGGCCACTTTTCGCCCCATATCTTTAAACGTTTTAGCAATACTGAAAAGGGTATCGGTATGCGTAGCGTTAAGGCCAAGTGTACTGGGCGAGGTTTTGCTCCCGGTAGAAAGCGCTGTACCGGCCGCAGCCGAACAGGTTATGTAGCGGGTGCCAGCGTATGTGGTAGCAAACGAAGTTACAGGAAATTTGGTAAATCCGAGATTCTCCGAAGTTTTTAAAACACTATCGGCATAAACCTTTGCGGTGTTAACCTGCTGTATTCCCATCCCATCGCCAATAAACAGGAAAACATACTTAGCACTATTTGTAGTACTCTGTTGGCTATACCCAATAAATGGCAAGCTCAAACTGAAAAGAAGTATAAATAAACGGATTCGCATTGCATTAAGAATTAAATAGACAGAATGATAAAAAAAGATACTCCAAAGTTACTCATATTACAAAAATACACACTAAAAGCAAAACGAACATTAATTAGAGGTTAATATATGCATAAAAAAAGAGCAGGAGGGTTTTCCTCCTGCTCAAAAAATGGAATCTAAAAAAGCCTTATTTCTTTTCTACGCGTTTAGCTGCATAGTTAATCTTAAGCGCACTAGCCTTGCGCAATTCCTGCTTAATATCGGTAACAATCCCCATACGTGTTTCCTCATCAACCTTTAACGAAGTGGTTAACAAAGGCCTGTCGGACTCACTCATCGCATCACGCTCCGAAGAAATGAAGTCGCGGATGTCGTCGAGGGTTTTGAAACTGTCGTTAAGCTGAATACGGGGCTCGGTACCCAACATTGCCTGCATATTCTTAACAGGAGGTCCAACGTATATGTACGAAACCAAAGATTTTTTTTCCAACTTGGCCACCTCAGTAGCGGATGGTAGCGAAGTTTTCACAAACAAAGTGGTTTCGCGCATTGTAGTACTAACCATGAAGAAGAACAGGAGCATAAATACAATATCGGGAAGCGACGCAGTTGATATTGCGGGCATTCCACCCTTCCCTTTACGTTCAAATTTAGCCATGATTACTTCCCTCCAATGTTTTTAGGTTCGGCCTCAGAGATACGCGAAGGTATTGCCTTGCTAACAGCATCCTTCTCATCCTCGCTTAACTTATCGAAAGGTTTACCAAATGTACCGCGCGATAAATCCTCGCGCATCTCATTGTAAGCAGCAACCAATTCGTTCTGAACCTTCATGTACATCTTATACGAAGTACCACGGTCGTTCTGAAGAGAAACCACACCTTTCGAAACGATATACTTTCCAATTAATGGGATATTCTTTTCCTCTTGCTCCGATAAATTAGGATTATTGTTAGGATTAACAACAAACTCTTTTGTTTTCTCCTTTAAAAATACAATATCCATAGGCTCACCGTTCACAAGAAGCTTATCGCTCTTATTTATCCTAACAGTAAAAATATTCCTTTTCCGTACCTCAACATCATCCTGTTTCTGATCCTTATCAGGGATAGGAGGAAGCATTCGAGGCAAACCGGTATCCACATTCATAGTAGTGGTTACCAGGAAGAAAATTAAGAGCAAGAACGCGATATCGGCCATCGAGCTGGCATTGATTTCTGGTATTTTTCTTGCCATTTCAGTATTTGTTATTAAGGCTAGCCTTTACAAGAAAGGCTAACCATATATTTAACTACTTATTAAAAACGCTTCTAACTCCAGTAAAGAGTAGCATAAGCAACGCTACGCCAAACAATACGTAAGTCGAAATTAGTCCTGCATCAGTTAATACAAGGACATTGGTGTTAGAAAAGTTAGCATCGTTTGTGGGAGAAAACATAGGAGTTGCATCGGCCATAATATAACCAATTACAAACACCACAGCCATAAGACCAATGCCTAACAACGTTTTAAGGGCATTTTTGGGATTTACTATAAAAAAGTACAGCGGGAAAACCAGTGCCATAACTACCGATAAACCGAACAGCAAGTAAGCCCAGTACAAGAATGGCTCAGGGTCGATACTACCAGTATAAAAAAGCACAGTTAAGATAGCTGAAACTCCCATCAATAGCCACGTTAACACCTTTGTGAGTGTTGATATTGCGCTATTTGACATTGTGATTAGTTTTTAAGGTTATATTTTACAAGGATATCGAGCAAAGTGATAGAAGCATCTTCCATGTTATTGGTAATTCTATCAATCTTAGAAAGAAGATAGTTATAGAAGATCTGCAGAATAATAGCTACGATAAGACCGAACACGGTTGTAATAAGAGCAACCTTAATACCACCAGCTACAAGGGTTGGAGAAATATCACCAGCAGCCTGAATAGAGTCGAATGCACCGATCATACCGATTACAGTACCCATGAACCCAAGCATAGGAGCAAGGGCGATGAACAACGAAACCCAGGTTAATCCGCTCTCTAACTGACCCATTTGAACCGAACCGTAGGTAACAATCGATTTCTCTACAACATCGATACCTTCGTGTGTACGATCCAATCCTTGATAGAAGATGCTTGCCACAGGGCCACGAGTGTTACGGCAAACCTCTTTTGCAGCCTCAACACCACCGTTATTAAGAGCTTCCTCGATGTTCTTCAGAAGTTTTTGGGTGTTTGTAGAAGCCATGTTCAAATAAATAATACGCTCAATTACAATGGCCAAACCAAAAATTAAGCAAAGAAGTACAGACGCCATAAATTCAGGGCCTCCTTCGATGAATTTGGTTTTAAGCACTTTGTGAAGTGATACTTCTTCAGCAACAGCCTCTGTTACAGGTTCAGCAACTTCTGCAGTTGCTTGCTCAACAACGGCAGTGTCGGCATTTGCTGTAGTTTCATCCTGAGCTGATACATAGGTTGCGCCCATTCCGAGCACTCCTAAAATTGCTACTAATGCAAATAGCTTTTTCATGGTTTGTTTGTCGTTAAATTATTACTAAGGGTTTTTGTTTTAAAATTAATTATCGCTGTTAAAATACAAATAATTGCGGAGAGAATGGGATTCGAACCCATGAGGCCCTTTTGGAGCCTACACACTTTCCAGGCGTGCGCCTTCGACCACTCGGCCATCTCTCCAAATACAAAATGTTAATGAACGCTAAATTCGTGGCGCAAATTACAAAAAAATAATTGAAAAAAACAATGCCTAATGTAAGGTTATTTCTCCGCTTATCGATTTAGTAAGCTCGCAGGCTAAATTATCGCCCCTTAAACCTTTCCCCATGAGAAACATCAGCTTAGCTACTGCTGCTTCGAATGTTATATCGAAACCACTCACCACGCCTATGTTTTTAAGCACAAGTCCATTCTCGTATTTATCCATATCAACACTGCCAGCCTTGCACTGGGTAACATTCAACATTACGATACCATTGCGGGTAGCCTGCCCCACCAGTTCTAAAAACCAGGGTTGGCTTAACGAGTTCCCAGATCCATAGGTTTCCAAAACAACAGCCTGTAAACCCTTGGTGTTAATGATCGACCGAACCAACTCGGGCTGGATTCCTGGGAAAAGTTTTATCACACCAATATTTGGGTTCAACTCAGTATGCACTCTTAACTCCTGGCTATCGGTGGCGTAATGGATAAAAGGGAAGTTATACTTTATTGTTATGCCAGCCTCGGCAAGGTATGGATAATTATCGGAGCGGAAAGCATTAAAGTGCTCGGCGTTATGCTTGGTGGTCCGGTTGCCCCGGTAAAGCCGATTCTCGAAAAAAATAGTAACTTCAGGAACCATGGGCTGCCCATTTTTTTGCGCAGCGGCAATTTCGACCGCACTGATCAGGTTCTCCTTGCCATCGGTTCGGAGCATCCCAATTGGCAACTGCGACCCAGTTAACACCACAGGCTTTCCGAGCCCCTCGAGCATAAAGCTGAGAGCCGATGCGGTAAACGACATGGTATCGGTTCCGTGCAGCACAACAAAGCCATCGTACCTGTCGTAGTTCTCGCCAATTAGCAACGCCAGTTTAGACCAAAAGTCGGGGGTGATATCCGATGAGTCGATGGGCGGCTCAAAGGAAATTGTATGCAAGTTAAACCCAAACTTACTCAACTCGGGAACCTCATCCTCAATTTGCTGAAAATTGAAGGGGGACAGCGCACCGGTTTGGGGATTCTGTTTCATCCCAATAGTTCCACCTGTATAGATTATAAGTACTGATGTATTTATTTTGTCCATCATTGAATTGGCAATTTGAAAAGACTCTGTGTATTTTGAAAAGTTTGCCTGGCTACATCCTGAACAGAAATTCCGAGAATATCTGCAATTTTTAATGCTATATAAATAAGGTTGTAGCTCTCGTTCCGTTTACCCCTAACGGGCACTGGCGATAGATATGGTAAATCAGTTTCGAGCAGGATGTCCGCAATATCAACATGGGGCAAAACGGAATCGAGCCCGCCATTCTTATAGGTAACCACTCCACCAATTCCCACCTTAAAACTTTTATACTCCCTGATGTGGCTGTAATGCTCAATGGATCCTGAGAAACAATGGAACACCCCACTAAGACTGGAGTCGATTTCCTTATCGAGTATCTCAAAAATAGCCTCAATGGAATTGCGGGAATGGATTACAAGGGGAATCTGATACTGCTTCGCCAGCCTAACCTGGTGGGCAAATGCCTCCTTTTGCTCCTCAATAAAGGTTTTATCCCAGTATAAATCGATCCCAACCTCTCCTACTCCATAGAATTTGCGGCTACGCAACTGATCCTCCACATGCAACAGCTCCCGCTCAAAATCGCTCGTTACCGATGTGGGATGCACTCCCATTAACGGGTAACAATGCGGATATACTAACGAGGTATCTAAAAGTCGCGAAGTGGTGGTAGAGTCAACATTGGGTAGAATATGGTACTTAACCCCTGCTTCGCTGGCCCGCGCAAGAACCTCACCCCGGTCGGAGTCGAACTCTTCGGAGTAGATGTGCGAGTGTGAATCGATTAGTACCATTGTGCAACACTGATTATTGAGCGCAAAACTAAAGAAAAACCTTGGAACTAAAATGTATTATTTTGCCGACATCGCACTACCCATCTGAACATTGGTAGAGTCGAGTTTAACCCGAAGGCTATCCATAAAAGCGGCGTAACGGGGCATATTCTCAGGCTTAACGGGCTCAACTGGCGGCGATTTTACTTTAAGCGGATCAACTGGTTTGCCATTCATCCAGAAACGCATATCCAAATGAGGGCCAGTGGCATAACCCGTGCTACCCACGTAACCAATAATATCGCCCTGCTTAACGCGCATACCCTGTTGAATACCCTTCCCAAACCTCGAAAAATGGTTGTACCCCGAAGTGTACACGCTATTATGTCGGATTTTAACATAGTTCCCCGCCGCATGATTGTAGCCCTTGGCAACAACCACACCATCACCAATTGCAACCACAGGGGTTCCTGCGGGGGCGGCATAATCGACCCCTGTATGCGGACGGTAAATTTTAAGAACTGGGTGCAACCGACTCCCAGAATACCTGCTCGATATGCGCGAAAAGCGTAGCGGAGCCTTCAGAAACGACTTACGGAGGGAGTTCCCCTTCTCGTCCCAGTAACTCGATGTTGAATCCTGCTCGAACCGAAACGCATAATTCTTCTCCCCGCGATGTTCAAACCAAGCGGCATGAATGGTTCCAATACCAATTGAAGTGCTATCGATAAACAGTTCGTCGTACAATACCCTAAACCTATCGCCATTCTGAAGACCGAAAAAATCGACTGTCCAGGCGAATACATCCGACAAATCGAGCGCAAGCAAGGGGTTGATCCCCGCAACCTTCATGGATTCCCACAACGATGAATTGATATGAGCCTCGTTGATTCGCTGAACAACACGCACCTCCTTCTGAAAAGGCGATATCTGCAACGAATCCCTGAAATCGAACACATAAAAATCGATTGCCGTATGACCGTAAACCAGGTATGCCACCGAAGGAATCGAATCCTTTGTGTAAAACACTTTATACCGATTACCGGACTTAACCCTCCGGGCATCGAACACATCGGCATCTACCAGCGCCAACTTATTAATAATACCAACATTTATATTCAAACTCTCCAGCAAGTTACCCATAGTTTGACCTCGGCGCACCTGCCCCTCAAACACATTGAACGAGTCCACGGGAATTCCGTACTCCATGAATGGTGCGGGCACCTCAATTTGAGGCAGATTCTTTTTAGAGGTAGACACCCCGCTTATCCCTGTGAATAGGTCGACCGCAACAACCGACAACAAAACAATGGCTAAAACCAGCAGTATTTTCCGAAACATGAATTCATTCTTTAAAGATAAACACTAAAATTTGCCCAAAACTAACAAAAAGATGCCATAGCACTACACCCAATGGAAAATAAAATTAAGCGCATTATAAGCGCGAGCATAAATAAACAAATGGAGGAAAACGAGTATAAGTTGCAAAATGAATGGCATTTATTTTCTTTTTAGGTAGTTTTGCAAAAAAATAATCATGGACGAAAAGAAGATAAGGACCGAGGTTGGCGAGCTCGGCGAATTTAAACTGATAGATAGGCTAACCAAGCCTTTCGAAACCAAAAACCCAACAACAACAGTTGGAATAGGCGACGATTGCGCTGTAATAACCCCCAATGGCGATAAAATGGTTGTAACAACCGACCTATTGCTAGAGGGGATTCATTTCGATTTAACCTACTTTCCACTGAAACATCTGGGCTATAAAGCCGTTGTGGTTAACCTCAGCGACGTATATGCAATGAATGCGATCCCATCGCAAATAACGGTTTCCATTGGGATATCGAAACGGTTCGGAGTTGAAGATTTGGAGGAGCTCTACGCCGGTATAAAGTTAGCCTGCGATAGGTACGAGGTTGATTTAATTGGCGGCGACACCTCATCGTCGTACACCGGCCTCACAATAAGCATTACAGCCATTGGGCATGCCGATGCCAAAGATATTGTGTACCGCAACGGAGCCCAAATCAACGACTTGATCTGCGTTTCAGGAAATCTTGGGGCTGCCTACATGGGTCTACAACTGCTTGAACGGGAGAAACGAGTGTTTGTGAGCAACAGCAACACAGCACCACAGCTCAAGGGTTACGACTATATCCTGGAGCGAATCCTAAAACCCGAGGCCGGCAGAAAAACCATCAACGCGTTGCGCGAAAAGGGAATAACCCCCACCGCGATGATTGATATTTCCGATGGATTGTCGTCGGAGTTACTGCATATCTGCAAGAACTCGAACAAGGGCTGCCGGGTTTACCTCGAAAGAATACCGATTGACGAACAAACCGTACAAATGGCCAACGAGTTTGGGATTGAACCAAGCATTGCCGCGCTTAACGGCGGCGAGGATTACGAACTGCTATTCACCGTTCCCATTACCGATGCCGACAAAATTAAAACGGTAGAAGGGATCTCCATAATTGGGCATATCACCGATGCGGCAAAGGGTGCGTTTCTGGTAACGCCATCGGAAGATGAGGTAATGCTTACAGCGCAGGGCTGGAATGCATTTACTAAAGAGTAAGAAAAAAAGAAACCCGCCGAGGCGGGTTTTTCTTTATTCGTTGATAGTTGCTTTGTACTGATCAGCCGAGAGAAGTTCGTTTAGCTCAGCGGCATTGGCAATTTTAATTTTGATCATCCAGCCATCGCCGTAAGGATCCTTGTTAACCACATCGGGTTGCTCAGCAATTTTAGGGTTAACCTCAAGAACCTCGCCGCCAACAGGCATAAACATATCCGATACAGTTTTTACAGCCTCAATGGTACCAAAAACTTCCTCTTTGGCAAGGGTTTCACCAACGGTTTCAATCTCAACAAAAACAACATCGCCAAGTTGCGATTGGGCAAAATCGGTAACCCCAACAATTGCGGTATCGCCTTCTACCTTAATCCACTCGTGATCCTTGGTGTACTTCAGATTTGATGGAACGTTCATAGTTATAATCTTTTATCAGTTAATATTTTAGTTTGGTATTGATTTCTCAAAAGTAGTCATTTTTGGAATTGGAATCATCACCTTACTGCTATTTTTATGCCTGCGCGATGTGTTATTTAGCAACAATTATTACTTAACCATCTCGAAACGAACACTAAAGCCAAAGCTGGAATTGGTGGTTCGGTAGGTTGTAGACACCTTGGGAGCATTCACCACCCTATCGAAGTAAAAGCGTAGGGTAACCTGATCGCTAATTCGATAATCGGCAGAGGCTTTGATGGTGCTAATCAACTGACCCGATGTGGTTTCGTTGGAATCGTCCACAATTTGACGCAGCACTGTGGTATTATCGCGCAACGAGAAATCGAGCGTAACCTTCAAATCGCTCTTCAACGCCTTTTTATCGCCAGATTCGGATTCAAATATCAACGGAAGATTTTCGAACCGGTATCCCGCCCCAACAATATACTCGTTCCCAAATATCTCGGTTAGCTGTGTACTGGAAAAACTCATGGCCAACGATCGCGAAGTTTTAACCTCGAGCCGAGATGTTAGACCGCTCTGCCAGCCAACATCAACCCCAATAAGCGGAGAGAATTGCTCGTTAATTGACACGTTGGTGATTTCGCGCATGGGGTAGAAATCGCCGGTTAGGTTGCGTGCGTAACTAAACCCATCGTTCTCCTCCTCGTAACTTAAGTTAGTGGAATAAGATCCGATAGTGTATAGCGAACGGTACCCATGCGTAAGGGTAAACGTTTTAAAGTAATTCTTGAATGGCTTAAGCTTGGCCAACCCATCGTAGGTGAGTTGCCAGTTGGGCATTGGAATAGCGGGGAAATCGCTAAGCGTAACACTCGATGCCGACCGATTGGTGTAGGCAGCCAGGAACGATGCGCGCAAAACATCCTGCGATAAAGGCCCATAACCAACCGGATAGCTGGTAGCCGGATCGATTTCGCCCGGGGTATAACCATGAGCACCGCTAGCCACCCTACTATTGCTTAGCCTTTTGGCAATAATAATCCGATTATTCTTCATTTGCTGAAAAGCCTCGGATCGTTCGGCCCTATTCTTACCCTCGAATGCAGTTCCCAACGAAATAACGCTTATGCTAAAATTACCATTGGTAATTGGGCTAAATATGGTATACGCCC
Organism: Bacteroidales bacterium; assembly: GCA_020636835.1. Lineage (GTDB taxonomy): Bacteria > Bacteroidota > Bacteroidia > Bacteroidales > Tenuifilaceae > SB25. Next base: position 41,648 of record JACJXC010000009.1, read on the forward strand.
CAGTAACATCGGAACGGAAAGTTTCGGTTCTATTGCGGGCAAACATTCGGTTGGCAATAATATCAATTTTAAACCCGGGTACAGGTTCAATGGTACTACGGAAACTTAAATTCTCGGTATGCGAGAAAACAGCAGGGGTATTAAAACTGGTATCGCGGGTAAGCCATCCGTTCTGCGCAGCCTTCCACGCAAAATCGGGATCTTGCATACCAAAAACGAAATCCCACCCAGGGGTGGTAAAGCCATTATAGCTATCGATTCCAAGGAATCGCGATCCCGGCTTGAATCCTGGGAGCAATGTTCCATTGGTTTCGGAATACGAAATCGAAAAAGTTTTTACGCTCATCAGCAACCGGACAGATCCCTCGGCCACGTATTGTAGCAGGGTCATCTTTTCGGGCACCTTGCCCTCAACAAGTACGCGGCATCCTTTTTGAGCCTGATCGGACTTTATGGTGATACGCTGATCGGTTTTAATATCCACAGTTACCTTAATCTGCTTTCCCTGTTCGTCGTACACTTTAACGGTAACCTTATCGGACTTCAATTTGTGGGTAATCGACTTGGCCACATTCGCCCGCAGGTTAACCCCTTCCTGTTCATACTTAACCGTTCGGGTTTTGGGAGCCGCACCTCGCGCCCGCTGGTCAAACTTCTGGTTTATGCGTTTCAGGAATCCCGATTTATTGAATAGGTTGGTCAGGTTCAACTGCCCATTGAGCTGAATTGCATTGGTATTCTGAATTTTATTACCCGGATCGAAGGCCGATGTATCGTTCAGAACCGATCCAGCCTCCCAGCGGTAGGTTCCGGAATACCGAGCCGTGGTGGAAGTCCAATCGAGGAACGGGATTTTATTCAAAGGAAGCGAGTAGGTTAAATTGAACTGATGGTTATATAGCGTATTGCGCCCCAGGTTAAGGAAGTTTCGCCAAACGGAATCGCGCCAATGCTGATAGTTCTCAGGATCGCGCCGCCTATCTACCATCCCCTCGGGTTCATCAATGCGGGCAGAATTGCTGGCAACAAAATCAAACTTCATGGCCTGCGTAACATCCCAATTCATGGTAAAATTGCGATTCCACTGAAAATCCTTAGAGTACGTCGGGTTAAGTATTTCGTCGGGGTTTTTAATATTCCGGGTCTGCTGCTCAAAGTAGTTTCGATCCACATCGGTACGGAACGAGATTTGGGACGGGAATAGCGAGAAATTAAAATCCTTAATAATTCGAAGGTACTTGGAGTTCATCCAGCTCACCTTCTTAAATGGTGTGATGTACTTGGTTTGCCGATTATAATTATAGGTAATTGCACCCCGAACGGCTCGCTGAATCTTATGATCGGTATTGATATCGCGCGAATACAGTTCGCTGTACGAGTAACTCAGGGCGAAGTTAGAGATATCCCAGAAATGGGGCTTACTACTCTGCTTGTCGATTTTAACATTGGTGAAATTGATGCTGCGCCTCCGCGAGTAATCCTGCACAAGGTTCTTCAGCGAATCACGCTCCGAAGAGGTCATATCCTTGAGCGACTCGGTCATCAATACATCGGGATCGAGCGGGTTATACTGAGGATTCGAAACGGACTCGCTATACCCGGCGTACATGGGTATTTTAACATTCGATTTTTCGGGGAAAAATTTACCCAGCTCCATCGATGTGTTCGCATCGTACTCGTAGTGGTTCTCCATACTCCGCTCGTTCACCTTTTTCTCTATGGATCCAAAACCGGGGGTGTACATACTTCCGGCCAGGGTAACCGTTCCCAAGTCGGCCATTTTTGCCGACACACGCGCATTGGCCGCGTACCCACCCTGATCGTTGAAGTTCGACAACCGAAACTCGTTGAACCATGCAATCACCGATTTGGTTAACCCGTCGTCATCGGAATCATCGGACTTTCCGGGATTTCGCACCCCAATCATAATAACCTTAACGTTGCTTAAATTGGGGTTACCGGTTACTTTCAGGGTATTGGCTCCGTTCATCACCTTGTAAACCGTGTTGAAGGTGATTCTGGAACCCGATTTTTTCATTTCGCGGTTACGCTCCAACTTCACATCAACCAAATCGTCGAGGTTTATATTGAAAAGGTTCTCGCGGGGCCAAACAATTTCGCGGTCAGCCTCCCTGCTATTATTGTAATTGGATCGGTGAGGGGTTAATTTAAGCGGCACCTCGTATTCGTAATAGTTATTGGTATAGTCGGTACCCAAACGGATGAATGCGGTAATCTCGTTGTCGTCGAGATCGTAGCCCTCAATCATCTCGGCATGCACATCCATTTTAAGGTTACGGTACTGCCTGATATCTACATTTACATTCTTAAACGCAGCACGGGCGTCGCCATCGGCAAGCCCCTCCACCTTAAACTCCATGGCCTGCTCGTTGAGCTCGGTAATCTGTGTTTGGCTCGGATCTACCACACGGGTTACTCCGGGAGGCAAGATATAATTCACGGGGGTACGCTTGCTATTCTCCTCAATATTCACCGTTGAGATGGATAGCGAAGCATTGGAAAGATCGGAGGTAGGCATACCCTCCTGCCCCTCAATTAGCTCGTAGTTATACTTACGCCACTCGCCCCTCACCAGTTCGAGAGTGGCAAAGCGAAGAATCAAAGTATCGCTAAACCCACGGAGTAGCATACGCATAAAACGGATAGACTTGAAATCGTCGATGGAGCCAACCACCTTTTCGTACTCCGAAACGGGGACTTTAAACTGATACCATTTAACGGGAACATTGGCCACCTTATCCTTCTCCCCGGTAATTACATCGGTAATGTAGTTAGTTCCCACCACCATATCCTCGGGGCGCAACGATATTCGGTACTGGTAGTATGCCTCGTTCTCGTTCATGGTGATATCGGCTCCCAGTTCCTCCACATCGGGGGTTGAGTAGCTTTGGCTCGACGAGGTGGACGTGGCCACAGGCGAGTTGCCCTCGGTGTTATTAAAGTACTTGTACCTATCGAGGATGCTCGCCTTAAGCTGATCGTACTCATTATTAAGATAGTACTTAAAGTCGTCGGCCGAGGGGTCGTTCTCCACTGCGCTGATAAACTCATCGCTGGTAACGCGTCCGCGTATTTGGCTCACATAATCCTGAAAAAACGAGTACTCATCGGGCACGCCGTCGCCATCCAAATCCACACCGGAAAGACCATCGTAACCAATATCCTGATATTTACGTTTGCCCTCGTCGTTATCGAAACCAATGGGAAGATACTGGCCAGTGGGTACACGCCCCCAAACCGTGGAGTCAGTTTTTTCCATAGCAGCAGTGGTTGGCAACCCGTTCTCGAACGATTTCCGACCATCCTTCAACACATCTTCAGAAATATTACCCAGGTTGATGTAAAAATCGCCCCCCTCAGCATCGGGATTGTACACAAATGGATCCATCAACCAAAACTCAACATACTCTACGTTAGACGTTTCAAAATCGGTTGTGCTAAGGCTTCTGGTAATACCAGCCCATCTGTTTTGAGGATTCTGAAGCTTTCCATCAACCTCAATGTTCTGAAAGTCGTAGTTGTAAGGGCCGCGCTCGTTGGGATAGAATGCCATATTTAAAACCGAGATATTGGTGGGTTGCCCCTGCACGGTACTCTTATTGGGGAAAATCTCCTTCTCGTAAATCTCGCGCACCCAGTGGCTACCCTGATACTTATCGTTGCTCCGCATATAACCCGGAGTTGACGAGGTGTTGCGTAGGAATAGCGGGTCGATATAGTACCAAGCCAAGCGGGCACGATTATACCCGTACCGCAAATCGTTATTCAACGAAGCCTCCGGGAATAACGCAACCTGACCCTGAGGGGTACTCGAGAGCTTCCAATCTACCCACGAGTGAATGTCGATAGAGGTGCTGCTACCCTCAAAATCATCGAGGTAAACACGCCCTCCGGTTGCCTTGGCGCTGCCCGGAATAAAGTGAGCAAACTCGGCATCGAAGGTCAGCGTGGAGCGCTCCTTTGTTTCGATAAAAGGGAGCCAATCCACCACTTTGGTGAGGAACTTGGACTCGGTTTGGAACGATGTGTTTAACCCCCAAATGGTGTTTGATATGGCCTCGTTACCAAAACTAACCTTCTGGGTTAGCGGACGCTCTGTAAGGTTCATAATGGTTGCGCCCACATTAAAATTATCGGAAAACTGGTAGTTAAAGTGCGACCCCACCAGCGTTTTGGTTTGCAGATTGTAAAGGGCATTGCTCTCCACCGAAACAGTAATTGTTGTACCCGACTCGAGCAGGCCCTGGTCAATAATACGAACCGTTCCCAGATTATAATCCACAATGAACTGAACATCCTCAACCAGTTGAGCTCCTCCGGCAGTAACCACCACCGATCCCTTGGGAATATTCATGGCGTTCAGGTAAATCTCCGATCCCCCAGTTGATTGGTACGATCCGCGCATGATAAACTTATTCTTATCGGCAACCTGCCGAGCCTTAGTAAGTGTGGAATCGTAGAGCTCCTCGTAAACATACCGATTGGCAATAGAGGAATTGTTGATTCGTGCTCGCAAATCGCGTCCAAAGGGCTCCAACACAGGGAAAATGATTTTTCCGCTTGCCGCATTAATAGTTATACCATCGGTAAAGTCGAATACCCCATCGGGCGAAGCATCGCCCTGCGAGTTCACATTATCAAGATTTAGAACCTGAATTAAGGGCCGATTGGCAATAGCACCCTCGGCAATATAGTTAAGCGGCGTACCCGTTTCGTCGTTTTGGTAAAGAATGTTCATGATGAAGTTGTCCTTACTAACCTGGTAGGCGTTCATGGTGTAAATATTCTTCATCATTAAATCCCATGTATAAATGGATGGCGACAGGTTTGTACCCTTTAGGAGCTTAAGGATAAGGGTTTGAGGAGCCGAGACCCCATCGGTAGAGAACTCCCCAACCTTATAGGTTTGCCCATCGAGGGTGTATTCGAATGCAACCGCCAAAACCTCGTCGGTATTAAGTGTTGAGCTTAACGAAATATACCCCAGAGTAGCATTCAGGGTGTACTCGTTGGTTGAGAGTTTTCGGGCATACTCAATTTTCTCGTAATCGCGCCCCCCATCGAACCCCATAGCATTCAGGGGCGATAATGTGGAATTAATCTGCGACACATCTCTAATCCCTGCATAGGTTGTTGTCATCAGGGAGTACAGATTATTCCTGCCGTTATCGGTGGGGCCAACCCCGGTGGCAGTAACCACACTGGGCGCAAAAATATGAGGAGCGGCCTCTCCCAGGTCGGTAAAGGCGAGGATATTGCGCGAGTTTTCGAAATTGGCCTGACGGTTGGTAACCCAAACCTCAATTTTTGTAATGCTTACCCTCGAGTTCACAATGGGCAACGAGGCCAACGCTTGGTTATAGTTATCGCGGAAATAGTGCGAAAGGAAAAAGTGCCGATTGGCATCGTACTCGTCGGCCTTTAACTCAAAATCGCGCACCTGAGCACCTCCTTTAATCTCAATTACCTGAGTTTGTCCGTTTTGCTTCGATACAACACTGGTAACATCCAACTTGCCGAACTTAAGTTTGGTTTTAAAACCGAAAAGGCTCTGGCTTCCGGTGATAAGAGTTCCGGGCAGCGGCAGCGAAACATTACCGGCCTCAATTCGCTGAATTATCTCATCCTCCGTTCCATTGTACTCCACTTTCACGTTATTCTCAAAATCGAATGTGGCCTCGGTGTTATAATTCACCTCCATTTTCAACTTCTCACCGATTTTTCCGGTAACGTTCATCTGAATCTTCGACTGGAAATCGAAGGTTGTATTGCGCCGCTGATCGACGGGCAACGAGGGATTCTCGGTTTTAGAACTGGTTACGCCAAAAAGGAGTTCGGCGCTACCTTGTGGAATAATCTCAATGGTGTTGCTCCCAAAAATTCGATCGAACGACTCGCCCCCAATTTGGAATTTAGGCAGAATGCCATCGCCCTTCCCCATTGTTTCTCCAGTTTGTTTCTGTTTCCAGTAGGTACGCATCGCCTTGTCGACACGGTATGCACGGTACTCCTCCAGGCTCATCACCCGGGGCTGCGAAATATTATAGTTCCCAACCCGTTCGTAAACAACGTACTGTTTCGAAACAGGGTCGTACTCCACCACCTGCTCAATGTTTGAGGGGGGGGCTAAAAATAAAGGCGATTGGGCAACTTCGTCGCCAAATGCGTTGGTACGAGGGATTGGTAAAGGTAACCTTGTAGTATCCTGAGTGAACGGAACCAAAGCGTGCCCAGCACTAACACCTAGGGGTAAAACCAGGTATAACAAAAATAAGGATAGAAATCCTTGTTGTAACAACTTGAGTATATACGTGCTAACTAATCTCAATGTAAATGTACGTTTCTTAAAAATCACAATCGTTTTAATGCCATTTTTATAAGCTCTTCAACCGCTAAACCTCCTTCAGCCTTTAATATTTGATCGAGTACCTTTTCGGCAGCCGATTTGGCAAAACCCAACATCACCAATGCTGATAACGCTTCGTGGCGGGTTGTATTGTTTGCCGAGCTAAAAATTTGTTCCGAAGCAGAATCGCCCGCAACCACTTTATCCTTTAAATCGATAACAATACGCTGAGCAGTTTTAAGCCCAATTCCCTTAACCTGCTTAATTACATTGATATTCTCAGTTGATATGGCGGCCTGTATTTCGGTTACCGACAGCGACGACAAAATGAGCCTGGCCGTATTTGCCCCAACGCCCGACACACTGATGAGTAAACGAAAAATATCGCGTTCCTGAGTTGTAGCAAACCCGTAGAGTAATTGAGCATCCTCGCGCACCACGTGATGAAGGAATAGCTTCACATCCGCCTTGGCATCAATGGCCGAGAATGTTTGAAGCGATATGTTAATAAAATAGCCAATGCCATTGTTATCAACAACTGCATGTGTAGGAGAAACGCCCTCTAACTTACCGGTTACATACTCAAACATAGTGGGGTTGGATTAAATTCAACCAAGGGTTCAGCCTTCGCAATTCGAGCATCTACGCTCTATCGGAGCCTGACGACTTAAGAGGGTTGGCCGTTAACTGCTTATGCTGCAGCCTGTTCTTATATAGATCGACGGCAAGGTACAACGACTGGCGGAACGAGTTCGGATTCGCCTCGCCTTTACCAGCCAAATCGTAAGCAGTACCATGATCGGGCGAAGTACGGATTATTGGCAACCCTGAGGTAAAATTAACCCCAGTGTTGAAGTTAACAACCTTGAAGGGGGTTAAGCCCTGATCGTGGTACATGGCCAAAATTGCGTCGAACTTGGTAAAACTATCTGAGCCAAAGAACCCATCGGAGGGGTAAGGCCCCATGGCCACAATACCCTCGTTGTTTGCCTTATTAATTGCAGGAGTGATTATGTCGCGCTCCTCCAACCCAATAACGCCATTATCGCCAGCGTGTGGGTTTAACCCCAGTACTGCAATTCGGGGCCTACGAATGCCAAAGTCCTCAATCATCGACTTATTCAACAACCGCAGCTTGGCGAGTATAATGTCCTGATTAATCAGCGAGGCAACCTGCGATAAGGGAACGTGACCGGTAACAACACCAACCTTCATGGTATCGCTAACCAAAAGCATTAACACCTCCTGAGCGTTAAAGGCATTTGCCAAAAATTCGGTATGACCGGGGAACTTGAAATCGGCACTTTGGATATTGTATTTATTGATGGGAGCGGTTACCAGAACATCAATTTTACCCGCCTTTATGTCGGCTATTGCTGCCTGAAGGGCAAGTAGAGAACCCTGTCCGCCATACTCGGTTGATTTTCCGAGTTCAACCCTCACATTATCGTCCATGCAATTGATAATGTAAGGTTTTTTTGCGGTAGCCTCGTCGGCATCCTTTATCTGGGTAAAGGTGAAACTCTCAACGTTTAAAGCTTTACGATGGTAGGCTGCCACCTTGGGGGATCCATAAATAATTGGGGTGCAAAACTCTTCAACCCTGGCATCCATAAGGGTTTTAATAATTACCTCGTAGCCAATACCATTTATATCGCCTTGGGTTATACCAACCCTTATTCTTTCGTCGCTCATATTAAAATCTGTTCAGATTAGTTGGGTTAAATGTACAAAAGTAAAAAAAAGAGGGTAACTAATCCGCTACCTTTAACAAATTCTTTTTAAACCATAGAGCTATAAAAAAAAACATACTGTAAATATCAAATAGTTTTCACCATAAACACCGCCTTTCCGAAATCTGTCAAATCCAAATTATTTGGTAAGTTTGCAATCCAAAAAGTTTGAAATGACCTTAAATCATCTTTATAAAAAAGCACTTAACCTTGAACCGTTATCGCTTGACGAAGGGTTGTTGCTTTACAAAAACGCTCCAACCCAAGATTTAATTTTCCTAGGAGACGAACTCCGCAAAAAGCATAATCCACACAATAAAGTAACTTGGCAGATCGACCGCAACGTGAATATTACCAATGTTTGCGTATCGGGGTGTAAGTTCTGTAATTTCCACTGTAAAATCAATTCGGGCAGTGCTTATATTACAAGCATGGCCGACTACCAACTTAAAATTGAAGAGTTAGAGCGGTACGGCGGCGATCAGCTACTCCTCCAGGGGGGGCTTCATCCAAAACTAGGATTGGCCTTTTACACAGAGCTATTCAGCACAATCAAGGGAAAGTTCCCGAATATAAAACTCCACGCGCTAGGCCCTCCAGAGGTGGCGTATATTGCCCGCAAGGAAAAAATAACATACCGCGAAACGCTGGAAGCGCTCATCGAATCGGGACTCGATAGCTTACCGGGTGCTGGTGCCGAGATTTTAGTTGATAGGGTGCGAAAATCCATTTCGCCCGGCAAACCCGACAGCCAGGCCTGGCTCGACGTGATGCACGAAGCGCATAAGCTGGGAATGATAACATCGGGCACCATGATGATTGGGCATATCGAAACCATGGAGGAACGGCTGGTGCACCTGATAAAACTGCGCGACCTTCAGGCGAGTAAACCCAGCGGGGTTCCAGGATTCCTGAACTTTATAGTTTGGACATTTCAGGACAAAGGAACCCAACTTGCAAACAAAGGGATTACCAACACAGTATCGACAGAGGAGTACATCCGCACAATGGCCATTTGCCGCATTATGCTCAATAATATCAAAAATATTCAGGCATCGTGGCTTACCGTGGGAATAGATGCCGCGCAGGTTTGCCTACATGCAGGAGCTAACGATTTTGGCTCAATTATGATTGAGGAGAACGTGGTATCATCGGCAGGGGCAAAAAACAAAATGGATGCGTATGGCATTCAGAAAGCCATTGTGGATGCGGGCTTTGAGCCTCAACTTCGCAATCAGCGCTACGAGTACATTGTACTTCCGGACTGTGAATTCAGCAAAATTTACACGGCAGAGGAACTTAAGAAGCAATAGAAATCACCCTCTACACCAAATAAAAATTCCGAGCCAAAACTCGGAATTTTTTGTTGAACCGTGAAACCAAACCAACATTTAATAATCAATTATGACGGATTGATATTAAATCAGTTAAGTGCTGTAAAACTTATTTCGACTTTAAAAGTTGATTATCAATAATATCCTTGAACATTTTCTTTGTTTCCTCGGGCGTACGGGCAATCCCCTGCGTTACGAAGGGTTTGCCATCCATAGGAAAGAAAAGGAATGTGGGAATGCTCTGAATACCAATTTCGCCAGCAATCTGCTGCTCTTTCTGAGTATCTACCTTGTAAACATAGATTTTCCCTGCATACTCCTTGGCCAACTCGTCGAGAATGGGAGAGGCTATACGGCAAGGGCCGCACCAAGTTGCCCAAAAATCGACAATTGCAGGTTTATCGCCAAGGTACTTCATATTCTCAGCCCCCTTGGTGTAGTCCATTATTTTAGTAAGGAACTGCTCGCGGGTTATACTCATAGCCTCGGCAGTGGCAGTGGCTGCAGCCTTTTCAACTTTTGCCACAACTGGTTCGCCCTCTGGTTTTCCCTTTGCAGAGCTATTTCCATTACAAGCCACCAACGTAATTACCGCTAGGAAAAACATCGGAAGGGTTAGCATTAACTTTTTCATATTCTGTGTTTTTGGTTATCTTAAAACAATTGCTCATCAATATAAAGACTGTTACGGGTTGTTACCCAAAAAAATCTTATCACTTTAACTCATCCGTTTTGTACATAAAGGCACCATATCCACAAAGATTCACGCACCGCCCACAATCCAAACAGTTCTCCTTGTCTATTTCCGGAGCTGAATTCCTACTCTTCTGCTTAATTGCCCCGGTTGGACAATACCCAACCACAGGACAAGAATGATTTTGCGGACACCTCGATTCTTCAACAAAAATTGTACTCATATTGTTCTAAAGTAATAATTTTTAACGATACAAAAATAATACATATTCACATATCAACATGTAATAATTTGTTGTTTTTTATCAATACAACAAAAAAAGCACCCCCAAAGGGATGCTTTAAGAAAAAATTAAATCCTCTTATAATTTTCGTTTGACCTCAACCTGCTGGAATCCTTCAACAATATCACCAACCTTAATGTCGTTGAAGTTGTTGATGTTCAATCCGCACTCAAAACCGTGAGCTACCTCCTTAACGTCGTCCTTGAAACGTTTTAACGACCCCAAATCGCCGGTGTAAACCACAATACCATCGCGGATTAGGCGGATCTTATTGTTTCGGATAAGTTTACCTTCGCGAACAATACATCCTGCAACCGAACCAACTTTGGTAATTTTGAACACATCCAGAACCTCGGCAGTACCGGTAATCTCCTCCTTAATTTCAGGCGAAAGCATACCCTCCATGGCATCCTTAATCTCGTTGGTGGCATCGTAGATGATGGAGTACAAACGAACATCGATTTCCTCTTTCTCGGCAAGTTTACGCGCACTGGACGATGGGCGAACCTGGAATCCAATTACAATGGCGTTTGATGCTGCTGCAAGTAGAATATCGGACTCGGAAATCTGACCAACTGCCTTGTGAATAACGTTAACCTGGATCTGTGGCGTTGACAGCTTAATTAACGCATCGGACAATGCCTCGATTGAACCATCCACGTCGCCTTTAACCACAATGTTCAACTCCTGGAAGTTTCCGATGGCTATACGGCGACCAATCTCGTCGAGAGTGATGTGCTTCTTGGTTTTAAGACCCTGCATCCGCTGCAGCTGTTCACGCTTATTGGCAATATCCTTAGCCTCCTTATCGGTTTCCATTACATTGAAGTAATCGCCCGCTTGCGGAGCACCGTTCAAACCAACAACCTGAACCGGTGAGGCCGGGCCAGCTTCCTTAATCCGGGTGCCACGCTCGTTAAACATTGCCTTAACGTGTCCGTAGTAAGTTCCGGCAATCATAATGTCGCCCTGACGGAGAGTACCAGATTCAACCAGCACCGTTGCGATATATCCTCTTCCTTTATCCAAAGCCGATTCCACAACGGCTCCCTGAGCACGTTTATTGGGATTAGCCTTTAAATCGAGTAGTTCGGCCTCCAGGAGAACCTTTTCCAAGAGTTTATCGATATTCAGCCCTTGTTTAGCGGATATTTCCTGACACTGATATTTACCACCCCAGTCCTCAACCAAGTAATTCATATTGGCCAATTCCCCCTTTATCTTTTCGGCATCGGCGGCAGGTTTATCAATTTTATTGATAGCAAAAATAATAGGTACGCCTGCAGCGCTGGCATGGTTAATAGCCTCAATGGTTTGAGGCATCACGGCGTCGTCGGCAGCAACCACAATAATGGCAATATCGGTTAATTTGGCTCCACGGGCACGCATAGCGGTAAATGCCTCATGACCGGGAGTGTCCAAGAAGGTAATCTTTCGGCCATCCTCCAAAATCACGCCATACGCTCCAATGTGCTGGGTAATACCTCCTGCCTCACCAGCAATAACGTTGGCATGGCGTACATAGTCCAACAACGACGTTTTACCGTGGTCAACGTGTCCCATCACGGTAACAATTGGGGAGCGATGCTCCAACTTATCGGGGGTATCCTCGGCCTCGGTGCTGATTGCCTCCTGCAGATCCACACTCACAAACTCAACCTGGAACCCAAACTCATCGGCCACAAGTGCCATGGTTTCAGCATCGAGCCGCTGGTTGATAGATACCATCAACCCCAGGTTCATGCACACCTCAATAACCTCGGTAACGGCAACATCCATCATGGTTGCCAACTCGTTTACCGAAACAAACTCAGTAACCTTAAGAACTTTAAGTTCCTGCTCTATGCGCTCATTCTCTTGCTGTTGACGAGCGGTAAACAGATCGCGTTTCTCCTTACGGTATTTCGATCCCTTTGTTTTACCCTTAGAGGTAAGACGGGCAAGGGTTTCCTTGATTTGGCGCTGTACAGCCTCTTCGTCAACCTCCTGCTTAACGGGTTTCTTTTTCTTGTTTAAATTGTTAGTAGCCTTTTGCTTTTGCGAAGGATCGGCCTTTTTGAGCGATATAGGGCTCTGCTTGGGATCGCGCTGTCCAGCCTCGGGCACCTGAACCTTGGCATTCTCCTTCTTAATACGCTTCCGCTTTTTCTTCTTATTGCGATCGGCATTTGAACTATTGTCGGACGATGATGCAACGGGTTGCTTTTTCTTGGGCTCAAAAGCGCTCAGATCGATTTTACCCTTAATGGTTGGCCCCGTTAATTTTTCTACCTCGGAGCGATAAATTTGCACCGTAGGCTCAACTGGAGCGGCCTCTACGGGTTCGCTCACCTGGGCTTTAGGTTCCACAATTGGTGCGGGCTCTTCGGCTTTTGGCTCGGGCTTAGGCTCTGAATGCTTTTCCTTTGCGGGATGCTTTTCCTTTGCGGGGTGATCTTCCTTTGCGGAATGACTTGCAGCCTGACGGGTATGCTTTTGCACAGTATCGAGATCGATTTTTCCCAATACCTTAGGATGCTCTACCTGCACCTTGGATGTTTCGATATGCTCCACAGGGGCGGGCTCTGAAACCTTTGGCTCGATAGGCGCGCTCTCGACCTCCACAGGTTTAGGCTGTTCCTTAGGCTTTTCTTGAGCAATGGGCTCTTTGGGCTCGTCCTGAGTTTTATCAACGGAGGGGGTAGAATGAGATTTCTTGGGCGATAGGGAGTCGAGATCGATTTTGCCCTTGAGCTTAAGATCGATTTTCGGTCTATCCAAATCGTCCTTATCCAAAGGCCTCGAATGCTCAATGGTGGTTGTTTTAATAATAACCTCATCGTCCGATGGGTCAAAATCGGAATCATCCACCGAATCCTTCTCCACATCGTCGATTGAAATGGATTCCTTCTTATCCCGAAGAGTTTTAAGGCTTACTTTCTGCGATTCAATTTTTAGGTTAACCTCAGAACCAAACTCCTTCGATAGCATTACAATCAAATTCTGATCGATTTTGGTATTAGGATCGTTGGGTACGGTGTGCCCCTTTTTACTGAGAAACTCAACCAGGGTCGAAACTCCCACATTGAACTCTCTGGCTAACTTACTAAGCCTTGTTAATTTATCGTTTGTCATACAGGCTTTCCCCGTTGATTATTAAAAAAATATTATGCAAATCTATACGAATACCAATACTATTCAAACTCCGACTTCAAAATTCTGACAATTTCTTTTACAGTTTCTTCCTCCAAATCGGTACGTTTCACCAGTTCCTTGAAAGGAATTTCGAGTACGCTCTTGGCGGTATCACAGCCAATGCCTTTAAGAGTGTCGATAATCCAGCTGTCAATCTCGTCAACAAACTCATCGAGGTTAACATCCTCATCGTCCTCAGTCTCGGTTTCGCGGTAAACGTCAATTTCGTAACCGGTTAGCTGGCTTGCCAGTTTAATGTTGTAACCACCCTTACCAATTGCCAACGACACCTCGTTGGGTTTTAGGTAAACATCGGCACGCTTGCCCTCCTCATCAATTTTAATTGATGTTATTTTAGCAGGACTCAGGGCTCGCTGAATGAAAAGCTGTGTGTTATTTGTGAAATTGATTACGTCGATATTCTCGTTGCGCAGCTCGCGAACAATCCCGTGTATACGGCTACCCTTCATTCCCACGCAGGCTCCAACCGGATCGACACGCTCATCGTACGACTCCACTGCTACCTTGGCGCGCTCGCCGGGTATGCGAACAATTTTCTTGATGGTGATAAGGCCATCGAAAATCTCGGGAACCTCCAACTCGAATAAACGCTCCAAAAATGCATTCGCCACACGCGACAAAATAATTTGGGGCGAGTTGTTCTTCATGTCAACCTTGTACACAACGGCACGGATGCTATCGCCCTTACGGTAAAAATCCGAAGGGATTTGTTCAGTTTTGGGCAGAACAAGCTCATTGTTCTCGTCGTCGAGTACCATGATCTCCTTTTTCCAAACCTGATAAACCTCGCCGGTGATTATTTCGCCAATCCGATCCTTGTACTTATTGTAAAGATTATTCTTCTCCAACTCCATGATTCTGGAGGTAAGATTCTGACGCAAGGCCAAGATTGCCCTGCGACCAAACTCGGCCAGCTTAACCTCAGCGGTAACCTCCTCGCCCACCTCGTAGTCCTCATCGATTTTGCGAGCATCGGAAAGTGAGATTTGACGGTTGGGATCCACAAAATCTGCATCCTCTACCACCTCGCGGTTGCGCCATATTTCAAAATCTCCCTTATCGATATTGATAATAATATCAAAGTTATCGTCGGAACCATATAGTTTGATTAGCATATTACGGAAAACATCTTCCAGAACGCTCATCATTGTTGGTCTGTCGATACTCTTAAGTTCTTTGAACTCCGAAAAGGTATCGATTAGATTAAGATTCTCCATTGTATAATATTTTGTCTTTTATCTATTTAAACGAGATTAACACCTTAGTAGTCTTAACATCGGAATAGGGCAATATTACAACCTCCTCCACTATCTGCTTCGATTTTTTTCCCTCCACAGCAACCCTCTTCGTGAATTTAATCGTAAAGTCGGATTCGGTAGCAGCAATAAGACTTCCCTTAACTTTTTCGCCACTCTTTTTTAGCACCTCCACATCGCGCCCAATGTTTTTGATGTACTGGCGGGTAATCCTCAAGGGCTGGCCAACGCCGGCCGAGGCAACCTCCAGTTCAAAATCCTCCTCGTCGCGATTCAAACTCGACTCCACCAAGCGGCTAATGGCAATGCATGAGTCGACCCCTACACCCTTGTCCCCATCAATAGTTATGGCAATGCAATTGGATGGACTAATGCTAATATCGACAAGGAAAAGATTTTCCTCCTCGAGCCGGGGGAGTACAATAGACTCTATTAGCTCCTTTTTAATCATCTTCTGGTATGTTTAACAAAACAGGGGACACTGTCCCCTGCACCACATTCGTTGCGTAAAACTTTTGCAAAAATATATTATTTCGAGATAAAATCAAAACATTATGCTGAAAATATGCTGTTTAGGATTATCCTGAAGTTCTGTTAATTATTCAATCCTAATAAATTAAGGTATTACACCATTTTTTAAATGTGCCCTGTAATTACTACCTTCGTCGTAATATTATTTACAATGAACCGAATAGACCGACTCGCCGCAATAATTACCTTTATGCAATCGCGCAGGCTGATTACAGCCCAACAAATTGCCGACCGATTTGAAATTAGCCTACGAACCGTTTACCGCGATATTAATGCGCTTATGGAATCGGGAATCCCCATTGCGGGCGAAGCCGGCAGGGGCTACTCCATAGAAAGCGGGTACCATTTGCCCCCTGTAATGTTTACCCGCGAGGAGGCTGCCGCAATGATTACCGCTGGTAAAATGGCCGAAAAATTTACCGATATATCGCTAAATCAAAACTACAGCTCAGCGCTCGAGAAAGTAAAAGCCGTTATGCGTTTCAGCGATAAGGAGTTTCTAGAAAAACTCGACACGCAAATACTGGTTATTTATCCAAGTCCACAAAAAGCGGAATTCCCTAACTGTTACATGACCCACATTCAGAAGGCTTTATCACAGAACAACGTAATTATTCTCGATTACATATCGAACTCAAAAAACGAGAACACTAAACGAGAAATTGAACCTGTGGGCATTTGTTTTTACGGTGGAAAATGGCACTTGCTGGCATACTGCCGACTGCGAAAAGATTACCGCGATTTCAGGGTTGATAGAATTAAACACCTCACAGTTGGAACGGAGGTGTTTCGGACAAATCACCCAGCGCTTAATGAGCTAATTACAAGGTTTGCCGACAATGCAAGCAATATCAGGGTAACACTCCGCTTTCCAAAATTCCTTTACAGCAAAATCGGGGATCACAAGTATTACTATGGATTTATAGATGAAACTATTGATGAATACTCTTTTACAATGACATTTCTTACCGATTCGCTGGAATGGATGGAACACTGGCTTTTATCGCTCGGCAAGAATGTTGAGATAATTGAACCCAAAAGACTTATCGACAGCATGAGGGCTAGAGTAAAAGAACTCTACTCCTATTACGAATGATAAAACTCGTGATTCGAAAATCATCATTCCTTGCTCCATATTTTTTCAATCACTACTGACATAGGGTTGACACTTTAGACCTTTTTCTTTGTACCGAAAATTAACCACTAAAAACTTAACACAATGAAAAAGTACATTTCAACATCGCTACTAGCAGCCATTGCCGGATTTGTAGCAAACATGGCAATTGGGTTTCTTTTTATCTTCATAATCCCGGAGCTAGAGGCAGAATATGAAAACACTGTAATCTTCCGCCCATGGGAAGACCCGCTAATGAGCCTATACTTCCTACACCCATTCTTCATTGCATTTATTCTTGCCTGGGTTTGGAACAAAACAAAAACATTGATAAGCGGCAGCATCTGGAGACAGGCCTTTGTATTTACCGGCTTCTACTTTTTACTGGCAACATTCCCGGGACTAATGCTAAGCATCAGCTCGTTCAAAATATCGTTTGCAATGACGTTTAGCTGGGCAGTTGGTGCCTACGCTCAAACATACATTATGTCACTACTTTATGCTAAACTATTAAAATAAAAAACTCACTCTATGAAGAAGAAAATATTTGTATTCCTTTTCGATGGATTTTCGGATTGGGAAATAGCCTACCTATCGCCAGAGATAAAGAAAAGCAGTGCGTTCGATCTGATCTACTTCTCCAAGGATGGCAAGCCAGTACAATCAATGGGGGGATTGCAAGTGCTTCCCCAAATGGCACTAGCGGAAATACAGGCTGATGACATCGAGATGCTGATCCTGCCCGGCGGAATGCCCTGGGAAAAGGGTGAAAACACCGAAATAAACCCACTTGTAAAAACGCTATTCGCAAAAGGAACGACAATTGCCGCTATCTGCGCAGCAACCACCTACTTAGGACGACATGGCTTTTTAAACAAGTTGAAACACACCAGCAACAATCTGGACTATTTAAAAATGATGGCACCAGGGTATTCGGGAGACGAATATTACTTAAATTTACTTGCCGTTACCGGTGAAAATATCATCACGGCCTGTGGAATTGCCCCGGTTGAGTTTGCCAAGGAAGTATTTGTAAAATTGAACCTGTACAATGAAATTTATACCGAGAAATGGTTTCAGCTATTTAAGAACGGTATTTGGAGCGAGTAGAACTCTAGCAAATGCATTATTCAATATTCCAAAACAATGCCAAGGTATATTGACGCAAAAACAATACTAAGCACAGTTAAAGCTAAGCCCGACACCTATTTCGGGCTTAGCTACAACATGAACCTTTACCGGGGCTGCCAGCACGGCTGCATATACTGCGATTCAAGAAGCGAATGCTATAAACTGGGCGATCTGTCGGATATTCGCATAAAAAAGGATGCCATTCAAATACTAGAACGGGAACTAAGAAGCAAGCGCATAAAAGGAACCGTTGGCTTTGGCTCGATGAACGATTGCTACATGCCGGTTGAACGGGAACACCAACTCACCCGGAAAGCATTGCAACTGATGGTTAGGTATAAGTTCCCGGTGCATATTATCACCAAAAGCGATTTAGTTACCCGCGACGCCGATTTGCTGAAAGAGATATCAAAAGTATACGCAGCGGTTTCGGTTACAATTACCACAACTGATGATGAGTTGAGCAAGATAATAGAGCCAAACGCCCCTGTATCGAGCAAAAGATTTGAGGCACTAAAGCAACTATCAGCCAAAGGTATTTACTGCGGAATCACCTTCATGCCCGTTCTGCCCCACATTACCGACACCAAGGCAAACATTACCGAAATGGTAAACCGAGCCGCCGATTGCGGTGTAAAGTACATTCTCCCAGCGTTTGGTTTAACAATCCGCGACGGGCAGCGCGAATACTTGTATCAACAATTCGACAAGCATTTCCCGAGCCTACGCGAAAAATATATATCTGAATTTGGGAATAATTACAATTGCCCCACGCCTAAAGCCAATGAGCTATACGGCGTTTTTTACAATCTTTGCAAGGAAAAAGGGATATCTACACAGATGAATTTTTACAGGCCAACGCAGCCAATTCAACAAAAATTAAATTTTGAATAGGCATATATCCCAATCGATATGGAAATAAATGCAATAGAAACAAAATGCGATAGCGCGCTCAACAAACTCAAACGAAAAATTCCGTACGGTTGGGATCTGAATATATATAGGGGTTGTGAGCATGGCTGTGAGATGATAAAAAAGAGTGGCTATATAGACTTTGCAGCATTCATGAGCAGCAATGGGCTACAAACTATCAAAAGGGGCAAAAATGATAACGCACACTAACCAAAATTGTTTTTTAGCATAATTGAGCCATTTCGAAAATATCTTTGTACCTTTAAAATTATTTTTCGAAAAAAGTTAATACATGCGATTTAAAATTTTACTCTACCTAATTATTAGTACGGCCGCTCTTTGTAAGGCCGAAAGCCAAAATGGTTTCATAGCTCACAAAGGAATTATCGAAATAGGCAACTCGCCTTACCTCAACAGTAACACAATAAAACTCCAAGGGGAGTGCGAGTTTTACTGGAATCAGCTACTCGAACCAACGGATTTTAACAATCCCTCAACAAAGCTCAATCCGCAGTATGTAAAAATCCCGAAATCGTGGACAACTTATAAAATTGACGGAAAAAAGCTCCCCAATAAGGGATTTGCAACTTATCGATTGCTGATTCATAAAAAAGGCGACCCGAAACAATCTATCTACGGATTAAAACTGTCGACCATTTTTTCGAGCTATAAGCTGTGGGTGAATGGAGAACTACTGGCCGAAGTGGGTAATGTTGACCGAAACGCAGAGTCGTCCGAAGCAGCCTTTAAATACCAGGACATCCCTATAGTCTGCCACACTGCCGACAGTAGCCAAACCTTCGAGATAATAGTACAGGTTTCAAACTACACGCATCAACGCGGAGGCCTTCACGTTCCTGTATATTTCGGCAAGTACGAGAACCTTACAGCCGATACGCGATGGATGGATATTCTCAACCTAATAATTGTGGGAATAATATTCCTGATTGGGATTAACCACCTAAGCCTATTCTTGCTCCGCCGCGAAGATCGGTCGAACCTATATTTCAGCATTGTTTGCCTGGTAATGATACTTCGGAATATCACAACAGGCGACCGCATTATTACGTACGTGTTGCCGAACCTAAACTGGGAACTACTTTTTAAACTCGATAATTTATCCGGATTTGGAACCATTCCCCTATTCGCCCTCTTTATCTACGACCTATTCGAAAAAGATTTCCCCAAGAAATTGATGCGTACATACCTATATATAGGGATTGCCGTATCGGCACTTGTTATTCTCACCAGTGCCAATTTCTACGGAAAATTCCGAATAGTGTTTGAACTTTACGTTTTGCTCGGTGGGCTTTACCTAACATTCGGCATTCTACTCCGCGCTGCGCTTAAAAAGCGCCCCTACGCAATTTACACATTCATCGGGATGTTTATTCTTTACAGCACCGCAATTAACGACGTGCTAAGCAGCATGGGAATAATCCAAACCGCCTACGTTGCCCCGTATGGATTGGTAATCTTCATGTTACTTCAATCCATTTCTATCAATATAAAATCGGCAAGAGCCATCAACCACAACGAAATACTCAGTACTCAGCTCCAGCACGAAAAAGAGAACCTAGAAAAACGCATCGAGGAACGAACCACTGAACTCAAATCGCAACATGCTATGGTTCTATCGCATCAGGAAAAGGAGCGATTAGAGAACTGGACAAACCATGGTATATCATTAATAAACGAGACCATAGCTCAAAACAAGGATAGCGTTCAGAGCCTGTGCGGACACGTACTCTCCACACTAATCAAATACATCGATGCAAAGGCTGGCGCATTTTACATAGCAAACACCGATAACCAAGTCAACCTTTCCCTTATAGCCGACTATGGCCTAAGCCGTGAAACAAAGGCAAAGAATTCCGAAATCCCCACCGACAGCGGGTTAATTGGCGCATCGTACACCCTACGTCAAACCCAGTTGATAGAGAATATCCCAGAAGATTACCTAACGATAAACTCAGGGCTTGGCAAGGCCGATCCGAAAACAATACTAATAGTTCCGTTAACCTACGAAGACTCGGTTTGGGGCGTAATGGAGATAGCCTGTTTTAAACAGATTACAACTGCCGAGGTTCATTTCGCCGAAAAGGTTGCGGCAATTACCGCCAGCAGCATAAACCTGGTTAAAATGAATGAGCAGAATATAATGCTAATCCGTCAGTTTGAAGAAAAATCAAAAGAGATGCAGGAGAACCAGGATCGTTTACGCCAAAACCTCGAAGAGTTGGAAATGATGCGCGAGCAGTACGAAATGCTACGGGGAGAGTCCATACAAAACAATTAAAAATTCAAAAGCACCAATTGGTGCTTTTGAATTTTTAATTAATTCTGTTTCAATTCAATAAGATTAAACTCTACTCTACTGATAAGAGCCTTGTAATCGTTCCCGGCAAAGTATATATCCTCATCGTCCTCCTCGAAATACCAATTAATAGTAACCTTGGTTCCAGTATCAATAGCCATCTTCTCAAATTTTTTCATGATATCAAAAATGCGCTTCGAGGAGCTGGTGTTGAAATACTCAAACTTCATGTGTACCAATGTTTCGGGAAGCGGATTCTGGGCATACTCATCAATCCAGCGAAGAATTGGCTGGTAAAAATCGATCACATTTTCGGGAATCGATCGACCTTCCATCTTAATTACTCCAATCGTATGATCAAAGTTAACGAATGGAGTGGTAGCGGTTTCTTTTAGTTCAAACTTTACCATTAACGCCAGTTTTATTAACAAATATGCAAAAAAAAATTGACTTACGAAAGTTCTTGCAAAATTAAGTAATCTTCGCCATGACCATTACGCACGATGGCATCCCAGTAACGAGCGGTGATAATTGCCTCGCTCCCACTTTTCTTGTTCCTAATCTTGATACGTTTTGCACGTTCCTTTTCGGCATCGAGCGCCACAAATGAAAATGGAACTTTAAGCACCGATTCGAAATCGCGACCTAACTGGGACATGGATTCATCGTCCTCCTCGTATTTCCAAACAACAAGCACCTCGGTATTCTTACCATGGGCATCTTCAAACTTGCGGAGCAATTCATTTATATACTTATTGGAACTGCTGTTCGAGTACTCAAGGAATATTTGAACCCGGGTATTTGTTGCCGGAGCCTTAATATAGGCTTCGATCCACTCCAACAAAGGTTGCCAAAACGAAAAAGGATCCTCAGAAATTGAACGACCCTCAATCTCCAAAATTCCATTCTCGTTAAAGCTAACGTAAGGGCAATCAACCGTTTTGTCAATAAGAATACCCATTTGAAACTTTTCGTTAATTGTTTAAAGATACGATTTCGGCAGTAATTTGTCAAAAATATTACTTTTTTTTTACCAATAGGCATTTTCAAGCTATAAACGAAAACTTTTGTTAATCGGATAACGATGCCTTTGTAAAAAACGACAATAACTCCCGCAAACGGATTAACCTCGACACAAACGCCGATGCAAGGGCTGTGATAATTGCCAGTACGTAGGCCACACCACTATGCACTCCCGATTGCCGCCACAGCATCGAAGCCACAACGGCCAAAATCACAAACGCAATACATTTACCCACAAATAAGTAGTTTACCCCAAACCGAAACCCCTTAAAAACCAACCATAGCGACAGTAGTGCCACCATCATATTTGTACCAAGGTTGCCCCATGCAGCCCCTACCGTGCCATAACTATTCACAAGGATAACCTGAAGACTTATACTCACCAACACGGCAACAGCCGAAAGTTTATTCAAATTTCGTAAATCGCCACGAGCCGTTAAAAGCGTGCCAAATATATAGCCCAATGCAATAAACACAAATGAACCCATTAAAATTCCAAGAATGATTGACGAATGCTGAGCATGCTCAATGTACAACCAATTCATAATATCGCCACGGAAAAAAATTGTGGGAATAGCTAGGGATAACACCGGAATCATCAGTATTAAAGCAGAAAAACCGACAAATGCACCCAATTTTGAACGATTCTTAATCATCCGGGAATAGATTGGAAGCAACAAGCTGGCAAAAAGATACGGAAACATATTGGCCGCATCGAGCAACCGGAAGGCCTGGGCATACACCCCCGCAGCCTCGCTCCCGCCAGGCATTATCCGCTCAATGGCAATTGAGTCTACCCGCCCATACAGCATCATCAAAAGCATCAGAATTGCATACGGAATGCTCTTACGCAGCGTGGAAATGGAAAATGGAATATCAATTCGAAATGCAATCTTTCCCGCCTTACTAACAACCACCACAAATACGATGATGGCAGTTAACACATACGACATTGTTTGCACAAGCACAAAAATCTCTACAGAGAAATCGACAGGTACAAGCTGAGTCCACAACAACAAGCCACAAATCAGAATCATAAGGCTCTTATCGACAACCGACAGCATACTGTCGAGCCGAAAAAGTTGCAACCCGCTCAAATTCGACCGGAGGTAAAGAATAAGCGACGACAAAAACTGGTTTAACACCAACAATAGCAGAATGCTCAACTGCCGCCCACAATACCCCAAAAAAAGCGCCGCACACAACGTAACAACCCCATATAATAAAGCCAGTAAAAATCGAAGCCCAACAATATTAGCCAAATACTTATCCAGCAACTGAGGATGACGGCTAATCTCGCGGTTATTGAAATTAGTTATGCCGAAATCGAGCAGAATGCTGAATATAATGGAGAAGTTAAATAAGGTGTAGAACAACCCGTATTCCTGAGCCCCTAGCATATTCTGCACGGACCGGTCGATCCCAAAAATCCAGAATGGCTTAACCACCAGGTTCACCGCTAACAGCAGCAGAAGGTTTGTTGTAAAAATTCGCTTCACTTCAACTAAATTTCTCCAAACCTACACGTTTTTTCATAAAAACACTCATCGGGCAAAAAAAATGTGTTGACGCCTCACCGAAAACCAACATTTCGCGATCCATATAGATCCCTGATTATCAGCAAACCAGGCATATTCAACGAATGTTATACCCCATTAACTATTGCTATTTGACATAAAAATGATGTAATTAGCTGTAAATTTTAAAAATGCGTATTGCGGTCAACACCCGGCTACTACTCAAGGATAAACTCGAAGGCATAGGTTGGTTCACGTTTGAGAACTTTATACGGATTACCCGCCAGCACCCCGAGCACCATTTCTATTTCCTATTCGACAGACCGTACAGCAACGATTTTATTTTTAGCGATAATATAACACCCGTGGTGCTTGCCCCGCAATCGAGGCATCCTTTACTATGGTACATCTGGTTCGAATGGTCTGTTACCCGATTCCTGAAAAAGAATAAAATCGACATTTTTGTATCGCCCGATGGTTACCTGTCGCTAAAATCGACCATTCCGCAGATATCCGTTATTCACGATATAAACTTTTATCACACCCCACAAGGATTGCCGCGCCTAACATCGTGGTACCTAAATCACTACTTTCCCATTTTTGCGCAAAAAGCAACCCGGATTGTAACGGTAAGCCAGGCCTCCAAATCCGATATTGTAAACTGCTACAAGGTACACCCCAATAAAATTGATGTGGTATATAATGGAGCCGGGGATATTTTCAGCCCCTTAACCGAAACCGAAATTGCGGCTACCCGGCGCGAAATATCCCGTAATGCTCCATACTTTGTGTTTGTAGGGGCCTTTAATCCCCGGAAAAATGTGGATGGGCTCATACAGGCATACAGCATTTTCAGAAACAAAACCCACGCCAACGTTAAATTACTACTAGTGGGAGAGCCAATGTTTAAAACCCAATCGATTAAAAATACATTTGAGCAAAGCCCATACAAAGCCGATATTATTTTTGCAGGACGCAAGGAGCTAAATGCGCTGCGCAATATTATTGGAGCATCGCTGGCAATGATTTACCCATCGCTGTTCGAGGGGTTTGGCATACCAATACTCGAGGCCATGAAGTGCGATATCCCCCTGGCCGTATCGGAAACCACATCGATGCCCGAGGTGGCTGGCAGTGCTGCCATTTACTTCAACCCCAACGATACTAACACCATAGCCAACGCCATGGAACGGCTTTGGAACGAACCCGAGTTAAGAGCATTGCTTGTTCAAAATGCCCGAATCCAAAAACTGAAATTTAGCTGGGACAACTCAGCCAGCAACCTATACAATAGCATAATAACCAGCACAAAGGACTGTCGACAATGAAAACCTACCTAAAAATAGGTGTTACCGAAGCAGGCTGCGACGAGGCCGGTAGAGGATGCCTCGCCGGACCAGTGTTTGCCGCAGCGGTTATTCTGCCTGCCAATTTCACCCACCCCCTTATTAATGACTCCAAGCAACTATCGGCTAAAAATCGTGAAACGCTTCGAAAAGTAATCGAAAGCAACGCCCTAGATTGGGCTGTAGCGCAAGTTGACAACGTGGAGATTGATAAAATCAACATCCTTAACGCATCGATACTGGCCATGCACAAAGCCATTGATGGACTTAAAAAGACCACACCCGAACACCTACTCATCGATGGAAATCGCTTTAAAAACTACAACAGCATACCGCATACCTGCGTGGTGCATGGCGATGCAATATACCAATCCATTGCGGCAGCATCGATACTGGCCAAAACTTACCGCGACGAGTTTATGCTAAACCTAAGCTCGCAGTTCCCTCAGTATAAATGGGACGAGAACATGGGCTACCCCACAAAATCGCACCGACAAGCCATTGTGGAACACGGGGTAACTCCTTACCACCGGCTGTCGTACCGACTCCTAAACCCCGACACACAGCTAAAATTACCCATTGACTTTAAACCATAAAACCACTACATTGTCGAACCTTTCAAACAATTAACTATAATAACTGTAACAATGAAAAAACGCTTGCTAATTTTAGTTTCCGGATTACTTTTCACATTCGGAACAATAGCCCGCGCCGATGAAGGCATGTGGCTACTACCCTTGCTCAAACAGCTCAACATTGAGGTGATGCAGCAAAAGGGCTTTAAGCTCTCCGCCGAGGATATTTACAACGTAAATAACTCGAGCCTGAAGGATGCCGTAATCATATTTGGCCGGGGATGTACTGGCGAAATAGTTTCGGAAAAGGGCTTAATCCTCACCAACCACCACTGCGGATATGGTGCTATTCAACAGCACAGCACTCCGGAGCACGATTACCTTGCCGACGGGTTCTGGGCTAACACATTGCAAGACGAAATCCCCACGCCAGGCCTAACCGCAACATTCCTTGTTCGGATTGAGGATGTTACCAGCAAAGTAAACGAGGCCGTGAACAATGGGATGACCGAGGCAGAACGCGACAAAGCCATTGCCGAAGCTGGCCAAAAAATTGCCAAGGAAGCTACCGACGGAACACACTACCGCGGAAGAGTTCAGAGCTTCTTCGGCGGAAACCAATTTTTCCTCCTGGTTTACGAAGAGTTTACCGATGTTCGTATGGTTGGCGCGCCCCCCTCATCAATCGGCAAGTTCGGAGCCGACACCGATAACTGGATGTGGCCCCGCCACACCGGCGATTTCTCGGTATTCCGCATCTACGCCGATAAAGAGAACAAACCAGCCAAGTACTCAACCGACAACGTACCCTACAAACCCAAGCATTCGCTCCCAATTTCACTTAAAGGCGTAAAAAAAGGAGATTTTGCAATGATTATGGGATACCCTGGCAGCACCCAGCGCTACATGACCTCGCAGGAAGTGGATGAACGCATGAAAATTAGCAACGCCAACAGAATATTCGTAAGGGGTATCCGCCAGGAAATCCTACTTAAGGATATGCGTGCCGACAAAGCTATCAATATTAAATATGCCTCTAAGTATGCCGGATCCAGCAACTACTGGAAAAACTCCATCGGAATGAACAAAGCTCTAAAACGCCTAAAAGTATATGATTACAAGAAGGCTAACGAAGCGGAGTTCACCAAATGGGTAAATGCAGATCCTGAGAGGGTGAAAAAATACGGCGAAGCCTTAACCCTTATAAACCAAGCAGTAGCCGAACGCAAGGATTACTTACACTCGCTACAGTACATCTCCGAGTCGCTACTGAGCGGAACCGAAATTTTTCAGATTGCCGGAGCAGGCGAAAAGCTTGAAGAGGCACTAGCTCAAAACAACAAAGAGGAAGTTGCAAAAATAGCATCAACCCTAAAAAATCGGGCTCCAGGTTTCTACAAAAACTACAATGCCGAAACCGATCGGAAAGTGGCCAAAGCTATGTTTAGAATATTTGCTGAAAACGTAGCTCAACAGTACCACCCCGATATTTTTACCACCATCCAAACAAAGTACAAAAACGATTTCGACAAATATGTTGACGAGATGTACAACAAGTCCATCTTTGTTGACTCCACCAAGCTATTCGCATTCCTGTCGAAACCAAACCTTAAGGCTCTAAAGAAAGATCCAGCCTACATCGCAGCCAAGAGCATATTTGCCAAGATGGACGTGATTAGGAAAAACATAGAACCCATGGACGACAAACTGCAGAAGGGTCAACGCCTTTTCATTGCGGGTATCCTGGAAATGAACCAAGGCAAAGCCATGTATCCCGATGCGAACTTTACCATGCGCCTTACCTATGGCGAAGTTAAAGATTACTACCCCATGGATGCTGTACACTACGACCACCTAACCACCCTCGAAGGGGTTATGGAAAAAGAAGATCCCGATAACTGGGAGTTTGTAGTTCCCCAAAAACTAAAAGAGCTGTACCAAACCAAAAACTACGGACGCTACGCCGAGGATGGGAAAATGCCTGTGGCCTTTATCTCCACCAACGACATTACCGGAGGTAACTCGGGTAGCCCTGTAATGAATAACAATGGAGAATTGATAGGGATTGCCTTTGATGGCAACTGGGAAGCCATGAGTGGCGATATCGTATTTGAAAAGAATATGCAACGCACCATCTCGGTGGATATCCGTTACGTACTTTTCATAATCGACAAATTTGCCGGAGCAACCCGCCTGGTTGACGAAATGAAAATTATACAATAACACACTAAAACGCAAGAAAAGGAGGGTAAAACACCCTCCTTTTTTCATAACACACAACTCTGAATTCGTAAATACGATTCCGCAATTCGTCAAAATATTAACTTTCTACTACAAAATAACAGGTTAAACGCATTAAAAACCACATTTTTTTTGTAATTTTTGCCTCAAATCCAAATTGATTCCTAAATTTGGTACAAATTACGAATTGCACACGTGGAAAAAAAAGAAGTACTTATAAGTCACTACGGCACGCTCTCCTACGAAGAGATAGGATATTTGCTGAATAAAATGACAGCGATATTGGATAGGTATGCCCTGGGCATCACTGTCAAAAAAAAGGTTTACGCTGCAATGGTGGAAAGCTTAGAGAACATCTACAAACACCAAGATATTATCGAGAACAACAACAGCTATCTGCCCAAGTTTAGCTTGCAGTTGGACGATAAGCACATCTGCCTTACAGTGTCAAATTCGCTGCTCAAAGCAAAAACAGCATCGCTGAGGGAAAGATTGAACACGGTAAACCAGCTCGATAAAAATGGGCTTAAGGATTACTACAAAGAGATTATTCTCAGCGGCAATGTATCGCAAAAAGGCGGGGCGGGTCTTGGAATTGTGAACATCGCAAAGGTTACCGAAAATAAACTTGAGTACACCTTTGATGAAGTAGCTCCGGATTATGCCTACTTCACCTTAAAAATTAAGGTTTTACATAACTCCACACAACTCTAGTATTATGGAATCATTATACATAGAACCCACCGAATTCACACCAAGAGTGTTCCTCGATCCCGTTAATTCAGTTTTTGAGATCTCGGGATTCTCCAGACCCGAAAACGTAGTCGGCTTTTACAAACCCATCATTAAATGGCTCGAGGAATACAACGACTCCGTGCTTTCGCAAAACACGGAGTTCAACCGAAGCAACCTGGTGGTTAATCTGAAAATGACCTACTTCAATTCGGCCTCGTCTAAGTTTTTACTCGACATACTGCTGGAGTTCATGAAATTCCACTCCAAAGGCAATTCCATTGAAATAAACTGGTTTTACGACGAAGACGATGACGAAATACTGGAATCGGGGGAGGAAATCGCCGAAATGATAAACTACTCGTTCAACTTCATCCCCATTGCGCCCAACTCCTAGATTCAGATTACTCAACCAACTATATATCGAGATTCTATGAATCCTCTAAAAATAGAACAAACCAACGTTTCCCCATTAGTTAACTTCAACCCAACCCTTGGCATATATGTTATGGCGGGATACTCTCGTCCCGAAAATGTTAGAGACTTTTACATGCCCATCATTGATTGGTTAAGCGAATTCAAGGACTCGCTTTGCCAAAGCAAAAACAAGGGCGAAATGTTAAGCCACATCGATTTCGATTTCAAGTTTATCTACTTCAACTCATCGTCGGCGAAGTTCCTTTACGATATCGTTATCATACTTAACGAAATGCAAAAACTCAGCCTCCCCATCAGCATCAACTGGCACTTCGACAAGGAGGACGATGAGCTTCGCGAAGCCGGCGAGGAGCTCTCCGACATGGCTCAAGTTCCATTTAAATTTATTGAGATAAACTAACCACCCATTCGCTGATAAAAAACCTAAGGCCTCTCATTCTTATTTTGATTAATGACTAAAGTTTTCTCCATAAAAGCAACCATTCTCAATTCGGAACCCCCAATTTTCAGGGAACTTCAAATTGATTCCGACATTAATCTACAGGTAATGCACGAAGTAATGCAGGCGCTATTTAACTGGGGGAACATCCATCTGCACTATTTCAGAGACGAAAATAACAACATACTAAAGAACGAAGAGCAAACCACCCTGCTCAACTCGCTTCGCCCCAACGCGCCACTTACCTACGTTTACGACTATGGCGACTCATGGACCATCAGTATGGAATTAATCCGGGAGCACGAAGCGCCCACAGCAAGCCGACCCATCTGCACAAACGGGCAACGGCAATCGCCCCCCGAGGATTGCGGGGGAATGGTAGGCTACGAGGATGCTCTGGATCTGCTAGCCCACCATAACAAGAATAAATACCGCAAATTTCCCCTAATTGCAGAATGGTACGGCGAGGATTACAACCCCGAGCACTTTGACATAGCGGCTGTTAACGCCCGACTCGGGAATGTTGTGCTAAGATAATTCCCCCATGAAACACGATGAATTAAGAGGCGATCCTGCGGTTTACGAAACCCTTAGCACCCTTAATATTACATTTGATTACCACCCTCACCCCCCAGCCCACACCGTTGAAGAAGCATCAAAGTACTGGGCTGGCATAGACTCTACCCATTGTAAAAACCTGTTCTTCCGCAACCATAAGGGCAATAAGCATTTCCTGGTAATTCTGGAATATACACAACAACTGAATATCCACGAATTGGAAAAAAAACTAAACCAAGGAAAACTAACCTTTGCCTCGCCCCAACGGATGATGAAATACCTTGGGGTTACACCGGGATCGGTATCGCCATTCGGGCTGCTACACGATACCGAAGGGCATGTTCACGTCTTCATCGACAGCAGGATAAAAAATGCCCATCACCTAAGTTTTCACCCAAATCTAAATACGGCATCACTCATAATTGCGGCCTCCGATTTTTTCAGATACCTAAATTGGAAGGGGAATACCTATGAGTTTATCGAAATAACCCCATCGGAATTCCCCCAAATGTCCAATAGCCGTTAACGGCTCAGGAAATCACTACTTCTGGGTATGCCTATCCAGTTCAACAAGCATATCCCAATTCTCGTAAACAGTGTAAAGATCCTTTTCGGTAAGCCTACCAAGCGTTATAGACTGAGAAGCCGCCATTTTAAGAGCTTTATCCATCTCAAACATCTCGGCACTCTTTTTTTCGGCTCCCGACTTACCATCAAGCTCCTCCAGCGCCGCTAAGCTACCCACAGCGGCAAACCCTGATGTGGCAGCAAGCATATCGGTGGTATACTCCGTAAGGCTATTGTATCCGTGCGACTGTAGCACATTGTTGATCTCATCGGACTGATCCTCGCCGTAATCCTCCAACTCCTCGGAAATATCGATTAGCGATTGAATTTTATCAGCCGACAGAACGGATGCCCCAGACGATAAATGCTCCTGCACCTCCCCTAGAGCTTTTGCGGGAAAATTCTCGGGTTTACTATACCGATCCTCGCCATACTCCATATCATCCTCGCTTTGGCCTGCGCGGCTCTCCATATCTTTAGCAACTTCTTCCAAGTCGCCCTGTAATTGCTGCAACTCGCGCTGGTACTTTGATGCACCTAGATGCAACCCGGTTCGGTATAGGGCTCCACGGGACATACTTATAATGAAGAATAGAGCCACAATACCAGCCAAAACATAGGAAATAATCTTTGCCGTTTGATCCTTCCCCTTAAGGGCAACGGTTACCGCAATGTAAAGTAGGTATAAGGAGTATAGGTTTACTGCCAATCCAACGATTTCGCCCAGGTAGTAATTGAATTTAAAAACCGACAGCAAAGTACTTATTGGGAACAGCACCATCAGCGAAGCAGCAACACGAAGGTTTGCCTCAAAATCGCTATTACCCCCACATATTGATGAAATGATTAGGATTATTAGGGCGGCTATAAAAACGCCAATAATTCCCCCAATAATTGTGATGAAGAATGCGGCAATACCAACAGCCCCGCCAAACAATCCTCCGGTAACAGTGGATACCATAAAGAAACTCCAGATTAAACTAAAAACGGCAGCAATCACGCTGTAGATTAATGCCTTAATGATAGGCTCGCCCATTCCCCCACTCAATTTCATTGAAGCAAAGTAGGATTTAGGGTTTATCAAGGTTTCCTTAGAATCGTCGATAAACTTTTTAAAATCGAAAGCAGACTCATTCATAGCTGTATTGGTTTTAGGTTAAATTTGATAACTTTTTCCTAATCAAATTTCAGGAAAAAAAATATAAAAACCAACTCTCGACGCTATAACTTAAGAATTTAGTAATGCTATCTACAGAGTAACCCAGAAAACCACACCCCACATAGCATGGCAACTAGAAATAAAAAGGGGATTTAGCCAATTTGCCTAGTACGGGATTCCGTACTGTTTCATCTTATTGTACAATGTTTTGCGATCCACATTGAGTATCTGAGCCGCTTTACTCTTGTTGTAGCGAACCTTTTCGAGCGTTGCCATAATCAAATCGTACTCGGCCTTCTCCTTAATATCCTTCAGGTTATCGGATTCCGAAGTCTTAACATCCGAAACACCATTATCTTTCCGAATAATCTCGGAAGGCAAACTGGTAATGGAGAGTAAGCCCCCCGGCTCAAGTAGGACGGCACGGCGAATCACATTCTTCAGCTCGCGCAGGTTCCCGGGCCAACTGTACTTCATCAGCACGTCCATCACCTCGGAACTGAAGCCTCCAATGCTCTTTCCTAGCTCCTGGTTAGCCTGACCCAAAAACGCATTGGCAAAAATTAACAAATCGGACTTACGCTCGTGCAACGGGGCAACCTTAATGGAGAATTCGTTTAGCCGATGGTACAGATCCTCGCGGAATGAGCCGCGATTCACCATATCGAGAAGATTCTCGTTGGTAGCAACAATAATCCGAACATCAACGGGGATTTCCTTACTACTCCCAATCCGCTTAATTTTGCGTTCCTGAATGGCTCGGAGAAGATTAACCTGCACATCGTAGGGAAGATTTCCGATCTCATCGAGGAATAGCGTGCCACTATTTGCCACCTCAAACTGGCCAACCTTATCGGTAATGGCACCCGTGAACGAGCCCTTGATGTGTCCAAAAAACTCGCTAGCAGCAAGCTCCTTAGGGAGAGCACCACAATCGATTGCCACAAAGGCACGCTCTTTACGCTTACTCTCCTGGTGGATTTGACGAGCCACAAACTCCTTACCCGTGCCACTATCGCCTTGGATAATAACCGATAGGTTTGTTGGGGCAACTATACTAATATACTTATTAACCTGCAGGCTATAATCGCTATCACCCTTGATAAAACCAAACCCTTCGGCAGCCGACGCCTTATCAACAGACTTTGGGGCAGCATCGCCAGACAATGCATTATTGATGGCGGCAAGAATTTCGTCGGGATTAATTGGTTTGGTAACATAATCGTATGCTCCCTGCTTAATAGCACTAACGGCCAGTCGGATGTCGGCATAACCGGTCATAAGGATAACCACTGTGGATTGTAACCGCCGCTTGGCCTCTACCAAAACATCCATGCCAGAATGCTCGGGCAACCTATAATCCGAAAGCACAACATCATACTTGTTGGCACGAATTAAACGGGCAGCCTCGTCGAAGGAAAAGGCCTCGCTGGCCTGGTGCCCCTGTTTGGTGAGATACGTTTTGAGCATTAAACAGAAAGTGGAATCGTCGTCCACAACCAAAATCCTAGCCATCTATTCCAACTGTTTGTTAAACCACTCGCTAAGGTAGACACTTTTTATAAAACAATACAATGGATCGATTATTTTTTGCGAATAGCTACCTTTGCGTACCCAAAAAGAGAGAAAATGCAGGGAAAAGCGGTGCACAAGAATCTGGTTCTGGTTTTAGTAATGATCAGTTCGTTCATTACTCCATTTATAGGCGCTTCGGTCAACCTGGCGCTACCCAAAATAAGCGATGATTTTGGACTAAACGCCATAACGATGAGCTGGGTAGCCATGTCGTACCTACTCTCGTCGGCCGTTTTTTTAGTTCCATTCGGGAAGTTGGCCGATATTGTAGGCCGCAAGCGGATTTTCTTCTGGGGCAACCTCATACTGGCAGCCAGTTCGGGGCTCTGCGCGCTATCGCCAACAGGATCACTACTGATAGTATTCCGGGTTATCCAGGGCATAGGCAGTTCGATGGTGTTTGCCACAGGAATAGCTCTGCTAACCTCAGTTTTCCCTTCCTCCGAACGCGGCAAAGCCATTGGGCTGAATGTAACTGCGGTGTACATCGGCCTATCGTCGGCTCCTATTATTGGCGGCTACATGATTTCGTGGCTTAACTGGCAAAGCCTATTCTACGGGCCAATTCTTATTGGTCTAATTTCGGCCATTGCGTCACGCATAGGAATTAGAACGGAGTGGGCCGAGGCAAAGAACGAAAAATTCGACTATAAGGGTACGCTTATATACATCCCATCGATGAGTGTTTTTATGTACGGATTCTCCCAACTACCCAGTATTGAAGCCATCGTCCTAACACTGCTTGGCCTTTTGGGCATACTATGGTTTATCCAAACCGAGCTGCGAGTGGCTACGCCCGTTCTAAATATCACACTGTTTAAAACCAATAGAACGTTTGCCTTTGCAAACTTAGCCGCACTCATTAACTACGCCACTACATTTGCGGTTACCTTTGTACTAAGCCTATACCTACAGTATATAAAGGGACTATCGGCACGCGATGCGGGAACCGTGCTAGTAGTACAACCCGTTATTATGGCTATTATGGCAATGTGGGCTGGCCGATTTTCGGATAAGCACGACCCTCGCATTCTGGCATCATTAGGAATGGGAATATCTGCCATTGGGCTATTGCTGCTTGTACCAATAAACACAAACACCTCCACCGCTTACCTGATAGGCGCCCTGGGGATCCTGGGACTTGGATTCGGGCTATTTTCGTCGCCAAACACAAACTCGATAATGGGCTCTGTTGATAAGCGATTTCTGGGATTAGCATCGGGTACCGTAGGAACAATGCGGCTCACCGGCCAGATGATCAGCATGGGCATCGCCACCCTCATACTACAGCTATATATTGGGAAAGAAGCAATTAACAGAACAAATCATCAGCAATTTATTTGGGCAATAAGCGCATCGTTTATAGTATTTGTACTACTCAGCGTTGTAGGGGTATGGGCTTCGCTAAAAAGAGGGAAACAACAAGATGCGCAATAGATTAACAATCCCCAAAATACAACAACTCCCAAAACAAAACAATTGGATATGAGACACATAGATAACCTACGAAAATACAAAAGCCACCGTATGGTGGCTTTTGTGGGCCCAGTTGGGCTCGAACCAACGACCCTCTGATTATGAGTCAGATGCTCTAACCTGCTGAGCTATGGGCCCAAACAAATCGGCTTCCCGATTTTTAAATTGGAGTGCAATATTACATATTTGCAATCAATTTTTCAACATCAACAAAAACTATTTATGCAAAAAATTTGCTTCACACCATTGAACAACCTAAATATCAGAAATATAATTTTCGATTTAGGTGGCGTTGTTTTAGATATTGACTATGAAAAAACCTTAGCCGCTTTCAAAAAACTCGGCGTCGAAAGGCTGGATTCACTATTCACCCTCACCTCGCAGGTGGATCTTTTCAACAGACTCGACTGTGGAACAATTTCGGCCAACGAGTTCCGATGCGAACTTCAAACCCTGCTGAACAAAGATATCCCTTTTGCCGAAATCGACAGGGCATGGAACGCCCTAATTCTGAACTGGGATCCCAAACGGCTGGCATTACTTGAGCAACTACGGCTCAACTACAGAGTATTCCTGCTTAGCAATACCAACATTATCCACAGTGAACTTTACAACAAACAACTCGAAACATTAACCGGAGGACACAACCTAACCCATTTCTTCGATAAAGTTTACTACTCGTACGAACTGGGAATGCGCAAGCCCGATCGTCGGATTTTTGAACTGGTGCTCGAGGAGAACAACCTAAAAGCAAGCGAAACGCTATTTATTGACGATACCCCCCACAACATCGACTCGGCAGTGAATATTGGGTTACAGAGCTATCTTATTAAACCCAAAGAAGGCGAAACCATCACCACCCTATTCGGTTAACGCACCGACACAAATACACTACATAAGAAAATCAACCGCCGACTTAAACACCCTCTCGAAACTCCGATCCACCTGAGCTGAATCGGAGTTGCTACCTATCGGAAATGGGGTTTCGTGCGTATAGCTATACGGGAAATCGAGCTCATTAACCACTCCCCGCCCCGACTTGGCTATACAACTGAGCGAGGATTTTACAAAGTGCGATGGGATAACCCTATCGTTCCGCAACGACACTGCCATCAACCTGTGTCCTAACATCCTAAGCCGTTCCATACGCAAATCCCGATTACTCTCGGGCGATAGCATCGACAAAAATGCGCCTCCAAAGCCATCTCCACCAAAATAATCGGAAAAAGAACCATCAATGCGAATATCATTCAAGAAACTATGTAAATAGTAACGCCTCAAACTCGCATAGGCTCCACTATCCATAATTAGCCGCGACGCCCCAAACATTTCGCTGAAATGCGCTCCACCACAAAACAGGAACAACCGCGAATTTGACAACAAATTCCGAGGATTCGCAATAAAAAGCACTTGCGAGAGGAATGCCCCAATGGAGTAGGCAAAAAAATCGACCTGCGAATCCCTTTTCAACAGGGGATAATCGCCACCCTTAATCGACTCGAGAAGCGAAACTAAATCGTCGGCACTTTGCTTACCCGATGCAAAAAAACGGAAAGGCTCCTCGCTTAACCGCTGACTAAGCGCTGCATTGGCAAAGGTTGACAGGGACACATCGCGCTGGGCTTGACGTACTTTTAGCAAAGAACTCATTTCCCTCGGATTTGCCCAACTCTCCGGGCTCCTATTCATGTGGAACGCAATGGGGAATAGGATTACAGGCCGAGCGGTATGTATTGCCAAGAAGTAAGCCCACGGTAAATACTTTAACCAAGCCCTCTCGTTCAACCCATGAAGCAGAACAATTGCCCTTCCGTGCGGATTCACCACCGAGGGAGTAATAACAGGGTATCGGAAGCGTCGGTTCTGAGCAATAGCGGCATCGGATTGGGCAATCAACATCATCTTTTCTGCTTGAGCCCTGTCAGCGGGCAGAGGGAGAGTTAAATCGGAACTGCTTTCAAACTCCATCACATTGAACTGAAGACCGGAACTGTTCAATGGAATAATATCTGATTTGAGCGAAAAAAGGTGTTTCAACTCGTGGTAAGTTTGGGTGTACTCCATGGTTAGTAAACATTAATAACGATACAAAAAAAAGGGACAGCGCCAAATGACGCAAATCAGAGGGCTGCGACACCAACCAAAGGGGTGTAAATCAAAAATACGGGGCGAATATTAGCATAGAGGGGCGAAATAAAGACAGTGGAAAGGAATTCATGCAATCAATTATTACAATGTATTTGACGCCATTTTTGTTAAATTTGGAGTCGTAATAAAAAAAGTATGACAGAACTACAGCGTCCACTCCCAAAATACCTGACCGAAAAGGGAAATATAGTTAGGCTAATCGCCCTAACGGCAGCCTTTGCCCTCATCTTCATCAATATTTATGCGCCCTTTGGATCGGAAACTTGGTTTGATGTTACAGAGCTCGAATATTTTGCATACTCCAGCTTGGTTATCCTCACCGGGGTTATGGTAGTGGTAGTTAGCCGGGTTATAATGTATGAAACCTCGAAAAAGAAGGAACTGAGTATATGGAACTACCTATTGTGGGTAGCCGCAGAGGTATTTTTTATGGCACTCTTTTACACGCTTTATGAGAAGTTTATACTACACGATACGCGGAACATCCTGGATCTATTCAAAATTTCGGCGAAAAACACAGCCCTGGTACTCCTACTCCCCTACTCGGTCCTGTGGCTTTACTTTTCGTGGATCGAAAAAAAGCATCAACTGTTGCAGTACACCCAAAGCCCAACAGCAGCCGACCCAACAAAAAACATGATTCCGTTCCGCGACGAAAAAGGCGACCTGCGCTTCTCCCTCAAGCACGAGAACCTACTATACATCGAATCGGCCGACAACTATGTGAATATTTACTATTCCGACAACGGGAAAATAGCCCGCTACATGCTACGCAATACAATTAAACGGCTCGAGGAAGCATTCAAAGGGAGCGAAATAGTCCGCTGCCACCGCTCGTACATGGTGAACTTTGAGAAAGTTAAAATCCTGCGCAAAGATAAGGATGAGCTTTGTCTCGAGCTCGATGTACCATCGGCCATTGCGCTCCCAGTATCAAAAACCTACGTACAAAGCGTAATGGATACATTCACCCGCTTTAGTTTGGCACAAAAAGAATAGGAAGCCAAAACGAAAAAGCCCCAAGAATGGGGCTTTTTAGCGAGGTACCTGGCGGATTCGAACCGCCGTAGCCGGTTTTGCAGACCGATGCCTAGCCACTCGGCCAAGGTACCGTTATTGTGCCCGCAAAGATACAAAAAAAATTGAATTGCAAAACTCACCGTGCGTTCTTCGGAAAATTTCTTGATAGGGTTACACTCACACGGTCAATCTTCCCCCCCATAGGTGGATTTAACTTCGAAACCTTCACCTCAACCCGTTCAATTTCAGGAAATTTATTCTGAATAGCCGTAATTATCCGTTCCGATACATGCTCCAGCAACTTGGACTTAATCATCATCTCGTCCTTCACCAAATTGTACAAAATCTGATAATTAACAGTATCGTGCAACCGATCCGACTGCTGAGCTTGCTGAGTATCGGCCTCAATCAACACATTCACTAGGAATTGATTCCCAACCACCTGCTCCTCCTGGAAACACCCGTGATAGGCGTAAAACTCCATATTCTCCACTTGTATTACTGCCATAGTATTATCGTATTTATATTGCTCCGCAAAAAAACCTAAAAATTATCAAATAGCACATTTCTCTCGTCAATTAATTGCATTGTTGCTGTAAAACATAGCAAACAGGACAACCTCTCCAATACCCCATAAAAAATTGTAACCTATACCCTATATATTATATACATTTTTCTAATTTTGCCTTCCTGATTTAATTGTGAGCAAATGGAAAGCGAGAACTTAAAAAATGAAACCTCAAGCGAAAAAACTAAAAATTTCCTAGAGGAGATTATCGAAGAGGATATTAGAACCGGGAAACACGGCGGTAGAGTGCTAACCCGCTTTCCCCCCGAGCCCAATGGATACCTGCATATTGGACACGCAAAATCCATTTGCTTAAATTTTGGGCTTGCTCAAAAGTATAATGGCAAAACCAATCTACGCTTCGACGATACTAATCCCACCAAAGAGGATGTGGAATATGTTAACTCCATAAAAGAGGACATTGAGTGGCTTGGCTTCAAATGGGATAACGAGTTGTACTCCTCCGATTACTTTGAACAGCTTTACCAATGGGCCGAACTGTTAATCCAAAAAGGGCTTGCCTACGTTGACGATCAAACCCAGGAGCAAATCCGGACGAACAGGGGTACTGTGAACCAAGCGGGAACCAACAGCCCCTACAGAAATAGGAGCGTTGACGAAAACCTGGATCTATTCCGCCGCATGCGTGCTGGCGAGTTTAAGGACGGGGAAAAGGTACTCCGCGCAAAAATTGACATGGGTCATCCTAACATGCTTATGCGCGACCCCTTGCTTTACCGGATAATCCACACCGACCATCACCGCACTGGCGATAAATGGTGCATATACCCAATGTACGATTACGCCCATGGACAATGCGACTCCATTGAGCAGATTACCCACTCAATTTGCACCCTTGAGTTTGATGTACACCGTCCTCTTTACGATTGGTTTATCGAAAAACTTGAGATATTCCCTTCGCACCAGTACGAGTTCGCTCGGCTAAACATCAACTACACGGTGATGAGCAAACGGAAGCTGCTCCAACTGGTTCAGGAGAAAACCGTAATGGGTTGGGACGATCCGCGTATGCCCACAATTTGCGGACTACGCCGCAGAGGCTATACCCCGGAATCCATCCGCAGTTTTGCCGATAAGGTGGGTGTTGCCAAACGCGACAACGTGATCGATCTTTCGCTACTGGAGTTCTGCTTACGCGAGGATTTGAACAAACGAGCTCTACGCAGAATGGCCGTACTGAACCCGCTAAAAGTGGTTATTACCAATTATCCCGAAGGACAAGTTGAGGAACTACCCGCCATTAACAACCCCGAGAACGAGTCGGCAGGCAAACGCATGGTTCCGTTTAGCCGTGAACTATACATCGAACGCGACGACTTCATGGAGAATCCTCCTAAAAAATACTTCCGACTGGCACCCGGACAAGAGGTTCGCCTGCGGTATGCATACTTCGTAAAATGCACCGATGTGATTAAAGATGCCAATGGAAACATAACGGAGTTACACTGCACACTCGATCCCGCCTCGCGTGGAGGAAATTCGCCCGATGGCCGAAAAGTACAGGGAACCATCCACTGGGTATCGGCTCAGCATGCCATAAAGGCTGAAATACGCCTATTCGATCGGCTATTTGCCAAAGCCGATCCCGACGATGTACCCGAGGGTGTTGATTGGAAATCGTCAATCAATAAAGAATCGTTAACAGTGATTGAAGGCTTACTGGAACCATCACTCCGGGATGTAAAACCTCTCGATAAGTTCCAATTCGAGCGCTTGGGGTACTTCTGCGTTGACTCCGATACCACCCCCTCGAAATTGGTGTTTAACCGCACCGCTACGCTCAAAGACACCTGGGCAAAAATTGCAGGGCAGTAACTAAAGCAACAGCAATCGGGGTGTTAACATCCCGATTGCTACTACAAAAAAAAGCACAACAATGTTACACCATAACGCAAAACCATTTATATTTGCAGTTGAAAATTGTCCTATGGTGTAATTGGCAACACGTCTGATTCTGGATCAGAAGAGTTCAGGTTCGACCCCTGATAGGACAACACCGCAAAACCATCGATCGCAAAATCGATGGTTTTGTTATTTTTGAAGCAAGGTTGATTTAACTCAATTATTTTTATACATTTGTCCGTTAACTCTAAACTACCGGTAAGTTGGAATTAGAATCTGCCATTCAGGAACTTCTTTCCCGATTAGAATTTGTAAGCCTTCCGGGCTTGGGCAGTTTTGTGAAGAAGTACGAAACCGCTTCGCGATCTGCCGACGGCGCATCGTTTAACCCTCCTAGGGAATTCTACGTTTTTGATGCTCAACGAACATTCAACGACGAAGCACTGGAAAATTTTGTTTCCGAAAAAAACAATGTGGATCACCCCACCGCATCGGAAATTGTTGCAAAATTCACCTCAACAGTAAAGGAAAAACTTGAAGCCAATGCCAACGTAACATTTCCCGGAGTGGGCGTGCTGAGCAAAGCTGCCAACGGCAATATTTCTTTAACCCCTACTGAAAACACATTCAGCCAAACCTTTGGACTTGGAAGCGTTACTACACCCCAGAGTTCGACCCCCAAAAAGGAAGAACCAACCGTTCAGAAAAAACAAGTAACCGTTGAGCCAACACCAAAACCCGCTGCACCAGCACAAAAAAAAGAAAACAAAGTAAGCCATAAATCGAGTGGGAAAATATTAGTTCCAGCCATAGTTATTTTGGCCTTTGTGGCCATAGCCCTCACCCTGTACTTTGTACCTGAATTACATTTTTGGGAGAACCTAAAATCCAGCACAAATACACCAATTGCTCAGGATACGATCAAGGCTGAACCCGCAACTCCATCAGCATTAGCCGATGTTCAGGGAAGCGATTCATTAATCCAGACCACAACAGAACCGGTTGCAGTGGACTCCATTCAGGATGAACAGCCCAA
Source organism: Bacteroidales bacterium (assembly GCA_020636835.1). Classification (GTDB taxonomy): domain Bacteria; phylum Bacteroidota; class Bacteroidia; order Bacteroidales; family Tenuifilaceae; genus SB25. The sequence continues at coordinate 82,796 of JACJXC010000009.1, forward strand.
AACCACGCAACCAGTTGCCGTAACCAACAAAAAGGAAGCTCTTTACTACCAGGAAACGGAGCAATCGGAGAATAAGACATTTTACATAATTGCGGGTAGCTTTGCACAGGAAGATAACGCACAAAAACTTATTCAGGATTTATCGGCCAAGGGATACAAGCCCACACTCATGAAAACCGATAATATTTACCGGGTAGCCATCTATAAATTCTCGAATAGGGACAGAGCCCTGCGGGAATTGGAACGGCTTAAGTCGCAAAAGGTAAGCAACACGGTATGGTTATTGACCCTGTAAAAGAATAAAAGCCCCCAAAAAATAATTTGGGGGGCTTTTAATATTCAAACTATTCTACTTTACTGTTGATCCATTGGCAACCCCCTCGGATGGTTGAACAAACTTAAGTTTTCCGTCGGCATCCTCGGCCATAAGAATCATCCCATGCGACTCAATCCCTTTAATGCTACGCGGCTCAAGATTTACAAGGATGGCCACCTGACGACCAACAACCTGATCGGGGGTAAAATGCTCGGCAATTCCCGAAACTAGTGTCCGTGTATCAATGCCTGTATCAACCTTCAATTTTAAAAGTTTCTGGGTTTTGGGAACCCGCTCGGCCTCAAGCACCTTGCCTATGCGAATATCCATACGCGAAAAATCGTCGTACGAAACAGATGCCCGTTGCGGCTCCACTTGCACGGGCTGACTATTAGCGTTTGCAAGTTTAGTTGCCTCCAATTTTTGCAACTGAAGAGCAATTACATCGTCCTCGATTTTGTCGAAGAGTAATTCTGGCGCATTCAACCCATGACCCGGGGCAAGCAGGGCAACCGAGCCCGCATGCTCCCACTGGCTATCGGAAAAATTAATCATTCGCCTAATTTTCTCGGCCGAGAACGGGAGAAATGGCTCCAGTAAAATGGCAAGGTTCGCCGTAATCTGCATCGAAATATTCAGTATGGTCGCCACGCGGGCAGGATCGGTCTTAACCACCTTCCAGGGCTCCGTATCGGCCAGATATTTATTCCCAAGCCGAGCCAAATTCATGGCCTCCTTAAGAGCCTCGCGGAATTTAAACTCCTCAAGATTCGCTTCGATAGCCTGTTTAATTCGTGGTATCTCTGCAATAGTCTCAGAATCAAACGCTGTAAGAGCCCCAGCTTGCGGTATTTTCGAATCAAAATACTTCTGGGTTAACACCATTGCGCGGTTCACAAAGTTGCCCAGTATTGCAACCAACTCGCTATTATTGCGGGTTTGGAAATCCTTCCAGGTAAAATCGTTATCCTTGGTTTCAGGCATATTGGCGGTTAAAACGTACCGCAATACATCCTGCTTGCCGGGGAATTCCTGGAGGTACTCGTGAAGCCAAACCGCCCAGTTACGCGAAGTGGATATTTTATCGCCCTCGAGGTTCAGGAATTCGTTGGCCGGAACGTTATCGGGCAAAATGTAACTCCCCTCGGCCTTAAGCATGGCCGGAAAAACAATGCAATGGAAAACAATATTATCCTTCCCAATAAAATGGATCATCCGGGTATCGTCGCTTTTCCAGAACTTTTCCCAATCGGGAGTTAACTCCTTGGTGGCCGAAATATAGCCAATAGGGGCATCAAACCAAACGTACAGCACCTTTCCCTCGGCACCCTCAACAGGAACCGGAACGCCCCAGTTCAAATCGCGGCTAACCGCACGCGGCTGAAGGCCTTGGTCGAGCCAACTCTTACACTGACCGTACACATTGGCCTTCCACTCCTTATGATCCTGAAGAATCCACTTCTCAAGATCGGGCTGAAACTTATCCAACGGCAAAAACCAATGCTTGGTTTCCTTAAGAACGGGTTTAGAACCGCTAAGCATCGATTTAGGGTTTATCAAATCGGTTGCATTCAGGCTGGTTCCGCATTTCTCGCACTGATCGCCATAAGCCCTGTCGTTACCACAATGCGGACAGGTTCCGGTAATATAACGGTCGGCCAGAAACTGCTTCACCTCCTCGTCGTAATACTGCTCAGTGGTTTTTTCAATAAATACGCCCTTATCGTAAAGGGTACGGAAAAACTCGCTAGCGGTTTCGTAATGGACCTTCGAAGTGGTTCGCGAGTAAATATCGAACTTGATACCAAACTTCTCGAAGGAATCCTTAATTATAGCATTGTATTTATCAACAATAGCCTGCGGGGTAGTATTCTCCTGACGAGCCTTAATGGTAATAGGCACCCCATGCTCATCGGAACCACAAACTGACAACACCTCTACGCCCTTTTCCCTTAAGTAGCGGGTGTAAATGTCGGAGGGAATGTAAACTCCGGCCAAGTGACCAATGTGAACAGGGCCATTGGCGTACGGCAATGCCGATGTAATAAGGTATCGCTTATAGTTCTTCATATCGATATAAAAATGATTGGTGGAAAAAGTTCACAAATCTACACTAAAAAGTCAAATAATTGACCCCGATAGCAACCGAATTACCAACTACCATAAATTTCATTAGCAGCAATATACCCATCGAAAGCGGGAGGATTGAATAAAATAGCGCTAAAGTTTGGGCTTACTCTAAAAAAATGCCTAATTTTATGCTCATTAAATCACGTCCACAAATATATGGATAACATAACCCCACCATATCTAAGTCCAGGCGATACCATTGGGATAATTGCGCCAGCCCGTTTTGTTAGCCGGGAAGAGATACAACCGGCCATTCGCTTTCTAACTTCGCGGGGGTTTATGGTAAAAACCTCGCCTCATCTATTCATGCAGCACTACCAATTTGCCGGAACCGACGAGGAGCGCGCCGAGGATTTAATGGATATGATTGAGGATAAAACCGTTAAGGCAATTCTCTGTGCCCGTGGAGGGTACGGATCGGTTCGAATCCTGGATCTGATTAACCTTCGGAAACTTCAGCATACCCCAAAATGGATAATTGGCTACAGCGACATCACGGTTTTGCACAGCATAATTACCGGTTGGTACGGGATTGAAACGCTGCATGCCACCATGCCCATCAACTTAACCAACGACATTGCGGGGGGAGAATCCATAAACAGCCTGATTAATGCATTGCTTGGCGAGACCCTCAGCTACAAAATACCACATCACCCACTGAACCGATTCGGAACCACAACGGGAATCCTTACAGGGGGAAACCTATCCATTATAAATAGCCTGATTGGCACCAATGCCGATATCAACGCTCAGGATCGAATACTTTTTATTGAGGATGTTGACGAATACCTTTACCACATCGACAGGATGCTGATGCACCTTAAACGATGCGGAAAACTAAAAGCAATAGCGGGACTTGTGGTGGGATCGTTTTCCGATATGCGCGACAACAAGATTCCGTTCGGATCCGATGCACACGAAATAATTTATAGCGCAATAAAGGACTACAACATCCCATTCTGTTTCGGATTCCCGGCTGGGCACACAGAGCCTAACTACGCTCTAATAATGGGACGCCGCGTGAGCTTCAGGGTGGATCAGGAGGGTGCCGAACTAGTATTTCAGCCTTCGCCTAACTCCGGCATTCGCGAAAACCAAGAGGAATAGCAAAAATATCATCGAGAAGTTTTTGAGATTTAATATCAACCACCGTGGCCGTGGCTCTAATCTTGCGGAAAATCGTCCGTTCAACTGTAAGCATTGGCAAATAGCCGCCATTCATAGGGAAATAGCCCAAAATGCTAAGCGGGGTATCACTTCGGGAAAGAATATCCACGAGCGGTTTCATAAAATTATACTTGCCGGGAACAACCCAATAGGTTAACTCGGTATTCCGGGCTCTATCGCGCACCCGCCACTGCACACACCTATCGCCATTGAAAACCATGGTATTCTGTGTTCGGATAAACTCCACATCGCTGGACAAATCATTTGCAGCGGGCCTAACAACAACCTCGGTGTACACCTTATTACAGTGCGACACCATAACAATTGTTTCGTGCTTTAAGTTGATAAGATACGAAAGTTGCACCGCATTGTGGCGATTAACCTCGTCGATTCGAACCGCATCGCCCTTAACGCTTATTACCAACTGAATTGTATCGTACACGCCCTCCTTTAGAATCTTGATTTTGCCTTCAAAATTGTCTACATTTGAAAACACTCGGCATGGCAACACCGCCAGAATAATAAGTATTTTCAACCAAGGCTTCATAACGATAATTTTATTGTTACCTTTACTTTGTTCGAATTATAATCAAAAAAGTTACGCCGTTTCCGTTATCTTTTAACTGATAAAAGACATATCGCAAAAAACAATAGCACTATACACCATATAATCAATTGCTTAACAATCAAAACTGTGTATGAAATCCAAAGGTGATATATTTCATCATCGCGAATTGGGCGAGCTGGGCGAACGCCTGGCAAGGGAATACCTAGAATCGAAAAGCTACAAAATACTTCACACAAACTGGCACCACGGCCACAAAGAGCTCGATATTGTTACACAGTACAACGAAACCATTGTGGTTGTGGAGGTCAAAACCAGAGCCAGCGACTACTGGGAGGAGCCTAAGGATGCGGTAAGACTAAAGAAACAGCGCCGAATTATTGATGCGGCCGATGCATACGTTCAAAACCAGAATATCGACTTAGAGGTGCGTTTCGACATTGTATCGATCCTGTTTGAAGGCGACAAGCACACCATCGAACATATAGAGGATGCATTTTACCCAACACTATAATACTATGGATATAGTTGAGATAAGAAACTACTGCATGTCGAAACCCAATGTAACTGAGGCTTTACCATTCGATGAGGATACATTGGTATTTAAGGTTAATGGAAAGATGTTTGCCCTAACCAATTTAACAGGCGATTTGGCCATCAGCCTAAAATGCAACCCCGAACTGGCCATTGAGCTCCGCGAGACCTACCCTGCGGTTGAACCAGGCTACCACATGAACAAAGTGCACTGGAATACGGTTCGAATAGATGGCTCGATACCAACAAAAACCATCGAGGAGTGGATTAACCACTCGTACGACCTGGTGAGCAAGCCGCAGAAGAAACGCAGACCACAATAATACCTTGATGTATGGCGCTAAATTGATTCTTTTGCTAACTTTGGTACATAAATTGCTCTCACAGTATCATTGCAGGGTAGTGGTATAAATTGTATTGTCCCGCTTACCCCAAAAGCAGTTTAAAATGCAATAAAATCAAATACCGATGAAAAAACTATTGTACATCGCAGCAGTTCTCCTAATGTTAGGAAATGCTTTGCAAGCTCAGGAAACCTATACCGTAACCCGAATCAACGGTAAGGTTACAAACTTTAAAACAGGTATACAGCTTAAGGCCGGAGATGTGCTCCAACCCACCGATCGGGTTACGTTTGATTCGTTCGACTCATACATCATATCGATAAGCCAGAATATGGGTCGTTTTATGATGAAGATGCACCTACCCCCATCGCCCGAAGCCGTTCAGCAGCTAACCGTAACGGTTAAGGAAGTTGCAACGCCCACAAAGCGCCGCAGCCTAATGGCCGAACGCTACAAACCGGATGAATCCGAAATATCGGACCTAAAAAGTTACTTTGGCAACGATAAATTTTCAGTGATTGGCAACGCAGTGTCAATTCCAGTAAATTCATCCAATTACGTCATCGACGAAAATAAATTTATTGTATTCTACTACCGGGTAAACAACAATCCAGTATCAAAAAAGATTGGTTACGAGCACAATGCGCTAATGATTGAAAAGGAGAAACTACTAACAACCAATGCGGGCAGTATTACCTCCAATGAAATTCCCAGTGTGGCCGTTTACCTTTACGAAAAGAACACCCGATCCAGCGAGGAGATTACTAAATTCGATTTACTATTTGTTGATCAGGAAGCACTTACCAACGAGTTCTTCACCATACTGCCCATTTTACAACGTCAGAATATGGCCAAGGACGGTATTAAGAAATACCTGATTGAATACTACTTCGATTTTTATGGCGCAACCGATTCGAAAACAATAAAGCAATTTGTTGATCAACTAGTAGATAATGCGAAAATCTAACATAAGCAGAAAGCAGAAAACGGGAGGCCACTAGCCTCCCGTTTCTGTTTCTATTCAATTTGCATCCTACTAATTAATTCAGATATGGCACCATCATCAATTTTCGAAGTAGTTTGAGAAACCCCAGAAATCTTCTTTACCAGAAACCGCTCAATAAAATTCATCCTTTCTATGATAAATTCCCCACCAACAACCCTCTGGCTTATGGCATGGTTGCGAATAACTTCGGGGAATGCCATTTTCAACTCGTTATCGAATTCAGGCTCGTTCATTGCACAGATAAAAAGACCCACACGCATTTGTAAAAGTTGAACCATATTAGTATTGCAGAACTCCCTCACCTTTCGCTGAATACTTCCGGCATGGATTGAACCACCAATTATCACCTGCTGAAACTGGCTTAAATCGATATGGGCACTCTTCTTGAGGTTAATTAGGGTTGCCCGGTCCAACCTTGAGGCAATTATATTTGCCACCTTCTCGGTTGTTCCATGCGATGTAGCATAAATAATGGCAGTTTCCATGTGTTACTTATAAAACATGAATTAATAATCCTATAGGCATGGATTACCATGCTTTAGATTCCATGTAAAAACTCTAACGCATCATCCATAACCTTTTTAGCATCGGCATTAGTTTCGTTTTGGCTTGCAGACTTTAAATCGGGCAGATAGTGTGAAAACTCTGAATTTGCAATGTACTGTGCTGCACGGCTACGCACCTCGGCTGAGGAATCGTAAAGCAATCCTTGCACCCAGCGCTTGGCATCCCACGATACACTTTGCTCAAGCCAGTTCAACGCTTCAATTTTTTCGGCTGATGTTCCGTATAGGAATTTCTTGTAGCAATCGGCCTCCAGACTAAGCATATCCTTGGTGAAAAGAATCTCCTTTTCGAAAAGCGTTGGCCTAACAGCATTCTGGCTATACTGCACAAACTCCTTGTTAATTGTCCACCTAACCATTCTTGGTATCAACCAACGCATACCGGGAGTTGCCTCCGGGTGCGCAATTGTGCTGAATACCCGGCCTTTTCCAAAGTTATTGCCAATAAAGAATGGCTTATTGTTGGTTGTATTTGATGGTGCACCCCCCTCTTCGTGAACATCGCTTTGCATAATTGCAATGGTTTCGAACGAAATTGAATCGGGAGCATCAACAAAAACTGGACCTTCGTAGTACACAACATAGTTGGTGTCTCTACTGGCAAGCTCGGGGAATATGGTTTTACCCTGCTCCGTTAAAGTGAACTTTGCCACACCATGACCACGGTTGTCGTGCTCAATATCGATGGCCTGAGCCCCATTAATTGCAATACTTGCATATCCGGGAGTATTGGAGAAAAGATACGCTCCAGCGCAAATACCGACAGCACCCTTGCCAGAAGCAATAAATGATTTAATCCGTTGCTGATTTTCATAGCCAAGATTTAGAAACTGGCGACTACCTCCACCACCGGGAATAATTATTGCATCGAGGGTATCGAGGCAACCCGCAGCAATGTCGGAAGTTGTAATGGTCAATACTATCATTTCCTTATCAATCTTAATGGCCTCAACGGTTTCCCAAACACAGGTTTGCGCACCACCGTGGCCATCAAAAACCCCAACGCGTATAAAACTATCAACTTTACTGCTGTTTTTACATGAGATAAAAAGAGCAAAAACTAAGGAGAGTAAGAGAATTGTTTTTTTCATCTTCGTTTTTTTTACAAATTTATATAAAAACAATTCTCGAGATATGAATAAAGTCATTGTTTGCAGGTCAATTTTTAATAATTATATCCTCAACAGACCTACGAACACTACTCGATTTGCTTGTTTCTTTCACATACCCAATCCGTGCAACAAACAGAATAACACCCTTAGGCATTAGCCTTTCATTTGCCTTAATTTCAAAATTCTTTTCCTCAATCATTTGGTTCATTGGGTGAAAGCCTAAGCCAAGTTTTGTGCAGACAATATTTATTTGTTCGTAGATACGTCCTGTGTATATCCAGTTTTCAGGGGTGTCTTCGGTTTGCGAAATAAGTATCCAACCAGCACAATTATCAACTTGCATTTTTGTTTTTTCAATTCCTTTATCAACAAATGATTGTTTTTTGGAATCGTCAGGTTTAAAGAAGTTCCGAACCATAAAGCCTCCAAAACCTTTAATTCCCATACCGCCAGTGGTTAGCCCGTCGCGGTTGGCTTTCACATCGGCATTTGAGAAACGAATCCAAGCTGCTAGTTCGTTCTTTGCATCCTCATTATTTGCTTGCTTTGAGTACGCTTCGAGGGTTTTGGTTGATATGTATTTCCCTTTGTCCGAAATGGCAGGAATAAATATCACGTTAGTAAAACTTTCAGAGATAAGTTTTAAGTCATTTTCGTTTACTGGCCTGATTTCAAATGGAGTTCGCGTAGTTTTTCGATTTTCCAAATCAACCAAGTTGAAGTTTGTCTTTTCGGTTCTGCTTAACTTAATAATTGCAGCAAGAGTATCGGTTGGTTTTTGAGCCATTATTTTTATATCAGCATTGTACCCCAAACTTCCTGAGGCTAAATAGATGTTCTCGATAAATGCTCCAAGCGAGATAAATAAACCTCTACGTGTTGGGTCAACAATTTTTAGATGCCTAAGAGTATCGGCGTAAACTTCCATTGTGTAATCGTCAATCACCTTAACCTTCCAGGGCTGTGTGTTATGCGAATTCCCAGCTAGCGATGCGTAGTAAAGAATCCTGTACACATCGCTCTTATCGTTCAGGTTTTCCTCAAAATCGCTCCTCGATGTTGAGGTGCAAGCACAGCCAAATACGGAGAATACCATAGTTGCTAAAATTAAGTGGTTTATTATCCTGTTCATTTTCTATTTTATTTTAAATGAGTAAGTAATCATTAAAAGCAGTGGGTTTTCCTTATAGGTTTCGTAAGCCGAAATATCACCTATAGATGTTTGTTTTTCTATAATATACCTGCGTTTTCCAAATTTTACACCAGCATTCAGGCCAATTTCATTTCGGCCAAAGCTATATGAAACACCGCTGTATAGGCCATAGTTAAAAACAGCGTAGCTATAATCGTAAGTTTTAACCCATTTTACTCCAGCCATAAGCCCTAGTGGAAATCGGAAGTGTTTTCTTTGAAGTTGGTAACTTGGCCAAACTTCCACTGAAAAATCGTTGTACTTTTTCTCAATAAAGTTTGAAGATATTCCTATTGAAACAGGTACGTTTACTCTACTTATTGGTTCAAAGCTGTAACCAAACTGGAAGCCACTAATCCCCGCTCTTGTAAATACTGATGAATTCTGAGCAAAAGTTGAGGTTGCAAATAGTAGCAGAATGCTGATTATAATAGATATTCTTTTCATAGTGGAAGTTATTTGCGTTCAACAATCACCTTACTTACAATATTCTTGGCCGAAGTAATCTCGTTAAGATTTGCATATAGATTTCCGTTGGAACCATCGGGGCTTGAGTGCCCAATCAGTTGAAGTTCCCAGTAATCTCGAGCCAAGTTCAAATCTATTCTTGCGCAGTAAACCAATGCTGGTTGTCCGCTCCCTTCGCCTCCGCCAGAGAAGTAGAAACTACCTTGCGGACTATTTTCTTTGTAGTACGAGTTAAAATCGACAGAGTGATTAAACTCTGCAAAAATTAAGTAGGTTGAATTCTGCGTTGGAGATACTTTTATAAAGTAATCGCCAGTAGGAGTTGCACCTGTAAGCCCATCGACAAGCGGATTACTCTTTGTTGGAAGGTATAATCCATCGGAGTAAACTACTCCTCGGTTGTGGCACCAGAATGGCAAAGCCTCTTTCCGTCGATTTCCTTTGTTGGCAATCCAACCCTCACGGGCTATTTTGTGGGTACAAAAAATTGTTCCTACATAGTTTGTGTCCAAATCGGTTAGCCAAACTGCAAATTGTGGCGGATTTTTCTTGTTTATCCCGAGGAATAGGGGAAAATCGTGAAGCCAATTATCACCTGAAATAATCTTAATTTTTAGGTCGTTGTTTTGGAATTCAATTTCATCCTTTGAGCACGATGAAACCATTGCTGAAAGCAAAACGGAAATTAACAGTAACTTTCTCATAGCGTTGCGTTTTATTACAGCGCAAAGGTAGAGGTGCTACTAGTCAAAAACACTTGACGATAATCAAGAAAAACATTAGAGGGTTCTACTCCTTATTCTACTTAACGTTTCGGGTGTAACACCAAGGTACGATGCTAAGTACTGCAAAGGGATGTTTTTAATATACTCAGGGTACTCCTTGCAAAGCCAAAGGTAACGGTCCTGGGGCGAATCGTTTAAAAAACTCAGCAGGTGTTTCTCCGATGCAATAAAAGCCTGCTCGGAGAGCAATCGACCGAGGCGTTCAATTTTGGGGTAGTTATCGTAGAGTTCGATAAGTTTCTTGTGTGAAATGGACAAAACCGACATCTGCTCCAAGCACTGAATGTTAACAATGGAGGGCTTTTGAAGAATAAAGCTGGTGAACGATGTTATGAAACCTGGGGCAAAGTAAAAATCGCTTGTAACCTCACTGCCATCGGGCTTAAAATGGTAAAACCGAACAAATCCCTCAGAAAGAAAGTACATTCTATCGGCAACTTTTCCGTTCTCAACTATTAGCTCCTTCCTTTTAAATTCGTCAATTTCAAAGTTTGCCAAAAGTTTTTCGAAATCGGGAGCATCTAGAGCAAGGAACCGAGAAACAAAATTCCGAAGAATAACTATCGATTTATCAATATTTTTCATGAGTACAAAACCAGTCTATGTGTTTCATTTTTCAAAAATAACCAATAATTGAATAATACTAAGAATAAATGTAATAGCAATATACTCAATACTTATCTCGACATCCAAGTTAATTACATTGAATATCGGCACAAAATCAAACATCAAATTGAAAAACTAAAAAACAATAAAAACCGCAAGAATAAACCAACAATAAAATCAAAGCGCCTCGGGGCGGAAAACTTTTCCTATTTTTACAAAAAAAAGACGAGTTGTGAGATTTGAGAACTACCTAGCAAAACGATTTTTGAGCGGATCCGACGGAGTTGGGCTGTCGAAACCATTCATACGCATCACCATTACGTCAATCGCCCTAAGCCTGGCCATAATGATTGTGGCCATTGCGGTGATTGTGGGGTTTAAGCATGAGATCAAATCAAAGGTTGTTGGATTCGGCAGCCACATACAAATAACGAATTACGACAGCAACCAGTCGTTCGAGACCAACCCAATACCTGCAAACCTCGACTGCATGCACGATGTTGCAAGAATCGAAGGCATTCAGCACATCCAGGTTTACGGTACCAAGGCGGGAATTATTAAAACTCAAAGCGATATACAAGGCGTGGTACTAAAAGGCGTAGCATCGGACTACAACTGGTCGTTTTTTTCGCAAAACCTGGTTGAAGGAAGCTGCCCTCAGATTAACGATACAGCATCCACCAACCAAACGCTGATATCGAGAACGCTTGCCAATCTTTTAAAACTAAAAATTAACGACACCTACGACATCTTCTTTGTTCAGGAACCGCTCCGCTTCAGGAGGTTTAAGGTTACGGGCATTTATGATACCAAAATGCCCGAATTCGACAAAATGTTTGTTCTTTGCGATTTACGACATATCCAAAAATTAAATGGATGGGCAGCAAATCAAGTGTCGGGCTACGAACTACTAGTCGATAACCTCGACAACGTGGAGGATTTAGCTATTGAGGTTGACGACATTGTGGGCTTCATCTTTTTAGATGACGACTCGCGGCTTAAGGTTCAAAGCATTGCAGAACTGTACCCCAACATCTTCGACTGGTTGGGACTACAAGATGTGAATGCAACCGTGCTAATTATTCTAATGCTACTGGTGGCAGGCATTAACATGATTTCGGGATTGCTAATTATTATCCTGGAGCGAACCGGAACCATCGGATTACTCAAGGCAATTGGGGCTAACAACGAAAGCATTCGTAAGGTATTCCTCATACAGGCAGCCTACATCATGTTCAAGGGGTTAATTATTGGCACAATACTCGGCATCAGCCTTTGCCTACTACAAAAACAGTTCGGTATAGTAAAACTCGACGAACAGTACTACTTTCTGGCAGAGGTTCCCATTAGTTTAAATGGGCTACACGTTCTGGCGCTCAACCTAACCGCCTTTGTTGTGGGAATGGGCATGCTAGTTGTTCCATCGATGGTTGTTTCGCGCATAAGCCCCGATAAAACTCTAAAGTTCGATTAATCGCATTGTAACAGATAGGAAAACAAGACTACAAATACCCATACACATCGGCCACATAGGTTAAGTACCACGATAGTAAAAACGCTATCATCGGTGCAATTAGCCACATCACAAAGAATTTGCGAACCTCGGTTTTGCGGAATATGTTTTTAGGCCCCAACCGGGCAACCCCTATTCCAAGGATAGCCGCCACATTCAACTGCACCAGCGAGGTGGGAATACCCTTAAATATAGATGCGGCAAGTAGTAGCGAAGCAGAAATAAAGGCTATCACAACAGCTTCGATTTTACCGAAAAGGAAAAGTTCCTTGCCGGTATTCCGCAGAATTTTATCGCCGAAAATAGAACTCCCAATACCAAAACTAGGAGCAACAACCATGGTTGCCATAATCATGATAAGAGTAAGCACACGCCCATGCGCATTTCCCAAATGCAACTCGTTAAGTGTCATGGTGGTTAACGGGCCACTGGCATTTGCCACGTTGTTAGCGCCAATGGAAAAAGCCACATACATCGACATTGCAATAATAGCCCACCTTAGGAGGTAATGCCCGTTTAACTTGGCCGAAATGGTGTACCCTCGTCGCCTCAACGGCTTATATATATACTTACCAATAAGAAAACTAAGCACAAAGGCAATTATGGGCAGAATAAACCAGGTGGGAATTACCTCGGTGAATATTTTTTTCGAGGCAAACTCGTGAAAGTATAAACCTGGAGCAATAATGGCAAGCACTGTTGACTGGCTTGTGGATTGGGGCACCCCAAATAGATTGGCAATTAATAGCGATATGGCCACTGCAAACAGAATAATGGAAACCTGGGCATAGTTCATCAGAGCCGGGTTAATTAACCCTTCGCCTACCGTTTTGGCGGTTGCCTTTCCGGCAATAATTGCCCCCAAAAACACCATAAACCCAAACAAGCCCGGAATAGCACTCTTCTTAAGCACATTGGCACCATAGGCAGCCGAAAACGATGGGCCAGTTCCACTCCCCCCCATTGTTAATGCCAAAAACATTGAAATCAGAAAGGGAATTATCAAATGGCTAAAAATAAGAGCATCCATGAATTTCTACAGTTTAATACATATACTTACAAATATATGGTTTACGATTGGTTAACTAACAAAAAAACAAACAACATAACCCGATTCGGGAAATAACAAGACCCTGATCGCAAAATATTCGGATTGAAAATCAAGCACATAAATGATTAATCAATTAATTATCACCCATACCAAATTGATATGTATCAAGCGAATATTGCCTAATCACAAACAACTATTAACGATTAATTAGGTTATTTTTAACCTAATTGATGGTTATTATATTACATAAAACCCTAAATTTGTTTAATTTATGAAGTGTAATACCAATACCCTATCACTAATAATAACCATTGTACAATAGCAAATACAACCTCAAAATATATCCCCATGAAAAAGTTTCTTAAACGTCTATTCTGGATTACCGTAATTGTGCTTATCCTATTTATTGCGGCAGCCATAGTAATTCCAATAATCTTTAAGCCGCAATTAATGGAGATTGCCAAAACAGAGATCAACAGAAGCGTGAATGCCAAGGTTGAATTCTCCGATTTTCAAGTATCACTCATCAAAGGATTTCCAAACCTATACATCGGCCTAAAAGATATGAGCGTAGTGGGTATCGATAGTTTCAGCAACGATACCCTGGTTGCCTTTGCAGAATTTAGCGTAAAAGTTAACCTTTGGAGCGTTATCGATATGCAGAACATCGAGGTAAAATCGATTCTGCTGGATGGGGCACGCCTAAAAGCCCGAATAGCCGAGGATGGACAGGTGAACTGGGATATTGCCAAACCCTCAGCCACCCCCGAAACCGAGGTGGAGGACACGGCGGCCACATCGCCAATTAACACAAAGGTAGCACTCACAAAGTTCGAGATCCGCAATGCAAATATCGCTTACATCGACGACTCGTCGCGCATGGCAGCAACCATTCATAATTTTAACCTTCTGCTATCAGGAAACATGGGCATGAGCCAATCCGACCTGTTGCTCAAAACCTCAATTGAGGCCATAAACTTTACGATGGGAGGTCTGCGCTACGTTAAGGATGCCAATATGGAGTTCAACGCCACAATTGGAGCCAACCTCGACAGTAGCACGTACACATTCAAGGATAATATGTTTCGGATTAACCAGCTTGCCCTGCTTTTTGAGGGAATGGTTAAAATGCCCGGAAACGACATCGAAATGGATATTAAATTCAACACCCCATCCACCGAGTTCAAGGCAATTCTATCCATGGTACCAGCCATTTACATGAAGGATTTTGACGGGCTCAAAACATCGGGAAAATTTGGGATCGATGGATTTGTTAAAGGCGTGATGAACGACTCCCTCCTACCCAATGCCTCAATTGCCCTTTTGGTGGAAAACGGGATGTTCCAATACCCAGCTCTCCCAAAATCAGTTAGCAACGTGAACATCAGCACCAAGGTTTGGTTCGATGGATCCAACATGGACAGCACAACGGTGGATGTGGATCGATTTCACCTAGAACTGGGCAGCAATCCCTTCGACGCATCACTACACGTAGCAACCCCTATAAGCGATATGCAGGTAGCCGGCAACGTAACCGGGAAAATAGATTTTGCCACACTGGCCGACGTTGTGCCGTTGGATAGCACCACCATCACAGGGATGCTCGAAGCAAATCTCGACTTTGCAGGCAAGCTATCGTATATCGAAACCGAGGACTACGAGAAGTTCAAGGCCGACGGCTCCATCCGCCTCACCAATTTTGCCTTCACCAGCAACGATCTCCCGCAAGGCTTTAAAATCAACGAAACCCTGCTAAACTTCTCGCCCCGATATGTCGATCTTGCAAAATTCGACAGCCAGGTGGGCAAAAGCGATTTGCAGATGACCGGACGCCTGGAGAATTTTATCCCATTCGTATTCAAGGATCAAACCGTACGCGGCAATCTGAACCTAACCTCTGCAATGTTCGATGTAAATGAATTTATGACTGGCGAAAGTACACCCGAAGAGCAATCCGAACCCGAGGACACCTCGGCCATGAGCGTTATTGAGGTTCCCCGAAATATCAATTTTAACATGAAAACCAACTTTGCCCACATCATCTACGACAAGCTGGATATTTCGAACCTTAAGGGCGACCTACTGGTTAACGATGGTATTGTGGACATGAAGAACCTCTCGATGAACCTGCTCGAAGGGTCGATGGTTCTGGGCGGACGCTATAACTCGCAAAATGTAAAAGCACCTAAAGCCGATATGGATTTCAACATGAAAGATATTGACATTCCATCGGCATTTAACGCGTTCTCCACCTTGCAGAAAATGGCTCCAGCAGCCAAGGATATGACCGGAAAAGTATCGGCTCAGTTTAAACTGGACACTCCGCTGGACACCACAATGATGCCTGTAATGAACAGCATCAATGCATACGGTAAGCTTCAATCCAACGAAATTGGGTTTAAAAACTCAAAGGTATTCGGGAAAGTGGCCGATGCGCTGAAAAACGACAAGTACCGAAACCCATCGCTAAAAGACGTGAACGTTAGTTTCAAAATTAAGGACGGCCGCATTTACATTGAACCATTCGACACCAAACTGGCCGACATTAATATGAATATTGGCGGCGATATGGGTATCGACCAAACGCTCGATTTCAAGGGAAAACTAAAAGTTCCCGCCTCGTACCTAGGAAGCGCAGCCTCCGATTTGATGAATAAACTAGCGGATAAAGCCGGGGTTAAACCCGTTGACGATATAAAGGTGAACCTAAAAATTGGGGGCACATCCACCGATCCGAAAGTGGGACTCGATTGGGGCGAAGCATCATCGGGAGCAACCGGCAGCGTGAAGGAGACCATTAGCGCAAAGGTTGACGAAGTTAAAGCCGAAGTCCGCAAGGAGGCCAAAGCCCAAGCCGAAAAACTAATTGCCGATGCCGAAAAGGAGGCCGCACGAATCCGCGAGGAAGCGGCCATTTTAGCCGATAAGATTAGGAAAGAGGCCGAGGCGCAAGCGCTAAAAACCGAAGCCGAAGGGAAAAAGAAAGGCCCCATTGCCGAACGGTTAGCCAAGGAAACCGCCAAGAAAATACGACAGAACGGCGAAACCTCGGCACAGAAAGTAATTAGCGAAGCCGATATAAAAGCCAACCAAATAATTGAGAAGGCCAAAGCAGAGGCCGCCAAATTATAAAAAGCATAAAAATAGAGCCACTGCCATCCCGGCAGTTGCTCTATTTTTATACACAAATACTCTACTTCAATAGTAATTCAAAATCGGCCTTTAGGGGTTGATTGGTTTCGAGTTCAACCAGCGTAATGCGTCGCATTTGGTAGTAATACTGCCAAAAACTGCTGAGAGCGTTAATAAACTTCTTTTTGGCAGCATCGCGTTCGGTTTGCGCCACATTCAAATCCAGCACATCAATCTTACCAATAAGGAAACGCTCCTTGGTAACATTGTAGCGGTTCTGCGAGATTAGATCGGCACGCTTAGCCAAATCAACCTGATCGTTTTGCCGGTTAAACTGCATAACCTTCAGGAAAACATCCTGCTCAAAATCGACCATGGCCTGATCGACCGTAGTCCGAATCACCTCGCGCGACGATTGAGCCATCTTTACCTTGCCCTTCCCCAAGCCCCAGTCGAGTATGGGGATTTGCAACTGGATGTTGATGGTTTGCAAATCGTTAAAGTTCTTATAGGTATTTGCCAACAGCTCGGCATCGCGATTTACCCCGTAGGTAGCATTAAGGGTTGCACTAAAACCCCGCTGCGAGCGAGCCAATGCCACATCGCGATTAGCCTCGATGAGCTGGCGACTAAACTCAAGTATATCGGGATTATTCATTTTGGCCAGGGCAAGCACCTCGTCGTACTTTGCCTCGGCAACAGGGAGCGAATCGGGAATAACAAGCTCCAGATCGTACTGATCGTTGAGCCCGAGGTACGATTTAATCTTCGACTTCTTAAGATGCAGATCGACCTCAGCATCGCTCACATCGCTGCCCGCATTCAGGAAACTCAACTCCATTTGCAGCAGCTCATTCTCGGCAATGGTTCCTATGTTGTAACGCCCCTTGGCAATTTTATACAGGGTATCGCTGTTGGCATAGTTTAGGTTCGCAGTCTTCAGATTCTCCTGAGCAAGAATCAGGTTGAAGAACAGCTGGGTAGCCTCCATCGATATGGTTTCGATTGTTTGAATATACGTGCGCTTAGCCTCCTCGTACTTAATCGGCTCAATCTTCTTTTTCCATTTAAGCGAGTTATAGCCGTAAATGGGTTGCGATAGGCCAATCTGATACGGCACCGATTTGTATGCCGACGAATCGTTTTTAAAGTAATCGTTCCTATCAAGCGCTGTGTTCACGTAGAACTTCCCGCCCGTTAACCCAATATTCTGGTTTAAAGTAAACTCGAGCGACGAGGTGTTCTTATCAACGTCGATATAATTGTACGAACCGCTGGGCTGTAAATCGCCAATAAGCGAGCGGTTGTAGTTTAACAAATTGCTGCTAAGCGTGATACTGGGGAGAAACTCTGCCTTAAATGTACGAAACTCCCAGTACGAAGCCCGAAACCGGTGCTTGGCAAGGATTGCTTGTGGCGACTGATCCTTGGCCATTTGCACAACCTCCTGAAGGGTTAGCCGGTTAATTGGCTTTTGCGAATATCCGGGAAGAGAGGCAAGGGCTATAAAAGCGAAAACTATTACAATTCTGTTCATTCTTAGTTATTTTTAATGGAAGAACTATTCGTACCGAAGCGATTCGATAGGATCCTTCTCGGCAGCCCGTTTGGCCGGAGAGAGTCCAAAAATTACACCCACCGCAGCCGAAACCCCAAAGGCAATAATAACCGATAAAGGGCTCACCACTGTGAGGATGCCAGCAAAATGCGTAATAAGCATGGAAAGAATAATCCCCAGAATTACACCAATCAACCCACCACTAACACTTATCAGCACAGCCTCGGAAAGGAACTGGGCAATAATATCGGCCTTTTTGGCGCCAATGGCTAGTCGGGTTCCAATTTCCTTTATCCGCTCCATAACCGATGCAAACATAATATTCATGATTCCAATTCCACCCACAATCAGCGATATGCTTGCAATGGCCCCAAGCACAATATTAAAAATATCCTTTGTGCGCTGCTGCTGCTTAAGCAACAGCTCGGGGACCGTAATCTCAAAATCTTTCACCTCGGAGTGCCTGCGAAGCATCATCCGGCTAAGAATTTCGGAAGTAGTGGAGATATCCTCAGTTTCGGAAACCTGGATGATAATCCTGTCGAGTTGATGATAGTTTTTGGGAGCCTGCGACTCAGTGCTACCCCCAAAAGCAAACATAAAACCGAACCCCCGAACAGAGGTACTGCTCTCCGAAACCCGTTTGGCATTAACCAGCGCCCTATTTTGGTAGCGGAGAAGCATGCTCTTGGCGGGTACGTAAACGTTATCGTTATAAACATTTATACCACTATTCTCAAACCCGGTTAAGGCAACCTCCGATTTCGACAAAACCCCAATTACCCGTAGCCAAACGCTCCCAAACTTAATGTACTTTCCGATGGGATTAACCGTGCTAAAAAACTTTGTTTTGATGTTAGCCCCAATAACGCAAACCGGAATACCATGCTCCTCGTGGTAATTATCGAAGAAAACCCCCTCGTTGAGCGGAAGGCTGTAAAGCGAAAAGTAATCGTTGGAAACGCCCATAATTTTTGCTGGCATCCGAACCCCATTGTACTGCACAAATGAATTGAGGCTAATTTCGGGGCTTATACGTTTAACCGAAGGAATAATGCGGGTAATGGCCTCCAGGTCGCCAAGAGTAAGACCCGGCGAAAATTTCTGTTTCTGGCTGTTGCCATTACTCTCATCGGTGGTTTCGGTATCCTTTGCTTCAAAAATGGAATTAACAATGATATTATTAACCCCCACCATTTTCATCTGCTCAAGGATTTCGCGCTGTGCACCGTTACCAATGGCCAACATGCTGATAACTGCAGCAACACCAAAAATTATACCCAAAGCGGTAAGCATCGATTTAAGCTTATTGGCCAGAATAGCCTCCGTGGCAATGGTAATATCGTGAGCGTAGCGACGATACAATGCAACTAAATTCAAGGAATTGCCGAGATTGCTCAAACTATTTCCCTTCGCGTTTGCGTTCCCCACGGCTCGATTATTTTTGTTCGGTTGCTGACTTTTTCACTGTAACACCTGCTGGCAAATTTCCCTGCATCATCATTTTCTGGAAATCGGCTTTGGACTTCAACGCCTGCTCCTGTTCCTGTTGTAATCTTTGGGCTTCGAGCTTTTTCTTCTGAACCTTCTCCTTCAATACCGGAATAAGTTCCTGTCCAACCAACTCGAACTTTTCAGGCTTCTCGGGCATCGAGAGGTAAATCTCATCGTCGATGCCCAAGCCCTGCTCAACAATGATGTAATTCTCGTTCATCTCACCGGGTACAACCACCTGCCGCTTGCCCTTACGGGTAAACACATAGCTAATGGAGTCGTTGGCGTGCAAGGCCTCCAAGGGAATGTACATTACCGAGTCGTAAACATTAGTAATAATTTGATTCCCAGTGGTCATCGATGGACGCAGAATTGGATCGTACTCGTTAACCCGAATAACCACTTCAAAAACCTTGGCATCCGTATTGGGCAACTGCTCGCCGATATTGGCCACATCGACCACCTCGCCGGTGAATTTCTTCTCGGGAAAAGCGTCAACAGTAACCCTTACCGATTGGTTTTTCTTCACCTTACTAATATCAATCTCATTCACATACGTTTTGGAGTTCATCACCGACAAATCGGGCAGTGTGGCCACAGTCAGATCCCAAGGACTAACGTTGGATCCCACCTTACGTTTTGATCCGCTCCACTCGCGGTAATAGATAACCATACCCTGCTTGGGAGCGCGTATCACAAACTTATCGAGCACATCGAGCATATCCTGCCTTTCGCGCCGCTGGCGCTCCAGATTAATGCCCACCTCCTTCATTGAGGCCTCGGCCTGATCCTTTTTAAGATTGTAGTTATGCGATGCCTGTTTGAACTCACGCTCTGCCTTATCGAGATTAATCTGTGCCTGGCGCTGTGTGGCTGGTGGCTCGTATTTGGATTGTTCCAAAACAATATGTTTCTCCTCCATATCAAACTTAAGATTGATGAGGTTATTGCGAAGTTCGCGGAGCTGAAGTGTAGTATCGAGCTGAGCCTTAAGGTAGCTTTGCAGGCTCTTCTCCAAATCGTCCTCGGTAGTTTTTAGCTGATTACTAAGAGCCGAACGATCCAGGGTGGCCACATATTCGCCCGAATCAACAACAGTACCCTCGGGAATAAGATCCTGAATTTTAACCTCCGAAATACGGAACGTTCTACCGCGAAGCTCGGTGGGAGCCATAATGTCCTCGGAGTTTTGGGCTTTCAGCTCACCCGTAACAATAACCAGGATTTCAAATTTTCCTTGTTCAACCTTAACAAATTGCGGTGCAGCCTTATCCTTTCCGGACGATCCAAAAAAAGTAAAACCAAGAACCAACGCAATAACAACCACAAAGGCAATAATAATCTTTTTCTTCATTTGCAGGATACTATTAGTATTATATAAAAGAATAAAAATACATCAAAAGGTTTAATGTTCGTAAAGCTTTTACATCTGTTTATGACTTATTAAGAAATATTTTTTCAAAAAAACAAACCTCGATTTAAGCGCCACAATTAGTTTGCACCAATAGAACCAGCCTATCTACAGGCAATCGCATATATCCTAATCGATTCACTTTTTTCAAACTGCCGCATGGGCATTTCATAAATAGTTTAAAAGCTCCGACACAATCGCCAAACAAAGCAATAAATAATTTCTGAAAACAGATATAAATTTTGGTATATTCAAAAAGAGCATTATCTTTGCACCCGCAATAAAGGATAACAGAGTTCAAAAAAATATTGGATTGCGGGGTGGAGCAGTTGGTAGCTCGTTGGGCTCATAACCCAAAGGCCACAGGTTCGAGTCCTGTCCCCGCTACTAAAAGAAGCCCTAGAGATAGGGCTTCTTTGTTTTAGATAATCGAGATCTAGCAACTCAAGCAACAATATTAAGGAAAATTAAAAAGGGAGATCGCACAAACGAATCTCCCTTTGTTATATCCAATACCGAACTGCTAAAACTCTCTGAATCCAATAATACGACGAACGTCCTTAATGGTTTGCGATGCGCTGGCTCGCGCCTTCTCGGCACCCAGTTTCGCCACTTTCCGAAGGTAGTCATCATCGGAAAGAATAGCTTCAATCCGCTCGCGCATGGGCGATGTAACGTTGATAATATCCTCGGCCAGCTGTTTTTTCATATCGCCATACCGAATTTCGCAGGCAGTGTACTTGTCGTCAAAAAACTGGTAGGTATCGGGCGACGAAACAACCTTCATAATGGTAAATAGGTTCTGGATGGCCTCAGGTTTCTCCTGGTTGGGCTGGGTAGGGCCAGCGTCCGAAACGGCCTTCATCACCTTTTTGCGGATGGTTTCGGCATCGTCGGACAGATAGATGGCGTTCCCTTCGGATTTTCCCATTTTGCCAGAACCATCGAGCCCCGGAATCTTCACCAACTCCTTCCCGAAATTATAGGCCACCGGCTCGGGGAAGTAATCCACATTGTACAAGCGATTGAAGCGATTGGCAAATGTACGTGTCATTTCGAGATGCTGCTCCTGATCCTTCCCCACAGGAACTTTATTCGCCTTATGTATAAGAATATCGGCAGCCATGAGGGTTGGATAGGTAAGCAATCCGGCATTAACATTATCGGGGTGTTTCCTAATTTTCTCCTTAAACGAAGTACAGCGCTCCAACTCCCCTTTGTAAGCGTTCATATTCAAAAGCAGGTATAGTTCGGGGATTTCGGGCACATCGCTTTGAATGTAAAGGGTTGATGCCTCGGGATCCAATCCGCATGCAATGTACTCCGCTAAAACCTGCTTCACATTGCCGTGTAAATCCTCGGGGGTAGGATGCGTAGTAAGAGAATGGTAATCGGCAATGAAGAAGTAGCACTGGTTCTCGTGCTGCATTTTCACGAAGTTCTGTAAAGCGCCGAAATAGTTGCCCAAATGTAACTTCCCGGTAGAGCGTATTCCGCTAAGTACAATATCCATATCGTTAAAGTTTGATGCAAAAATACGAATTTATCGACAATCGACTAAAATAATTGACAAAGCCTGACGTAAAACACTCGTTCGATCCTTGATTTTCTCATCAATATAAAGTTTCTTTGTAAAAACGAGCGCGGTATGTCTGCAATAAAAGTTAAAGGAACTGGCTTAATCTCAACCAGAACATACGTAAAGGAGAAGCATCATGAGCGCTACAATGAGTGGATAAAAGCGCTACCCAGCGATGCGAGTACCGTTTACGCCGGAGTAATTGACCCCTCGGGCTGGTACACCGTTGAAAGTATGTACTACATCCCCACAAGAATTATTGCCGATATGTTTTTTGGGGGGAACGAAACCATAGCCGCACTGGAAATTGGCCGGTTTGCCGCCGATTTTGCACTACAAGGCGTTTACAAAGCATTCCTTGTTGACGCAATTCCAGGATCGTTAATTAAAGCCGCTCCACGAATCCTCTCGCAATACTACCAGCCGGTGGGTATATCTACATCGGAAATATCGGCAAATTCGTTCCGGATTAAGGCCACAAAAATTTATCCTAAAACCGAAACGCTCGACTACCGGATGATTGGCTGGTATGTTCGGTCTATGGAACTCGCAAGTTGCAAAAATGTGAAGTACAAAAAACTCCCCGATCCGGACACTAACAATTTCACAGTGGAACTTTCATGGGATTAAATACAGACCTCGACCCCTCCTACTTTCAGAGGGATCAAAACATCCATTTGCATCTGGTTTCGTTCAATGTTCCATCGCCTCCCAACTATGGTGGAGTTATAGATGTTTTCTATAAGATAAAAGCGCTGCATGAAGCCGGCGTAATGGTACATCTGCATTGTTTCAGCTATGGCAGAACCGCAACAAACGAGCTGAAAGAATACTGCGCAAGCATTAATTGCTACGCGCGTAACCTGTCAATCAGAAAACAGTTCAGCGCCATCCCATTCATTGTTAATAGCCGCAATAGCCAAGCGCTAGTCGAAAACCTAAACAAAAACGATTACCCAATAATACTGGAGGGCATACATTGCACATACCCCATCTTCGCTGGTGAAATAAACCCCGCAAGGGTGATTGTGAGAACCCACAACGTAGAACACAACTACTACTGCGGTCTTGCAAGAACCGAATCAAGCATTTTTAAAAAGATTTATTTCAAAATTGAAGCGATCAAGCTTAAGCGGTACGAGCATATAGTTAGCCGAACTAGGGCAATTGCGGCCATATCGTCGCCCGACAAGGAGTATTTTGAACACATCAACCCCAACACCCAACTAGTTAAGCCATTCCATCCATTTGACAAAATAATATCGGAACCCGGGTTTGGAAACTATATCCTAATCCATGGCGATTTATCCGTTTCGGAAAACATCCAGAGCACCCTATGGCTGATAGATAACGTGGTATCGGGGAGCCAGCACCGCTTTGTTATTGCGGGTAAAAATCCATCGGAAAAAATTACAAAAAGAACCAAACCACTTCGGAATATAGAGTTAATCGCAAATCCCAACAGTGAAAGGATGACAGAACTTGTGCGGGAAGCACACATCAACATTGTACACTCCCTGTACCCTCAGGGCTTCAAACTCAAACTCCTCCATGCCCTATTCGAGGGACGGCACTGCGTCTGCAACAAAGCAGTAGTTCAAAACACCGGACTTGAACCCATTTGCCATATCGCCAGCTCTCCCGATGAGTTTAGGGATCAATTAAACAAATTGATGCGCTCAAGTTTTAACTCCGACGACATTGAGGTACGAACCGAAACCCTATCAACCTTTTCCAACGCAACACAATGCGCCACTCTACTGAGTATGCTAAAATAGCAGAATCAACAGACTGGTCATTATATCTCAAAACACAAGAAAGTTATTAATCGATACCAAACCCACATCTCATCACCAAAATCGGAACATATACCAAACATTTTAAACATCAGCAAAAATATTCGTTAACTTGTATAACCCTATTGTTAATAGAGCTAACTTTAGGGTTAAATACAACTCAATTACTAAAAAACAAAAGCAGTATGAACTTACTGAGATTATCGTGTACAGCAATAGGCCTGCTTGTTACTACAGGATTAGCAGCCCAGGATATTCCCCAAAAGGATGACAAAAAGCTGCAAAGCATCAACTACCGGCGCAGCTCCATTTACACCATCATGCTCGACGATGCGGGTTTGGTAAAAGCCGATACCATTAAGCGGAGCTTTGAGGGCGCCCCCATCCCCGACAAGTTCAACGATCACACACTCCCCATCCGGACGTTCAGCCCCAAGGACTACGCCCTATCGGCAGAGGAAAAACTATCAAAACAGGATAACCTCGGTAGAACAATCGGAAAATCGCTAGTAACCTACACCTCCGGCGGCCTAGTTGATACTACAGACACCAAGGATCTTCCACTGATAATCCAAAAATTTTTCACCAAGAACAGAATCCCCCAGCAACTGGTGGCCAAATGGTACGGACGCGACTCCGCGGGCATGTTTAACATGGATTTGATTGCCGAAAGGGGGCAATACGACGCCACCGAGATGCAGGCAAGCATTGCCAAAGCAAGCGTAAGAGGAAATGCGCTTTTGGCCGATGCTGGCCAAGAGTTGATATCGAACACCTTTGTGGTGGTTACCCGGTTTAAATACATCCCCAAGGAGGAGGTAATGGCCGCTGCCAAGCGTGGCCTATCGCTGCTTAAAGAGTATGGAGGTCAATTAGCTCAAACCGTAGCCGAAGTGGGAAGCCTAGCCGCCGATGTGGCATCGAAGGGCTACGTTATTCAGGCCAACTCCTACCTGTATAAACTGAAATGGAACGACTCCATTACATCGGTATTCTACGAAGAACTATGGAACGATTCATACTCCAACTCGCCCGACAGAGCAGCGGCATTCGACAGCACAAACCTATTCCAACTCGAACTGGTGGGATTCGACAAAGCTTGGGCCGACGTACAATCGACTGTGTTTACAAAAAAAACGGAGGATGAGTTGGTTCGAATTGCGACCATTAAAGCGGTTGACGCCGTTATAGCAAAACTTCAACGAGCCCACGATGTGTTTAAAACCAAAACACCCCTTTACTCCACCAATCCGCTCAGCGCGAAAATTGGGCTAAAGGAGGGGTTGCAGAAAGGCGATAAATACGAGGTACTAGAACAAACCGCAGATGATTTGGGTAAAACAAAATATGTAAGGCGAGGCGTTATACGAGTTGACAACCCGATTTGGGACAACCGGTACATGGCTGGCGAAGAGCAGGCTGCAGACAGCACCAAGACCTCGAATGTCCCAACAATAGATGCAACAATATTCAAGGGGATTTCCACAAAGTACTACCCCGGAATGCTAATTCGACAAATTAAGTAACCCAATTAATAATTTAACCCCGATATACATGAAAAGTAAACTAACTATTATCAGCATCATCTGCATCGCATTACTGACAGCCTCGTGCACATCGTCGAAAAAAGCTGCCGATGCGAACACCAAAAGTTTCAGGTACGAACTGGAGGCTATGCCTACCGGTGTCCAGGGAACCTATCTTATAAAAGTTTGGTCGTACTCAAAGGATCCCAAACTACCCATGGATGTTGCCAAAAAGAATGCAGTACACGGAGTGATATTTAAAGGGTTTGCCGGGAAACCCGGAATCCCAGGGCAGGTGGCTCTAGTTCCCAACTCGAGCGTTGAAGCAGAGAAAGCGGCTTACTTCGATAAATTCTTCGAAACGGGTGGCGAGTACCTAAAGTATGCCAATATTGCCAGCAATGGAGCTATTGCAGCCGAGGATATCATGAGGGTTGGCAAGGAGTATAAAGTTGCAATGGTGGTGTCGATTAATGTGGCATCGTTGCGCAAAGCATTAGAAGCGGCTGGAATAATCCGAAGCCTGGATCAAGGTTTCTAATTCACACCGGCATCCCATAAAGATCCATCAAAAGTAGATTTATTCTGCCAAAAGAAAGGCCTACAATAGCGTAGGCCTTTCTTTTTAAAACCGTTCACTTACCAATAATATCGGCAATCACAGGCTTGACCCCTGAGATAAAAAACTCCACAGCAATAACCATAACTATCAATCCCATCAGCCTCATCAGCACGTTATTCCCGGTTTCGCCCAACGCCTTTATTATTTTTGATGAGCTGTACAGCACTAAAAAGGTGATGAGTATTACTAACAGAATGCTTGCAACCAAAATTAACTTCTTATCGAACGTGGTGGCATCCTGCATCAGAATAATTGCATTGGTAATTGCGCCAGGACCACAAATCATGGGTATTGCAAGGGGTGTAACCGATATGTCGTTCACATATTTCTTCACCTCGTTATCGGCAAGTTTAACCCGAGTAAGCCGTGCCTGGAGCATATCCATCCCCATCATAAAAAAGATAACCCCTCCCACAACCCGCAAGCTATTCACCGAGATCCCAAAGAATTTAAAGAGGAGCTGACCCGTAAAGGCAAAGAATAGGATTGTTAAGAACGACACAATTGAAGCCTTTCGAGCTGTCCTTACTCTTTCAGCAGGGCTTAGCTCCGCAGTCATGGTCATAAATATAGGCATTGCGCCTAAAGGATTTATAAGCGTAAAAAACGATGTAAAACCAAGTAATCCAAATGCTAGTAGTTCATTCATGGGTAAAAAAATTAAGAACAAGGAATGATGATTTTTGAATATTGAATTAAAAAAAGGCTTCCAAAATCTACATTCATCATTCCTTGTTCGATATTTACTACTTCTCCTCTAGAAGTTTTACAATCAACTCCTCGGTTTCTTTGGCAAACTTCTCGTAATGTGCTCCTGTTCCGGGGCCTGAGAATCCTGTTTCAACCTTGCGGATATTGCCCTTCCTGTCCAAAATCATACTGGTTGGGTAGGCCATTTGCCCTTCAAGAGTGTAAAGCACTGAATCGCGCTGCTCGCGGCCACGGGGTGCCACATACAAATAGGTGTAATTTGCACCAATACTCTTTGCAAAACGCTGAAGTTTAGGCTGAGCAGCCTCAAAGGTTTTATCCTCGAAACAAAGCGATACAACCTCTAATCCTTTATCGGCATACTTTTCGTAAAGGGCTTTGTAGTATCGACCCTCGTCTAAACAGTTTGGACACCAACTTCCACCAGCCAAAACTGCAATAACCTTTCCTTGGAATTTTGGGTCGGTCGACTTTACAATATTTCCATCCAAACCCTTTCCAGCAAACTCAAAAGTGAAAATTCCTTTCTTAACCCAAACCAACTTGTCGGATTCTGGTAGCTTTGCGTTATCGTCGCGAACTGCTTTCCAAGGAGCAACCCACTTAGGGCTTCCAGAAATTAATCCATTTACCATTGTGTTTGCATCGGCAATATCGCCCTTAATGATGATTGTTTGAGCGCCATCGTTCTTTGAGAAGTAGAATTTACTGCCCGATACTTTACCCTCGAGGTAACGGTAATCGCCCGAAGTGCTTAGAATTGTTCCTGTAACAATGCTGCCATTTTGCTTTAGTTCGGCAATCATTAAGGTTGAATCTGGTGTTCCAGGATTCTCAATAAACCACCAACGACCTGTTACATCAAAGGCTGGGGTTTCGGCAAACCAAGGGAAACGGTCGGTTTGGCCTTTTACCGCATAGAAATTATACTTTACTCCAACCTGTAATCCCTTTGGATAGTAGAATCCTTTTAGCGAATCGCCAATTACTGCAACAATTTCACTGGTAAAAACAGGAAGTTTTGCGTGAATTGTATCGCCTTTCACCTCAACCTCATCAACCTGAATAAGTTCATCGGCATTGCGAATAACCAGTGTAACTTTTTCGGCATCTTTCTTAACCTCAAAGTTGAAGGGAACCGTAAAATTGCCCAATGAATCCAACTGAACAACACCAAGCCAAGAACCAGTGGTTAAATCTTTTTTACCACCAGTGCACGATGCAAGCAGCATTGCACCAGCAACAAACATCAATAGTTTTCTCATATTTTCAGTAAAAAGTTAGAAGTTATACGTTTATACTATGAACACTGTCAGGGTTTGAATCCATGACAAAGCTATAAGATTCGAACAATAAAAACTTATCGCCTTTTCTTCCCGCCTCTTCCTTTATCTTTCGGTTTAGACTTCCCTTTTGATTTTGAACCAGCTCCAAACTTTACAACACCACGAACCCTATTTTTCTCGGGCTTATGCGAACTGCTATGCTTGGGTTTGGAGATTCGACTATTGCGTTGAGGTATTTCGGCATACTCCATCCCCACAAGCCTGAAGTCGATTTGCTTTTTAACCAGATTGGTACGCCAAACCTCAACCTCAACCTCATCGCCAAGTTGGAATCTTCGGCCAGTACGTTCACCAACAAGGGCGTAGGATTCCTCGTCGAACTGGTAGTAATCGTCGTTTAAATCGCGCATTGCAACCAAGCCTTCGCACTGTGTGCCTTCAAGTTCAACAAATAGTCCAAAACTTGTAACTCCCGAAATTGCTCCGTTGAACTTCTGCCCTACTTTATCCTGCAGAAACTCTACCTGCTTATACTTAATTGATGCTCTTTCGGCCTCGGTTGCCCGAATTTCCATATCGGTGGAGTGCTTGCACAGTGTCTCTATCTGCTCCTTGTTCTTAGGTTTATCGCTATCTAAGTAATGAGCCAACAGCCTATGAACCATCATATCGGGGAAACGGCGAATTGGCGAGGTAAAGTGCGTGTAATGGGGGAACGACAAGCCATAATGCCCAATATTATCGGACGAGTAGCGTGCCTTAGCCATTGACCGTAGCGCAAGTGTTTCGATAAGATTCTGCTCGCGCTTACCTTTTACCTCGGCCATCAACTTGTTGATTGCTTTGCTGATTTGCTTATCGGTATTGCCAGTTATGTTATAGCCAAAGCGAGTAATAAACGAACGGAAAGCATCAAACTTTTCTAAGTTTGGCTTATCGTGAATACGGTACACAAATGGCAACTCGCGCTTAGCAGAGCGCTGTTTGCCAACGTACTCGGCAACCTTTTTGTTGGCAAGAAGCATAAACTCCTCAATAAGTTGGTTGGACTCCTTATTCTCCTTGAAGTAAACACCTAGCGGTTTACCCTTATCGTCTAATTCGAACTTCACCTCGATGCGCTCAAAGGCAATGGCTCCCTGCTTGAATCGGTTCTTGCGTAAAATCTGAGCAAGTTTATGAAGCAGCAGGATTTGGTCCTGCATATCGCCCTCGCCGGTTTCAATAACCTGTTGAGCTTCCTCGTAAGCAAATCGCCGCTTCGATAAAATAACTGTACGACCAAACCACTCCGAAAGCACCTCGGCGTTCTCGTTCATCTCAAAAACAGCCGAGAAACAAAGCTTCTCCTCATCGGGTCGGAGCGAACAAATAAAGTTCGACAACCTTTCGGGGAGCATCGGAACGCACCTATCAACCAAGTAAACCGATGTTGCACGCTCAATGGCCTCGTCGTCAATTGGCGTATCGGGCGTTACGTAGTGAGTTACATCGGCAATGTGAACGCCAACCTCAATGTTACCATTCTTGAGAATTTGAACCGATAGGGCATCGTCGAAATCCTTAGCATCGGCAGGGTCGATTGTAAACGTGGGAATATTCCGGAAATCGCGCCTTTCGCTGTAGTCCTTGTCGGTAATCTCTGCGCTGATTTTCTCGGCAACGGCATCGAGCTCCTCCGGAAATTTATAGGGTAAATCGAACTCCGCAAGAATTGCGTGCATCTCCACCTCGTGCACACCGGGATCGCCCAGTATGTCAACAATTTTACCTATGGGATTTTTATCACCCGCAATCCACTCGGTAATCTGAACTATCACCTTTTGGCCATTCTGAACCTCGCTTAGTTCAATTTTAGGGATGAATATATCATATGGCATCAACCTATTATCGGGAACTACAAAGGCAAAATCCTTGCCCACGGTGATTGTACCCACAAAATTGCGCTTGGCGCGCTCCACCACCCTAATAACCTCGCCCTCTAACAACCCCCTGCGGCGATGACGGTAAATTGAGATTTCGACCTTATCGCCATGTAAAGCTCGGTTTAAGCGAAACTCAGGGATAAATATCTCACGGCCATCCTCGGTAGTTACATCGGCTGTGCCATCGTTATTCATCTCAAGCGTACCCACCGCAAGCAAATTCTGCATCTCCATCTTAAACTTACCTCGGTACAGCTCAACCACACGCTCCTCCTGAACTAACTCGTACAGAATTTCGGTAATCATTCTACGCGTTGGGTCATCCTTAATCGCAAGAATTGTGGCCAGCTGCTTGTAGTTAAAACTTTGACCGGGCTTATCGGCAAAAACATCAATAATAGCCTGTTTCAGTTCCTTTTTGGTAATCCGCTTCTTCGGAAAACCAATATCCGTATTTTTTTTACTTTTACTCATCGATACAAATATTAGATATAGCTGCGAGACAGATCTCGCACCATAATAACTCCAAAGATACTGGAAATTTGGGAGATAATTAATTGGAAAGGCTTGTTTATTTAGAGCTGACTGATGATTCCATGTGCCCAAACGCCTCTCGGATCCGATTATGGAATTCGCGTTTATTCCAATTCCGTTAGTCAGCCAAACAGGATGAAAAGGGAAAACCATTGGGGCTCAGGACTAACAACCGTGCACCGTTATGCTGCTTCGCAGGGCTCGAAACTAGAATCTATCGAAAACCAGCAAAGTCCTGACCATTAGAAACTAACAATGGCATTCAATAAGAAAATACTTACAAACATAAAATTTAGGAATTTATTGACTTAGATCTGAAATCCCGAGGTTGAAATAAGAATTAAAAATATTAAATTACACTCTAAATTGATAAAAATATCAAAATAACATAGATTGACATATACTATTTTGATATATTTGTATAATTATGTCGAAAAAACCAAAATTAAAACCAATAAGTCAAGATTTAATTCTTGATCGTTTGAAATTCGAGAACCCTTGGTGGATTTCTGGAAGCATCGATAATGATTACAATGAAATGCAACGAAGATTGTATTTCGATTTATTTTTCCCATTGGTTGAAGAGTTGGATATACGAAGAGCTGTGGTATTGATGGGTCCACGAAGAGTTGGTAAAACCGTCATGATGCACCATAGCGTGGCGAAACTTCTGGAAAAAGGTATAAGTAAGCATAATATTTGTTTCATTGGCATTGATAATCCAATCTATTTGAATATGGGATTGGAAGAATTATTTTCTTTAGCTCGGAATGCAGTGGCTAGCAATAGCCCCAAAGGGTGGTATGTTTTTTTTGACGAAATTCAATACCTCAAGGACTGGGAAATTCATCTTAAGATATTGGTAGATAGCTATCCGCATACAAAATTTATAGTTTCTGGTTCAGCGGCCGCAGCTCTAAAATTTAAAAGCACTGAAAGTGGTGCTGGACGGTTCACAGAGTTTATGCTACCTCCACTTACTTTCCATGAGTATATTCATCTTAAAAATTATGGACATTTAATACGACCAACAACTATTAATTGGAATGGTAATTTGAGTAAGTTTTATACAACAATAAATTTCAAAGAGATCAATAAGCACTTTATTGATTATATAAATTTTGGAGGATATCCAGAAGTAATATTCTCAGAGAAAATACAAGCAAATCCGGGTAGGTATATTAAGAGCGACATTGTTGATAAAGTACTTTTACGAGATTTGCCCAGTTTATACGGGATACAAGACGTTCAAGAGTTAAATGCATTTTTCACAACGCTCGTATATTATAGCGGAAACGAGGTTTCATTAGATACGCTTTCAAAAAGCAGCGGAGTGGAAAAGAATTTACTTAAAAAATATTTAGAATATCTGGAAGCCGCATTTCTTATTAAAGTTGTCCACAGAATTGATGATACGGCTAAACGTTTTCAAAGAGCAACCTTCTATAAAATATTTTTGACGAATCCAAGCTTGAGAAGTGCACTATTCACTCCATTAGAAGCAACAGATGAGGCTATCGGCAATATGGTTGAAACAGCAATCTACGCACAATGGATGCATAGGGACTGGTTCGTTCCTTGGTACGCACGTTGGAGCGCTGGAAAGTTTCAAGGAGAAGTTGATATGGTTGGATTAGATGATAAAACATTAAAACCCACATGGGCATTAGAAATAAAATGGAGTAATCGTTATTTTGACAAACCCGAAGAACTTAAAAGTTTAATTCAGTTTTGTAAGAAGAACGATTTAAAATCCGCTCTAGTTACAAGTATCGATAAAGAAGGAGTCGTAAAATGTGATAATATAGAACTGAATTTTTATTCTGCGGCAATGTATGCTTACGTCGTGGGTATAAATACAATTGAGCAAAAAAAGAGAAAAAAATAGGCAAGCCCATTTCGCGAAACCCGAAATCCGCGCATTCCCGCGTAATTCGACTCACAGTTTTACCAATTCCACCCGCGTACATATTACATTCCGCATCCTTATATTCTATCGTTTCACAATCTACACCAAATAATGCCCTGTTAACAGGGCTCTACTTACGGCCAAAATCGGCAGGAATTTCGCCCCAAACCGGGGTTTCCCATTTAAGGATGGGGTTATCCCATTTATTATTTCGCAACCAGGCCTCGGCCCGCTTAATCAGCTCAAAAACTATGGCATTCCGCCCTGTGGGTGCTAGCTTTGTATTGGCCTGCTTACGGCGTACCCACGAAATGGCCGTAACGGAATCGGTGTAAACGGGTATTTTACTCCCCTGCTTTTGCAGAAATGCCAACCCATGCACAATTGCTAAAAACTCGCCAATATTGTTGGTTCCATCGAAGAAAGGGCCCTGCCTAAAAAACTCCTTCCCGCTATGCGCATCAACCCCCCGGTACTCCATATCGCCGGTAGCAGTATTCCACGCCGCATCAACAGCCAACGATGGGTAGATTGGCTTAGCCACATTGGCTCCAGCTTGTAGTATAACCGACTGTGCGGAATTCATCTTCATAAACTCGCCATAACCCATGCTGTACGCATTTTCGGCAGCCTCGCGGGTGGGAAAGCCTTTGAATTTGGCATTGTTAAACCCTTTAATCTGGGACTGACACGTCTCCCAGTCGGAATAAATACCGGGATTTAGCCCTGCCCACACCACGTAATAACTATTCTTCTTTGCCATAAATACCGGTAAGTTTATCTACAATACATGCGAGTTTTATAAAAACACTATCGGAATCGCACGAATAACTCAAAAATCGAAAACACTACTCAAAATCGGGGTATAGTAAGTAACCCTTCCGAATGCGCTTGTAATTTGCAATTCCCAATTGCCACGATTCACGGATTGCTAAGGCATCCAAACCATTTTCTATCTGCTTCTGAAGCTGCGATGTCCCAGCCAGATTTTGGAAAAAACTATTAAAAAACCTATCCTTATGGGGATGAGTTTTATATGTATATATTAACCACTCCAGGTTAATGGCCTTTTGGGCAACAAGGTAATCCTCGGAAAAATCGCGCAAATCGACACCGTAGCACATTTTGCCCTTAAAAGGCGGATCGATACTGGCACCCACGCGCTCCTCGGGGGTAAACCCAAACAGTTGGGGCGAATAGTCGGGGTATCCGAACACCTGAAACGGGAAATCGGTTCCCCGTCCAACACTCACATTGGCGCCCTCAAAAAAACCCAGCGAGGGATAGAGTAATACCGATAGCTGGTTGGGTAGGTTTGGCGAGGGTTTTACGGGCAGCCGGTACATCGTACTGTGAGTATATCCGCTACAGGGGATAACCGTTACGTTACATTTTGCCCGATGGGCCAACCAGCCCTCACCATTAATCATCTGGGCAAATTCGCCGATGGTCATTCCGTGCACAAGTGGCACAGGGTGCAAGCCCACAAACGATTGGCATGCCAAGTCGAGCACAGGCCCATCTACATAAAACCCATTGGGATTGGGTCTGTCTAGAACAATTAAAGGGATCTTACACTCGGCACAGGCCTCCATCACGTAATGCATTGTTGAGATGTACGTATAAAATCGTACGCCCACATCCTGCAGATCCAGGATAACCACATCAACTCCCTTCAGGCTTTCGGGTTTCGGCTTTTTATTGCTGGCATACAGCGATACAATGGGGATTCCGGTTCGTGTGTCGATATGATTCTTTATAAGCTCACCGGCCTCCACATTGCCCCTAAAGCCATGCTCGGGGCAAAATATCTTCTTAACTTTTACTTTGAGCTGCAAAAGCGTATCCACAAGATGCCGACTGCCAACAAGTGAGGTGTGGTTGGCAACTACGGCCACATTTTTGCGATGTAATAACGGCAAAAAGAGCTCAGTCCGCTCTGCACCTACCCGAATACCACCAGAACTCCCCTGCGAGAAAGCTGGAACAAAATTCGGGACAAGTACCAATAGTATAAATAAAAATCTCATCTACAGGGAAATAGTGTATAACGACTACATAACAAAGAGTACGCCATCGCAAAAAGTTACGCTAAGGTAATAATTTTATTATTCAGAAAAACACTGAATAACTGCACGCCTTGTTGTAAATCAAAAAAAGGGTGGATAAAACTCCACCCTCATATCAATAAAAATAATGTACTATAGTGTTCTGCCAGGATATTGCTTTAGGGCAACCTCAAGGCATTCCATGGCAATTTTCAGATCCTCAATTTTGAGTACATAGGCAATGCGAACCTCGTTTTTGCCTAAGCCCTTAGTGGAGTAGAATCCAGTTGCGGGAGCCACCATTACGGTTTGGTTGTTGTACTCAAAATCTTCGAGCAACCATTGTGCAAACTTATCGCTATCGTCGATAGGGAGCTTAACCACGGTATAGAAAGCGCCCTTGGGCTTGGGGCAGTAAACGCCTTCCATCCTGTTTAGCGCGGCTACCATAAAATCGCGACGTTTGATATACTCGTCGTAAACCTCCTTGAAATAATCTGCGGGAGTGTTCAGAGCAGCCTCTGCGGCAATTTGACCGAACGAAGGGGGCGACAACCGGGCCTGAGCAAATTTCATGGCTGTGGAGTAAACCTCCTTGTTCAGGGTAATAAACGCGCCTATACGAACACCGCACATGCTGTAACGCTTCGATACCGAATCCAAAAGAATCACATTGTTTTCGAGACCGGGCAGCTGCATTGCCGAGAAGTGCGCATTACCATCGTAGCAGAACTCACGGTAAACCTCGTCGGAGAAAAGGTATAGGTCGTGCTTTTTCACAATCGATGCAAGCTGTTCCAACTCTTCCTTGGAGTACAGGTAACCGGTAGGATTATTCGGGTTGCAAATTACAATTCCCTTTGTTTTTGGGGTAATAAGTTTTTCGAACTCCGATACGGCGGGCAATGCAAAATCGTTCTTAATTGACGAAACAATTGGCTTAACCACAACTCCAGCCTGCATTGCAAAGCTGTTGTAGTTAGCATAGAAAGGCTCGGGGATAATAACTTCGTCGCCAGGGTTAAGACAAGTCATAAAGGCTATGGTAATTGCCTCGGAACCCCCATTGGTAATAATAATATCATTATGGGTGATATCGATCCCAATACCCTTGTAGTAGTTAGCCAAGCCCTTGCGGTAGCTCTCGATACCAGCAGAGTGGCTATACTCCACAACTTTAATGTCGCAATTGTGAATTGCCTTCATGGCAATTTCGGGAGTGGGAATGTCGGGCTGTCCAATGTTAAGGTGGTAAACCTTACGGCCTTTTCTCTTGGCCTCCTCGGCAAATGGAACTAACTTACGGATTGGCGAAGCGGGCATGGCCATTCCTTTTTCTGATATTTTTGGCATTGTTTTGAGTTTTATTTATGATTTAGACCTGATGTTTGTGGCAAAGGTTTAACATCGCCCTTAATGGTTAGCATTACCGGGCTGTTTTTGGCATTAGAGAATACCCGCACGGCCTTATGGAAGGGGCCCACAATGTTGGTATTATACTTAACCGATATTTTTCCGCTGTCGCCGGGCTTTATGGGTTGCTTAGCCCACTCCACAACTGTGCACCCACACGAAGCGGCAACATTAACCAAAACCAAAGGAATTGCGCCGGTATTGGTAAATTCAAAAACACGCGTACCATCGGACTTTTGCTCTACTACGCCGTAATCAATATCAAGCGTCTTAAAAGATATTTCGGACGTTTTACTAGTATCCACGACGGATTCCTGCGCATTCCCTACTGTTGCAGAAAACGCCACAATGGCAAATATCATCACAATTCGTCTCATGAAAAACTGTTTAAAATATTTGCAAACCTATATAAAATTTCAATCGAAAAACCTGTTAAAAAGCAGTTATTGCATGGCGAGTCCACCTTTTTTCACCTCAACCTAGTAACTACTTTTCCCCTTAACAACCACCTCAATAACTTCGCGCATCATGGTACTCTCCAACCGCTTAACCGCATCGTTGAATGCATTCTTACCAGCCATTGTTACATCAAAATGACGCCCCTGAATCCTATCGAGGCTGCGCCGGTAGAGCTCAATGCCCGAGCTATTCTTAACCGACAGGGTAGCCGACAGCGAAACCTGCTGGTACTCGCCCACCTGCGCCGACTGAATCGTCGCCGCTTGGATATTTATCGAATAATCGGCACTGCTGGGCTTTTCGGTGATCAGCATTCCCGATTCTATAAGTTTACGCTTGGCAGCCTCCAGTAAACAACGTTCGGCAAGTGGTTTCCCCACATTAACCTCGCTTGAGGTAAGGTAGAACACGGGTTTTTCCACAATAATCTCAACCTCGGTAAACGGTGTGGACATTTTCGATAGCAACTTGCGAAGGGTGAAATCGGTGGTGGCCTCGTACACTAATGGCTCAATATCGATATACATTGTAAGCTTTTCGGCCGGTTTCGACGAGCGTACTGCATCAATACCAAATGGGGCAACCCCCATCGCATCGGTTACTGTCTTGTAGGGAAGTAGGGTGCGCTCGGAATAGTTAGCCTTTAGCGCAATGCCCTTCTGAGGCAATCGGTTCTTATCATAAACTGTGAACTGGAGCTCCGATGGCGATATCCCCCTACCCAACTTAACCGGAACACGCTGCGGCCCTACCACCGACAAACTGCTAACGGTCTGCGATAGACGCTGAATTATCTCGTTCCCCAGAAAAATATCATGACCATTGTGGCTAACAATCATCGACTCGGCCAGGTATGGCTTAAGTGGCTCCAACGCTTTCACCAGAAGGGTAAGCCCACCCCGAATATCGCCCATATCGATACTCTGAGTTGCCTTCCCGTAAAAGTCGAGCGATTTGGCCGCAGCGTCGCGCTTTTTAGCCTCCACCAGCACCCTGTACTGCTCCTTCGACAGCCGGTAGTAAACCCAGTAATTAAACTCGTCCTCCCATGTATCTACCACCTCGTAACCCTCCAGCTCTTTTTGAGCCTGAGCCTTGATGGTGGATGTGTAATCCTCGTAAAAACGTTGCTGCGTTTCAAAGGCGCTCAGCACCGAATTGGACGATATGTTTATGGATATATCGCTGGCCATATCGGCCAACGCGTTCTGCTTGGCGGTTTGCATATAGCCATTGGGGTCGACAGTTTTACGCGCCGACCCAATTCCCACATAGTAAGTTGATGTTGCAGGGCGCGCTTGCACCCATGCCGGCGACACTTTAACCTCCGAGGCCTTGCGCGATCCACCGCAACCCGTTAGGATAAAAGCCACCCCAAGTAACCATAATAGATGTGTTCTCATACTACTGTTCGGGATTGTACTTATTAATTTTTTGCACCACCTGAGCGGAGATTTCGGCAGTGGCCT
The DNA here is from genome assembly GCA_020636835.1 of Bacteroidales bacterium. Lineage (GTDB taxonomy): Bacteria > Bacteroidota > Bacteroidia > Bacteroidales > Tenuifilaceae > SB25. The sequence continues at coordinate 121,023 of JACJXC010000009.1, forward strand.
TATCGAGCAATTGATTAACCGACAATACGTTGCGCTTCGCCTTTAGGAGCGATTGCAATGCATTAATCTCGGCTGGATTATCGGAAACATAGTCCTTCGCGGAGTTCTTATTCTGGCTTACCCAGTAGCCTGGTACCAAACTGCCGCCATCACCATCGAATGTGGCGTAACGCGCCTCATCGTCAAGTATCTCGCTGGTTACATCCGAAACCATAACCGCGCCGGTTTCCACCGATGCAAGTTGGTAGCGAAGCGCAACCGTAACCGAGTTCTTGATACTGTATGTGTAATATATGGCCTTCTGGTACGATACCTGTTTCTCGTCCTGACCGGTGGCCTTATTCTTTACGGTTTTAACAATTTTAAGGTAGCCCCGCTTCTCATTCTTTGCCAATTTTCCTGCGTTCTGCCTAAACTCCACAACCGATCCGGTAAGTATGGCATTGGCTGCAAGGATTTTCCCCACCTGAATATCGGAGCCAAGAGCCACGCTGCGGCGCTGTTCGTCGATAATATCCTGTGTTTTATCAGTGTCAACCACTTTTAGGAATGGATTCTTAAGCGAGTTAAGCTGCGACACAATTGTGCCCTGCATTCGAACTGCGTATCCTGCAGAACCCTGCTCGTTCTCAAAATTCTCAACCTTTATGGTGATAAGAGCCTTAAGAAGCGCCTCATCCTTCAGCTCCTTGGAATCCTTATACGAATTGTGTTCCTTGATAATTTTATCGAAATTGGCATAAGCCTTCCTATTCAACCCGGCCCCCATGTACTCCCGTGCCTGCCGGTACAATGGCTCGCACTTCGAAACTTTGAGCATTTCCTGCACATTCCCGTAGTTGGGGTCGATGAGCTGGATCTCCTTAAGCACATTTTCGGCCTGTTCAAATCGCTCGGCATCCATTAATTGCTGGCTCTCCGCATAAATCTTTTCAATGTACTTAGGTTTGGCATCCTTAAAGTAATCGGTGGCCATATCGGACACGGTGAGCTCCACGCCATAGGCTGCAGCACGGTTTTTAAAGTCAACAACTCCCAGATAGCCGTACACGGTCTCCTTAAACTGATCGGACTCGTATGCCTTGTAAATCTTATAACACCTATCGTCAATCACCTTCTGCCCGGAACGCTTAAGCCCAACAATTGCATCAATATTGTGGCGTTTCGAACTCAACGAACGCATATACGATTCAGCGGCCTGCTCCCAAAGTCCAGCCTGCTCAAACTTCGACCCGCGCTTGGCATATTTTTTCGACGCACATCCACCACTGAGAATAATTGCAATGGAAAGAAGGATAAGAAGTAGATTGTGTTTCATGTGTTTATTTAATGATTTGGTTTCTATTCAGTTTAATACGTTCCCAATGTACATTGCTCCAATTAACTCATCTAGCGGAAATAACTAATTGTAGTTATTATCCGATAACAAGGTTAAAAACCGCGGAGAACGATATCCTATACTACAAAAAATACAAATAATCCTTTAAAGATGCAAACTTTACGGCTTTGGAGCAACACATTATCCAAAAGATTTGCAACAAACCGCACAAGCATCGGGAAATTATCAATATTTAGACCAATTGTACTATTTTTACAGAAAAAAACAATGCTCAGGGTTGATAATTTTGATGATTTTACCGATAGGTTAAGCCGCACACTGTGCAACAACCTGCCCGGGTTTGAGGCACAGGACAGGATGTCGCCATCAATCCGCACCCATTTAATGGGAACCTGCTGTCCCAATAGCCTTACTCAACTTAGCGCGGTACTCATCCTATTGTTCCCCACATGTAATGGCATAAGCACTTTGCTTATTAAACGGCCAACTTACGATGGAATACATAGCGGGCAGGTTTGCCTCCCTGGCGGAAAGGTGGAACCCGAAGACGAATCGATAATTGCAACCGCACTACGCGAGGCACACGAGGAGGTTGGCATTAATCCTACTGATATAACCGTTATAGGGCAACTAACCCCACTCTTTATCCCGGTAAGCAATTCAATGGTAACCCCTGTGGTTGGAATTTCACAAACCGCGCCAACACTGCAAATAAACCCAAGGGAGGTTGACTACGCCTTTCAAGTAGAGCTGGAAAACCTAGCCGATCCCAACCGCATAAAGACCAAAAATTTTACAACCATTGGTCGATCAGTTACTGCTCCATACTTCGATGTGTCCAACGAAACGGTATGGGGTGCCACCGCAATGATTATAGCAGAACTAATAGCGATACTGGAACTACCCGAATAAAAAAAAGAGCCCTGCTTGGGGCTCTTTTTTTCATGAATACTATCTGAGTATATTCTTGTAATGCTCGTAGCGATCGATAATCTCGGATACATACCGATATGTCTCTTCACCGCGCAAACGGCCATACCGAACCACCGTATCGGAAGCAAATTCGGATTTATGCCGAATAAAATACTCCACATTCTCGTCCCATACATTTGGATTCTTTCCGTACTTACGGGCCAAATTACGGGCATCAATCACATGGCCGATCCCAGCATTGTATGCGGCGAGCACAAACTTTACACGCTCCTGCTCGGGGATATTATTATCGAGCATCTTATTGTCGAGCCATTTGATGTACCTAACACCCGCTTCAATCTGCTCAACTGCGCTCACGGTGCTATCGACTCCAAAAAACTCAGCGGTTTGGGGCATAAACTGCATCAAACCCATTGCACCCCTATGCGAAACCACATCGTGCTTAAAGCGCGACTCCTGGTACACCAACGATGCCAACAAGCGCCAATCCCAGTTAATTTTGGAACTATGCTTTTTGAAATACTCATCCCACTCCGAAACCCGATTCTGTTGCACATAGAAGTAATCGGAATTCAACCGCCGAACATGATTGGGTGTGTTGTAATACTTACGCTTCACCCGCTGATACTGGCTGGTTTTAAGAAACCCATTTAGCCAATCGTTTGTTTTGGCAAGTAAATCGGGCGACGATTTACGCATTGCCCAAGCGGTGTGCTGCGGGAATCCAATTACAGTAGTAAAATCGATATTGCTCAGGGTTGCCGCCTTAATTTGCACTGCGGTTTCGTCGCATACCACGTAGTCAATCTCCCCAGTCGAAACCAGATCGATAAGCTGATCCTCGTTATATTTGGGCAGCTCAACCAACATGATGTTCCCTCCAATCTCTTCGGAAAGATGCTTCAAACGCTGCGCCGACGCTGAGCTCCGTTGCACGTACACCACTTTCCCCGACAGTTCGAGCGGGTTCGCAATTAGCGGCTTGACGGACTCATCCGAATTATTGCTTTTGCGCTGCACCAGAACCAACCGGGTTTCGCCATGCGGAACCGTAAAGTTAAAGGCCTTTTTGCGCTGATTGGTAATGGTAAGGTTATTGGCTATGATATCAACCTCGCCATTGCGAAGCATCTCAAAGGATTTTTCGATATCATTCTCGGCCACCAGCTCCAGCTTAACGCCTAGGAAAGAGGCCAAATCGCGAAGCATATCGTACTGATACCCCATGGGTTCGCCCTTGTATAGGAAATAACTTGTGGAGTTATAGTCGGTAACCGCAACAAGCTTTCCATCGGCCAGGATTTTGGCTAAATCGCGCATTTGCTCCTGCTGTTTAATTCGCGTAGAGTCCTTACTAATGCACGAAAACATTACAAGCGAAGCCAAAAAAACCACCCACTTTATCCGTCCTGTGATAAATAAATTCATATCAAAGATTTTTTTGGTTTTACAAAAATGAATACAAAGTTACCCCAAATAACAATGTAACAATGTTAGAATTTGACGATTAATTGTAGAAAATCCACGAAAGTCCGAACTTAAGTACCCTGCGGTTTGCAGGATGGTGATACGCCGTAAAGTACTCATTATTAGGCGTTCCTTCATTCATATGTTCGTATTTAAAGAATAGGTTTGCGCGTTTCCATCTGAAATTTAAAAATACATCAACAAAGGGATAGTCTCCGATTTTCTTCGCCCTTTGGTGGGTAAACTGCCCCGTTGCAGGCATATAGCCGTCGGCATAGAATTTGGTACGGTAAAACCCGCTAACACCAAGCTGTCCAAGCAGTGCATTCTTCACCAGTTCATACTCAAAGAATATTGACCCAAAAACCGATAATTGTGGTAAACTCAATACATCCTTATTGGTATTGTTTTGCCATAACACCTTACTCACAAAGTTAAAAATGCCAAGTTTCAAAGCCTTCTGCACGTATGCCGAAGTAATTGTAACGCCATCGGCCTGCACAGGCATGCCAACAGAATCGAAATACAAGTAGTTCTCCACCCTGGCCAAATTGTAGCCCATCTCAAACTTCCATTTATCGGCTCCTAAAACGCCTCCTACCATAAACCGCTGTTCCTTGTCAAAACTATTAGCCCACATAAAGTGGTTGGAGAAGTAGTTTTGAATAAACATATCGGGCTCCTTATCGCTTATAAGCAGCTGCCCCTTTACGTATGGGAGTTCAACCGATTTCCATGGCGATATGGTGAGCTGGCCATACAACTCCTTATCGTTAACACGGTAACCCTCCACGTAGTAGCGGAGCGATCCGCTATACGACAAATAGGGCGATTGACTGTAAACCCCGGCACCAATGTGCGATGTGTTGAACTTATTGTTCGAATTCCCGTAAATAAAATCGGTTGGTTTAAAATAGTAGTAATTACCCGCCGTGTTTGATGCCCAAAACCGCAAACCGGGTAGTCCTGGGTATTTTGCCAGCTGCGTTAACTCCACAAGCATGGTAGTGGTATAGTTAAGTTGATAAACAGAGTCGTGCGTGGCCGCAGTACTTATGTAGAAATTCTTATAGTACGACGAATCAGTTTCGGAATCGCTATAAACACGGGTGTACCTATTGGCCTCGAAGAACAACTTTGCTGTAAGCAACGGTTTCACAACCACGCTATCGGCTCCATCAACACCCTTAAGCTTAACATTCCGGGTTAAAATATCGTACCCCGCCATGGTGGAAATGCTCCGTTGCCGAAACTCGGTGCTGGCGCTCTCGAGCATAAATGGCACTAAGGCCGATTCCAGAACCGTGTCCTGAATAAAGTAATCATCCTCAAGCCCTCCATTCTCCTTGTTCCGAATGTACGTGTACCCAAATACAGCCTGCGCCGACACCCTTTTCTTATAGTAACTGGCAAAGGCCGAAAATACGTTATCGCGGGTTAGCTGATTCTCATATACGCCCTTAGCGTTATAGTAATCGTAATTGACACCGAAGTTTAGATACCGGTTCACATTCTGCGTATGGAACACGTGAAGCGATTGATCGGCCTCCTTGCGCTTACCCCCCGAGGAGTATCCCAGAATAGTATGGGGAGTCTTGACGTTATAGTGCTTGGCCGACAATAACTCGTGGCGGTAATCGTCGTAACCCCGCGAAAAGAAAAATTGGTAGTTGTAATTGCGGCTAAAAAAATCGTCGGACTGAATGGGCGAACCCAAATTCCCGAGATGCGTTTGGGTAACCAGCTGCATTTGTTTTGGTAAAACCAAGTGGGTAAGGAACAATGACGTATCGATGGCCTTGTCCTCAACCAAATCAAAAGTTCGGGAATCCATGTGCCAAGCATACGAAACCCTTTTCCGATCCGAAATCTCCAGTAAATCCAAGATAAATGGCTCAACCTTTACCGAGTCCTTTGCCGCATTGGTCTTCCCCTTGTTATTGCTAAAAAGCGAAATATCGCTAAAAGGCTTCCCCTTAAGCGTATCCTGAGGAACATTAAGGGTATCGGCAGGGATGCTTGCAGGGATAGAATCCTGCCCAACAGCATGGTTGTAAAAGGCCATAAGCCCCACCATTAATACAAATACCTTAAAATATTTAGTTCCCAAGTATTTCATATTTAGGGCGCAAATATAGTAAAATGATTTTAGAATAGGTTAAAAACCCCAAAAGCGAAGCGCGTACCAAAAGCTAATATTTGCGAAACTGAACACTATATCAGCGCATTCGCCCCAGATTCTGCTGGGTTCTGCTAGAATTGATATCCATCATTGATTGGCGCCTACTTATAGTCCGTGCCTGAAATTTTAGGTTTTATTCCCTATTTGATATATGCGCACGGATTACAACCAACCAAGGAAACTCGCCGAAGGAAAATCCGCGCTAGCGGGAGATGCGTGCGAACAAGTGAACCTTGACAGAGTTTGGAACTCTGTCAGGGTTCACGACA